>NZ_JBSWYQ010000041.1:0-203 GCF_056161165.1 Alteromonas sp. ABV2_168 | reverse complement strand
AACCATACAACGCCTAAGTAGCTTTTACTTAGAAGTTGTAAGTTAAAGACTGACTAATTAAAAAAGTTAGAGTAGCGTTACTCTGATTGATGAAGATATCCAGCTTTCCAGAATTGTTAAGATAAGCATTGAGGACTTGGCACACAACTGAGTGTAATGAATGTCCTCCTTGCGCAAAAGTCGAGAAAAGCACTCGATTTTGC
>NZ_JBSWYQ010000040.1:0-203 GCF_056161165.1 Alteromonas sp. ABV2_168 | reverse complement strand
GTACCGGTAACGACACCACACCAACTATTTCAGGCACCACCGATCTGCCAGCGGGCGAATCAGTTACGCTGACGGTCACCGATGCCAACGGCGATGCACAAACCGTCACCGCTACCGTGCAACCTGACGGTACCTTCAGTGCCGATGTCCCTGCAGAACTGGCTGAAGGTAGCTACACGGTGGAAGCGACTGCTACCGATGCA
>NZ_JBSWYQ010000039.1:0-207 GCF_056161165.1 Alteromonas sp. ABV2_168 | reverse complement strand
AGAATGGGTTTCAGCTGCCTAACCTCCGCCTTTTTATCCGGAGTCAGGTGTGCATCTAAGCACTGTTGTATGCATGACTGTCTAATCAATTACATTGCAGCTTACGCTGCGCCGTTGTCAGATAGAGTAGCTTTTGAAAGAACATCTTTTCGATATTCTCAGTTACTCAATTTGATTGATTACTAATATCAGCTTTCCAAATTGTTA
>NZ_JBSWYQ010000038.1:0-213 GCF_056161165.1 Alteromonas sp. ABV2_168 | reverse complement strand
CACACTACCATCGCCGCTAACGCGTTTCACTTCTGAGTTCGGAATGGATTCAGGTGGTACCACGTCGCTATTGCCGTCAGGCATAAACTTTTTATAACAATTCTGGAAAGCTTTCTATCAGTATCAATCAGAGTAACGCTACTCTAACTTTTTTAATTAGTCAGTCTTTAACTTACAACTTCTAAGTAAAAGCTACTTAGGCGTTGTATGGTT
>NZ_JBSWYQ010000037.1:0-216 GCF_056161165.1 Alteromonas sp. ABV2_168 | reverse complement strand
GGGTACGGTTCACATAATCATAAGTTTAGAAGCTTTTCCTGGAAGCAGGGCATCAACAACTTCACTCCCTTGGGAGCTCGTCTCGTGTCTCAGAATTATAAAACCGGATTTACCTAATCTTACTTCCTACACACTTTCACCTGGGCAACCAACGCCAGGATTGTCTAGCCTTCTCCGTCCCTCCGTCACTGATTATATAAGTACGGGAATATTAAC
>NZ_JBSWYQ010000036.1:0-240 GCF_056161165.1 Alteromonas sp. ABV2_168 | reverse complement strand
GGGGGGGGGGGGGGGGGGGGGGGGGGGGGGGGGGGGGGGGGGGGGGGGGGGGGGGGGGGGGGGGGGGGGGGGGGGGGGGGGGGGGGGGGGATGGGGGGGGGGGTGGGTGGGGGGGGAGGTGGGGGGGGTACGTTTGTGAAAGATCTAAACGCTGAAATAGCCTTACAGGAGCTTAAATATGCAGAAGTTCAGAAAAAGCATGAAGAGCATCTTTCAAAGATAGAGGCGTTAGCATCAGAA
>NZ_JBSWYQ010000035.1:0-240 GCF_056161165.1 Alteromonas sp. ABV2_168 | reverse complement strand
GCTTCAACGCCACAGTTCTCGGCGACGGCACCTGGTCTGCCAACGTGCCCATGGCAATTTCAGAAGGCTTATTAGATGTGAACGTGTCGGTGCTGGATGCCGCGGGCAATGTGGCCACGGTGAATACCTCCGGCCTCATCGACCTGACGCTGCCAGTGCTGAACGTGAATGCCATTAGTGACCTCGCCAGCGATACACCGCTCATCAGCGGTACGTCTGACGAAATCGGCGGTATCGTAA
>NZ_JBSWYQ010000034.1:0-276 GCF_056161165.1 Alteromonas sp. ABV2_168 | reverse complement strand
GGGTACGGTTCACATAATCATAAGTTTAGAAGCTTTTCCTGGAAGCAGGGCATCAACAACTTCACTCCCTTGGGAGCTCGTCTCGTGTCTCGGCCTTAAGCACCCGGATTTACCTAAGCACTCAGCCTACACACTTTCACCTGGGCAACCAACGCCAGGATTGTCTAGCCTTCTCCGTCCCTCCGTCACTGATTATATAAGTACGGGAATATTAACCCGTTTCCCATCGACTACGCATTTCTGCCTCGCCTTAGGGGCCGACTTACCCTGCCCTGA
>NZ_JBSWYQ010000033.1:0-345 GCF_056161165.1 Alteromonas sp. ABV2_168 | reverse complement strand
TCCCCTAGGGGATTCGAACCCCTGTTACCGCCGTGAAAGGGCGGTGTCCTAGGCCTCTAGACGAAGGGGACAGAAATTTTGTCTTGCGAAGTATGCTTCGCTAAATTTCTGTAAGGCGATTCACCATTTATCGTGAGAGCGGCCTTATCCTAGGTTCGGAAGCAAGCTTCCGAGATTTTCAGTAAGGCGAATCGAGCCCGCGAGATGAGCGACCTTATTCCTCTTACTGACTTTCAAGTCCTGAAGATGTTTAGGTGTAACTCACTGATGCAAGCTACAAACAACAACTCCGGCCTATCTCACAGTTTCAATCGACTGTGACGCGATATAAATGGCGTCCCCTAG
>NZ_JBSWYQ010000032.1:0-387 GCF_056161165.1 Alteromonas sp. ABV2_168 | reverse complement strand
TGTCCCTGCAGAACTGGCTGAAGGTAGCTACACGGTGGAAGCGACTGCTACCGATGCAGCTGGTAATTCCACGACAGCAATAGCAACTGGTAGTGAAGTTGATACCACTGCACCAACAGTCACTTTAGACGCCCAGGGTACAGGAAACGACACCACCCCGACTATTTCCGGCACCACCGATCTGCCAGCAGGTGAATCTGTAACGTTAACCGTGACAGATGCGAATGGTGATGCACAGACTGTTACCGCAACCGTGCAGCCAGACGGCACCTTCAGTGCCGATGTGCCTGCAGAACTGGCTGAAGGTAGCTACACGGTTGAAGCGACGGCCACTGATGAGGCGGGCAATTCAACGACTGCAACAGCAACTGGCGGTGAAGTTGATAC
>NZ_JBSWYQ010000031.1:0-390 GCF_056161165.1 Alteromonas sp. ABV2_168 | reverse complement strand
TCGCAGACTTACACGTCCTTCATCGCCTCTTACTGCCAAGGCATCCACCGTATACGCTTAGTCACTTAACCATACAACCCTAAATAGCTTCTGCTTTGTCTCCTCCTCGTCGCCTTGGTTCGTCGTTCGCTCGGTTACATACTAAAGTATGCGCCCTCGCTCACTCCTCAGCCGGCTCGATGAGAAAACAAATCATCGCTATTTCCTCTTATTCACATGAGTAAGGAATAAGATTCCATAGCATTACTTTTTCTTCCAAAGGATGCGACATCCTAAAAGGATGGAAGATAAAGCGCCTGACCTCCGCCTTTTTATCCGGAGTCAGGTGTGCATCTAAGCACTGTTGTATGCATGACTGTCTAATCAATTTATCGTGCAAAATCGACGTTG
>NZ_JBSWYQ010000030.1:0-410 GCF_056161165.1 Alteromonas sp. ABV2_168 | reverse complement strand
GATGGTAGTGTGGGGTCTCCCCATGTGAGAGTAGCACACCGTCAGGCTCCCAATTCGAAGAAGCCCGCTCATCTGAGCGGGCTTTTTTCGTATATAAGTGAAAGCATTGCTTTTTTGAACTTTGAGCTCACTGAGATTAAGGATCAAAAAAGGAAAGTTTATTAACCATCTAAACAATGGTTAGTATTTCAGAGGCTTGTCTTGTTATATAAAAGTGACAAGAAACCGATTTGAAATTAAGTTCAAAAAAGGTATTGACTCTGAAATTCAAAAGCGTATTATACGCATCCCGCTTCGGAGCAAACCTTTGAAGCAGCTAAGAAAATTCTTAGCATTGTTCTTTAAAAATTTATAACAAGACAATCTGTGTGGGCACTCGTTAAGAGTGTCAACCGACGATTCATAAAAGT
>NZ_JBSWYQ010000029.1:0-442 GCF_056161165.1 Alteromonas sp. ABV2_168 | reverse complement strand
GCGCAAACACGGCGGCTATAATCGGAACGAAGTGACACAGCCGCCGTGTTTGTGTCCCAGCGAGCCCGCGAGCGGCTACAGCAGATTGTTAGATACCGCAGAGATAAACGCCCGCAGCTTTGCTGCCACCGCCGGTATGAAAACGCTGCAAACTCGAAGCAATAACTGACTTTAAAACAACCTAATACGAAAAGCCAGATGTGAAAAAGCTGCCGGAGAGAAGCGGATGCTGATACGACTGCAAACCGTTGACTGTTACTTTTTAGATGCTGTTCAACAGTGCAACGTTTGTAAAGCCCGAAACCAAAAGAGCACAGATGTTCGTGCCGAAACAACACTGCGATGTTGAGTAAATGCAAAATGCCTGGCTGCTGGCTTTGCGATTTATGAAACACCCAGCGTTGACTTGTCGCAGATAGAAGCGATGCGCCAGACTCTCAAT
>NZ_JBSWYQ010000028.1:0-461 GCF_056161165.1 Alteromonas sp. ABV2_168 | reverse complement strand
GCAGTAATACGTGGGCTAAAATCCGAGCGAAGCGACAGAGCCCACGTGTTACTGTCCCAGGGAGCTTGCGACCGACTTAATGTGATTGTTAGCCGCCAACCTGTGTGATGTGTAATAACTCACCTGACGGGCCCCACAAATAAAAAACCTTACCCCATGATTCTTGGGATATTGAAGTGATTTTCTGCTTAAGTCTAGACTCAGAGCATACCCGAAAAGCTTCATTGATGTCAGATACACAAATTTGAAGCATAAAGTTGCTGGCTAGCGATTCATCGTAAAAGCGCTGAAGAAAGAAAAGGCAGTCACCGTTTTGAAATAATGTGAGGTCGTCAGTTACATATTCAGAATCAAAACCAATTTCTGAGTAGAATGATTTTGATACTTCATAGTCTTTGCTTGGAATAAAAGCCTTTAGATCCGTTACGTCCATTGTACTTTCCATTTGGCTGCTAACACCC
>NZ_JBSWYQ010000027.1:0-543 GCF_056161165.1 Alteromonas sp. ABV2_168 | reverse complement strand
CCGTTGGCATCGGTGACCGTCAGCGTAACTGATTCGCCCGCTGGCAGATCGGTGGTGCCTGAAATAGTTGGTGTGGTGTCGTTACCGGTACCCTGCGCATCCAGTGTGACTGTCGGGGCAGTGGTATCAACTTCACCGCCAGTTGCTGTTGCAGTCGTTGAATTGCCCGCCTCATCAGTGGCCGTCGCTTCAACCGTGTAGCTACCTTCAGCCAATTCTGCAGGCACATCGGCACTGAAGGTGCCGTCTGGCTGCACGGTTGCGGTAACAGTCTGTGCATCACCGTTGGCATCGGTGACCGTCAGCGTAACTGATTCGCCCGCTGGCAGATCGGTGGTGCCTGAAATAGTTGGTGTGGTGTCGTTACCGGTACCCTGCGCATCCAGTGTGACTGTTGGTGCAGTGGTATCAACTTCACCACCAGTTGCTATTGCTGTCGTGGAATTACCAGCTGCATCGGTAGCAGTCGCTTCCACCGTGTAGCTACCTTCAGCCAGTTCTGCAGGGACATCGGCACTGAAGGTACCGTCAGGTTGCACGGTA
>NZ_JBSWYQ010000026.1:0-547 GCF_056161165.1 Alteromonas sp. ABV2_168 | reverse complement strand
ACCCTAGGGGAACCTGGGGTTGGATCACCTCCTTACCTTAAAAATCGTCTATTGCCTTTTAGCGCAGTGTTCACACAGATTGTTTTGTTATTAATGAAGAACGACCAAGTCTTATGGGGCTATAGCTCAGCTGGGAGAGCGCCTGATTTGCATTCAGGAGGTCAGCAGTTCGATCCTGCTTAGCTCCACCAATAGGCTTGTAGCTCAGCTGGTTAGAGCGCACCCCTGATAAGGGTGAGGTCGGCAGTTCAAGTCTGCCCAAGCCTACCATTTCTACCTGCTATCGTTACTTTGAATGCTGCGATGCTCATGTGCTGGCGCACACTCCGCTTCTCGCAATCAAATTAACTTCATCAGGCGAAATGGCTACTGAATAAACTTGGTCAGAAAGATACAAATCCTAATGAATTTTTACTCGGTTGAGTAAGTATTGATTAGGGTTTTTTACTCTAAACCTGTTCTTTAACAATTTGGAAAGCTGATATTAGTAATCAATCAAATTGAGTAACTGAGAATATCGAAAAGATGTTCTTTCAAAAGCTACTCT
>NZ_JBSWYQ010000025.1:0-583 GCF_056161165.1 Alteromonas sp. ABV2_168 | reverse complement strand
GTTATGTGCAATTGCTAATGCAGAATCGTTCAGGGATCAGATAAGAAAAATGTTCAAAAATCACAATGCTATTACAATACTCTTGGTAATTTGCGTTCTGGTCAATGGGGTCGCCGCAGTCTTTAACAGTCAAAATATTATCTTAGGCCTTATCAACTTTTCCACGCTGGCAGAAACGGTTTATTGGCTTGTATCGTTAATAATCATTGTTTTCAGTATTTTGGGTGGCATTTTAGTCGTAAAAAAGAAGCAGCTTGGATTGAAAATATGTCTCTGGGTCTACGTATTACAGTTAATCGGTGTAATTACTAGTTCACACAATTTTGCACTTATCGTAGGAGTCTCCGTAGCTTGATCAATCGATTTGGAAGGCTCGTCATTGGACATAAACTTAGTTGCCTTGGCAGTTGTCGTTTTATCTAGCATATCGTTATCAAACGTTGGTAAAACTCCGCAGAATGAAAATTGCACATAACAAACGCATTAACACTCGCTGCGCTCGCTAGGGACAAAAACACGTAGGCTCCCTGCGCTTCGCTTGGTATTGTAGCCTACGTATTTTTGCCCGTTATGCGGGTGTTAG
>NZ_JBSWYQ010000024.1:0-780 GCF_056161165.1 Alteromonas sp. ABV2_168 | reverse complement strand
CCCTTTCGCTCGCCGCTACTAAGGGAATCTCGGTTGATTTCTTTTCCTCCGGGTACTTAGATGTTTCAGTTCCCCGGGTTTGCCTCGTTAACCTATGTATTCAGTTAACGATACCCGCAAGCGGGTGGGTTTCCCCATTCGGACATCGATGGCTCAAATGCGTTTTGTCAGCTCGCCACCGCTTTTCGCAGACTTACACGTCCTTCATCGCCTCTTACTGCCAAGGCATCCACCGTATACGCTTAGTCACTTAACCATACAACCCTAAATAGCTTCCTTAAGGTAAACCTTAAGTCGTTGTTTCTGCTTATTCACATGAGTAAGGAATAAGTGTTCACAACCATTCACTTCCACCCAAAACGTGCGACACGTTGAAAGAATGGGTTTCAGCTGCCTAACCTCCGCCTTTTTATCCGGAGTCAGGTGTGCATCTAAGCACTGTTGTATGCATGACTGTCTAATCAATTTATCGTGCAAAATCGACGTTGTTTGTCGACTTTTGCGCAAGGAGGACGAACAGTACACTCAGTTGTGTATGTCAGCCTTCTTACTACACTTCGTCAGATAGAGTAGCTTTTGAAAGAACATCTTTTCGATATTCTCAGTTACTCAATTTGATTGATTACTAATATCAGCTTTCCAAATTGTTAAAGAACAAGAGTTTGCTCTGCGTCTTATTGATAAGACACATAACAAAACAATCTGTGTGAACACTGCGCTAAAAGGCAATAGACGATTTTTAAGGTAAGGAGGTGATCCAACCCCAGGTTCCCCTAGGGT
>NZ_JBSWYQ010000023.1:0-1226 GCF_056161165.1 Alteromonas sp. ABV2_168 | reverse complement strand
TCACTGATTATATAAGTACGGGAATATTAACCCGTTTCCCATCGACTACGCATTTCTGCCTCGCCTTAGGGGCCGACTTACCCTGCCCTGATTAGCATGGGACAGGAAACCTTGGTCTTCCGGCGTGGGGGTTTTTCACCCCCATTATCGTTACTCATGTCAGCATTCGCACTTCTGATACCTCCAGCAAACTTCACAGTTCACCTTCAGCGGCTTACAGAACGCTCCCCTACCCAAAGTACAAGTACTTTGCCGCAGCTTCGGTATATTGCTTAGCCCCGTTACATCTTCCGCGCAGGCCGACTCGACTAGTGAGCTATTACGCTTTCTTTAAAGGGTGGCTGCTTCTAAGCCAACCTCCTAGCTGTCTTAGCCTTCCCACATCGTTTCCCACTTAGCAATATTTTGGGACCTTAGCTGGCGGTCTGGGTTGTTTCCCTCTTCACGACGGACGTTAGCACCCGCCGTGTGTCTCCCGGATAGTTCTCTTTGGTATTCGGAGTTTGCAAAGGGTTGGTAAGTCGGGATGACCCCCTAGCCTTAACAGTGCTCTACCCCCAAAGGAATTCGTCCGAGGCTCTACCTAAATAGATTTCGGGGAGAACCAGCTATCTCCCGGTTTGATTGGCCTTTCACCCCCAGCCACAAGTCATCCCCGCCTTTTTCAACAGGCGTGGGTTCGGTCCTCCAGTTGATGTTACTCAACCTTCAACCTGCCCATGGCTAGATCACCGGGTTTCGGGTCTATACCTGGCAACTCAACGCGCAGTTAACACTCGCTTTCGCTACGGCTCCCCTATACGGTTAACCTTGCTACCAAATATAAGTCGCTGACCCATTATACAAAAGGTACGCAGTCACCCCGAAGGGCTCCCACTGCTTGTACGTATACGGTTTCAGGTTCTGTTTCACTCCCCTCACAGGGGTTCTTTTCGCCTTTCCCTCACGGTACTGGTTCACTATCGGTCAGTAAGGAGTATTTAGCCTTGGAGGATGGTCCCCCCATCTTCAGTCAGGATAACACGTGTCCCGACCTACTTAATATGTGCTAACTGTCACTTCGTGTACGGGACTATCACCCTGTTCCGTTAAACTTTCCAGAATATTCCACTATGACAACTAACATCGGCTGGTCCCCTTTCGCTCGCCGCTACTAAGGGAATCTCGGTTGATTTCTTTTCCTCCGGGTACTTAGATGTTTCAGTTCCCCGGGTTTGCCTCGTTAA
>NZ_JBSWYQ010000022.1:0-1278 GCF_056161165.1 Alteromonas sp. ABV2_168 | reverse complement strand
AATTACCAAGAGTATTGTAATAGCATTGTGATTTTTGAACATTTTTCTTATCTGATCCCTGAACGATTCTGCATTAGCAATTGCACATAACTTTTCAATAACGGGCGCAGGCACGTAGGGCATAATGGCGAAGCCGCCCTGCGTGTATGCGTCCCAGCGAACGAAGTGAGTGAGTTTATTGAGTTGTTAGCTGCCAACGCAATCAGATGGTTGCATAGTAAAACTATGTAACTTCTCCCCATTACGGGCTAAGTAGTTCGAAGTCACTGCAACACCCACTTTCGAAAAATAACTATTTTCATTTGAATTGCAGTATTCATTTAACTGCGTTTCTTCAAGCGGACCAAAAGCTAAAGTATTCTCGGATTCATCGTGGTCAAGGATATACTCGTAAACAATTGTTCTATCTTCAAGCTGGACGCGATTTAACTGAGTTATTTCGTCTAGAAATATTGGTGCCATTTCATTAATCTGATTCACAACATCTTGTAATTGAGCGTCACTTATTTTCATCGATTCTTTCTTCATGAAAGGCTTCCATACCGAATTAGAAATCAATGAAAGACTTCCGATAGTGAGCAGAAAAATAGCTACCGTTTTTGTTGTCTTGTCCATGTTCACCTTCTGGCAGCTAACTTTCCAATAACGGGCGCAGACATGTGGGGCATAATGGCGAAGCCGCCCCGCGTGTATGCGTCCCAGCGAACGCAGTGAGTGTGTTGATTGGGTTGTTATACGCGTTTGCCATTAATTGCCTTGTACCCAAAGAGATAGCATAGCCCAACAAGTAGCCATACAACACCCACAATTAAAACCGTGTCAGTTACCTTGTGTGGGTGCCTTATCCAGAGTTGAATTGGCAAAATACCACGTATAATACACGCAGCAGAAATTGCATATATGCCAAAGCTGAGTAACGGAAGCCTGCGAATGAGTGTAGCGCCCGACAGAGCGTAACAGCCCAAAACGATAAACATTGCCGAAACCACGATCGTACCCAGCGGTGCCAAAAGTGTTCCTGCTTTAGCCGATTCAATTATACTTGCTGGAGCCATTTGAACCTCAAAGCACTGAGGCCCCAAAAAGATACAGGATAGGTGAGCGAAAGCGGTTAATACAGCTATTGACGCAGCTATTAATAACAGAACTATTCCTTGTTTAGTGCTCATTAATTAAGAATTCCAGTAGCGTATAACACCCACATAAGGGGCAGTAATACGTGGGCTAAAATCCGAGCGAAGCGACAGAGCCCACGTGTTACTGTCCCAGGGAGCTTGC
>NZ_JBSWYQ010000020.1:0-1441 GCF_056161165.1 Alteromonas sp. ABV2_168 | reverse complement strand
TTAATTAGTCAGTCTTTAACTTACAACTTCTAAGTAAAAGCTACTTAGGCGTTGTATGGTTAAGCCTCACGGGCAATTAGTACAGGTTAGCTTAATGCCTTGCAACACTTCCACATCCTGCCTATCAACGTTGTAGTCTTCAACAACCCTTCAGAGAGGTTAAACCTCAGGGATGACTCATCTCGGGGCTCGCTTCCCGCTTAGATGCTTTCAGCGGTTATCGATTCCGAACGTAGCTACCGGGCAATGCCTTTGGCAAAACAACCCGAACACCAGCGGTTCGTCCACTCCGGTCCTCTCGTACTAGGAGCAGCTCCCCTCAATCATCCAACGCCCACACCAGATAGGGACCGAACTGTCTCACGACGTTCTAAACCCAGCTCGCGTACCACTTTAAATGGCGAACAGCCATACCCTTGGGACCGACTTCAGCCCCAGGATGTGATGAGCCGACATCGAGGTGCCAAACACCGCCGTCGATATGAACTCTTGGGCGGTATCAGCCTGTTATCCCCGGAGTACCTTTTATCCGTTGAGCGATGGCCCTTCCATACAGAACCACCGGATCACTATGACCTACTTTCGTACCTGCTCGACGTGTCTGTCTCGCAGTTAAGCTAGCTTATGCCATTGCACTAACCTCACGATGTCCGACCGTGATTAGCTAACCTTCGTGCTCCTCCGTTACTATTTGGGAGGAGACCGCCCCAGTCAAACTACCCACCAGACACTGTCCGCATTCCCGATAAGGGAACAACGTTAGAACATCAAACATACCAGGGTGGTATTTCAAGGACGGCTCCATTGGAACTGGCGTCCCAATTTCAAAGCCTCCCACCTATCCTACACAAGTAGGTTCAATGTTCAGTGCCAAGCTGTAGTAAAGGTTCACGGGGTCTTTCCGTCTAGGTGCGGGTACACAGCATCTTCACTGCGATTTCAATTTCACTGAGTCTCGGGTGGAGACAGCGTGGCCATGGTTACACCATTCGTGCAGGTCGGAACTTACCCGACAAGGAATTTCGCTACCTTAGGACCGTTATAGTTACGGCCGCCGTTTACCGGGGCTTCGATCAAGAGCTTCGCTTACGCTAACCCCATCAATTAACCTTCCGGCACCGGGCAGGTGTCACACCCTATACGTCATCTTACGATTTAGCAGAGTGCTGTGTTTTTAATAAACAGTCCCAGCCACCTGGTCACTGCGGCCCCCGACTGCTCAAAGAGCAAGTCTCATCACAATCAGGGGCGTACCTTCTCCCGAAGTTACGGTACAATTTTGCCGAGTTCCTTCACCCGAGTTCTCTCAAGCGCCTTAGTATTCTCTACCTGACCACCTGTGTCGGTTTGGGGTACGGTTCACATAATCATAAGTTTAGAAGCTTTTCCTGGAAGCAGGGCATCAACAACTTCACTCCCTTGGGAGCTCGTCTCGTGTCTC
>NZ_JBSWYQ010000019.1:0-2394 GCF_056161165.1 Alteromonas sp. ABV2_168 | reverse complement strand
CGGTTGAAGCGACGGCCACTGATGAGGCGGGCAATTCAACGACTGCAACAGCAACTGGCGGTGAAGTTGATACCACTGCCCCGACAGTCACTCTTGATGCACAAGGCACAGGCAACGACACCACACCAACTATTTCAGGCACCACTGATCTGCCAGCGGGCGAATCAGTTACGCTGACGGTCACCGATGCCAACGGTGATGCACAAACCGTCACCGCGACCGTTCAGCCAGACGGTACGTTCAGCGCCGATGTGCCTGCAGAAATGGCAGAAGGCAACTTCACCGTTGATGCAGCCGCGACCGATGCAGCCGGCAATACCGGCACTGCTTCAACCAGCGGTAATATCGATACCACTGCACCAGTAGTAACACTGGATGCTGAAGGTCTTGGAAATGATGCTACGCCAACTATCTCCGGCACCACGGATCTGCCGCCGGGTGAGTCTGTGACATTAACCGTCACTGATGCAAATGGTGACGTACAAACATTCACTGCAACAGTTCAGCCTGATGGTACGTTCAGTGCTGATGTGCCTGCAAACATGGCCGATGGCAACTACACGGTTGATGCATCTGCTACGGATGCCGCGGGGAATACAGGTAGTGCTTCAACAAGTGGAGAGGTGGATACCACAGCTCCTACAGGAAATATTGTTGTTACCACAACCTATGATGATGCAACACCCATGATCACCGGTACGTTGGATATTCCTGAAGGTGATATCGTTACACTTGTAATCACCGATGCTGCCGGAAATGAGCAAACTCTTACTGTTCCTGTAGCCGCAGATGGTTCATTCAGTGTTGAAGTTCCCACCGATCTGGCTGAAGGTGAGTTCACGGTTCAGGCATCAGCTACAGATGATGCTGGTAATACTGCTACGGCAACGCTCACTGCAACTATTGATATGGCCGCTCCGAGCTTAATCATCGATCCTATTGATATCACCAATGACAACTCTCCGACAGTTACAGGCAGTACGGATGTAGGTGTAGGCACTATTGTCCTGTTGACGGTGACCGATTCTGATGGCGTTGAATACAATCTGTCTGCAGTTGTTCAGGCTGATGGAAGCTGGAGCTCAGATCTTCCCATTCTTCCGGACGGCTCTGTCACCGTTGAGGCGCAGGTTCTGGACGATTCAGGCAATATCGTGAACGTGAGTGCTGCGGGCACAATCGATACAGCCGATCCGGGCATAACGCTGGACACGTTTGTCGATACAAACGATGTGCAGCCTACGATCTCCGGTACTTCAGATGAGCTGGGCGCAAATGTCGAAATCGTGCTTGTAGACGGCTTAGGTGTTGAACAAACCCTCTCTGCCACGGTTCAGCCTGATGGTACCTGGTCTGTCAATGTACCATCAGATCTCAATGAAGGATTACTGACAATCGACGCATCGGTCATGGATGATGCGGGCAACGTTGCAACTGTCAGTACCTCAGGATTAATTGACCTGACACTGCCAGTGCTGAACGTGAATGCCATTAGTGACCTCGCCAGCGACACACCGCTTATCAGCGGTACGTCTGACGAAATCGGCGCACTGGTAACCATCGACATCACTGACGGTAACGGCGATACCCAGAGCTTCAACGCGACAGTTCTCGGCGACGGTACCTGGTCCGCCAACGTGCCCATGGCGATTTCAGAAGGCTTGCTGGATGTGAACGTGTCGGTACTGGATGCAGCGGGCAATGTGGCCACGGTGAATACTTCCGGCCTGATTGACCTGACACTGCCAGTGCTGAACGTGAATGCCATTAGTGACCTCGCCAGCGATACACCGCTCATCAGCGGTACGTCTGACGAAATCGGCGGTATCGTAACCATCGATATCACAGACGGTAACGGCGATACCCAGAGCTTCAACGCCACAGTTCTCGGCGACGGCACCTGGTCTGCCAACGTGCCCATGGCAATTTCAGAAGGCTTATTAGATGTGAACGTGTCGGTACTGGATGATGCCGGCAATCTGGCAACTGTCAGCACCTCAGGATTAATTGACCTGACACTGCCAGTGCTGAACATCAACCCGATCACCGATCTGGCCAGCGATACACCGCTCATCAGCGGTACGTCTGACGAAATCGGCGGTATCGTAACCATCGATATCACGGACGGTAACGGCGATCCCCAGAGCTTCAACGCAACAGTACTGGGCGATGGTACCTGGTCGGCCAATGTACCCATGGCAATTTCAGAAGGCTTGCTGGATGTGAACGTGTCGGTACTGGATGCGGCGGGCAATGTGGCCACGGTGAATACCTCCGGTCTCATCGACCTGACGCTGCCAGTGCTGAACATCAACCCGATCACCGATCTGGCCAGCGATACACCGCTCATCAGCGGTACGTCTGACGAAATCGGCGGTATCGTAACCATCGATA
>NZ_JBSWYQ010000018.1:0-31777 GCF_056161165.1 Alteromonas sp. ABV2_168 | reverse complement strand
GGGGGGGGGGGGGGGGGGGGGGGGGGGGGGGGGGGGGGGGGGGGGGGGGGGGGGGGGGGGGGGGGGGGGGGGGGGGGGGGGGGGGGGGGGAAGGGGGGGAAGCTATCTCATCCCTGAATGCATGAGACGAAATGACAAAATTTTTCGCCCCGTCATCTAACGCCTGCTCCAATGTAATCACAGTATAACCCGCGACCTGATAAGTTTCGGATCCACCAGCTCTTCTGTCCACAAGGTGCAAAACTTCAATCTTATGCTGCTTAAGGTATGGCAGCATCTGCAGAAAAAACTCTCCGGCACCATAAACGCATACCTGCTTCCATGCCAGAGCGATAAGCTTTTTAATCAGTGATTCCACGTAAAAGCGGTTATCGTTTTCGAGCAGACCGTAAGCTCTGGTCAGGAAACTGTTATCTTCGAGAGCGATGACACCTGCCGGCCAGTGAATATCTCCCAATGCCCAGCGGTTACTCTGGCCACTTTCAAAGAATGTCTCCATCAATCCGGTTTGTATCACCTGTTTCTTTTGTTCCTCGTCAATAACAGGGTACTCGCCATCAGTCCCGAAATTATCCTGATGCAACAACTCTCCGAACAAACCCGCTTCTTTCGCTGTCGGCATTAGCAGATAACGGGCAACAATGGCCTGGGCGCTTTCAAGGCTTATCGAACTGCGGTCAAGACGATGGGAGACATCCATATAGGAAAGGCAACCAGCCAGAAATTGACTGCAAATCTCTTCGTTTCCTTTGATGCCTTTACCTGTCAAAGGTTGAACACGACCATCACGCTCTATGTACGATAGCGTTGACCCGCCACTCCCCAAAAGAAGCGCTTCTATGCACTCAGGTGAACGGGCCAGGCGCTCACTGAGACGAAATCTCTCATTGCCGGGGGAAATGAATGCACGATAGAGTGTTTTTTCAACAAACCGGTACGCACGCAGGGATGAGTAAAACAGTAAATTTGCACCTGCCTGCTTCTGAAAAATCGTCTCCAGGCTATGCTGAATAGTGCCACCGTTACCAAAGTCCACCACAGCGCACTCATGAAAGTCACACCGGGTTTCCTGCGACAGGTAGTGTGATAACAACTTTCGCTGAGTATTAATTTTATCCCTCAGACTGGATGCATTTTCGTGAGCCTCGGCGCAAAGCTTGTCGTAGAGCGGTTCAGAATGAATAAACATTCCCTCAATGTTTTTCAATTCGAGGTCAGGAGGAAGCTCAGAAAAAAGCGCGGGATCAGCGTGAAAATCTTCAATAAAATTCTGAAGAGTATACCCCCGGTAGGTCATCAGGGTATCCATAACCTTGTTTAACCAACCACTTTCCTCCGTATCAATGCCGGGCCAGAATGCAGATTTACGGGAGACGTAAAATGCACTGACTGTGATGTCATTAATTCCGGCAATAGCAAGCCGCTTTTCGATAAGAGGGTTGAACAAATATCCCTCCCGCATCAAACACAATATGTGCCGGCATCCCGTTACGCGACTCTGACTGATAACCCAATCTGCGAATGCATCCATCACCGGCCCCCACACAAAGGCGCCACAGTCAAATGCTAACTGACCGTGTGACGACACTGCCTCACTGTTCATTGAGGCCATCAAACGGGTTGCAGATGAATGTTCACCACTAAGAAATGGCCTTTTCTCCAGTGAACGAATTGACCATGTATCCAGTTGAGGGTGGAAATGGCACGTTTGCAAGCCTGCGGCTTCCGCTGACTTAATATCAGCGTCCAGGTTGTCGCCTACATGTAGCCAGGTGTGAGGGTTTGCCTTCTGAACACTGGCAACATACCGGTACATTTTGCCACTAAATTTGGTAAAACCAGTCTCTGACGAAACGAATAACGGTAACTGTGCCAATTCCGGCCAGGCGTGAAAAAAGGTGTTTTTAATCTGCTCAGCCGAGAGATACATATCAGATATCAGATAAACGGCAATGTTTCGTACTTTCAAATTCCTGATAACATGAACAAGCTGCTGATTTACCAGTCCTGCATGCCGCTCTGCATCTAACTCTGCAAGGACAAGGTTTGCCTGAATATCTTTGCTGAAAGGCATACAACTGAAAATTTGCTCAAAGGTGATGTCTTCAGCTTCTGTATACCGCTGCCTTGCTGCGCGCTCAGCCTGCTCACGTAAAATCCGGTAATCTTCGCCGCTGATACCGTATACTCCTGCTTCACTGAGTACGGTATGACTGAAAACGTCGGCAGGCAGATTTAAGTGACGGAAGACCAGCGTGTCAAAAATATCAAAACTGACCGTACTCAGTTGATGTTCGTCGACCTGCTGCAAAATTCTGTCATAAATATTCATTGTCAGTTTCCGTTCCGTCCCGCTGGTTGCCGGACTGCATCGTAGCCTGTCATCAACTGCCGGATACAAACCGGTATCTGAACCTGTTCGTTGATATTGACGAACTGCCGGTAAGCCTCCTCCAGAGCCTCTGAGTCTTTTGCATGACAAACATTAAGATATGGATCCGTAATAAAGCACTCTGATGATGTATCCGGCGCAACGCCACCTTCAAGAATATGCTCTCTTACAATGACTCTGATAGCATCTTTACTGTGTTGCACCGCATCGTCCAAAATTACCAGTCCGGCAGCGCTAAGTTGAGACTGGACGCGGACACGCAAAGACTCGTTTCTGCTTTCCAATATCAAAGGCCGGCTTTCAGGAAACTGGCTGGCAACGTTATAAGTGTTTTTGCTAAACACTGCGTCGGGTCTTGCAAACCATCTTCCGCAGGAAAAGTCCGCAACCGCAATTTGTGCGCTGACGGCCTGACTTGCCAACCCTTTACGACAAGCAAAAAACGATTGCAACATCAGCTCACGACTCCGCTTTTCGGCAAACTGAGCAAAGTCTTCCCGCTTCAGATACTTCGCAAAATACCTCAGCCGGTTTCGCTCAAAGTAATAATTACTGAATGTATTGGTGGCGTGAACTGCTCCCATCTTATGCTGAACACGGGCACTGGCAATAGCGTGGACTTCAAAACCGGCCTGCTTCACCCGGGTACACCAGTCCATATCGTCCCAGTAGATAAAATGGGCTTCATCGAACACGCCCGCTTCGCGGATTATCTCTGTACGTGTGACCAGACAACAGGCAGGTACATAGTCGCAGATCACAACATCAGGTAGCGAGTTATCATCTTTGTGGCCTTTTAACGGTGTTTTCACACCATAGTTTTCCCGGTCAATAAATGCACCGAGCTCCTGCAGAATATCAGGATCATCCATGGTACAGATCTTGGCACCGGCAACGCCTACCTCTGAATGGGCCTGTAAGTACGCGACCAGTTTGGGCAAGGTGTCGGTGTCGAGAAGAATATCGTTGTCCAGCAAGGCCACATAATCGCACCCGGTTTCCACTGCTGCACGCATGCCGGTGGCAAAGCCCCCTGCTCCGCCGGTGTTTTCTGCTTTTGCAATAAGCGTCACCTGTTTGCCGTACTCGCTTTCAATCAGCTGCTGACTGCCGTCGGTGGAGGCATTATCCACCACGATCACATTGATACTCAGTGAATCAGATTGTGTGGCCAACAGAGAATCGAGGCAGCCTTTCAGGTAATCTTTTTTATTGAAGTTGCAAACTACTGCCGTCAGGGAGACTGTCATCATGCACTCCCCTGACGAATAAAAGCTTTCACTTTTGACGGGTTTGCCCGGTTGCCAAACGCAAACCGGTGACGATCATCGAAGAAGTGGCCTGTTGCAGACGACTTTTCTATCCACTCAACAAATTTCTCATCGTTACCACGGAACAGAAAGTACAGAGCAGCGGCAAACTGATGATGGGCAATACCCTGCTGAATAATGTCCGGCTCTACACCAAATTGTGCAGCCTGTTCACAAGCAAGACAGATATCCCGCAGGCTTTGCTCACGGCGCTCTGTGCTACGCTGCGTTTGCGCGCCGAAGCTGTCAGGATGAATACGGTAACGCCCCAGTACAGCCGGCATGTAGTTGATGCGGGCATTCAAGAAACCGGCGTTTAAGATATAAAATGGATAATCCAGAATAATGCGGCAGTCTGTCGCAATGGTGCAGGCAAGATGGTTATGCCGGCGGAACATCACACTGCTGGCCTGCATGTAGGTGCCGTAGCGGATAAGGTGAGTGATGTCTGACTGTGGTGGTATGTGCTGCCAGTTGTAGAAAGTCTGGCTGTACAGGCGAATGGTTTCATTAGTTTGCGAATCGAACATATCAGACTCATGAAACACCATCTGGCATTCAGGGTGATTGTCGAGATAGTCCACCTGCTTTTGCAATTTACCCGGTAAGGCAACATCATCGCCATCCAGATAAGCAATGTACTTACCTCCTGCTTCACCAAGCAGAGTTTTCATATTTTCAGCCAGTCCCGCATTCTGCGTTTTAAAGATAGCTTTTAAGTGACTGAACTCCTGACGCAGCGCTTCAATTTCTTCGCGGGTGTTATCAGAGGATGCATCGTCACACACCACCACTTCATAATCGAAATCGACATGCTGATCCAGCACTGAACGCAGGCACTCCCCGATATAACGCTCAAGATTATAAGCCGGTACAATGACTGACAGTTTCATTCAAACACCACTTTTCTGCCTAACTGGCTAAACAAATCATATCCGTCCCAGTCCGGAGAAAAAGCAAGTGCATTCCCCAGAGGTACTACCCTGTCTATTCCCTGTATCGGCAACGCGCGGATAATCTTAAAAAGTGCTTCTTTTTCAAAGCCGGCGTAAGACAAAGTCTGCCAGCCTGCGTGGTCGTAACCGGCAATCGCCTGTACATCATCAATATGAATACAGAACAGCGTACTATGCCCCTGATGGCGTTCCAGCAAGACATGGTGCCAGTGATTAATATGTACAAGAGACAGATCACCGCATTGCTCTGCTGTACTTGCCGCACCATCAGCAATACACCACTGGGCAAGCACTAGCTGCTCGTTGCGCTGCACCATTGAAGGGGCGTGCTGAACCGCGATGCCCGACAGGGCGCGGATCAATGTGTTCCAGTTTTGCTTTTCTCCCGTCCAGAACAGAATGCGGGGAGAAGAACAGGCCTGTTGCTGAAACATATCGCATTCTCGCCATAATGACGATGCCATGGCTTCTGCCTTTTCATCAGCACTTTGCACGCTGTCACTTTTTAATGCATCCACGTTTATCAGTGCTGCTGAGAATCTATCGGCAAAACTGATGTCCCGGCATCTTGGCTTACAGGATAACCCGCGTATTTGCCTCACGCTGTCGTCTCCGCCCCATAACACTCTGGCATCCGCCAGCATGCTCACTGCCGGGCCGGCAGGGTCATCCCGCTCAAAATGGATAAACTGATTGCCGGCATGGAGGGCAGCATGTTCCGGCAGCAACAGCAAGTAGCGTAACTTTTCCAGCAGAACTGTTTGCACATCACTGTCTCTGCCTGATACCCGTACCAGATTTCTGTTGCCCATCAGCAAGGCGCAAATCCAGCTATAGATAAACATGGTGTCCACATTTGCCGGTGTGTAATGCACTACCAGTCCCAGCGGACGGTAACTTTGCTTTGCTATATTGGCTGTCAGCGCATTCAGATTACCTTGTCTGAGCCAGTGACCCAGCGCTATGAGTTCAGGATACTGGCGGCAGTCTGATGATGTCATGAGCTGGCGCGACAACGCAGTAGTAAATACCAGCACGTCAGCGGCACTGACAGCAAGATTTTGCGCACTGATTGCCGGCAAAGCATCAGCGGATACCGGTTCCTGCCGGATTAAGTCTTTAATCACACAACACCTCCGGCTGTATCACTGCAACCCCGCAATTCTGCTTTCGGCAACCGTCCCGTGACTTCGAAATAACGTCCTTTACGCCCGCAGGCACAATCGTCTTCCCCCATAATTCTGCCACGATCTTCAGTTAGTAAACTGTAGCCGGGATAACTGTGAGGCAACGCCGATATAACCTGAATTATACCGGGTTCGTCAGGGCCGCAGATTGCCAGCGTACGGGGATCGCGGATCACCACTTCTGCCAGAGAAGGTGCATGTAAGTGGCCTTCTTCACATTCCACAAATACACTGCCTACCTGCTCTGCCATACCGTAAAAGTTATGCACTTTTGTGATGCCGGTTACTGCGCGCACGGTATCTTTAAACTGGAGGTTACTAACCTGTTTGTCCTTAAGCTTTTTCCATCCGCCACTGTGAATAAGAATCCCGTCGGATAAATTAAGCGCAATACCGTCTGCTTTAAGCGCTTCCAAGAAGTGTAACCACACCATAAAGGTAAAGCCGAACACCAGCACCGGTTGTCCGGCATACTTATCTGCAAATTCCTTTACCGCCTGATGATTCAGCGACATATCGGTGTTCAGTGCATAGGTATGTCCGCGGCCAAAAAAAGCCATGCCGCCGACGCCGGCTCCCCGGGCTGAGAGATGAGGGCTTTTCAGTACATCCGGCGAATCAATGATCAGCATAGGCAAACGCTGTTTACCAATAAATTGCTGCATGATGGTGACCAGCGCTTTGGATTGTCTGGCACTGGTTTGTTTATCCAGAGTCACTTTCGCCGTCACCTGACCGGTCGTTCCGGATGACTGCAAGGTTTTAAACACATTTTGGGGTGCCACGCTGCTTAGATGCATCAGTTTGAAAAGCCGCACAGCCAGATAGGGTAAGTCGCTGTAATCATGGAAGGTCTCCCCTGATGACGCGAAAAGCTGATGATATGCATCACAATGTGTCAGATGATGCTGATGCAGCAATGACGTGACATGACACAGTAAGCGACTTTTCTCTGCCTGAGGCAGGCCATACACGGGTTCGCTGAGCAGCAGGTTATACGCGTCTTCATAGGACTTTGGAAAAGGCGCGGTATCAGCCGTTATCATGCTTATCCCTTCCTGCTTTCAAAATAGCCTGATAATCTGTTTTTCCGTTATCCAGCAACGGCCAGTCTGAAAATGCCCGTACCGTTAAGTAGGCAGGCGGCGCGGATACCATAGATTTAAGGCGACTTTCAGCTTTTGACACATCACTTTCCCGGCATGCTATGACAAGAAAGTTGTCCTCACCGGCCACTTTAACTTCCAGACCCTGCTCTGCAAATAACGCTTCCAGTCCGTCCAGATTCACCCGTTCACCGGCCAGTTTAATAATGCGTTTCAGGCGGCCTGTTATGGTGTAGTCGCCATCTTCATCGAAAAAGGCCAGATCGCCGGTATGAAGCACCAGGGGAGGAGTAAATGCTGCCAGATCATTATGATCGGACACATACCCCAGCATGACATTTTTTCCTTCATACAGCAGTTCACCCGTTACGCCGGGCTCACTGATAAGCCGGCCGTATTCATCACAAAGTGACAATTTGCCGCCCGGTATCGCTTTACCTGCTGCTGAAGGTTTGCTCAATACGGTATGTGGTTCGAGATATGCCATTCTCGCGGTCGCCTCTGTTTGTCCGTACATGATGAAACATTGCTTGTAATATTTATCGGCATATTCAGCGAGGGTTTTAACCCCGGCTTCTTTGAGCTTGCCACCCGCCTGAGTGAAATAAGCAAGTTCCGGCAATAACTGGCGGTCAAACCGTAAGCGAAGCAGCATTTCATAAAAAGACGGTACGCCGGACAGTGACGTCACCGCTTCATCTTTAAGCAACGTCCAGAATGCACGGTCCATTGGCGTGAGTGAAGTCAACCTGACTGTCGCCCCTTTTGCCAGATGGGTATTTAGTACCGACAACCCGTAGGAATAAGAGAGTGGCATGGTAAGCAGGGTTTTATCTTTTGATGTAACAGGAAGATAAGAACAGATAGAGGCCGTGTTCGCAGCAAGGTTTTCACGGGATAAAGCAACAAACTTTCCACCGCCGGTTGAACCCGATGTGGTAAGCAACAGTGCCAGTTCCCCGGCTACAGGTATGCATCGCTGGTGTTTTACGGTCAGGCTGTTGTCTGCCACCAGCAAATTGGGGGTGAGCCTGGTGATTAATGCCTGTTGTCCCGCTGCGGACAGACCAGGGTGAAACAGCACCACAGGAAAGCCCGATTTCAGACAGGCCAAGTAGCAACTTACAGAATCAACATTACCGCACATGGCCAGTGCCACTAACGGTCGCTCCACGGTGCTACTGAGTTTTTCCTGCCACTCTGCAATATGCCTTTGCAGCTCAGCGTAAGGGCAGATCCCTTCGTCTGTGATCAGTGCCGCCTTTTCACTGTTGCAGGCAAACACATCCTCAGGGAACACAACGCTCACGGATAAAATAACCCGTCCACGGGCAAGGTATGACCCGTCGTATAAGCCGACTGACGGGACAGTAAAAATACAACAGCCCGCGCCACATCACCGGCACGGCCAGCCCTTTTCATGGTAATTCTGGCTTCAACTTCAGCCCTGGCATCCTCTTCATAATGCGCGGTAAGCCCTGTATCAATGAAGCCCGGAGATACCGCATTCACACGGATCCCCACTGCCGCCAGTTCTTTCGCCAGCGATTTGGTTGCTCCGCTCAGCGCAGCTTTACTGGCACCGTAGGCACTCATGCCTGTAGCCCCCATTTCGCCAATCTGAGAAACAATGTTCACAATACTGCCATGACGGTGGCGTGCCATTAAGCGGCTGGCCAGTTGCATATGCTGATAAGGGGCAAGGAAGTTCACATTCAGCTGTGACTTTAACGCGTCCATACCGCTTACGGTAAAAGCGGCTTCTTCCATAATGCCGGCATTATTAACCAGGCCGGTTAACGGACCGATATCACTTTGATTCTGTTGTTTCTGAATTTGACGGAAGGCGTCTTTAACAGCTTTTTCGTCAGTCACGTCATAGTTCAGCGGGATCACCCGTGATTCATACTGATTTACCAGCGCAGCCAGTTTAGCTTCATTGCGCCCGGCAGCAAATACTGCGGCACCGGCCTGCACGCACTCATTAACAATGGCACGGCCAATATCACCGGTAGCCCCTGTTATCAGTACCGAGCCACCTTTAAGCAGGATAGATTCAGAATTGGACGTCATACTTTGTCAGGATCTCTTTCGCTTTGCCCACGGAACTCATATCAATAATGTCGTCGGTATCGAGCATGACATCAAAGGTGTTTTCCAGCTCGGAGATCAGGATCATGTGTGCAGTAGAATCCCACTCTTTAATAGTGTTGTAGGTCAGTTCATCCGTGACCATCTCTGTACTGATCCCCAGAGCCTGAACAAATGACTGTACGAGCTTTTGCTGATTATCCACAAAAAACCTCTTTATTGACTAAGACTTGCGCGGACGCGACAAGAAAGATTTCAGTGTTACAGTTTGCCGCTCATAGGCCTCTTTTTGCAAGCGCAAGCGCACAAAATCGTCCTGACCGCTGATTTCATAGCCCAACTGACGGTTATATTTCAGTGCGGCGTCGTTATCCGGTTTCACCGCCGCCGAAAATTCGGTCACATTGAAATGGGAAAAACAATAATCATACATCGCCAGAGTGGGAGCGAAAGCCAGAATGTTGCCCTGATAATCAGGTTCACCAATATATAAACCGGGCTCTAATACCCGGGCGGAGACTACTGTCTCTCCGATGACCGGCACTTTCACATTGGTTGAGCCAACAGGCCGCCCTTTGTATTCGATAATCCAGTGCATCTGAGACGGGTCGTGACTGATTTTTTGAAACCATGCAGCTTGTTGCTCCGCAGTGATGAGTGATGTAGACACCATCTTCTCACGCACGTAGTCGCTGTTCCGCCACTGCCTTAATTTATCCAGATCGCCCTCTTCCAACGGCCTTAAGGTAACCTGCCAGGCTTCAATACGTGGTGCCTTAACAGTTGACTCCTGCCTCATGGCTGAATGACCTCTGCGATAGCATTAAGGACATTAAACGCACCGTCAGCATGATACTTACCTTTTACTGCCTGCTGCATGGCTTCCAGCTTACCGGGTTGCTGCCAGAGTGCATGCACTGTGCGGGCAATCTCGTCGACAGGCACATCGCCGGTACAATCAAAGGTGGTACACCAGCCTTCCTGCTGAGCCTGCTCAGTCGCCGTTCTCTGGTTTTCTGCCACCATCAGCAGTACTGAAGGTGTTTCGCAGACGCCCAGTTCAAACTGACTGCCTCCGGCGGCACTGACAGCAAGCTTACTGTGCCGCCACACATCGGCCATATCCTGACAATTATGTATATGCTGAATCGCCAGCGGACTCGCCTTTATTGCCTCATTCAGTGCACTGATATTATTAAACGCCGCACCGGTAATTACCCGCACCGGCACATCATTAAGTACATCAGACAACGCATTAATTAACGGGACGGTCAGCCCTTTCGGATCGCTGCCGCCGATACAAACGGCGATGCCAAAGCGCTTGTCCTGTGGCGGGTTATCGCCCCGTTGAAATTCACGTCTCATCAAACGGTAATCAGGTCCGGAACAAATTTTTACTGCCGGGTTAATTTCCAGATATTGCGCATCCAGTGACGAAGTGGTGCTGTTTACCACCAGCGAGGCCTGCGCGACCTGACTAAGTTGCCCGTCATCCATGACCACCACAGGGATCCCTGCCCCGCGCAGTCCGCTCAATGAGACAGCCGGAATATCGTAGCCGTCAACCACAATAGCTGAGGCATTCATGCGCTGTGCCTGTTCTGTCAGCCAGCGACTTTCGTCATCATCACTACCACAGGGCACTTCCGTCACCGGATAAATCCAGTCGTTTCTTGCTACAGCCAGCGCCCTGCCGCCCTTATCTGTAAAAAAATGGCAGGGAATATCGAAGCTTCCGGCCGCCTGAGCCAGTGCCAGCGAACGCATCAGATGTCCCATTCCAATCGCGGGCGACACACTGACTCTGAATACTATAGGTCTCACTTAAACGTTCTCACTTCAGGGCTCTCATTTCTCCAGATGTTCCCACTTGAGCGCGGTGCCTTTTTTCAACGCGGTACGGGCTTTATTGCCGAGGACTTCCTGCCAGTGCTTTGGCGCAAGGCCAAAAGCCGGCCGGACGATTTTCAGGTTAGACTCATCCAGCGTGTCACCAATATTCACATCTGCACTAATATAAATTGAGCGGCGGTATTGTTTTGCCGCTTCCTCAGCCTGACTGCCTCCGTAGCGAACCTGCCCCATACCTTGCCAGGCCCGCTCAGACTCAGTCACCAGCATTTTGAGCTCTGCAGGCTCCAGTGAAAAAGCCGCATCCACACCACCGGCGCTACGATCCAGCACGAAATGTTTTTCAATAACAGTGGTGCCCAGCGCGACGGAAGCCACTGCCACACCGATACCGCCGGTGTGATCACTCAGTCCCACCTGACAGTGAAAAGCGCTGCGCATATTGGGAATAGTGTTCAGATTAGTATTGCCGGGGTCTGCCGGATAGGTGCTGGTGCACTTCAGCAGCACGATATTGTCACACCCGTTGCGGCGGGCACAGTGAACAGCCTGCTCAATTTCAGCAAGGCTTGCCATGCCCGTAGACATGATCAGGGGCTTCCCTTTACTTGCGGCACGGGCGATAAGCGGTAAATCAGTCAGCTCGAATGAAGCAATTTTAAAACAGGGCACATCAAGACTGTCGAGGAAATCCACAGCTTCACCATCGAAGGGAGAGCTGAAAGCGAGCATACCCAGCGCCTTTGCCCGGTCAAACAGCGGCTTGTGCCACTCATAAGGCGTTGCCGCTTTTTGATATAACGCGTGCAAAGATTCGCCATGCCACAAACTGTCTTTTTCTGAAATCACGAAATCGTCGGTAGCAACATCCAGCGTCATGGAATCGGCGGTGTAGGTTTGTAATTTAATAGCATGGGCACCGGCTTCAGCTGCTGCATCCACCATCGCACAGGCCAGCTCAAAGTCCTGACTGTGGTTGCCGCTCAGTTCTGCAATAATAAACGGAGGTTCATCTGGGCCGATTAAACGGTCACCAATTTTTACATCATGCACCGGCATTCCCCTCTAAGATATTCATCACGCCCTGTGCGATCTGCTCAGGTTCAACAGCCACATCTGACATGTCAGTGGCATACTCGGGCATCAGCGTTCTGGGATCGACATTGCCGCTGATAACCAGAGACGGCGTACCGGTGGCCGTTGCCAGCCACTGCGGCGCAGAAGGTACGGTTATCAGTAACTGACTTGCTTTAAGTTGGGATAACGTCTGGCGCATAGAACAACGCCCGTCAAATCCGGTCCAGACATGAACGCCCTGTGCTTCGAGAAGCGCTTTGAGCGCCTCTCCGTGCGGGTAATTCCGCTCCGCAGTTCTTGCGCCGGTCGCCATGGCAACCACAGGCTGGTTGAGACCGGCCAGATGACTGTCGGCTTCCACATCAATGGTCATGTCCATGTCGATAGTGCTGAATCCGCAACAACGCCTGAGATAAAATTCAGGATATCCCCGCTCAGGTACCTGCCCGTACTCCCACCAGGTTGTATGCCATTGTGCCATGCTCATCCAGCTGCTTTGCATATACTGAGCAGGTAAATTAACGTAATCCGGCGACAGAGTTTGCTTCTGAAATTTATCAACGAGTTCAGCCACACTGATACTCATGGTATTACCAACCACTGGTTCACCGGCATCTTTTAAGAAGCGGGCGAGGAAACACGGCATAAACCACGTGTCGAGATTGATGATCTGAGTATATTCTTCAGCCAGGATCTGTTCAGCCAGCCCGAGAAACGTTTGCATGGCATCTACGATGTTTTCCGGCCACTCTCCCTGTTTCAGCGCGTAAACGGTAATGTCCGGTTCTGCCAGCTTCAGTAACTCCTCACCTGCGGCATAAGTCAGTGCATGAATACTGGCTGCGGGGAATTTTGTTTTTACGTAGCGGATAGCCGGGATCCCCACACAGGTGACATCGCCAAGTCCCAGCATTCTGATTATGAGTATTTTTTCCTGCATAAATTTATTCTGTCTTTATATACGCGCGGTACATGAGTTCAGCCCTTTCCCAGTCTTCCGGTGTATCAATATCCTGTACCAGATGGCGGGGCAGGATAACGGGAATACTGGTAGGCGCAAACATAGGCTTATCTGTCAGCCAGGCAGAGGCTTTCCCCCAGTAAAACTGACCTGCATCGTGAAAACTTTCGGTCAAATCCTGAGAACGGGTAGCCATTTTGCTGGCATCGAAAGGAAGCACGCCTTTGCCATGTAACCGGATTGCCCGTTGGATTGGGAATGGAAACGTTGTGACTGAAAAAGCAAAATGCATGTCAGGATTGTCGTTCAGCCGTGACAACCCTTCTTTAAGGTATGTGGCACTTAGAAAAGGCGCTGTGGCATAGATACAACATACGTTGTCTACCTGCCCCTTATCGTCCTGATAAGAATCAATAGCATGACATACTACCGGCGCAGTGCCGGTGAAATCATCAGCCAGCGACGCCGGGCGACGGATAACATAACTGGCACCGTACTTTTCTGCGATAGCGGCAATTTCTTCGCTGTCGGTGGATACGACAATATCATCGAAAACAGCGGCTTTCAGCGCCGCTTCAATAGAATAAGCAATGAGCGGTTTACCGGCAAAATTCCGGATATTTTTACCTTTTATCCGTTTGCTGCCGCCCCGTGCCGGAATAATGGCAATGTTCACAGTAATACCTCTTTCAGACAGTCAATCACCTTTTGCTGCTCACCGTCTGTGAGTAAAGGATATAAGGGCAACGTCAGTGCACCCCGGTAATATTGTTCACTGACAGGAAAGTCACCTTCGCCAAATCCTAAAGCCTGATAATAAGGATGAAGATGTATAGGGATGTAATGAACATTTACGCCGATACCAGCGGCTCTCAGGGTATTAAAAATGGCTGTGCGCTGCGCCGGTTCCACTTCAATCATATAAAGATGCCACGCACTGTTGTTATCAAACAACGGGCGTTTTACCGGCAATGACGCCAGTGCCTCATGATATCTGGCTGCTCTGGTGCGTCTTTCTGCGACAAAATTGTCCAGTCTGCCCATTTGCGCCACACCTAAAGCCGCGTGTAAGTCACTTAGCCGGTAGTTAAAGCCTAAATGTATTTGCGCGTAGAACCAGGGTTCATCGTCATGTCCTGCCGGTATGGTTGCCGGATCTTTAGTAATGCCATGACTGGCATACAATCGAAGTTTATCCGCCAGTAGCTGGGAACCCGTCAACACCGCGCCGCCTTCAGCTGTCGTCACTGATTTCACCGGATGAAAACTGGTCACGACCATCTCGGAGTAAACACAGGAGCCGACACGGTTTCCATCGGCATCTTTACCTCCCAGAGCGTGGGCAGCGTCTTCAATGATCGTAATTTTCAGCGGGCGACATAAATCAGCAATCGCTTTCATGTCACAGCTACTACCCGAAAAATGCACAGCAATAAGCACGTCAGGCACGTTACCGGCAGCAGACGCTTTTTCCAGTTTAGCCGCAAGGGCATCCACACTTAAATTACGGGTGACAGGGTCAATGTCGACAAAATCCACAGTAGCCCCGCAATACAACGCCGCATTGGCAGAAGCCGCAAAGGAGTTCGGGACTGTCCATACTAAATCTCCGGCTCCCACGCCGGCGGCCAGACAAGCAATATGAAGTCCTGACGTGCCGCTGTTACAGGCGACTGCATATTTTGCCCCGGTATAGTCACACAAGGCCTGCTCAAAGGCAGGGACCTGCTTGCCCTGGGTCAGGAACTCATTTTCCAGCACCTGTACCACGGCATCCACATCTTCTTTAGCAATAGTGTGTTTACCGTAAGGGATCATGAGGTGAGCTTATCCAGTTCGCGAAGCTCTTTCACTGACAGAAAATGTGGATTTTTACCGGAATGATATTCAAACTTTTCTTCTGCGGCTTTACCACGCTCACCGGTGCGATTTTTGAAGTAATCCACATTCTTATCGAAGAAGGTAATGGCCGGCGCGATAACAAAGTGGTCATCGAACTCAATAGAATGATGTGCCATTTCTTCAGGCACCATGACCTCGTGAAGCTTTTCACCGGGCCGTATGCCGATGGTTTCGTATTCCCGTTTACCGCTCATGGCTTCCACCAGATCGACGATACGGATTGAGGGTATTTTAGGAACGAAGATTTCTCCTCCCTGCATGCGGGAGAAGTTTTTAATTACGAATTCCACCCCTTCATCCAGAGTGATCCAGAAACGGGTCATTTCCGGATGAGTCACCGGCAATTTGTCACGGCCTTCACTGAGCAACTGACGATAAAAAGGAACTACCGAGCCGCGGGAGCCGACAACATTGCCGTAGCGTACTACCGAGAACCTTGCACCGTTGGCTCCGGATATATTATTGGCTGCTACAAAGAGTTTATCCGAAGCCAGCTTCGTTGCGCCATACAGGTTAACCGGATTAGCGGCCTTATCGGTGGATAACGCAATGACCCAGGATACTTTATTGGCTATGCAGGCATCGATGACATTTTGCGCGCCGTTGATATTGGTCTTTATACACTCATTAGGATTGTATTCTGCCGCCGGTACCTGCTTCAGTGCTGCCGCATGGACCACGTAATCCACATCTTTCATAGCAGTGATCAGACGTTCTTTATCTCTGACATCACCAATGAAGTAACGCATGCAGCTGTCATTGAAGCGCTGCTGCATTTCAAACTGTTTCAATTCATCGCGGGAATAAATGATGATTTTTCGGGGTGAGTAATTTTTGAGTAAGTGACTGACAAACTTTTTCCCAAAAGAGCCTGTACCACCGGTAATCAAAATATTTTTATCATTGAACATATTCGTGTTCCCACAAAGCGTGAGCCCTAAGGCTGCAAGTCAAGATTCAGCGCATCATACAGCCAGACTTAACGGTATTTTTTTACCGCCTTCTGGCTTCTCAGAAATTGGCTGACATCGTCTTTAGCTGATTTTAGCAAAGTCTGCGCCATTTCTTTTAACATATTATTGACGGTAACTTCCTGTTCTGCAAAAGATCTTGCCGTTTCAGGGTCTGAATTTTCAAGGTGGGATTGAATAACCGTATCACGCCGGGTCATCAAAGACAGCAAAGTGCTGTAGCGGGCTTCTTCGTCATCGTCCGTCAGGCACTGCAGGATTTCAGCATTAATGTCTGCCAGCGCCTGAGGAGTAAACTCATGATTTAATTGTATATTCACACGGCCTGTCGTTTTTGACGCTGTGCTTCGTACGCTTCCTCTTTAGCGGCTTGAGGAATCTGTACCCAGGCATCACGAATGGGAGTTAACAGGCTAATCACTTCATCCAGGATCTGCAAGTCATTCCGTACGTGAGCTTCCCCGGTTCTCTCAATCATATACTCATAAAGTGAGTACATGTTTTCAGCAACTTCTCCGCCCACATCCAAATCCAGTGTGTCACGAAGATTCATCAGAATAGCCGTCACGCGGGAAAGAAACTCAGATTTAGCGGCAAATTCTTTACGCTCCATTGCGCCTTTTGCAAACGCTAACCGGTCCAGTGCGCCTTGCATCAACATAAGCGTCAACTTATGGGGATCAGCATTTGCGATATCTTGTTTCAGGTTACCCTTGCGGTATGCGTTTATGCCTGTCAGTGCCATTATAATTCCTCACTTATCACAGAGATGCCAGCAGTGCAGAGCCTGTCGAATTCAATTGCGAAACGGTCTGGTCGAGGGCCAGATATTTATCCCGCAATATTTGTTCGTAGTTTGCCATTCTTAATTCCAGACGCTCACGATCATCATAAAGCTGATCACGGTCATCCTTCGCTGCACGCTCTCTTAAACTGATTAATCCACTGTATGAAGTGTATTGATCAGTGAACTCATAGAGTTTAACGGCAATACCTTCGTTTTCATCAGTAAATAATTTGGCTATTTCGTCAAAATTATCTTCAAGTGCATCTTCAAGGCGCTCATTACCGGAACCCAGACCGAAATCTGTGTCACCGATTTCCAGCTCACCATCGGAATTAAGCTCTACACCCAACTGGAATAAACCTCCAAGCGCAGAGGATGAAACACTGCCGCCGACAATCGAACCCAGTCCGGTCATGATGCCCCGCATCAGCGAGTCGCCGGCAAGATCACCATCGTCTTCCAGTTCAGATTCACCGTAACGGGTAAGGTTCTGCAACTCTTTGATGACGCCGTTATAGGTGTCGACAAAATCACGGATCTTTTTATCCAGGCCGTCACGGTCGTAACCAATTTCTAATGTTGATGTCTGAAAGCTCAGGCCATCAGCGGACTTTGGCGACACGCGCTCCGCTTCAAAAGAAACGTTCTGGATCGTGTTTTCAAATTCGTTGGTACTGCTCTCTACCACGATACCGTCAATGGTAGCCCGTGCATTGGTCGCAGACGTAATATTAGACGTAGAGATTAAACCGGCAGAAGTTGAGCTGCTTGTTGCCACGCGGTTAAGTTCTGCCGCACCGGTGTCGTTGACAATTTCCAGATCATTACCGTCTCCGGTCACATCAGATGTGAAAACCAGCTTAGGGCCGGCCGATGTGCCCGTGTCGATAATATTAGCATTCACACCAAAGTTATCTTCACTGTTGTTAATGGCTTCCCGCAGCTGCGCCAGAGTCATACCGGCAGACACGTTGATAGTAAAGGAATCGCCGGATGCCCCTACATTAAACGTCAGGGAACCTGAACCGGAGCTCAGTACAGCATCGGAAGAAGAAGAGAAATTACCGTCATCAGTGACAATACGGCTGCCCGTTGCCAGCTGCTCTACGGCAATTTCATAGCTGCCCCGCAGGGCAGAATTTGATGCATCTGCAGAGAGGATCTCTACATCTTCTTCAGGATTGGTAATAGTAGGCTCACGACCATTGATGTCGTTATCGCTGCGCAGTTTATCGACTGCGTCCTTAAAATCGGACAACAAGGATTTAACCTGCCCGAGACCAGAAATTTCAGCTTCAATACGATCTTCACGCTCATTCAGGCGCTCTTCTTTCGGCGTCCTTTCGGCCTCAAGCAGTTGCGTGACCAGATCGTCAAGCGCAAGTCCGGAACCAACACCTAACGATTGAATAGTCATTTGCTTACCTCATTTAAACTTTGTTGTTTACCAGCACTCCTACACTGCTGCCAACATCTTCCTGCAAGGTTTTAATCCGTTCCGCAAGCTTTAACACTTCATCGGACGGGATCTGCCGGATGACATCACCAGACTCAGAATCTTTAACAGTAACCACTGAACGATTAGTATTTTCGTCAACGGAAAATGCCAGGTTTCGATTCTGAACCTGTAGGAATGCTTCTACCTCACGCGCAGCAACTTCGATGTCTTGCTGAGCCTGACCCTCTCTGCTTACTATATCGGCAGCATCGGTCACACCTTGAGCATTTCGGGAAGAATTACGCTCTTCCTGTTGCTTCTCAGTTGCTGACGCATCCTGGTTTGCAGGGGCAGGTGTTTGCACACGTTGAGACTGCACTTCTGTAAGGTTTGAAGCAGCAAAATTTTGGCCAACTTGTAAATTTGCAATTTCCACGTTTACCTCCATTCTCAAACGGCCCGGACGGGAAACAGAACTCCCTGTTTCCCCCTAGCCTTTCAAGTACGGCTCTCTACTATTATCCTAGCAGAGACAGAGCTGTTTGTGGACGCTGATTAGCCTGACTCAGCACAGAAACAGACGCCTGCTGGATGATCTGATTACGGGTCAGTTCTGCAGTTTCAGACGCAAAGTCAGTATCACGGATACGTGAACGTGCAGTTGACAGGTTTTCAGAAATACTGCTCAGGTTACGAATAGTAGACTGGAAGCGGTTTTGCAATGCACCCAGGTCTGCCCGTGCAGCACCGATAGTAGAAATGGCGTTATCAATGGCCGTTAAGGCGGATGTTGCGCCATCTACAGTAGCAATTGACAATGTACCAACGCCCAGACCGGAAGCACCGTAACCGCCACTGCGTGACAGGTTAACACTGATAGTCTGACCAGCATTTGCACCTACCAGGAACGCGGCAGAATAACCGCCTTTCAGCAGGTCAACACCACCAAACTGAGTGTCGGTAGAAATACGGGAAATCTCAGTTTGCAGTGCCGCCACTTCTTTTTGCAGCGCCGCACGGTCAGAAGAGCTGTTAATACCGTTTTGAGACTGAACAGCAAGCTGACGGATACGCTGTAAACTGGTTGTTACCTCAGCTAACGCACCTTCAGTAGTCTGCGTTAATGAGATAGCATCGTTAGCGTTACGTACGGCCTGGTTTAAGCCCTGAACCTGCGTAGTCAGACGATCGGAAATTTGCAGACCTGCTGCGTCATCAGCAGCACTGTTAATGCGGAAACCTGACGACAGTCTTTCAAAAGATGTGCTTAGCTTATTGCCTACATCGAACAACTGACGCTGTGCGTTGAGAGCAGAAGCATTTGTATTTACGTATAAAGACATTTGAATACCTCCTGGGGATCCGTTGCATACAATGCTACAATCAAATCCTTCCTGTTCAGATTCTCCGGGTCACTACTCCCATTGAATCCCCTCTTAGCGAACACATTCGGTGAATCGCATCAAAGTAATTAAATTACCCCTCAGCTATAGGTATCGGCGACTTCTTGAGGATCTTTAGCTTTTTTTCGAAAAAAATTTAAAATAATCTCAAGCTATTGATTCATATCGATTTTATATGATTAAAAACAGCTAAAAAGTAGTTTTAGAGGAGTGTTGATAAAGATATTTAGTTTGCGAACGGGCAAAAATGTGCAAAATAGAAAAGTATAACTGGCACAACTTGTGTATCTGAGAAAATACATAACTGATGCAAACGCCAACAATTTGACAATTAGTTGGCACAGGAAATGCTTAGATTAGAATGAAGATTTCTGGTATGAAAATAATGCCGGAGTATTCATCATCGACGTTTGATGAAAAGTTTCGCTCTTAAACAGAGAAGCAAATTACGGTGTTCCGGTACATCATATAAAAAAGGCCGGAACAGATGTTCCGGCCAATTTGCTCACGTTAGGAGATAGAGCAAACTTTTAAAATGTTTCCAGTCGGCTGGCAGGAAAATTAGTAGAATTAACTGGCCTCTCAACCAACACTTCTACCTCTCAGTCCTGTTAGCCGGCGTTTTCTTGCTACGGCCCCCACCCGGGGGCCGTTTTTCATGGGCTGGCCTCTCATTTCCTACCCCCATTTTTTACCCTTTATAATTACGCAGGGTATAGCGCTCTATTTATTATTAACCTCCGAGCAGAGATAACGCTGCCTGCGGACGCTGGTTTGCCTGTGACAGTATAGTTGTACTTGCCTGTTGCAGGATCTGATTGCGGGTAAGCTCTGCCGTTTCGGTGGCAAAATCTGTATCACGTATGCGGGATCTTGCCGCTGATACGTTTTCCGAGATGTTGCTCAGGTTGCGGATAGTTGACTGAAAACGGTTCTGTATCGCACCGAGATCTGCCCGTTTAGCATCAATATTGGAGATAGCCGCATCCACCGCTGTCAAAGTCACCGAAGCGTTAGACTCAGTAAGCACGTTAAGCTGGCTATTACCATTGGTCAGTCCCGAGAAGCCATAACCACCGGCACGAGAAATATTCACACCAATTGTTTGCCCGGCGTTCGCCCCTACCAGGAAGGCTGAAGAAAAACCGCCCGTCAAAATATCCACACCGGCAAACTGGGTAGTTTGTGCGATACGGGAAATTTCAAACTTAAGCGCAGATACTTCTTTTTGCAGTGCCAGCCGGTCCGCAGAACTGTTAATACCGTTCTGGGATTGAATAGCCAGTACACGAATACGCTGTAGTGCGTTGGTAATTTCCTGCATCGCACCTTCAGCGGTTTGAGCAAGTGAAATACCGTCGTTTGCGTTACGAACTGCCTGATCAAGACCCATGATTTGTGACGTCATACGGTCAGAGATTTGCAGACCTGCAGCATCGTCGCGGGCACTGTTGATACGGAAACCGGAAGACAAGCGTTCGAACGCAGTTGTCAGTGAATTTCCAGTGTTAAACAATTGTCGTTGTGCATTCAAAGATGACACGTTGGTGTTTACATACAGACTCATGGGTCTCTCCTAACAATTTAAGTAAGTGTTGTATTTATCTTTTTTATCAACACGGTTTTTTAAAATCTGGCACAGCGTATGCTAGATAAGCTATGTCAGTGATAATTCTCTGACACTTCTGGGTCACTCCCGGGAGTTGAGCGTCACGCTCTGCTGACAGGCAGGTATGTTGTTCCAGACCTCATACCTCTCACTACCTCCTGGCTTCATTCCTGCCGGTCGGCCCCATCAACTAGTAAGCACTCACTATCACTATTAAACCAAACTTTCCCTGACCTTTATTCTTCTTATTTTTTGAGGAAAATTGTCTGGTCTGATGATAGCCGGCAATGTTCGGTTGTTTTGCCGGAGTAAGCGGGCTTGTCAAAATATTGCCGCTTACCTGTCATCTCCTAACGATTTTTGTTGCCGGATATATTGCTTTTATTCTTTCCCGGCGGTGACAAATATTGTTTTTATTCGTGTCACTTTATTGTTTTTCTGAAGGTAGCCGGATGATTATTATTTTTGTTCCGTGCCCCTTTGCTTTATGTATCGTACGGGGACGAAATTTCCTTTAGCCTTTTTTTAAAAAAAGCAGAGAAAAGAGATATGATTTTTTGAGGATGATTGATTTTTAAGGAAAAAAATGGCCGGACAAATTGTCCGGCCAACCGCTCTTCGTTAGGAGAGAATGAGCGTATTCTCACGCAAAGGGCCTTACGAGTCACTACCTCCCGGCTTCATTCCCATGCGTTTTCAGCTATACGGGTGATTAACCCAGTAACTGTAAGGCTGCCTGAGGACGCTGATTAGCCTGTGACAATACTGTAGTACTTGCCTGCTGGATAATCTGGTTACGGGTCAGGTCAGCGGTTTCTGAAGCGAAGTCAGTATCACGGATGCGTGAACGTGCTGCCGATACGTTTTCTGAAATGCTGCTCAGGTTACGGATAGTAGACTGGAAACGGTTTTGCAACGCACCTAAGTCGGCACGTACACCACCAATCGCAGAGATTGCGCTGTCTACGGCGTCCAGCACGCTTGATGCGCCGGCAACTGTAGCAACTGTAGCATCGCTCATGCCCAGGCCACCGGCACTGAAGCCGTCAATACCCGCCAGATTGGCAGCAGAAAGGTTTACAGAGATAGTCTGACCGGCATTTGCACCAACCAGGAACTGCGCTGAGAAACCACCGGTTAAGATATCAACACCGTTGAACTGAGAGTCCGTAGAAATACGGGTGATCTCTGTTTTCAGTGCAGACACTTCTTTTTGCAGCGCCAGACGGTCAGCAGAACTGTTGATACCGTTCTGAGACTGAACCGCAAGCTGGCGGATACGCTGAAGCGCAGTTGTAGTCTCATCTAACGCACCTTCTGCTGTCTGTGACAGAGAAATCGCGTCATTGGCATTACGGACGGCCTGGTTCAGGCCCTGAATTTGGGTAGTCATACGGTCTGTGATTTGCAGACCAGCGGCATCGTCTTTTGCACTGTTAATCCGGAAACCAGATGACAGACGCTCAAAAGAGGTGCTCAGGGAATTACCAACATCAAATAATTGACGCTGTGCGTTTAATGCAGACGCATTTGTATTAACGTACAAAGACATAAGTCTCTCCTACACTCTCAGTCCAGCAGGGCTGGCTGCCGGAACAACCGGCGATTACAAATTAGTAGTCACCAAAACCTGAGGGGTAATTGATGAACTGGCTCTCTCAGTAGTGTTATCGACATGGGGGGATTTCCCTTTAATAAAAAAATACAAAAATTGCCGTAGAGCGGCAGACATTTGCCGCCTATACTCAGTTAACACTTTGGTTTTATAACTATTTTCTATGCCCGAAAAAATTTTAAAAATTGATCGTCTTTGCCGCATATCCAGCCCGTATGCCCATTCCGCCTTTACCGGGCTGATAGCAAATGGTGAAACATTTCTTTGCTGTTACCGCCAGGCACTGACCCATGTCAGTGACGATGGCAGGATTGAAGTGACGTCGGTGACCGGTGACGGACAGGTGACAAACAGGCAGAGATTGTCATTACCGGGTTACGATTTGCGGGATCCTAAACTTTCCCGCGATGATAACGGGCGATTATGGTTAATTGCATTTGCCCGTCCGGTGACTCAGGCGACACGGGGAAACCGTTTTCAGATGGTGAGCTGGTTTTCCGGCTCCGGAAAAAGCTGGTCCTCTCCCCGTTTCTTTGGTGAACAACACTGGTGGTTATGGCGGATTACATGGCAAAACAACAAAGCGCTGGGTCTTGCTTACCATGGCGGCCCTCAGCAACTGACGTTATTTACCGGTCATCCCGGCAAAAATATGCAGCGTCATCCGATCCCGGCGATGTCTCTGGCAAGAGATAAGTTGGGCTACCCTAATGAAAGTGACATGCACATAAGCAGTGACGGTGTGATTACCGCACTGGTCAGACGCGATGCAGACAGTTTTACCGCGCAGTTAGGCACAAGCAAACCACCGTATAACCGCTGGTACTGGCGGGATTTAAAAACCTATATTGGCGGACCTGCCATGGTAATGTTGACGGAGGGATATGCACTGGTAGCCGGAAGACAGTGGACGGGCAAAGAACTGGTCACACAAATCTGGTTGCTGGATTTGGCGAAGGCTTCACTGGTGCCCTGCCTCACTTTACCGTCCGGTGGAGATAACAGCTATCCCGGCCTTGTGATTCAGGATGACACACTGTTTGTCAGCTATTACTCAGGCCATACCGACGATGAAACCCGCGTGTATTTCGCACGGGTTTCAGGCGTGAATAAGTTAAGAGATATAATTAAACAGGGAAAGGTTTGAAACTTTCGGGAATGTTGCCAGGGCTGCGCTCAGCGCAGCTTCCTGTTTAGCAAACTCAGTTGACGCTTCTGCATAATCAGTTTCTTCAATCTGTGCACGGGCATCTTTTGCGGTGATTTCCAAATCCAGATTAGTTTCATATATTGATTCCGCCACGTTCATCCGGCCTCCCAGCGAAGAACGCTCGAGATTAATACGTTCCATGCCGTTGTCCAGACCCACCAGCGCGTCGCCAAGGGCATCAGTTAACGCATCGCCGCTTAACGAATCATTAATCAGCTGATTGGCGATATCATTCAGCGTTTCCGCAACGTTTTTTTTCACCGGCGTATCCAGAGAGAAATTCACCGTGTCTCCGGTCGTTCCGTCAAGGGTAAATGCCATCCCTTTAATGGTAAACGGCTCTCCGGACGTGAAATCTACTGTACCTTCCACGGCACCGGTAGCGGTATTCGTCAATTGCACCTGTCCGGTACCCAGTACTGTCAGTTGGTAATTATTATTTGCCGCTGTCACCGGGTCATAATTTTTTTCGTAAAACTGATCAAACGTGCCCTGCTCTCCCACCTTCGCCGTTTGCACGGTGGCGCCGGAAGAACCGGTTACGGTGAAATCAAAACGACTGAGCACATTTTCAAACACTTCCTGTCCGGACGTACTGCGCTGCACCGTGACACTGTCTGAAAGCTTCACTGATGTCGCGCCCGAATCGCCGGTATAGAAAATAGCATTACCGGTGGCAGCGGGATTGAAGGTAAAAGCCTGCTGCTGCGACTGATAGCCGGCGAAAATATAATTGCCGGCAGCATCCTGCGTGTTCATCAAATCGAACACCTCATTACGGATTTGTTCCAGTTCCACGCCGATTGCCCGTTTATCTTCGTCGGTCATGATACCGGAGCCCGCCTGCACGACAAGAGTCCGGGCACGGTTCAGCGAATCATTAATATTGGTCAGTACTGCTTCCTGTTGTTCCAGGGCATTGGTCAGCAAGTCGTTATTACGCTGATACTGGGTAAGCTTATCCAGTTGTTCGGTGATACGGATAACCTTTGCAGCTCCCACAGGATCGTCACTGGGACGATTCAGTTTTTTCCCCGTCGCCAGCGCTTCCTGAGTATCTGCCAGGCCTTTCTGGTTATCCATGATGGCGCGGATATTTTGATCGTAAATCTGATTAGTTGAAATACGCATAAGCTACATTACCTCGCTGCCGATAAAATCGTATCGAACAACTCCTGAGCCGTGGTGAGAATGCGGGCTGCCGCAGCGTAGGATTGCTGATAGCGAACCAGATTTGCCGCTTCTTCGTCGAGACTCACGCCGGATGTGGAATCAAACCAGTTTTCCGACTGCACTTTCATCGCCTCAGCGGCATCCAGAGAAATTTGTGCCGTAGCAGATTTCTCACCAACCCGTCCAACCAGCGACGAATAAGCATCATGAAAAGTACGCTGTTTATTCGAACTGTCACTGCTTAATTGTACCAGGCTTTCACGCTGTAACGCCGCCATTTCTTCGGCGTTAGTATTGTCAGCAATCCCGTCAGTATTATAGGTCAGATTAAAAGAATCTCCCGCAACAGGAATGCCGCTCAGGCTGACATCGTAACCGGGATAATCATCCAGCGCACTGAACGCGGCCGGCCATGCCGGCCCTGAGCCATTCGCTTCCGCCTGTGCCAGCAAATTGTCGAAACTGGTCACACCGGATACATTGGTTATGACGTTACCTGCATCGTCCAGCACCTGAAAATCACTGGCAGAGGTAAATACGATTTGCGCCGGTGCACCGACAGTACCACCCGGTGCGGCTGCCGCACTGTGTATACCGCCGGCGCCGTCAAAGGCTGACGCCTCAGCACCTAAAGCAGCATCAACTGTAGTATTACTTATGGACACTTTACTGACCGTGGCATCACCAAGGTTAGATAAGCTGGCTTCTGCCCGCAGTGGAGCTGCAAAGGCGAGATCTTCCGGCCGGTCCGTTGCCAGCGTGAGATCGGATGCCGCATATTTTGATGGCTGGATCAAAAATTCATTATCAACGCTGTAGCCCGCAGCAGCCTGAAACTCGACCTCAATGCCACCCGGCAATTCGTTGAAACCGGTTCCGACTGAGATCCCGGCAAATACCACATCAGCGCCGGAAGCGTCTTTCTTCGGCGTACCGTCACCATTTAACAGCTCAACCGTCACTGAAGTGGGCAAACCCGCGCCGTTTACCGCATCAACGGTAATTTTATAATCTGCGTCGGTAAGCTGATTACCCTGCCCTGCCGTTACCTGTGCCCGTACTGGTAAGTTATCCGGTGTTCCGCTGAACGGTAAACCGGTAAACTCCGGCATGGAAAAAATATCACCGCCAAGCTGCAAGTCTAAATCCATACCAAGACGGTTTTGCTGGTTCACTGCATCAGCCATCGCCAGCGCCATCTGACCAATATCCCGTTGTGCCGGTCCGAGAATTTCATCGCGAAAACGGAATAAGCCACCCAGCGAACCGCCAAGATCTTTTTCATTCACGTTGATAGCAGTATTCTGCTTATTAGCGAAATTGGTAGTGAGTTGCAGCTCTTTGAAAGTCAGATCAGCATCATTGCCCAGCTCGAACAGATTAAAACTGCCATCTTCCAGTACCAGCGACTCTCCGGATGATAAATTCACCACCACTGAGCCATACTGGTTTTCACGCACTTCCACTGACATCAGTTCAGCCAGTTCGTTGATCGCCTTGTCACGTTCGTTGAGCAATGCTCCGGGTTCTTCACCACTGCCACCTCTGGCTGTCAGAACGGCGGTATTTAATTCACCGATACTGGCAATCAAACTGTTCGCCCGTTCAATCTGGCTGGTGAATTCCAGGTTCAGCTCTTCTTCTTTCGCTTCCATGAAGTCAGATAACGTGCTCATGCGGGACAACAATCCGGAAGCCTTACCCAGCACCGCTTCCCGTGAAGCAAGGTTAGTCGGATCATCAGACGCTGTTTGTATGGCAGCAAAAAACTGACTCAGACCGTCAGCAATGGAGTTGGCTTCACTGGCCAGCAGGTTATCCAGCGAGTTAGTTTTCTCCACGAAAGTTTCCAGCTCACCGACAGAGGTAATATCACGGCGTAACTGGTTTTGCGCAAAAATGCTGATAACCCGTTCCGTTGTGCCTTTACCCACACCACCTAAAATTGTACTTTCAAATACCGTGCGCTCGCGGACGTAGCCTTCCGTGTTTACGTTAGCTATGTTATTCGACGTTGTATTCAGCAATTGAGTGCTGGCACTTACCCCGCTGTTGGCGATATTAAAAAGGTCGGTGCGGATCATGATGTGACACTCCGTAACAGAACATCATAAGGTTGAGCAGGTCCGGTATTCATGGCTGATATCCCTGTACTGCATCACTGCGGTAAACAGCCATCACTTTACTGGCGTATTGCGGATCGGTGGCGTAACCGGCCTGTTGTAATTCATTAAAGTATTGCGATGCATCTGCACCGTTTGCCACAGCCTGCTGATAACGGGGTTGAGTACGGATAAAATCAACGTAATCGGCCAGTCCGGATTCCAGAGAATCATACTGACGAAAGGCTGCTTTGCGCCGTTCGGGTACACCATTACTGAATTCCAGGGTATCAACTACAGCCTGCTCACCCTGCCACTGGTTGTTGGCTTTGATACCAAACAAATTGTGCGTGCTGTTGCCGTGCTTATCGTGAATAACATACTGGCCCCAGCCGGTCTCAACGGCAGCCTGGGCGATAATGGCTCTGGCATCCGTACCCAGTGCTTCTGCGGCTTTTTCTGCGTACGGATAGAGGGTTTCTACAAAGTCCTGCTGGTCACTGAACATTGCGGCCTTGTAGGCGGATTGTGAACCGGCAGACGCGGAGTTCAGCATGGTTGCCTGAGCACGGCTTACTGCCTCTGCCCTTTCACGATTGATTGACGACAGGTTGCCGTCGGAGCGCAGGGTACTTGCCGGACGGTAGTCAGGGTCCTGCTGACCAAGTTGCTTCACAATTAAATCAGCCAGGCCGAGCCCGCCATTACTGGATAAGTCCACGGCCAGTTGTTGATCGTGCATATCACGGTAGAACTTAACCTGTTCAGAGTTAAACGGGCTGTCCTCATCAGCAAGGGCATCCTGGGCCTTGCGCATCGACTTCAGCATCATTTGCACAAAAATCGCTTCAAACTGCTGTGCCGCTTCCTGCAACACTTCACCGTTACCACTTGCCATGGCTTCACGCAGGTTATTAAGCCCGCTGATATCACTGGCATTACGGGCCATTTCTAACTGGCTTTGGGAAGTGTTCTGCAGATTCATCAGATAATCACCAGTTCACCACGAAGCGCACCGGCCTGACGCAGGGCTTCAAGGATTGCCATCAAATCGCCCGGGGCGGCACCCACTTCGTTCACGGCACGTACGAGCTGGTCAAGTGTTACGCCGGGCTCAAACTTGAACATACGGCTGTCTGCCAGATCCACATCCACAATAGACTGGGTCGTCACTACGGTGTTACCGTCTGCAAGGGCATTCGGCTGAGACACCTGTTGGTTCTCGGCAATCGTCACCGTTAATCCGCCGTGGGTGATAGCTGCAGGCAGCAGTACTACATCCTGGCCGATAACAATGGTGCCGGTACGGCTGTTAATAACCACCCGCGCCGGAGCGTCAGCAGGTTCGAAATCAAAATTCTCCACCGTCGCCAGAAAACCTACCCGCTGACCCACATCACGGGGGGCGGTAACACGGACAGATGCAGCATCAATAGGTGTGGCAATGGTATAGCCCTGATCCGGTTGCGCACCAAGACGTTCATTAATGGTATCGGCAAGCCGCTTTGCAGTAGAAAAATCCGGATAGTGCAGATTCAGTGTTAAGGTGTCGCCGTTGGCAAAACCGGAAGGAACAGTCTGCTCAACAAACGCACCGTTCGGGATGCGGCCAACAGTAGGTGTATTCACCACTATGCGTGATCCGTCTCCGCCCTGGGCACCGAAACCACTTACTACCAGGCTGCCCTGAGCAACGGCGTACACTTTTCCGTCAACCCCTTTTAAGAAGGTTTGCAACAATGTGCCGCCTTGCAGGCTGCTTGCTTCGCCAACAGACGACACAGTCACATCGATAGACTGACCGGGCTTGATGAATGGCGGCAGTTCAGCATGTACGGCAACTGCTGCCACGTTCTTAATTTTTGGCTTGGTATTCGGGTCCAGACTGATACCGAAGTTGCTGAGCATGGTGCGGAAGCTCTGTTCAGTAAACGGACTTTGTTCACCGGTCCCAGGCAAACCCACAACCAGTCCGTAACCCACCAGCTGGTTGCTTCGCACACCCTGAATACTGGCCACGTCTTTAATACGTTGTGCATCAGCAAGAGGCGCTGTAAATATCACAGCAGTTACAAGGAGAAATCTTAAAATTGTCATAAGTTGCTCCTAGAAAGGCCACACGTCGGAAGAGAAAAAGCGGGTAAGCCAGCCCTTTTCCTGTGCCCGTGCAAAGCTGCCTGTACCACTGTACTGAATGCGGGCATTGGCAATCTTTGTCGACACAATTTCGTTCTCAGGACTGATGTCCGCAGGACGGATAATGCCGGTCAGACGGATATATTCATCCCCCTGATTCAGCGTCAGCCATTTTTCTCCCCGGATCACCAGATTCTGGTTTGGCATCACATCAACCACGGTAACCGAGATAGCACCTGACAGGCTGTTGCTCTGGTTCGCCTGAGCATTACCGGTAAAATCATTCGACGAATTCAGTCCGAACTGAATGGACTGGCTTCCAAGATTAATGGTATCGCCACCCAGGCCGGTTATTGGTTGCACATCCACGCCGGTGCTTTTCGCTGTTGTGGTATCAGCCGTTTTGGACGCCGCGGTATTTTCACTCAGCGTAACGGTAATGATGTCGCCCACCCGGCGTGCGGTCACATCAGAATACAAACTGTTTGCCATGTACGGGCGGAACAGCGCCCCGTCCTCAGTGATCTGTTCCCGGGGAATATCGGGGATCACCGGAGCAAACGCAGGATCATTCGCCTGGACCGGTGGCTGCGGGGTACTGTTACATCCCGCCAGCATTACACTGATTGCGATAAAGCCAAAAATTCGCATGACATCACCTGTTAAAGCTGCTGAATCACCTGACCAAGCATCTGGTCAACAGAAGAAATTACTTTTGAGTTCATCTCATATAAACGCTGACTTTCAATCAGGTTTACCAGTTCTTCCGTGACGTTTACGTTGGAGGTTTCCAGCGTGCCCTGAGAAATCGTACCCAACCCCTGCAAACCCGGCACGCCCTGAATCGGCGCTCCACTGGATGCGGTTTCCACAAACAGGTTTTGTCCGGTAGGTTGTAAGCCGGTGGGGTTTACAAAATCAGACACGTTCAGCTGGCCCAGCACCTGAGGTTCAGCCTGACCACGTACGGAGGCAGAAATCTCACCATCCTGAGAAATAGTAATTTGCTGGGCATCTTCAGGTACTGCAATTTCCGGCTGTAACAGGAAACCGGCACCTGAGGTCACAATCTGGCCCTGATCGTTTAATGTAAACTGACCATTACGGGTATAAGCAATAGTGCCGTCAGGCTGCAGAATTTCAAAATATCCGCGGCCCTGAATAGACATATCCAGTGCATTTTCGGTAGTCAGCATATTGCCCTGAGTATGAGCTTTTTGCGTAGCGACCACTTTTGAACCGGAGCCCAGCATCAGGCCTGAAGGCAACTCAGTATCGGCCGACGAACGTCCGCCCGGCTGGTTGATATTCTGATACAGCAGATCTTCAAAGATCGCGCGATCTTTCTTGAAGCCTACGGTTGAGGCGTTTGCCAGGTTATTGGATACCACGGCAACGTCGGTTTGTGCGGCGTCTAGCCCAGTTTTACTAATCCATAACGCAGGATGCATATCGACCTCCTGACCACCGGCAACAGCATGTGGTCGTTAGTTAAAAATTAAATTATGCGAAGCAATTGATTACCACGTGTAGATAGCTCGTCAGCCTGTTTCATCAGCTTGACCTGCATCTCATAATGGCGCTGCAGGCTGATCATATTGACCATCTCATCAACCGCATTCACATTGGAACTTTCCAGCATGCCTGTTCTGACCATGACATTTGCGTCGGCATCGACTGCCGCGCCGTCTTTGGTTCTGAACAGACCGTCATACCCTTTTTCAAGGTTATTCAAATCAGGGTTAACCAACTTTAACCGGCCCACCTCTTCCGACACATTTTCCGGTGCGCCAACAGGACGGGTGGAAATGGTGCCGTCCATTGCAATATTCAGATTATCCAGAGGCACAGGCAGATAGATTGGCCCGTTGTCACCCATCACAATGTTGCCATGCATGTCTGTGAGCATACCGTCAGCACCAAGCTGAAAGCTGCCGTCACGGCTGTAAGCTTCCTGTCCGTCGGCGCCCTGAACGGAAAACCAGCCGTCTCCCTGAATAGCAACATCCAGGTCGCGGTTGGTCTGCACCATTGCACCGGACTCATAGTTATTAGACGGGCTTTCAGTCATGGAAAATACGCGGGTCGGCAACCCTTCGCCGTATGCCGGCATAGCTCTGGCCTGTTCAAGCTGTGCACGGAAACCTGTGGTTTGCGCATTAGCCAGATTATTGGCGCGCACTCCGGTAGCCAGCAGGTCTTGCTTGGCACCGCTTGCAGCAATATAGAGTAATTTATCCATGACTGACTTTTGACGTTTTAATGAACCTTACAGTGACAACTGCAATTCAAATGCCAAAAGTAAATTGACGTAAAGATGGGAAAGTTTGACGGTCTGCTGACAAAGTTTCCTGGCCTGACAACACGGGCGGAGGGTAAATTTCAGCGTGCAGAATGTGAGTGAACGCCCCGCTGCGGAAATAAAACAGGCCGGAAAACCGGCCTGCCTGAATGTCATACCACTGACGTATTAACGGATATTCAGAATTGTCTGGTTCAG
>NZ_JBSWYQ010000017.1:0-75505 GCF_056161165.1 Alteromonas sp. ABV2_168 | reverse complement strand
TTCCTCTTCAATTAATCCGTGAACACGGGTAAGCGCATCTTTTTCATCATGATGAGGTTTCCGGCAGGAGCCGTGTAACACGTTTGTCAGTGCCGGTTGCCAGTAAAAAGAAAGGGCTGATTGCCCTTCAAACAACACGGTCTGCTTTTCATTATCCCACTGACTTTGCTGACACTGAGACGCAAAACGCAGTTCGTATTCGTTTAATCTGCCGGCGGTGAGTGGTGAAGCCAGGTGGGCTTCCAGCAAAGTAACGAAGGCCCGTTCACCGGCCTGTACGGTATGCTGAGCGCATTCTGTCTGCTGCTGATTACATATCAGTTGTGCATCAACCCGTTCACTGGTAACAAGCCAAAGTGTGAAGCCCTGTGAGTGGGTGTGCCTGAGAACCGGCCCCGCCACTACCAGTGGTAAAGATGACATGACGATGTAAAGCTCCTGTGTTTTGATGAGATTCGCAGGTGAGTTTCTTACAGTGATATACTCTTAAACGTTTTAAATTATTTCGCAATTCTTCAACGGGTTAAAGGAAAAGAATGAAACAAATTATTGGCCTGGCCGGTGTGGCGGTATTTGCACTGGGTGCATGCAGCGAAGCGCCGGAGCAAGTTGAAGTAGCCACGGCTTCCAAAGTCACGTCGCTGGAGGCTAAGGGCACGTGGATAAAAGATGAAAGCGGGAATGTAATGGCCGATCCGCAAACATCTGCCCTTACCGTGTGGGAAGGGAAACTGGTGTCCTTGTCTGATGCCAGTGCCGGCGCGGACATGCAGCGCCGGTTGCATTTTATTGACCCTCAAACTGCAACGGTAACCAGTGATGAAGAAAAAATGCGTATTGGCACCACTGTCAGACGCAGTTGTTTTTCAGGTTATCTGGCAGATGCGCCTGATCTTGAGGCGCTGGTCGCTGATCCCGCTAAGCCCGGCGTTTTCTATACCGTAACCGAAGATGCCACCCGCACCGGCGCATTGTCGGTAAGATGCCAGCAGCGTTATCAGAATACCGGGTCGACAGATTATCCGTCATTGCTGGTGCGGCTTGAGCGCCATGAGTTCGGCACCACAATGACAGGTGTCAGGCCGCTGCAATTCCCGCTGTCTCTGAAAGTGGGGGACTACCCCAACGACGGCATTGAGGGACTGGCAATAAGCGCAGATAACACCCTGTATCTCGGACTGGAAAAAGACGCAGCGGGACAGCCCCGTATCTTTTCATTAACCCTGGATGACGACTTCTGGGATACCACGGATTTTGTTCCGGTTGAGGATCCCGGACTTGCTGTGCCTGTTTTTGACAGCGGAAATCATCCTCTGAATGGTCTGGCATGGTATGACGGGGAAGGCGAACAGGGTTACTTGCTGGCTTCTGCGCGTAATGATAATGAATTGTGGGTGATCAGTACTGATCCTGAAAAAGAAACGAAACGCATCCCGTTACATTTCACCGCTCCGGCATCAGGTGATAACTGCAGTACGGAAGAGCGGATGGATAATGCATCCATAGAAGGTTTAACGGTTCTGGGAAACACACTTTATCTGGTAAACGATCCCTGGAAGGAAAACTATTTGAAAAATATAATTTGTGATTCAAATTCGGTAGCCTATCAAGCTATGGCTCCGCTACTTTTTTCTGTTCCCCTCGATCCAGCATGGTTCTAATAAGTTGATTGATTGCGCCCGGTTTTTCAGCTTGCGGTGTGTGGCCACAAGCTGAAAAGACATGAAGGGTTGCTGAAGGTGTATTTGACGATTGAAGCCTGCTGTGCAATTCGGGTATCACCATGTCTTCCCTGCCATGTACAAACCAGGTAACAGGCGGTGGACTGTTTAAAATCGATTGCGTGGTGCGGATCAGATGATTGCGTTGACCAAACACCGAGTTTATGACAGATACGAAGTGACGCAAGCCTTGCTGGGCTGGTTTGTGGTAGCTGTTTCGCCGAACAGCTTCGAGTATCAGCTTGTCAACCTTTTCCGCTTGATAGAAAATAGCTTTGCACTGATTTGTAAAAGCGACTCTGCCGGGTTGCGATAATAGTGCGCCGATTCCCGGCAATCCCATCAGGCGAAAAGGAAATGGTGTCGCATGTCCTAGTGTCGCACTATTCAGTAAGCCCAGTGAAAGCACTTTTTCCGGCATCATTTCGTATATCCTTGTAGCGACAGCCGCACCCAGAGAGTTACCCGCTAAGTGCACTGGCCCATCAGCAATTTGTTTCAGTAGCTGGCAGCCGAGTATAGCCAATACGTTTAAGTCTTCGTGACCATTGACTGGAGAAGAAAGGCCGTGTCCAGGATAGTCCCAGGCTATAATTCTGTAGTCTTGCGAGAGACTACAGAATTGGTTAGCCCAAATCTCAACGCTACTTCCTACACCACCACAGAGCAGGAGCAGAGGTTTGTTTTGAGTTTGTGTGTCCCAGTATCGGATGACGTATTGATCAAGCCGGATTGAGTGCTCTGGTGCAGAGAAATTAAATTCTGTCAGTGTCATTTACCGGCCCCGTTCCATAATATGACAGGCTTAATAGCAGCGCCGTTCTCTATATCTGCAATGGCCTTATTAATGTTTGTGTAGGAGTAAAAGGTAATGAGTTTGTCAAAGGGAAACGTGCCGTTTTCGTAGAGTTCGATTAGAGCTGGTATGAATGTTTCAGGCTGTGATTCCCCTTCCACGATGCCAATCAGATGACGGCCACCACTCATAAAGTGGGTTTCGTTCAACACAATTTCAGCATCCGGACCGGATGCCCCCAATATGCCGCAGGTGCCACGAGGGGCCAAACATTCTACGGCGGTTCGGATAACAGCGGGTATTCCAGTTGTATCCAGCGAAAAATCGGCACCGTGCCCGGTTATCGCTATCAACGAGTTAACGGTGTCGCCTTCAGACAATAATGTGTGTGTAGCCCCTAACTCTTTTGCTATGGCGAGCCTGGACGGGTTTTTATCGACCGCAATAATTGGATAAGCGCCTTGTATCTTTGCCGCCATTATTGCGGCAAGGCCTACTGAGCCGGTGCCAAAGACTATAAAGGATTTACCTTGAGCTACCTTCAACGCATTTATAACGGCACCGGCACCTGTCTGAAGTCCGCAAGCCAGCGGGCCCAGCATTTTCAGATCCGCAGTTTTACTGACTTTCACTACGTTGGTTTGCCTGCAAATGGCAGTGGAGGCAAACGAAGACTGACCAAAGAAATGACTGTGCACAGGGCCGTTTGCGTCTTTAAGAGCGGTGGTGCCGTCTTTCCGTGTAGCAAAGAAATTTTTCGGAAAAAATTCATGACAGTAACTTGGCATCTGTTCCTTGCAACTGGGACATGTTTCGCAGTGATCAAACGTCATTACCACGTGATCACCTACTTTTACTTTCGTTACTTTTTCCCCCACCTGCCTGACAATTCCAGCCCCTTCGTGGCCTAAGACAACTGGAAGGGGGGTAGGGAGCATTCCTGCACGTACTACCAGATCTGTATGGCATATTCCGGTTGCTACTAAGTCGACCATTACCTCGTCTGCGGCAGGCTGGGATAACGTTAAGGTTTCAAGCGTCAGAGGCTTATTATGTTCTCTGGCTACGGCTGCGGTTATTTTCATTATTTGAATCTCACTTTACTTAGAAAGGTTTTAATTGAGCTTTGGGAGAGATGGTCTGCCACTGCCAGTGAGTATATAAATCCCAGTCGGCCGGGCCACAAACTGCAGAACCGTTTCCTGATGATTTGAATCCGCCAAACGGGTTGCAACAATTGTCGTTTACAGTTTGATCATTGATATGGAGCAGTCCTACTTCGAGTTGAGCGCCGATTTGCATAGCTCTTGTGAGGTCGTTGGAGATAACGGCGCCTGCAAGTCCGTAGTCACCACTGTTAGCCAGTTCAATAGCTTCCTCGTCAGTATCGTATGTGACGATATTTACAACCGGCCCGAAGATTTCTTCCTCAAAGCAGCGCATACCGGGCGAGACATCAGTGAGAACTGTCGGGGCGTAGAATAGACCTTCGTGATACCCCCCGCATTGCACAATCGCGCCGGCTTCGACAGAATCTTCGACAATTTTGCTGACTTTCTCTAATTGTTGCGCGCTAATCAGAGAGCCGATGGGGCATTGGCTGTCCAGGTCGCCGTAAGACAGTGTTTTCGCCCGTCCTACAATCTTAGCGATGACTTTTTTAGCAATTGAACGGTGAACTAATATTCGTCCTGAGGCCATACAAATTTGACCCTGATGTAAAAATGCCCCCCATGCGATGTTACTGGCAGCAATATCAATATCTGCGTCATCTAAAATAATAAGCGCGCTTTTTCCACCTAATTCCAATGACACTTTTTTCAGGTGTCTTCCACAAGTTTCTCCTACTAACCTGCCGGCATGCGTTGATCCGGTAAAGGCGATCATACCTACTTCATCTGATGTACAAAGTGCATTTCCAGCGTCTCCGTAACCTGGCAATACTTGATATGTTCCGGCTGGTAATCCAGCGTGCTCAAGTGCCAATGCAAGTAAAAAACCACCTGAGAGCGGCGTGCGGGGATCTGGTTTCGATATTACGGCGTTTCCGGTGGCTAAAGCGGGAGCCACACTTCTTGTACTAAGTACCATCGGGAAATTAAATGGTGATATTACCCCTACAACGCCAATTGGTTTCCTCTTTGCGAAAGACAGCTTTCCTTCATCGTCAGGCAAGGTGATCCCGTGAGGTTGTAGAGCCATTCCTGCAGCAAGTTTTAAAAGTGTGATGCACTCCTTTACCTCGTGTTCGCCTTTGAATCTGGCACCACCTGTTTCTCTGGCCACAATCTCGCTAAATGATGTGAAATGTGTTTGCAGAAAATTTGCGGCTTTCAAAAAAACATCTGCTTTTTCTCTGGCAGCTATCATTGCCCACGCCATGCCTGCGCGGGATGCGTCTTTTGCTGCTCTACGGATATCCTCTTCGCCGGCGTTACCGACTTCTGTTAGCCACATCTGTTTGGCCGGTTCATCGACAGCGATAGTTTCTCGTCCATTTTTTGTCCATTTGCCAGTATATATACAGCTTTTCCAGGGTTGTTCTTTTAGCCATTGATTGACCACGGTTTCTTCCTCAATTTTCATAAATATCGCCATGGGTATTTCAAGTCATGTGCCAAAATACACATGTGGATAACATTTTATTTACGTTGGCGGTGATGGTAAGGGCTCGGTGGATAGTCTGGTCGGCTGGAAGACACGAATATATGACGGTTACTATCTGATAAGTGCTCTAATGATCAATTTTGTCCTAAGTGATTGCTCATTTGATCAATCAGGACGACTCATGCCCACGATACCTGAGCTGAATGTAAGGTGATAGTGTAGAAAAGTACTATTTTTTTTAACATTTAAGTTCGATGAGGTACTCATTTTTGATGATGATAAAATCATACTTAATTATCTTTTTCTTTTAAAATAGCATTAAATATCAATGATATGTTTTTATCTTTCTTGGTTGGCTTTGTTTTTGCTTTGTTAGTTTTTTGAGTGCTAAATGTAAATTAAATGAAGACCCTGAGGAAAATAAAATGAAATTAAAAACCACCCCGCTCGTGCCGTTAAGATTAACTGCGCTCGCATCTACTTTGTGTATTGCAGTGACTAATCAAGCGAGTGCACAGGAGGATAATAAAGGCACTTTGGAAGTCATCAGTGTCACAGCCCAGAAAAGGGTAGAAAATGCACAAGAAGTTCCTATAGCAATTAGTGCTATTTCTGCAAATGGTATCCGCGATAATGATATTGGTAATGTAACTGAAGTGTCTGCTTTTATCCCCAACGTAGAGATGGACGCGACTTCGCCTTTTGCTGGTTCGTCGTCTGTTCTGAGTGCTTTTATTCGCGGGATCGGACAAAACGATTTTGCCTTTAATCTCGAACCGGGAGTGGGTCTCTATGTTGATGGTGTGTACTACGCCCGTACTCTTGGTGCCGTAGTTGATACTTTGAATCTTGAGCGAATTGAAGTATTGAAAGGCCCTCAGGGGACTTTATTTGGCAGGAACACTATTGGTGGTGCGCTTAACATAATATCAAGTCGTCCATCAGACGAATTTGCATTTAAATCGGAAGTGACGGTAGGCAGTTTTAACCGGCAAGATCTACGTGTGGCTGCCGATATTCCGCTTTCTGATGATTTACTGACTCAGGTCTCGTTTTCATCAAAACGAAGGGACGGTTACCAAAAGCGATTGAGATTTCCGGGCAGTGAAGCATTTGTAAACGACATCGGGCATTTCAACACTACTAAAAATCAGTTGACGTACGGAGATGCGGCGGGAGCTGAAAATGCAGTTAATGGTCGTATAAAAGCGGAATACATTGTATCAGACGATCTGACTTTAACATTATCAGCTGATTATACCGATACCGATGAAAGCGCTGCCCCTTCGACACTGATTTCAGTCGACAATACAGCCAGCCTTGCTTCATTATATAATACATGTATAAGTCTGGATACAGCTACACTTGATGGTATTGGCTTAGGCGCGGTATGTGGAACACGGGCAACTATCGGAACGGCACTGGCAGGAGCAAATGCAGATGACGACCCGTCAAATAATCGTCTGCCCATCGATGATCGATATATCACGGGTGATCCGGATATTACCTATGCCGCGGGCAGTAATTTCTCAGAGCTTGAAGCTTGGGGAACTGCTCTTACCGCAGAATGGGATCTCAACGGTGATCTGGGATTGAAATCGATTACTGCGTACCGTTCATTGGCGTCCAGCTTCGGCGTTGACAATTCAGGTGGGCCGTTCACGATGGTCGACACATCATTTTACATGGAGCAGAGCCAGTTTTCCGAAGAACTGCAACTGACCGGTACCGCATTTAACGACAAAATGAAATGGGTGACAGGTCTATATTATTTTACAGAAGAAGGCACACTCGTTGACACGCCTGTATTTGCTGCTGGTTTGGTTCAGGTTTACGGACCGAATGACTTGCAGAACGAAGCAGTAGCCGGGTTTGCGCACATTAATTATGAAATTAATGACAGATGGGGAGCGACCTTCGGGATCCGTTACACCCGTGAAGATAAAGAATTTGAAGGGAAGCAACTCGAGCTTAACCAGTTTGGCATAAAGGTGGGTTTTCCGTCTAGCCTCTATCCTGATCAAGATGACCTGACGAGAGTTTATCCATTAGGGAAAAATACGTTGTCGTTTGATGATACCTCTATACATCTCGGTTTTGAATATCATATTACTAAAGACATAATGAGCTACGCGTCATATTCTCAAGGCTTTAAATCCGGCGGGTGGACAACACGACTAACAGTACCCGAGCCCGGGAATGTGCCACCTACCTTTGAACCTGAAGAAGCCGACAGCTATGAATTGGGCATCAAGTCACGATTTTGGGACGGAGCGGCACAGGTCAATGCTGCTGCGTTTTACACTGATTATGACAATATTCAAATCACAGTAAATCGCGGACTATCTCCTTTCTTTGAGAACGCAGCGAAAGGCGAAATCGGCGGTCTTGAAGTGGAGGGTCAGTTTATCGTCACGGAAAATTTGTATGTGAATGCATCACTAGGCTATATAGATGCAAAATACACCGAATTGGAAGAGGGAGCTGTAATAGACGGAGATGCCAAATTCGTGAATACACCAGAATTCTCCAGCAGCCTGGGAGTTCGCTACCATTATATGCTTGAATCAGGTGCTGAATGGGTATGGATGGCGGACTGGGCATTCAGAACGGAGACAGCGAATGTCACTGAGAACTCGCCGGGGACGAATCAGCCTGCATATCATCTTGCAAATGCATCTGTGAAGTATATTTCCGCCGAAGGAAACTGGGATGTGTCACTCCGTGGCGAAAATATTACGGATAATCGCGTTATCGTCACAGGTTTCAGAAACAACGATGTGGGCACTACGCAAGTTGTGTACAACGCGCCGCGTATGTGGTCTTTGAATTTCAGTTTCCGTTACTGAAATAAGCATCCAGCGGACCGTAAGTGATATGCGGTCCGCTTTTAGTGTAAATCCCCACTAATCCCGCTACTCTTAGTTTATCCAGTTGTATAAGAATTTCCGGTCATGAAAAGGTACGAAAAACAAATTCACAACAAAGTCTCTCTTGCGGGACTCGTTTCGAAGGATGGATCTGGGGCACTGCACGGTTCATCATCAAAACTGGATGAATCTACCAGCCCGACTATTGATGAGCTGACCGAATGTTTATTTTTTTCACCCGGAGACGGGCGAATTTGGATGAATGACCAGCGCATGATATTGCTCCACGGAAAGTCTTTCGGAGCTTTAAGACAACAAATAATTGATACGCTTGGTCTGGATGAAGCAAGGAAGCTGTTTATGCGGGTAGGGTATTTGTCAGGTGCGAGGGATGGTGAACTGGTTAAATCTCAGTGGCCTGAAGCCGATCCTGCTTCAATATTTGCCGCAGGTACTAACTTGCACTCGCTTGAAGGCGCCGTGAAAGTGGAGACAGTACATTTTGAATTTGACAAATCGGAAGGTCTTTATGATGGCGAGTTTGTTTGGCACAACAGCCTTGAGGCAGAGCAGCATCTCACTTCCTATGGAGTTAGTAGCCAGCCTGTTTGCTGGATGGAAATCGGCTATGCTATCGGCTATGTCAGTTGTCTTCTTGGTACATTGGTTATTTTCCGCGAGTCCGGATGCCTCGGTATGGGGCATACCCATTGCAAGTTAGTAGGGAAGAATGCCAATAAATGGCCAGAGGGGCAGCAAGATGTAGATTTTCTTGTGAAACACCGAAAGAAAAAGAAAGGTGAACCATATTCCGAAAAAAACAGTTTTCCAGTTGCTCATGATGAGAGTGAGGAGCAGGAAAGTATGGTCGGTGTTTCCCCTGCCTTTCTGACAGTCAGTCATGCGCTTAGCAAAGTGGCGCGAACAAACGCTACGGTTTTGTTAACTGGTGAATCTGGAGTGGGTAAAGAGCTCTTTGCGCAACAATTGCATTATTCCAGTAAAAGGCACCGGTCCCCGTTTGTTGCTTTTAACTGTGCAGCTATTCCGGATAATCTTCTCGAAGCTGAATTGTTCGGTGTCGAAAAAGGTGCTTTTACAGGAGCAACACACAGCCGTGAAGGCCGCTTTGAACGGGCTGAAGGTGGGACTTTATTTCTCGATGAGCTGGGCACATTAAGCCTGTCCGGACAGAGCAAGTTACTCCGTGCTTTACAGGAGAAGGAGATCGAAAGAGTGGGCGGTACTAAACCTGTTTCTGTCGATGTCAGAGTTGTAGCTGCGACAAATTTGAATTTGTTAGATGCCGTTGAAAAGGGAGAATTTCGCGAAGATTTATATTACCGGTTAAATGTGTTTCCCATTGCTCTACCTCCTCTCAGGGAGAGGCGCGATGATATCCCACTGCTGGTCAATCATTTTTTCAAAAAATACTGCATCCTTCATGAAAAAAAACTATCCGGAATAACTCTCAGGGCCTCTCAAGCCTTACTAAACTATGATTTTCCGGGCAATATCAGAGAGCTGCAAAACATTGTTGAGCGCGGTGTCATATGGGCGGAAGACCACGATAGTGTCGATATACATCATATGTTTCACAAAGAGCCTTTACCTGAAAAATTTTTACTCTCAGTGAATGCACAGGGGCAGTTGGGTCAGCAATCAAATTATTCGTCAGAAAACATTTTAGAAAAAGTAGAAACTTTGCAATCCGGTGGCTTTTCCCTCGACTCTCTGGAGCGAACTTTGCTAAAAGAAGCGGTTTTACTGAACGATAATAATTTGTCCGCTGCGGCCCGAAAATTAGGTATCAGTCGTGCTCAGCTGGCCTACCGTATGAAAAAATACAATTTGGGTTAACGGAAAATTGCGCTCCTGAACGGAGCGCAAATTTAAGTCAGACAGATCTCTGTTTAGTTTTTCAATTCGCCACTGGCAGATTCGATGTGCGCTCTTACGAACCACTGGAACTGTTCCAGATCAGCCAGCTGACCGGTGATCATATCTTCTGATACAGGGTCCAGCTCTTCCAGTTCTTCAATAGCGTTACGGTGGTCGCCATTCACACCGTTGTACACGGCATCCAGCGCTACCAGGTGATCAGTGACCAGTGCCTTGCCAATCTTGTAGTCTTCCCATGAACGACCTTCAACAATCGCTTTAGGCGTACCGTGAGGTACTCCGCCAAGGGTAGCAATTCGTTCTGCAATGGTATCTGTCATATCGCGCACGGCATCGACCTGCGGGTCCAGCATTTCATGTACACCGATAAAATTCGGGCCAACCACGTTCCAGTGAATATGCTTCAGCGTAAGCTGTAAATCCAGCAGTGCCACCAGACGTTGTTCAAGCACAGCAACAGCTTTTTTAGCAGCGTCTTTTTTCATACCCGGTGCAGTAAATGCAGCAACATTACTCTTACTCATGATTTCTCCTGCTTTAGTCGTTTACGGCTGCAGACTCTCTGAGCGGGCAGCCTCTAAGTTAGTGAATTAGTAGCTGCAAACCACGTACCGGCTGTAACATTTTTCTCTTTTCACCTTTTAGAAAGCGGGCTGCAGAGGATTTTTAACGGATTGCGACAGAGGCAAAATGGCTGGCGGGTAAGAAAAACATGCAGACATCTGTAAATTGTGCAAAAAAAAGCAGCCCTGAAGGCTGCCTGATAAATGAATGTGCCGGGATGCAGACTTAACGCAATCTGGCAGCAAACGTCTTTTTAAACTTAGCCAGCTTAGGTGCCACTACCATGGCGCAGTATTGATTCTGCGGATTATTTTTGAAGTAATTCTGGTGGTAGTCTTCTGCCGGATAGTAATTATTAACTTCTGTTACTTCAGTAACGACGGGGTCAGGCCAAATCTCATCGTCATTAATTTCCTGAATAATTTTCTGTGCCTCATCCCGCTGGCTTTCGGAATGATAAAAGATTGCGCTGCGATACTGCGGGCCAGTGTCGTTCCCCTGGCGGTCAACCTGCGTGGGATTATGCAAAGCAAAGAAAATTTCGAGGATTTCACGGTAAGAAATGCTGGCCGGATCAAATTCAACCCGCACGACTTCAGCATGCCCGGTATCTTTTTTACAGACGGCCTCATAGGAAGGATTTTCAACGTGTCCGCCGGCATATCCGGAAATAGCGCTTATTACGCCTTCCACACTGTTGAATGCCGATTCAATACACCAGAAGCATCCTCCGCCGAGTGTCGCAGTTTCTGTCGTTGCCATTATTAAAGCTCCTGTTATCAGATTTCCTGTAATGTGGTTACGTTAGTCGCTGACTTCAACCTCAAGTTACGCTTTTTTAATCTCTGAATGATGTGCAACCGCGTACTATTATACAGGTAAAGTGGTACATCGGGCCGGCGGTGATTCAGGCCCCGGTAAACGGAGAAATCATGAAAATCTTCTATGACAGTTACTGCCCCTTATGTTGTGCTGAAATGTCTCATATCAAAAAGCGTGATCAGCATGGCAGGATCCAACTGGTAGATATTCAGGATCCTGCCTTCAGTGAGCATTATCCCGGGCTGGACAGAGCACAACTGGATGCCAGAATTCACGTAGAGCTGGATAACGGTGAAATGGTTACCGGACTGGACGCTACCCACGCAGCCTGGCAGGCTGTAGGGCGGGGCTGGCTTTACGCGCCTCTTCGCTGGCCGGTGATCCGCATTGTTGCCGACATTGCCTACAACCTTTTCGCCAGAAACCGTTATACCATTTCCTATTTGCTCACCGGCCGCCGCCGGACCTGTGATGATGGCCAGTGCGGTTACAGGACGGACAAATAATATGGCGCATACTCACCTCATTATTGGCGCCGGCGGTGCTATCGGGCGGGCAGTGACAGAAGCACTGGCCGCCAGAGAGCCTCAAAGCCGTGTCTTTGCCGTCGCAAGGCAACACCAGCAGAGTTTTGAAGCCGGCAACGTGACAGCAATCACGCTGGAATCTGCAAATGAAGAAGCAGTAAACCAATGGACGGCTGAACAGAAAGCACGTGGCATCGTATTTTCGACAGTCATTTGTACCGCCGGGGTCCTGCATGGCGACGCAGGCGGCACGGAGGTGAGGCCTGAAAAGAAAATCGAAGACATCAGTGCGGATAAACTGCTGGCATACTTTTCGGTGAATACTGTGGTACCGGCGATCTGGCTGAAAGCACTTGTGAATGTGCTGGATAAAGAGAGAAGTACCATTGCATGCTTAAGTGCCCGTGTGGGCAGTATCAGTGATAACAGGCTGGGCGGCTGGTATGGCTACCGGGCCTCAAAGGCGGCACTGAATATGATGCTGAAAACCGCGGCTGCAGAATTTTCCCGCCGGAGTAAAAATACGGTGCTTATCAGCTACCATCCGGGCACAGTGGACAGTGCGTTGTCGGAACCATTTCAGGGCAACGTATCTGAGGGAAAACTCTTTACGCCTGCCTTTACTGCTTCACAGTTACTTGATTTCATTGACAAAGCGACGCCGGAAAATAATCCGCATTTCATCGACTGGGCGCATAAACCTGTTCCCTGGTAAGAGATCACTACACTGAGCCGGGCCGGAACAGGCCATTCCAGCGCTCAAATACGGGACATTCGGCAGGGACGCTGATACTATTCGCCCTTATATCCGCGTGAAAATGACAACGATATAACTGCCCAGGCACAGCTAAAAGTGCAGGTAGTGTGGGGAAGGTGACAGCCGGAATGACTTAGGGTAATCCGGTTGTCGCACGTGTGAACGACAATAATCTTCATTGGAAGAATATAAAATCATCACCACCCGATTATAACAATAAGTGAAGAGGAAAGATGATATGAGCGGGGCGAGAGAACAGTTCGGATCGCGCATCGGATTCATTCTAGCCGCAGCCGGGTCTGCGGTAGGTATCGGTAACCTGGTCGGGTTTCCGGTGGGCGCTGCAAAAAATGGCGGTGGCGCTTTCTTGCTGATGTACGCCATTTTCGTTGTGGCTATCTGTTTGCCGGTAATGCTGGCAGAAATGTCAGTGGGCCGTCATGCCAGAAAAGATCCCTTAGGCGCATACCGGGATTTGAGTAATAACGCCACGCACTGGAAGCTGGCCGGCTGGTTATCGATTATTACGCCGTTTATGATTGCCGTGTTTTATCTGGTGATCACGGTGTGGATATTCGGCTATCTGTACGAAATCATCACCGGTGATTTAGATATTCTGGCTAACCCGGATACCTTCGGCACCTTTATCAACAGTGAAAAAATCTTTGTTTACATGGCCGGTGTTGTGGCTGTGGTCTATCTGATCTTGCAGGGTGGTGTCAAAGAAGGTATCGAGAAAGCGGCCAAGCTGCTGATGCCAACATTGTTTATCATGCTGCTGTTGCTGGTGGGCTTCGTACTTATGCAGGACAACGCCATGAAAGGCGTAGAGTTCTACCTGGTGCCAGATTTTTCTAAAATCAATGCATCGGTCATTAACGGGGCGCTGTCTCAGGCATTCTTCTCCCTGTCACTGGGTATGGGGATCATGATCACCTACGGCAGCTATATCGATAAGCGTGCTGATGTGCCCGGGTCTGCCAAGCTGGTGGCTCTGACTGATACGGCTGTGGCGTTTACGGCGGGCCTGATGATTTTGCCGGCGATCTTCTCATTCGACCCGAATACCAATCCGGACGAACTCAGTGAGTCCTCAATCGGTATGATTTTCACGTTTTTGCCTAAGATATTCCTCGCTTTGCAGGACTCCATTGGCTATACCGGCGCTAGCATTGTGGCAGCGATTTTCTTCCTGCAGGTGTTTTTTGCGGCTATCACCTCACTGGTTTCGATTTTCGAAGTACCTGTGGCAGCGCTGATGGACGAGAAAGACATGGGGCGGAAGCCTGCACTGTTTGTACTGGGTGTTTTGATGGTTGTGCTTGCGGTGCTGTGTGCACTGTCGTTCGGTTACAACGCGTTTCTGACTGAGTTCGTCAGCTATGCCGGTGCGAAGAAATCGTTCTTTGATGTGGTGTATGACGTGTTTTACGACACCATTCTGCCGCTGAACGGCTTCTTAATTTGTATCTTCGTTATCTATCGCTGGAAGAAACATAACTTCAACAAGGCGCTGGATGAAGGTGCAGAGAACTACAAAGGCAGCTTCTTCGAGAAGTATGTTGATGTGTCAGTGGGCACTTTCATTCCGGTCATCCTGTTGCTGGTATTTATCAATACCGTGGCTGTAAAGTATTTCGGTCACAGCCTGTTCGGCTAATGATTCAAAGCATATCAAAGGGGCTGGCGTATTCCGGCGTCAGTCCCAGTGCTTCCCAGCAGTCTTTGCTGAGGATTTTCTTCCCGTCAGCAGCATTATTATGTTCAGCACTGAATTGCGGTGCAGGTAACGTCAGAGCCTCTGCTGCCCAACGGTAGTAGTCATCCCTGCGGGGATGCTCCAGACTGCAGAGTTGCATCAATGGGGGAAACGCTGAAGTACCGTCAACTTCCTTCAGAATACAAATCAGGGCTTTGACCACATCGGACACATGCACCAGGTTTACCGCCTGCTCGCCTTTATCCAGCGTTTTACCGGCCAGGAATTTTGCCGGATGACGGGAACCTCCCACCAGTCCGGCCAGACGAACCACATGAACGCGGGGATCCTGCCCGGCCAGTAAGAACCTTTCGATGTCGCAATGCACTTTACCTGAATCTGTAGCCGGCGCTACAGGGGCGTTGACTGTCAGCTCTCCTTCAGCATTCCCGAACACAGAAGTGGTGCTGATGAAAATAAGCTTCTTTGCCCCTGCGTTCAGGAAGTCAGTCGCCAGAGCCGTCATTGCGCGGGTAAAGTCATCACCCACCGCTTTTTTTCGTCCCGGCGGAATATTCAGTATTACTGCGTTGTCTGCACTCTGTTTTATCAGTGATGTGGCATCATCACCCAGCGCGAACAACACCGGGGTCACGCCTTTTTCGCGCAGCGCGTCTGCCTTTTCCTGTGAACGGGTTGTACCGGTAATGGTTGCTTCAGGCAATGCATCAACCAGGAACTGACCCAGCCACCCACAGCCACACAGTGTGAGGTTAAGGGAGTGAATTGAGTTTGCAGATATATCAGACATAAAAAAGCCGGAAAACAAGTTTCCGGCAGTGTAGCACGATACGTATTTTTACATCTTTAAATCAGAGTCACTGTTGATGGTCAGCACATTCAGGTTTTCGAGGCCCGGAATGTGTTTTTGCATTTTAAGCTCGGCGTAATCGGCTTTTTTCAGCACTTCACACAGGGCGTCAGCGCGTTTTTCGATAGCCGCAGATTTTGCCTCAACACGCTGTTCGAAATCTTCTTCCCAGTTTTCCATGTGTTGTTCAAAGTTATCAAAGTCTTCGTCACCGCTTAGCATGGCCTTGCCGATAGCAATCAGCAGGCGACCGGTGGAATTGGCAATGATGTTTTCTACCTGGTCTTCAAATTTGTTTTCCCAGCGTTCTGAAATCCAGCCATCTTCTTCGAAATCCTCACTGTTCATACGCACTTCACCGTCAACATCATAAAAATGGCTGTCCATTTCAGTACGCATACCGGCAAACATTTCATTTAAATCCGTCACGATGCCGTTGTCCTCTCCCAGCAGTTCACCGAAGGCTTCATTGATGGAGTTGCCGGCAAGTTCCAGTGCGTCGTAGGTAATTTCCAGTGTCATTGGAATTGCCGTTTCAATGTTGTGGTAATAGTCATTCACCCATTGTTGCTGCTCGCTGGTCAGTGACACTGAGCGGTTGTTTACAGTCATCTGGCCTGAACCATTAATCACCACATGCTCGTCGTTGGCCGTAAAGAGCGTCAGTACGCCTTTTTGCCAGTTAACATCGCCCTGCAGGTTCATATCGCAGTGCTCAGAGTCCATGCCTGCGAAGGCGGGTGAAGCACAGAGGGCAGCGGTCATTGTCAGGGCAGCAAAAGTTTTCATGTCTCTTCCTTTTTAAAATCTGTCGGTTGCGGCAGCTTGTCCGGCGGGTGATGTTCCGGTAAACAGCCTGAATGATTCAGTAACGTTTGTGCTGATATAGCAACCCTGAGGCCAACTTTAAAAATTATTATTTATCAATGGTTTGCTCGTGTTTTAAATATAGTGATATCGCATTTTTACTCTGTGGATTAGTGTAAATTCCGATAAAGTGGCGCAATTGACCAGGATCAAACAGACCTTGCACAGAGTGATGATTAATTACGCATTTTCAGGATTTTGTTGCATAATACAAGCAGACTGAAAACCTGATCTTTGTCCTCTGTATGACAGGCAGGTTTAAAAATGAAAAGAATAGTGAAGGGTAATGTGATGAGTGAGTGGATAAGTGCTGTTGGTTTTGGCGCCGGCCTGATTGCTTTTGTACTGGGTATGTCCAGTATTATCATGGGATTCATGAGTGCTAAAGCCGGGGCGGAAGGTATGCAGGAGAAAATTGAATATGGTTTCTTCGGCGTGTCAGGCCTGGTAGTTTGCGTACTGATGGCATACGCCCTTTCCTGATGTTTCCGGCAGATTTACTCTGCGCCGGAAAATCCTTTCAGATATTCCCATTGATTAAGGCTTGCCGGTGACGGCAAGCCTTAACTGTCTCTGCTATTGCGGACGGTCTCCCGCTGAACTTTCTTCTCCGTCCGCGTTAACCTTTGATTCCCTTTTGCCTTCATACACGGCTTCCGGGGCATCGTCATAGTGACTGGCCAGCATTAAATGGCTGTCCCGCTGGTAAGCCCGTAAATCGAACATGGGCAGCATTGCCATAATATGATCGAAGATATCTGCCTGTACTTTCTCATAGGCAACCCACTCTTTCTTCGCACTGAAGCAGTAAACTTCCAGTGGTAACCCCAGCTCGTTAGGGGGCATTTGTCTTACCATCAGAGTCAGTGACTGATTAATATTGGGGTGTTTCTGTAAATAGGCTTCCAGATATGCTCGGAAGGTACCGATATTGGTGAGACGGCGGCTGTTCAGCAGGTCCGACTCATCAATGGAATAGTCTTTGTGGTACGCCTGCAGTTCTTTTACTTTCTTATCGATATACTCTGAGATGTAGCGGATCTTACTGAAGCGGGCCATCATCTTGCTGTCGCAAAGTTTAATGGAATGAATATCGATGTAAACCGAGCGCTTGATCCTGCGTCCTCCCGATTCCTGCATACCCCGCCAGTTCTTGACCGCTTCTGTTGTCAGTGAATAGCTGGGCAGCGTAGAAATGGTCTTGTCCCAGTTCTGCACTTTCACATTTGTCAGACCGATTTCCAGTATTTCTCCGTCCACCTCAAATTTGGTGATTTGGATCCAGTCTCCGGTGTTAAACATCCGGTTCGCTGCAATCTGAATACCTGCCACAAAGCCTAAAATGGTGTCACGGAAAATGAGTAACAGTACCGCGGCCAGTGCAGTCAGGCCTGACATGATCAGCAGCGGGTTCTTGTCGACAATCAGTGAAACACACAGCAACAATACGATGACTGAGAAGAATAGTTTGGCGACCTGAATGAAGCCGGTTATTGATGCCCGTTTGGCCAGATAAGATGCGTTATACACATCCTGAACCGTGTTCAGCAGGGCAAATAAGCCGATAAGCGCTGTAATCATCATGTACAGCATGGAGGTTTTTATCATGAACCCGTGTAACAGGTTTTCTTCATTGATAAGTACCGGCGTCAGCAGAAAAATCACAATGGCCGGAACAAGGTGCGTTAACCGCCGGAAGAAACCGTGATTCAGTAATGCGTCGTCCCAGCTGTTTTTACTGCGTTTCACCAGCATGGCGATCTGCACTTTCAGCAGTATACGACTGACAATATAAAACACCGCTGCGACCAGCAGAATGCCGGAGATCGCAAGGGTGTTGTATAAAAGGGTATCTGTGGTGAGGTCCGGAAATATGTCTTTTACAGTGTGTACAAAGGTATCTCTGATTGAAGATGCAATCTGCACGTTCAGGGCTCCAGTAACTGATTAATCCTGCTGTCTTTATTTGTCCACAACTCATTCAGCCAGTGCTGAAACCGGATCCGGAATGAATCGTCGGCAAAGTAATCTCCCTGCGCTTCCACCGGTACAGTCAGTACGTTGACGTCTATAATGATGCGGGTCATCTGGCCGCTCAGCATGGACATCATCGGATGGGCTTCGTTATCAGGGTACAATAACGATATATCCAGCAGATTGGTAAAAAGATCGCCCATGGTAGCAAGTGTAAAGGCAATTCCCCCGGCTTTTGGTGGCAGCAAATGGGCAAACTGGCTTTTTCTGAGCTGGTGTTTCGCGCGGGTGAAGCGTGTGCCCTCGACGAAATTGATGACCGTTGTGGGCGAGGTTTTATACTTCTCACAGGAGCGGCGGGTGGTTTCAATATCCTGCCCTTTTTTGTGAGGATATTTCTCCAGATAAGACCGCGAATACCGTTTCATAAACGGCATATCCAGCGCCCATGCGCCCAGACCGACGAAAGGAAGCCAAATCAGTTCCTGTTTAAGAAAGAACTTGGGCGGCGGAATACGTTTACGGGAAAAGTCGATAAGCAGAATGATATCGAGGTAACTTAAGTGATTAGCAATCAGCAGATACCAGTTCTCCACCGATAATGAGCCGTCGATGCGATAAATCACTTTTACCGGATTAAACAATTTGATCATTAATACACTGATGCAACCAAAACACTGCATAGCAAAATGCATAAAGCCCATCAGCAAATGACGGATGGCCGGTACCGGAAGCACCAGCTTAAGCAGTCCGCAACTGATAATAATCGACGCCCAGAACCCCAGATTGATAATTTGCAACGGCGTGTGAATAACAAATATCAGGGGCGCCAGTAACTTTCTCATAGCGGAGCCTGTGTTGAGTTTAATGAAGCCAGGTGCTGGTCTTTCTGTTGCCAGCGTTCATTCAGCCATTGCTGAAAACGGGCTTTTTGCGCGGGATCAGTGAAGTAGGTGTCGTTGAAAAATCCGCCCTGCACAATATCTTTGATAGGCATTACCGACACATTTACGCGAATTTCTTTTACTTTACCGCACACGAAATCCCAGTAACTTGGTACGCCTGCAGGGTAGTCGATAGTGACATCGATCAGCTTGTGCAGTTGTTCGCCCATGGCGCTGAGTACGAAGGCAACACCACCGGCTTTCGGCTTGAGCAGGTGGGTAAAAGGCGAGGCTTGTCTGTCATGCTTACTTTTTGTAAAACGGGTGCCTTCTACAAAATTCATGATGCTTACCGGCTTCGACTTAAACTTCTCGCAGGCTTTACGGGTGGTTTCCATATCTTTGCCTTTAAGGTGCGGGTTTTTCGCCAGAAACGATTTGCTGTAGCGGCGCATAAACGGAAAATCCAGCGCCCACCAGGCCAGACCCAGTACCGGAACCCAGATAAGTTCCTGTTTCAGAAAGAATTTGAGAAACGGTATTTTACGGTTAAAAATACGCTGTAATACCAGAATGTCGACCCAGGACTGATGATTGGCGATCACCAGATACCAGTCGTCAGGGGCCAGGCTGTTGATCCCGTTAACAGACCAGCGGGTGCGGCTGAGCAGACGCTGGTTGAGATTGTTAACGGTTATCCATGCTGTCGCACAGGCATCCAGAGGATAAGACACAATTCGCCGCCACCACTGCACCGGTGGCAGTTTTAACAGGGATAGTATAAAAATAGGGATAAACCAGAAAACCGTATTGAAAAAATAGCCCAGCACTGACACAGTGCCACGCAAATGATAGCCAACAGCTTTAAGCATCGTCATTCACCTCTGAATTTTGGTGCTTAGTGTAAACGATGTTGATCTAAAATCCGATACACCCTATACCGGGAAATAAGGATTTACACGTAATTTGGCAGCACAATAGAGAAAAATATGGAATTAATCAGTGAAAATCGTGCATTTGGTGGACGTCATTGCCGCTACCGCCATGCTGCAAAAACAACAAATTGTGAAATGACCTTTGCGGTTTATCTGCCGCCTTTTGCCAGCGCAGAAAATCCCGTTCCGGTTTTATACTGGCTGTCAGGATTAACCTGTACTGATGAAAACTTCATGCAGAAAGCTGGCGCAATGAAGATGGCTGCTGAGCTGGGTATGGCGATTGTGGCACCGGACACCAGCCCCAGAGGAGATGATGTGCCTGACGATGCAGACAAAGCCTATGACATGGGTAAAGGGGCCGGCTTTTATGTTAATGCAACACAGGCACCCTGGAATGAACATTATCAGATGTATGACTATGTCACGCAGGAGTTACCCGCTCTGATTGAAGCAAACCTGCCGGTGACACGTGAGAAGGCCATCAGCGGGCATTCCATGGGCGGACATGGCGCACTGGTTATCGGCTTGCGTAATCCGCAGCAGTATGTGTCTGTGTCAGCGTTCAGTCCGATTGCGAATCCGTCAGATTGCCCCTGGGGCGAAAAGGCGCTGGGCGGCTATCTGGGTGACGATAAATCAGCATGGCAAGCTTATGATGCAGCCATTCTGCTTGCTGAGAAGCAACACTACATTCCGTTACTGGTGGAGCAGGGACGTGCCGATCAGTTTCTTGAAGAACAATTAAAGCCTCAGGCTTTGATTAATGCAGCTCAGAAGAGTGATACGCAACTGACGCTGAATATGCATGAAGGCTATGACCACAGCTATTTCTTCATCGCGTCTTTTATCGAAGAACACCTGCAATTTCATGCCAGCCATTTGGGCATAGGCGGGTTATAAAGAGGTATAATCAGCTCTTCGCAGCAGGCAGATCAGCCGGCTGCGAAGCGCTTTTCAATCTCTTCTACCGGTAAGGGATGGTCGAATAAATAGCCCTGACCGGACACGCACTGTTCATCAAGCAGGAAGTGTTGTTGTTCGCCGGTTTCCACACCTTCAGCCACCACCTGCAAATTCAGATTACCGGCAAGCCCTAAAATGGCTTTGATTATCGCCCGGTCGCCTTCACTGGTCATGGCATCCTGGATAAATGAGCGGTCAATTTTCAGCTCATCCAGAGGCAACTGTTTTAAGTAAACTAGCGAACTGAATCCTGTACCAAAATCGTCAATCGATATGGTAACACCCATATTCCGCAACGTTTTCAGCACCGCTGCAACAGTATTTAAATTGTTGATGAACGAGGTTTCAGTAATCTCGATGGCCAGGTTAGATGCTGAAATACCGTGTCTTTTAATCGCTGCCTGAATGTTGCCGGTGAAATCCTGCGATATGATCTGGCGGCCGGAAATATTCATGGCAATACGCACATCAGGCACATAGCTAATCATTCGTCTGGCCGTGCTGCACACTTTATCCAGCAACCATTCACCAAAGGGGAAAATAAGCTCAGAACGTTCCGCCAGCGAAATGAATACATCCGGCGGCACATATTCATCGTTTCTCTTCCAGCGGGCGAGGGCTTCATACTTGAGCAGCTTGCCGGAAGATAAGTCGACAATAGGCTGAAGGTAAATATCCAGCGTATCTTCTGCAATCGCTCTGGCAAACGCGGCTTCCATTTCGGCCAGTTCAACCTGTTTTTGCTTGTGCATGGGGTGGAACAGTGTGACTATATTTTTACCTGCGTATTTGGCAAATTGCAGAGCGTAGCCGGCGTTCTGCATCAAACCTTCGGGCGATTTGGCATGTGCAGGGAACGTCGCCATGCCAATGTTGGTGGATAAGGTGGTTTGAATACTGCCTAAAGACAGGTAGGTGTGTTCGAGAACACCGGTTATGCCTCTGGCGATATCGTACAACGCAGTCTCATTACCTGCACTCACCGGTGTCATCACCGCAAATTCGTTGCCGCCAATTCTGGCCAGACGGCCTTCTTCACCAACAAAGCCGTGTAAACGCTTTGCCACACTCTTTAAAATATCGTCGCCGGAGCGGTAGCCCAGGCTTTCATTGACCTTTCTGAATTCACAGATATCAATGACAAACAGGCCAAAGTTTTCGTCCTTTTCGACCCAGGCTGTCATTTCTTTTTTCAATGCCTGACGGGAAAGGGTTTGAGTGAGTGAATCTTTGTCCAGCTGCACCGGACTGTACTGACTGGTGTGCTGGATATGTGACATGTCGGTCAGCAAAAATACCCAGTGAGAAACATGAACATGCTGCATCACAGGGGCGATGGTAAGTTGCAGCCACCGGCCACCATCAGGAGAGTTCATCCAGAATACTTCGCCGCGCCAGGCGGTTTGTCTTTCTTCCAGCGTCGATAAAAACATCTCATCCAGCTGAACATCTTTTATCAGTTGCAACAAACGGTGAACACAGACATCTGCATTTTGTGCACGGAAAAACTGCCGTGCCACACCATTATCCAGAAACAGTTGTTTGTTAGCGTCCAGTATCACCACGCCTGTACTGAGATGGTGAATTGTCTGGCGTATGGCCTGCTGCTGGCCCTTACATTCACGCGCTTCTTTCAGCGCTTTCTGTAATTTTTCAGTAAGGTAGTCCTGCTGGCTGATCACCGCATGGTGGGTCAGCAGTAATTCTCTGGCAGATTGCAGGGATTGCTGGCGGTAGGCAAATTCTTTATTGACGTTCTTGATGGCCAGGAATCGTCCGCCTTTTCCATCGTTGATAGCGATAGCCTCAAGGCGCAGGGATTCATGTTCTGTGGTTTCGGTCCAGAAGCCTGAAGTCAGATTTGCAGGAAGGGAAGTTGCCCAGCAATCGCCGGCATCAATAAGAAAATCTTCGAGAAACAGACTGCGAACGGATTCAATATCCAGTGACAGTTCATTGACCTTCACAAGGTCGGTTACCCAATGCACCGTTGGTGTGAGGCAATTCAGCTCATTACGCTCATTTAGCTCAAATAATGCACAGTCCGTGATGCCAAGTGCATTGAGGTGGAAAATGTCCATATCTACACCGTAAGTTCCGCTAACTCCTGAAAGAGTCGCTCAACATTTTCGCCGGTTTTGGCGCTGGTTTTAATGGCGGCACTGAACAAATTCTCCCGTTCAGCGACTTCGTCTTCACTCCAGTACCATTCACTGGGAAGGTCTGCTTTATTGACGACAAAAAAGGCCGGCGTATCAGGAAATTCTGCCCGCGCCGACTCATAAATATCCATACCTTCAAGCAACGACTGGGAGCGGGTCTGGTCAACCACAATGACAAAGGCTGCGGCACCACGCAGGTAGCGTGGATTAAAACCACAATAGCGGTCAACGCCTTCAATATCCCAGATAAGCAGCTGGGCCGTTTTATCGCCCGCGGTGACTTCTTTTTTGTCGATTTTCACGCCGATAGTAGTGAGATATTTCTCTGAAAAAATGCCATCGACGAACTGTCTTACCAGGCTTGTTTTACCCACTCCGGTAGGGCCTAGCAGACAGATCTTTTTTTGTATCACTGACGGTTACCTTCTTCTGATCCTGTTTTCTTCCCTTTACCAGCCTCTGCAGGTGTTAACAGAGCATGAAAGAATACCATCCGGCTATTACTGCCGCGGGCTAAATCCAGTTGTCCCAAACCTTTGGTGTGCAGCACAGAGTTTTCCACGCCCGCTCCGGTCAGAGCTTGTTTCACTGACTGGGCGCGTGATTCACTCAATAGCATATTTTTGACTGATGTACCCGAATTATCGCTGCCACCAAGAATAAATACACTGAGGGTTTGTCCTGATTGTTCAGCGATATTTTGCAGGTTAATGATGGTTTGGGCAATATCGCCAATAGTCGCATCATTTTCTTTCGACCACCGGGACTGGTTCATGTCAAAGAACAGCGTGTAACCGGACAGTGTAGTTACCAGAGACCCGGCCAGAGCATTCAGTGCTAATGCATCGTTAACGGGAGTACTTTCTTCCAGAACTACATTGGTGGTGTCGGGGAAAACGGTTTCAATGCCCGCAATACTGTGCAGAGCACGGAGGAATTGTTGCCAGTCACTGCTGCTGACTGTGCCGGACAGGGCCGGCTGTTCATCGTTGGTGAACGTCAGTGCAGGAAAACGTGCGGCCAGCTGTTGTATTTTCGCCGGGATAAGACGGTCATCTTTTGACTCAAACGGCGTTTCTTTGATGTCGATAACGGAAGAGTCAATGTCGAGCCCTGCAAGCCATTGCGCGACCCCGGTGGCAGCCGGATCTCTTAATACCGAGAGAATAATCTGATTGCCGTCTGTTTGTGTGTTCAGCATCACAATACCGGCCGGAGGCTCACTTTTAGCAATGGCGGATGACGTGATGGCAAGGTCGATGCGTAAAAATGCCAGATAGCCGGCAACAACCAATAGTCCTGCGAGAATAAATGCACCGGCACCGGCCCGTTTTTTCTTTTCCTGCGTCGTTTTTTGCTCACTGATCAGGCATTCCTGCAGCATAGCATCGCTGGTGGCAAACGGCCCGTTGTCGCCCTGATAATTTTGCAGTGGTGACTGATAAAAGCGATGAAATTCTTCCAGAGTGTCCTGCAGTTTATGTCGCATGCGTGGCGACACATGACCGCTGACGGCAGCGACAAGGATCACCTGGGGACCGACCTTGATAAGCAGGGTAAAGTCGTCGGTTTTAATTTCTCCCAGTTCGGTTTCTTCTGCCTGATTATCCTGACTGAATGCATCAGCGACAAAATCGCTGATAGCAACCAGCATGGAAGAAATCAGGTCACCGTCTTTCGCATTTCCCGGATGACTGGTGACACTATTTAACAGGGTGCCGGTTTCACGGTGAATAGCCAGCACCTGATGCACCTGAAATTGATAAATTTGCGAAGCAACATAATCAGAATAGGGGACACCAGAGCGCCAGGCTTTAAAGCGCCACTTCACACTTTTAGCTGAAAAGCTGTGTTCAATAAGGGTGTTTGTACGCTCAATGAATTCGATGAGAAACGCTGACACGGCTTTTCTGATCAGCGAGCCGACAAGGGGGTAGAGTGCGCCGACAATCTTATCACTGTTAGCTTCCACTGAGCGGTGCAGTGATTTTTCGATCAGGGGCACCAGCACTTTGTTCACTGAGCCATCCTGACTCTCACGCTCATTCAGTGCTTCAGATACCACATCAGACACCATGCCTTTTGCATTGCGTCTGACAATATTTTCTACGAATTTTTCATCCCCACCAATGATTAACGATCTGACGTCGTCCATTGTGTGCGCATCCTCATCCGTTGGCGGCACAAAATTGCTCATGGGCGTCAGGGTTGATCAGTGGCAAGATTTGAGGCCATGGTAGACAGCAGGCTTGCCAGGGTTTTGCGGTCGGTTTTGCTGGAAGACAGTTCTTCGGTCACTTGCTGCAAACGCTCTAACAGCGCTTCGTGACGTTTGTTGAACAAGGTTTCCATGGCATCCATTTCTTTGGATAGCTTGCTTTCCAGTTTACTGGTGTCGTCCTGCGCGGCGGCTTCAGCCATTTCCAGCTCAGATTTCAGCGTATCGTGAAGGCCTTTCAGATTTTCCTGGGCTTGCTGGTGTTGTGTATTGTCGGCTGATAGTTGTTCAGACAGTGCAGCAAACTGTGTTTCAATGGTCTTATTCAGCGCAGCAACATGATTTTCCAGCTTTTGATTCAATGCTGAAAAATTACTTTCCAGTTTTTCATCCAGAGAGGCGAGTTGCAGCTGAAAATCCCGGCTGGACTGGCCGAACAAAATTTCACGGAGCTGACCTAATTCAGATTTGTCAGCTGTTGATGCCTGAGGTGTATCATTATTCTTATCTTTCGCCATTTGTCCGCTCCTCCTGACAGTGCGGCGTCCTTACCTGGTACAAATGTACCCTGAAAGAAAAACCTGATCCAGCAGCATTGCCCACCGGTAGCAGTATATTGGTCTAATGGATAAGTTTGAGAGGTTCAGGCGACGTCAATATTGGCGGCTGAGTGCAATCCAGGCGGCTTTGTGTTCGCTGACCGCCTTATTGATAGCGCCGGACATCGTCATGAAATGCCGCATTTTCATTTTCTTAAGCAGAACAAAGGAATAATCAGCGGGAAGTCCTGCGGCGGCAAGAAAAGCATTCAGCCAGTCGGGATGCGACGATTGTTGCGGTTCATCCATTTTATTAAGTAAAACATAGGCGCTGATTGCCAGTTGCTCACGGGCATGGCGGATTTGATAGACAGCAAATCCGTTTACCGCAACAAGCAGGGTGATAATCACCATGTTAAGAGGTGAAAAAAGCGTGCTGAGATTGGGGTAGGCGCTGCGGTAAGGCACATACAAATCATCAAAATGCAGCCAGGTATAACCGAACACTACCACCAGAGTCAGCAACGTAAATAGTTGAACCCATATCAGCCGGTACTGACATCGGGACTTACGGCTTAATGCATTTTCCAGTTCCGAAGGTTGTTGTCTGATTGTGCTCACTCCAGCAACGGACCGGTTGAATTGCGGACGACCAGTTCAGAAGGTGAAAGGGGTAATTCCCGTTTCGCCTGGTGACGGATGATCTGTTCAATCAGTATGGTCGCCGCATTGTAGCCAAGTTCGGCAACAGGTTGCTTAATAGTGGTAAGCGGTGGCCACAGGTTAAGGGCTGCAGGGTCGTCATCGAAACCCACCACACTCAAATCATACGGGATACGCAATTTCAGCTGGGAGGCAATCCGGTACACCACGGCCGCAGAAGCGTCGTTGGCGGTAAAAATAGCGGTGGGGCGGTTTTCCTGACACAGTAATTTCCGGCAGGCCTGTTCCAACGTGTTCTCACCATATACAAACTGTGCAACCCAGTCCGGATTTTCTTCGATGCCGTATTTTGTCAGCGCCTGTTGATAGCCCTCGTAACGCCATTTACCGGCTGCGTGGCCTACCAGGTAGTTGAGAAAGCCGATTTTGCTGTGGCCCAGGTTTATCAGGTGTTCCACAGCCAGTTGCGCTCCTTCTACCTCATCACTGTGCAGGCAATACGAGGATATATCGTCCAGAGAAGCGATTTTTACAATAGGCGTGCCTGTTTCTTCCAGTGCTGCGATAACAGCCTGATCTTCACACAAAGGTGGTACGACAATAAATCCGTCAACATTGGAACGTTCAACCATGTGCCGCAAGGTAGTGGTAATTTCACCTGCGGGATTTTCTGATGCAAAAGGGCGTATCAATAAATCGTAGCCCAGTTTATCGCAGGCTTTTATCGCGCCGTTCAGGATGAGACTGCCGTAAAAGTTGGTAGGATAATCGATATAAAGTACACCAATCAGATAAGATTGATTGGTTCTTAACCTGCGGGCATTCAGGTTAGGAATGTAATCTAATTTTTTGATCGCGGTGGTAACGGCATCACGGGTTTCTTTGCGCACACCGGGTTCGTTATTTAACACCCTGGAGACCGTTTTCTTTGAAACACCGGCGGCTTTTGCTACATCACCAATTGTCGCTTTACTCATCTTTTGCACTTCCGCGTGTAGGGTACGGGATGCCCCGGAAAACAATGCGCCCGACCACTTTTCTTATTGTTCTGAGCAATTGTAAGCGCATTCAGGGCAAAATTTAACGTTTTTCTTCATCAGACGGTCGTAGGGCATGTACTCGTCGTAATACGCTACCCCGTACCAGATAGCATCCTGCTTAAGTGTTTCAGGTACACCAGCCTGCGCGGCAGGAATGACCAGCAAACATGCCAGCAATAAGACGGGGTTTAACATGAACTCTCCCTATTTCTTCCTTCCGGTATTAGCCGGAAGTTGAATGTCTATCGATGTCATGATTCTTTAAAAAAATTTACAATCGTATTTTTTAAAGAATGAATGTGAATGTAAAATACTGCATAATCTGCGATGTATAAGCGTCCTGGCGCGATATGTTGTTATTTATTGCACACAAATAATGTTTAATTCAATCGTTTTTAGTTAAAAAAATGTTATTTTTAATGTTGACATCGATGTCTCTTTTGGTGGTATTTTATTCAGGGCAACGACTCGGGAAATGTTCACTGTCTGCGGATATCGGGCGCAGAACAGCAGTGATTTCATCCGGCAAAGTGTTATGGGTAGTCAAACTGCCGGTCAGCGTTCCTGCCGTTGCTCAATCAGACAACCGTTACAGGATTGAGGGACACACAATGAAACCACAACAAATAAACAAAATAACACTTGGCTTAGTTATCGCCGGCGGCTTATTCCATTCCCAGGTGTTTGCACAGCAAGCGCCGGCAGCCGCAGAGGAAGAGCCTGAATACGAACAAATCATGGTTACAGCGAACCGTACCGCTACTGCCGCAGAAAAAACGCCGGTAGCGTTGTCGGTATTAGGCACGCAACAACTGCGTGATCAGGGGATAACCAACCCTACACAACTCGCAGAAACGGTTCCGAACGTTTCTATTGACCGGACCAACGGACTTCAAATTACTATCCGTGGTGTTACCAGTACGGATAACACCGAGAAGGGAGATCCTTCTGCAGCATTTATGCTTGACGGCATTTACATTGCCAGACCTCAGGCGCAGGAAGTGTCGTTCTTCGATATAGATCGCGTAGAAGTACTGCGTGGTCCGCAGGGCACGCTTTACGGACGAAACACCACTGCCGGTCTCGTAAATGTTATTTCGGCCAAACCCCATGAGTTTTTTGAGGCCTCTGCAGATATGACGCTGGGTAATTACAATACCCGCCAGTTCACCGGCATTGTGAATATGCCGGTAAACGACAGCGTGTCTTTCCGTGCTGCAGTGAATATCGATCAACGCGACAACTATGTCGAATACGAAGCATTTGATGGTACTGAGGCTGTCGATATCTCCGATTTCAAAGATAACCGGTCAATCCGTCTGTCAGGGTTGTTCAACTTCACCGAAGATATGACCTTGCTGGTTCGCGGTGATTACTCGCAGATGAAAGGCAACAATATGGCATCTGTACCGGTACACAATTTTTTTGAAACACCCTTCACCGACCCGTCGACGACAGAAACCGGCGAGGGCGTATCGCCTGTCTATGTAAACCGCGGCACAGATAATCAGCAAACACTGGCTGCCGGATACTTCCCTGATGTGTATGCAGATAACTCTACCTGGGGTGTGATGGGGGATTTCACCTGGCTGTTAAACGATGCGCTGACCTTCAACTATCTTGGCAGCTACCGCGAGTTTGACCGTGACGAAATGTTACCTCTATTGCTGGGTGGCGATTCGGCAAGCAAAACCGATTACTGGGTTGACGGGCCTTTCTCAGGTACTTATGAGCAGCAGTCTCACGAATTCCGTATAGCGTATAACAGCGACAAGTGGCTGGCGCAGGCGGGTTTGTATTATTTTGAAGAACAGTCCGGGATCCGTCTCGACATTATCGGTTTGATCAACCCGACACCGGGTGAAGACGGCTATATTTTCGGCTTTCCGCAAAACCCTACCAAAGCCGATTCGCTGGGCTTTTTCAGTCAGGCGACTTACAACGTGTCTGATGACTTACGCCTGACTGCCGGTATCCGCACAACGAAGGATCAAAAGTCCCGTGCCGGTGCCACGATTTTCCACAAAAACCTTGGCGAAGAGCTGAACTTCCAGGCCAGCGACGACAATCCGCTACCTGATTCGCTTAATTACGCAGACCGTGAGTATTCAAAAACTACCTGGAAGCTTGGCGTAGATTACGATATCAGTGATGCCACCATGCTCTACGGCAGTATTGCCACCGGCTACAAAGCCGGCGGATTTAATGACGGCTGTGTGGAAGGCGCAACAGGTTGTAACAGTCCGCTGCCTGAAGCCGCAGTCTACTATGACCCGGAAACGCTGACGTCTACAGAGCTGGGTATCAAAACCCGCGTGCTGAACAACAAGATGACTATTAATGCCAACGTGTTCAGTTACGACTATCAGGATCTGCAGCTTTCGCAGTTAAGTTATGTATGTGGCGGCCCTTGTCAGGTAACCACTAATGCGGCAGAAGCCACCATTAACGGTGCCGAACTGGATACTTTCTATCGTCCGGATGTAAATCACCGTTTCAATGCGGCAGTGACATTACTGGATGCTTCTTATGATGAGTGGATTTTAGATGAGGAAGCCGGTGTGAGCTTCGCCGGCGAACGTTTGTCGCGCTCTCCTGAATGGACCGTTACTGCCGGTTATCAGTACACCATGGAAATGCAAAGCGGTGGTGAGCTGAGTTTCGCTCTGAACACCCGCTGGAGTGCAGAGTATGAAATATTAAGCAGTGCACTGCGCGCGAATTTCCGCCAGCCCGGCTTTACCAAAACAGACCTGACCATGACATACAACAGTCCTGACAGAGACTGGTATGCACAGGCTTTTGTTAAGAATCTCGAAAACAACATTACTTTGTCAAACGTTGGCCCGAGCGGCGATTTCAACACAGGAACAGCAACCTTTGCTGATCCCCGTCTTGTTGGTGTCCGCTTCGGGTACAAGTTTCAGTAATGGCTAACCGGGGGCTGTTCCGCAGTTCCCTTTTTTAACCATGAGTGAGTGAAATGAAGATAAATCTGAAGAAAACTGTGCTGGCATGTGTGATTGCGGCTTTAGCAGGTTGTGCAAATGAGCAACCTGCAGACTCTACGTCAACAACGGCAGCATTCCGTGATTTAAATGGTAACGGTCAGAAGGACATCTATGAAAATGCCAGTCTGCCCGTTGAACAGCGTGTGGCTGATTTGATCAGCAGGCTGACGCTGGATCAGAAAATCAAGCTGGTTACCGGCACGGGCTTCAGAGTAGATAATATTGGCGGTTCGGAAAAAGTGCCCGGCGCTGCCGGTTCAACGTTCGCCATCGATGAATTAGGTATTCCCGCACTGGTACTGGCTGACGGGCCTGCCGGTGTGCGTATTTCTCCCGAGCGTGAAGGGGATGAAAATAAGTACTACGCCACTGCATTTCCTATTGCAACTCTGCTGGCTTCCAGCTGGGACAAAGAGCTGCTGAACGCCGTTGGCACGGCCATGGGTGAGGAAGTTAAAGAATATGGCATTGACCTGTTTCTCGCACCGGGAATGAACATTCACTATAACCCGCTGGGTGGCCGGAACTTTGAATATTATTCTGAAGATCCGTATCTGAGCGGCAATATGGCTGCCTCGATTGTGAATGGTATTGAGTCGAATGGTGTAGGTGCAACCATCAAGCACTTTGTGGCGAACAGCGGAGAAACCAGCCGGATGTGGATGGATTCCCACGTCAATGAACGTGCATTACGCGAAATTTATCTGCGTGGATTTGAGATCGCCGTTGAGCAGGCGCAGCCATGGGCAATCATGACGTCCTACAACAAATTGAATGGCGTCTATACCTCTCAGGACGAAAAGCTGCTGACAGATATTTTGCGCGGAGAGTGGGGCTTCGAAGGCCTGGTTATGACTGACTGGTTCGCTGGTGATAACGCTGCCGCGCAAATGCAGGCGGGCAATGATTTGATTATGCCCGGCATGCCGGATCAGCGTGAAAACATTAAACAGGCGGTGGAAAGCGGCAAGCTTGAAGAAGCCGTGCTTGATCGCAACCTCAGCAAAATTTTTACTGTAATGCTGTCGTCTCCCACCTTTAATGAATATGAGTACAGCAATAAGCCTGATCTGAAAGCGCATGCTGAAGTGGCCCGCCGTGCTGCTGCAGAAGGGGTTATTCTGCTTAAAAATGAGCAGGCAACCTTACCGCTTACCGGTGCTCAGAATGTAGCCGCATTCGGTAACACGTCTTATGCCTTTATCGCCGGCGGCACGGGCAGCGGCGATGTGAACGAAGCGTATACCGTATCGCTGGTGGAAGGGCTGGCAAACAGCTCGCTGAAAGTAGATGCAGCATTACAGGCAGACTACGAAGCCTTCATGAAAGCGGAAGACGCCAAACGTCCGCCGAAGAAAAATTTCTTCGAGTTGCAACCTCCGTTACCGGAATACACGCCGTCTGATGCACAGATTGCCAGCATGGCAGAGTCAAACGACGTGGCGCTTATCACCATTGGCCGGAATTCCGGTGAGTTCCAGGACCGTATCGTTGATAACGATTTTGACCTGAATGCGACTGAACAGGATTTGATAAACCGTGTTTCCGCTGCGTTTCATGCTAAAGGCAAGAAAGTGGTTGTCGCGCTGAATATCGGAAACGTTATTGAAACGGCCAGCTGGCGTGACAAGGCCGACGCGATTGTGTTGCCCTGGCAGGGCGGTCAGGAAGCCGGTAATGCACTGGCTGATGTGCTCACCGGTAAAGTCAATCCGTCAGGTAAACTGGCAACGACCTTTCCGGTTAAATATGCCGACCTGGCATCAGCCAGCACATTTCCGGGCTCCCCCACATCTGAAGACGACGTGAAAGACCCTTACATTGGTTTGTTCGTAGGTAAAGAGTCACAACTCGACTATAACGACGGCATTTATGTCGGCTACCGCTATTACGATGCATTCAATGTGAAACCGGCTTATGCATTCGGTTACGGCTTATCTTACACCGGTTTTGACTATGGCGATGCCGTTGTGAAGGCCGGAAAGAACGCTGGTGATTTCACCGTTTCGGTGACCATCACTAATTCAGGAAAAGTAGCAGGGAAGGAAGCGGTTCAGCTTTATATCTCTGCGCCGGGCAGTGAAAAACCGGTCAAAGAGCTCAAGGGATTTGAGAAAACAAACGAGCTTGCACCGGGACAGTCGCAAACCCTTGAGTTTGCAATAACACCTAAGCTGTTGGCTTCATTTAATGAAGCACAACGGGCATGGGTGGCCGATGCGGGTGAATACAATATCCACGTTGGCGCTGCCTCTGACAACATTCAGTCTGGTGCCAGTTATTCCCTTGACTCGCCTGTAGTGGCTGAAAAAGTGAGTGTAGCGATGAATCCTGCACCACGGTTGAGGGAGCTGTCTGTACAGTAACCTCTTGCAGGAAGTGATGCCCTTCTTCCTGCAACCTCAAAGCCACCCTGCGGGGTGGCTTTTCTTTTTTACAGCGAGGTATCAGGCGTTTGGGCGAGCAAACCGGTCTGGTAGTAGATTCCCAGTACAATCCGCTTAATTTCTATTTCTGCTTTCACCGCGTTAAGACGCGCTGATATTGCCTGTGATTCGCGGCTGTTAAGTAAGAACAGGTCACTGTCACCCATCTCAAACCGTTTTTGTTCCTGACTGAACAGCTTTTCCGTTAAAACCGCCTGCTGCTGTTGCAGTTCAGACATGGTCTTGCCGTACTGCAATGCCTGTAAACCCACTGCCATATCCCGTTCAAGTGCATCCTGTGTGGTCTGAACCACGGCTTCAATTTCACGCAACTTTAACGAAGCCTTTGCCTCATCAGCCTTCGCCTGGCGACGGCCCAGCGGCATGGAAAATTGCAGGCCGACTTTTGTTTCTGTACCGGTCAGGTTCTCCGGCCCGCTGCCGATATCCCGCGCCAGCTTTGCTTCAATATCCAGCGTGGGTAAGAGCGCGTTCTTTGCCAGTCGCAGCTTGTTTTTCGCCAATTGCATTTCTGCCTGCAAACTGGTGAGAGCAGGGTGCTGTGCAATCAGGCTCTGCAGCAACGCGGGCTTAACCGCAGCACTCATCCAGGGCCATTGAATATCACCGGGGACAGTATTCAGAGTTGCCGTGCTGACCGGACGGAATTGCGCATCGCGGTAATAATAAGCCAGCTTCTCTCTCGCCTGTGCGGCCTTCCTTCTGGCATCCTGTAAAGCCAGATTACGCTGCATCACCGTGACCTCAAATTCTGTCTGGGTGATGCGCGCAAGATCTCCTTCTTCAACCCGGGTATTAATGGCATTTCCACGGGTCTCAGTGGTCTTCACCAGGGCTGCGTATATCTGCTCATTCAGATGACTTTCGTACCAGTCCAGATAAGCCGATAAGCCGTTGTAAACTAGTTCATTCAGGGCCAGGGCGGCTTCTGCATCCCATTGAGACATACTCACTCTGGCATCTTCGATGGCCATCCGTTTTTTATCCGTCTCCCGGTTTTGCAGCAATGACATGGCAAAACCGATACTGGCCTCACCACCGGTCAGCGTTTCATAGTAACGCTCGTAATACGGGAAGGTACCGTTACCGATACGGTATTCGGCTTTCACCTTAGCATTGGCGGTTCCCAGCGGATTGACAACCCGCTGAGACAGATAGTCACCGCTGTAGTAGCCGCTGGTGCGGAGAGCTGTATCCTGCTCAAGTTGCACATCAAATGCCGCTTCAGCGTAAGCCAGTTCCTGCCGGCGCTGGCCACCTTTAGCTTCAAGCTCAAGCAGCTTAGGATGATTGTGCAGAATAGACTGCAGTACTGTTTCTGCAGTCGGTGGTTGTTGTTGCGCCTGAGCGTTCAGGCACAGCAGCAGAAAACTGGCAGTAAAAAAATAAAAATACCTCAACATGCATACTTACCGTGGTGTTTGTTCTGTATCTGACCTGACATTTTCAGGCGGGAAGTTATTCAGCTGTCGCCAGAGTTCGTAGCCAATACTGACTTCTTCCAGCAAGATCCAGGCATTAACCCGGCTGTCCAGACGGGCAAAGGTTTCTTCCGGCCAGGGCTTTTCCTGCGGATCCTGTTCAATCCATACATTAAACAGTCCGTTGCGGTCTGCCACCGGTTCAACAATCGCCACTCTGCCACCGAATGTACCTATTGATGTGCCCGGCCAGCCGCTGAACTGGAAGATTGGCCAGCCTTCAAATTGCAGACGCACCTTCCGGCCTGTTGTGACCAGTGGTGCATTCAGTCCATTTACTTTCACTCTTACCATGCGCTCGACACCATCAGGAATAAAATACCCGAGTACTGCGCCCGCACTGACCAGCGTGGATAAACCACCGGAGTGCAACTGGGTCACAGTACCATCCTGAGGTGCGTACTTGGTCTGAGTAGATTGCCTTGCCAGCGACGAGTTCAGCGAGTTCCGGCTTTGCTCAGACTGAGCGGCTGTCGCCAGTCTTTCCTGTAACGTATTTTCCGCCACTTCAATGTCGCGGACCGAAACCAGACCTTCTTTATTCAACCGTTTCTGACGATCCAGGTTTATGCGGGCATTTTCCACAGCCATCAGGTCAGCATCCAGTTTCAGCTCCGCGGCTTTTACCTGGGCCTGAAGGCGTTCAACCAGCGCTTTATCTGTGTCGACCAGGGTTACAATGGGATCGCCTTCTTTTACTTTTTGTCCTTCCCGCACGTGCCAGGTTTTTATTTGCCCGGGGACCAGTGCGGATATGGGCTGAGCGCGGTCAGCCGGATTAAGCGTGCTTACAGTTCCCGTACCGTAAGCCGTTTGTTGCCAGGGCGCAAAGTACAATATTGCGGCGGTGACTGCGATAAGAAGAAAGAGCATATACGCCACTTTTCTGTACCAGGTCGGCACAGTCTGTTGCGAAAGCGTCTTCATTTTACTCATGAATTCCTGCTGATCAGAGTAATTCATCACAATTCCTCCTTGTCAGCGAGCACATCATGGGAAAGCAGCTGTGAATCACCATTTAACACAATGGTGGCATCAAAGACTTCCTGAATCGGACTGCTGGTAAAGTACATCACCGTGACCGGCTGGGTATCGAGGTATTTCAGAATTTTATATCTGTATGCTTCAGGAATGGCATCAAAGTGCTGGTTCAGCACAATTACCCCCGGTTTCGACAACAGGGCGGCAGCCAGTTTCAATAACAAAAACTCCATGGGCTGAAGGGGATGGCCCAACTGCGACAGACTGGTTTGCAAGTCGTCTTCCAGTCTCGCCAGTGTCGGCTCCAGTTGCAGTTCGCGAAAGATTTCCCGAATCGCTTTTTCGGAAGCATCCGGCGCATCCATGCGCAAATATTCAAGAATTGAACACTCAATAATGAGAGAGCGGTCAACAATGGCAATGGCCTGACGCAGCTCGCTGGTCTGGTAATCCGTTAATGCAAGGCCTCCCAGTTCTACCCAGCCAGACTCCGGCGTTTCATAACGTTTAAGTACCGTCATCAGTTTTCGTTGTTGCCATGCCTGCCCGGTGACGACGTAGTATTTTCCGTTTTCCCGCAAGGCCATATCAATTTCCACAGACTCGTTTTGCTGAACCAGCACAGTCTGACGGAAGTGGAGATCGTTACGGGTAAAGGTTTCGTTATCGGAAGACTGTACATCTTCCTGAGGTATATTCAGTGCGGCATTGAGCTTCTCTGCCGCACCATACAATTCATAATACAGGTTCAGGTATACACTGAACCGTGAAATACCAAGAAACACCGCAGACATGATCAGTTCGGCTGCAACAAGCTGACCGACAGATAATTGCTCCTGCACAACCAGTACACCACCCAGTCCCAGAAGGGCGGAGCTGGCCAGCGCATAGACAATCAGGAAGAGTACGGTCTGGGAAAAGGTAAAAGTGAAATGTCCGGCGTGACAATTCACATAACGACTGATGATGGCCTCCGTTTTCTCAGCAGCATGGTCAAGATGCCGGCTGGATTTGAAAAATACGTGAGCAGAGGAAATTTCGCTGAGCCATTTTGCGGTGGCATATTTAGAATCAGACAAGTCGATGGCTGTATTTTTCGCAGGCGTACTCAACATCCGCCAGATAAAGTACATAGAAATGATAATCACCACATTAAAGACAAACAAAAACGGGTGATAGAAAGAAACCAGTGTGATACCTACCAGCATCTGAAGCAGAAATGCGAAACCGTCTACCATCAGTGATGGCATATTTTTCTGAAAGGTCATTACCTCAAAAAAACGGTGAGTTATCGTGCTGTTTTTCCGGCCTTCAAAAAACTGATGAGGGGCCTGAATGGTTTTCAGTACAAGATCGGCAGTCAGCCGGCTATAGATCCGGCGCTCATAATATTCCATAACCCGTGTTCTCAGGGCACTGAATAATCCGTACAGCAGCAAGGTACAGAAAAGGATTGTACTGATCACCAGAACCGCGCTGACTGAAGCGGTATAAACCACGGTGTTGATAAGGGTTTGTACTGCAAACGGTACGGCGAGGGTCAGTAAACCAATCATCAGGCCATATGCGATAGCCAGGTAAAAAAAGCCTGCTTCCGGCTTTAAAATATCAAACAGAAGCGTTTTGGTGCGGCGTAAGTCTTTTGTTGCTGCCATGGTGCTCTCAGAGGCTAAAAAGGAAAACGTCGGGTATCACAGAATTTAACTAAATCTATGTTTTATATCAATGTAATAAATCTTTATAAATAATCAGTATGACTATCAGACGTAACAATACGTGATTTCACGTTAAATTGTTCTTTAAAAGCGGCTAAAAAAGACAAAAAAGCCCGGCGAGCCGGGCGTGATTAACCGTTAATCGCAGGCGTTTATTCCTGAGGTTTGCCGCTACGGTATTTGTCGAACCAGGCCAGAATGTTACCCACTTTCTGGATCAGGCGTGAAGGACGGGAAGCGATGCCGTGAGATGCCCCCGGTAACCTGACCATCGCAGAGTCTACACCTTGCAGGCGCAGTGCCTGGTAAAACTGCTCTGATTCACTGATTGGCGTACGATAGTCTGATTCGCCGGTAAGCAGCATAGTGGGGGTTTTTACGTTGCCAACCAGAGACAACGGTGAATGTGCCCATAAATGGTCAAATGCTTCCCAGGGTTTGCCCGGCATCCAGTACTGAGTGAAATACGGATACGCGTCAGCAGTCAGGCCGAAACTGATCCAGTTGATCACCGGCTTGGCCACCACGGCTGCAGCAAAGCGATCGGTTTTTCCTACTGACCATGCCGTGAGTACACCGCCGCCGGAGCCACCGGTGATGAAGAGGTTCTTTTCATCAATAAAGCCTTTTGCGATTGCAGCATCAGTGACATCCATCAGATCAGTAAAGTCGTCAGACGGGTAGTCGTGATGAATCAGGTTTCCGAACTCTGCACCGTAAGACGAACTTCCACGGGGATTCGACCATACAACAACGTAACCCTGCGCTGCCATGAGCTGGATTTCCATTGAGAAGTGCGGGCCGTAAGCGGCGTGGGGGCCACCGTGAATTTCGAGGATCAGCGGATAAGATTGGGTTGCATCGAAACCCGGAGGTAATGCAATCCAGGCATCAATATCACGGCCATCAGCAGATGATTTCACCGGTAATGCCTCTACCTGCGCCAGCTTCAGATGTCCCAGCGCATCATCGTTCAGATTAGTCAGGGTGGTGATTTTTTTCTTCTTAAGCAGTGCCAGATCCGCCGGTTTTAACGGGTCATCCTGAGTAAACGCCAGCTCTCCGTTGGCAGAAACAGCAAATTCTCCTGACGTGTAGGGTCTGCCAAGAGACTGACCGCCGGTGGTGGCATCGAAACGGGTAACATCACCTTTCAGACTGACACTGGCCAGGCGGGTTTCGCCGTGATCAAGGTAAGAGAAATACAGTGACCTGCTGTTATCTGCCCATTCGACCTGTTGTACTGAACGGTCAAGAGAGCCCGTCAGACGGCTCAGTTTTCCGCTTTCCAGATTCAAAACTACAATGTCGCTGAACTGGTAAGCTTTTTTATTATCATTAATTTGTTTGAAGGCCAGATATTTACCGTCGGGGCTGAGGATGGGTGACTCTTCCGGCCCGGCCATATCAGTAACCGCTGTGACGTCAGCAGACTGAATATCAACACGGTATATGTCGCTGTCAAAAGGAGACAATTCATAGTCTTCTGAACGGTTGGCAGAAAAATAGATCCCCGAGTCGTCAGGGGTGAATGCCAGACGACCGTCATTAGGGTAATTGCCCGTAGTCAGCTGGCGGGGCGTGCCGCCGGATACCGGCAGAATATAAATCTGATTGAATCCGTCCGGTAAATACCCCTTGCCGTCAGCACGGTATCCTGTTTTCTGAATGATGCTGGCGGCTGGCGCCCAGTCTGCACCTTTGGGTTTTTCCGGCATAGCAGTAAACAGCGGTTTGGTTTTTACCGGTGTGAATAGAGTAAACGCCAGATGTTTGCTGTCATGGGACCAGGTAAGGTTACCGGGGGCCTTTGATACTTCTGTGAGTCTGGCCTGCTGGCCGGAGTCGAGATAGCGCACATAAAGCTGATTGCTGCCATCTTCATCTGAAAGATAAGCCAGCATGGTGCCGTCAGGGGACAATGTAACCTGACGCACATTCGCGCTGCCGGCAATCACCGGACGATGCTTTGTACCGTCCGTGCTGACCTCCCACAGTGTGCTGTGTGTGCGGTCCTTCATAATATCCATAGCACGGCGTTCGTAGTAAACTGACTTACCGTCTTTGCTGAAAAACGGAGACGCTGCGTATTCAAGATTGAAGGTGTCTTTGTATTGCAGTGTGTCGGGCAGTTGCGCTGCATGTGCAGTAAAGGTCAACGCCGAAACCAGGCCGCCTGCGAGAGCGAATGGACGAATGAGCATAGTGAGTTCCTTGTCGTTCTTATGATTATACCGGCAACTGTTCAAGCCTGATGCTCGTTGTCTGCCGGGCTAATGAAAACATACAGCATCACGCGGGGCAGCGAATACCGTTCGTCTTGTTTCTGTTTGATTTCGTCTGGCGGTGTTAAGTCAACTGCCGGCAAAGCGGGTTGTAAAAGCGATCGGTTTTTATACCGCACACGTTAAAATTTAAAATGGTTAACTGGCAGAGTCCATATGGATAAATCCTTAATAAGTCGTTATGCGGCACTTCATTTACTACTTTGTGCCGCTTTTGTATTTCTGGTGTCGGGGTGTGCATCCAATAAACCGCAAATCAACATGGACGAAGAGCAGAACTTTTCTGCTATCCGCACTTTTTCTGTTGAACCGCCGCTGAACACTGTGAATCCCACCATAGAGAATTATCTGCGTACCACTATTACTGATGTGATGACCGCAAAGGGGCTGACACCGGCGAGCCCGGATGAAGCTGACGTCAAAGTCGCATTTCTGCCTTCCACAGCCAGAAAGGAGGACGGTAAGTCTGTAAGTTTCGGATTGGGAACCGGTTCGTTTGGCCGTTCAGGAGGAATATCCCTGGGCAGTATTTTTACTGTGCCTGTAGGTGAACAGGTGTCTGTTTATCAGAATTTGCAGATTGATGTGATTAAAGACGGGCAGTTTATTTACAGCGCCACCGGCAGCGTCGAACTGGAGAAAAGTGACAGTATTTCTATTCAGCAATCCCTGACCGAACTCGTAGGTGAACTGCTGGCCAGTTATCCCGTAAACCAGTAAGTAGTGGTGATGCTGAATGCACATGAAATTGCGGTGACTGCCCCTTGGTAAACCGTGTCGCAGCCCCACTTTTGAATACTTCAATTACCGGTAAATTAAGGATACTGCTATGAGCCGACATTTCGAACAGGCTGACGGATTGTGTGAACGCAAAGATCCCGCAACTGACGGATTTGTATTTAATCAGACCATGTTGCGCATCGCGGATCCGGTCCGTTCGCTGGACTTTTATACCCGCGTTATGGGTATGACTTTACTCAAAAAGCTCGATTTCCCTGACATGGAGTTCAGTCTGTACTTCCTGACCCACGGGGAAGACTTCTCTGATATCAGCGAGGATGACACCAGACGCACAGCACAAACTTTCGGTCGTCCGGCCATGCTCGAACTGACACACAACTGGGGCGACACCGCCGGAGAAACCACCTATCACAATGGTAATAGCGATCCCCGCGGTTTTGGTCATATAGGCTTTCACGTACCGGATCTGGAGGCTGCCTGCGAGCGTTTTGAGTCACTGGGTGTTGCGTTTCAGAAGCGGTTGTCTGACGGAAAGATGAACAATATCGCGTTCATTAAAGATCCGGACGGATACTGGATTGAAATTTTCGACGCTGAGCGGGTCGCTAAAGGCTGATTTCAGCGGACAATATAAATGCCATATTTTATGTAGCCGCTTTTATGCGGCTATTTTTTTCTTCTCAGACGAACGGATATCCTCCGGGGCTTTTTTGTTCATATCAGGAGCTGGCTTTTTTCTGAGATGGTAATTTGAGTAATTGCACCAAATGATTAGAAAGGTATAAATGTAAGATTTAATTGCATTTTCCCTTATGTTTCTGTTATAAATTCCTCTTTTCTGTAGTATTGCGACTCAAAATGGACTTTATCAGCCGCAAATTTATATTTGTTGTCAACATTTTTATAATATTTCTGAGTGGTTGTAACAGTACTCCACCTGCACTATCTCACGACACAAAAACCGTAAGTTCTGAGAGAATAGCCCTTAATGAGGTATTTGAGGCTCGCGGTTTTTATTTATCTTCTGCTAATAACATTAATTATCTCAATGTAAAGCAATGCGGTAACTATCAGTTGCAGAGTCACCGTGGATCGGTACGGTATCCTGAAAATTCAATAAACGCAGTTGTCGATGCTTTAGATAACGGGTTTGACGTTGTCGAAATTGATGTTCAGGTTACCCGGGATGGGGTTTGGGTTGTTCATCATGACAAACGGACCGGAAGAGAAACGGGAACTGTAGATAATGTTCAAAGGAAAATTGAACGTATACGTTATTCAAAAGAATGGGGCTACCTGCGCACCCGTGATCTAAATTCGGGACAGTTATCAGATACAGTACCGCCTGATTTTCGTGCTATGTCTAAAGCTTTTGCATCAAATGCAGGTCCAGGAAAGAAACTGAATATTGAAATTAAATCCGATGCCTCATCGGGAGATTTGGAAATGCTGGATTATCTGGCATTTACAACAATCGGGCAAGGTCGCTACTACTATTCCAGTTTGTCACTCAGAACCCTCGAACGGATGCGCAATATCAATTCTCAGGTTTTTTTATCTTTTATCCAGAGTCCGGCAGAACAATCAGTGAAGCTTTTAAAAGCTCAAATCGAAAAGGGGGCGTCGAGTGATAACCTCTATCAGGATAATCAGGAAAGGATTGAGAACATCGCGGGGTTTGCTTTTCGTCGCTACAAAGAGAAGCGCTACGATTCTCACGCAGGGATTAATACTCTTAGAAAAGCGCTTAAAAGAAATTTCGGAATGGCAATTGATATTCGCCAGTACATTGGTCAGGCTGGTCGCATCAAACCTTTAGTTACTGGCTACCAGATACCCGTCGCTACATATACGATCAATGATCACGTATATCATGCAAATGCACTGTTAAAAGTAGAGGCAAGGTCAAGGCCCGATTCAGTCATTATTGATGATACTCTTTATGGGTTTTGTACCCAATATGGATTGCCGGATATGCGGGCATATACCGGTTCAACTGCCTCAACCAAACGTATCGCAATCTTGCCTGTAGATCTTGATTTAGAGCGCCTTGACGAAGTGGATACATACTTTGACAACGGTCTTTATCCCGCGTTGGGTGGTCTGCTTAAAAATATAGATAAAAATGTGACAAGCCCTGCCTTCATCCCTGTTATGTTGAATCTTGAAGCTGGCCCTAAAGAGCGGGAGCGCGAAGTCAATCTGAAAACTGACAGGGCAATTGAAGTTGAGCTAAGGGATTCAAATGATGCACCCTTCTTATAAACCCAAGCCGTGGCGGCTATTCTTACTCATTTTAAGTGCAGCCTATTTAGTTCCGGAAGCAATCTTCAACGCGCAACTTGTTTCCCTGATAGGCCTTGGTACACCTCAAGATAGCCAGTTAGAACAATTAGAAGTGTATGGTCGTGCTATTTCAGGAATTGGTGCTACTTTATTGCTGGCTGACCTGCTTCCCGGTAGATTCTATTGTTCAGCCGGACGAGGTTTAATGACGTTAGTCTGTGTAGCTTGTTTCGTATGGCCAACGGTCTATTTCGGTCAAAAAATAATTGTAGAGAGATATATCGCGTCATCTTCACCGGAAGAACGTGAACATGCTGTGCTTAGTGCCGCTTTAAGGGACGCATTGGCGTTAAATGCTGTTGCCGTGGCAGGTCTTGAATACGATACCGCGATACAGGACAGTTCTGAAAACCTTACTTTTTTAGCGTTATTTGGAGGCCTGCTGTATGCCGACGATAAACTAGCGGGTAATTTAGAGAGCTACAAACATCAGATTGTTAAGCAGTTTGTACAAAAAAAAGCTTATAAGGATTTTGATCGACATTATCAGGACTTTTCGAGCCTGTATGTACAATTGTCGGAGAGTTACAAAGACTACGCAAAAGGTTCAAATACCTATAATCAAAAACTGGCTGACATTCCAAAACAAGAGCTGGAGTACTGGCAAGCAATAGAACAAAAAATCAATCAGGGCTGGCAAGATTATCAGCAAGCAACGAAATCATATATTGCTCGTGCCGAGGCCAGAGCACAGAAATATGGGCCTGGGATTTTTAAATATCATAAACAGGTAAATGGCTGCCAGGAGCGCTTTCAGAAATCTTCACAAAAAGAACGCAGAGTCCAGTGTGTTGATCGGTTACATGTACGATATAAATCTGAAATGGACAAAGCCGGACTGGGATATGTCGAGCCTGGTTACTGGCTCATTGAAGAAGATGTTAGCGGACTTGAAAATGCGGCTAATACAGCTATCGCTGGTGTTATCACTGGGGGCGTTTCTACGGCTTTGCAATTGCTGAGCTGGGCTACAGGGGGAGATGGAGGAATAAGGAATAAACGCTATAAATATACTGATGATCCCTCTCATTACCAGCGATTAATACTTGCACATCCTAATTTTCAGACTCAGTTCCAAAAAGATACTGGATATCCTATGGATATACAGGACTTGGAAGCATTTCGGAATCATGATGAAACACAACAACGAGTCCGAAATTCTCTTAAAGTTAAAGGGTTAGTGCTCTCTGAGGAATGGCGGGTTGAGCAACGTTTAGCATTTTCTCAAGCCGTTTTTAATAAAGTTAAAACTGAAGCTGATGCAAGTTGGAACGAAGCGATGCAGCGCGAAGGGCTTTCAGTTCCGGTTAATTTACAATGGCATGATTTTCAGCTTCACCCCAGTGTTCAAAGAAAGATTGCTGATAAAATGGGAGATATGTATGTTAATAACGTACAAGCTGATTGGAGCCAGGCAAATTTTAAACAATATGTGCTCGATCCAAATATAGAAAAAAGAACGCTTCGTTACCTTGATATGATTTCAGGCGCAAGAGTACACTTTGAAGATGGTCGTCAATATGCTGAAGCAGGTAAACAAGCGCTGCGTTCAGTACTCATACCGCCAATTTCGATGTTTTTGAGTTTGTTTTTAATCTGTCTAACCATAATAAAATTACCCATCAAGACTTACGAAGTTTTGAGGCCGGATTGGCAGAAAAATAAGTCGTTATTGGTTAGGATTGGCATCAAAAGTATGCCTGTTTTCTTGCTATGTACTTTACCTTTTCTTCTGGTGCAAAGCCAATTTACTGCCAGTTCCGACAGTCCGGTTAACTATTTTCTCGAAAAGGTCGAAACTAATAGTAATCCCGTTATATCAATGGCCTTACGATGGACATTACATGCTCAACCTGTTCTTCATCCTTTGGGGCTGGCGTTTGAAACGAATACCGGCATTTATAGAAACGTCGAACCGTTAACCCACAAACTTGCAGCACTAGATGTAAAGTTGCCAATAGTGCATGGAGCCGCTAAGCAATTGTCTTCAGATGCAACGAATACACCGGTTACTCTGACAATTGTATCGAATGTAGCGGGAGCAAAAATCCGTATCATGAATATCAAACCGATATACCGGGAAAAAATGTTGTTGGCCCCCGGTAACTATGAAATTGAAGTCAGTGCAAACGGATACCATACGAAACGCAGTTGGCATCGCATTTCGGAAGAGAACCAAAGACTGGAAATTGAACTTGTACCGTTGTGAAAAAGGGTTGGTACGAAATGATACCCGAATTATGTGGCCTGATCTTCTGCTATAGGTACGGATAAAATGCCCTTTTTTGTAAACCAGACTTCCAGTGGCAAAGTCGCCAGTGGCGGAATAGCAGCAAGAATAGCCAGGATACTGTGCCACGCGCTCCAGCGAAGGCGGGCCGCTGCAACAATGGCAACCACAAAATAAATCAGAAAGGCGATACCGTGGAGACGGCCGAATAACCAGACACCCAGGTCGGTGACTTCAAGATTGTATTTGAAGTACATACCGGTGATCAGACCGAACCAGGTAAATGCTTCAATGCGCGCTGCGATAATAAAGATTTTTTCCATGTCAGTGGCGGGACTCTGTAAATGAAGAACATGCAGTTTACCTGCACCGGGCATGAAGTGAAAGGTTGAGAATAATTCTTATTTAAGAAAGTTGAAATGAAAGAGGTCGCAACTGCGACCTCTCAATACATGATGAAGGGGGGGAATTATTGCGGCTCTGCCGGTGCTTCAACCTCTTTACCTTCGCCACGTTTTTTACGGTCGCCTCTGTCAAACTTGTCACTACCACGTTTGTCGCCACGGGGTCCGCGCATGTCTTTATGTGGTCTGTGCATCATATCCTGCAGCATCTGTGTTTTCTGTTCTTCTGTGAATACAGCCCAGAATTCATCACGCAATGCTTTCTGCTTTTCTTTCAGCGCTTCAAGTTTTGCTTCCTGATCAGCCGTTAACTCGACATCTTTCATCATTCTGTGCATTTGCGGCGGTACCAGCGGGGGATCCATTTTCTCCATTCGCTCAGTTTTTGCTGCTGCGTCGGTTGCTGCTAACGCGAAGCCTGTTACACCCGCACCAATGAAAAGAGCGGCAACGCCTACAATGCTTAATTTTTTAATCGAACGTTTCATAAAGTTCTCCTGAAAATCTGCTACCTCACAATGAGGACGAATACATACTATCGCGCTGAATGTCACGTAACGTTAAGAAGTGCAAATCTGGTGTGAACATATGAAAAGTCAGGCATTATTGACCCTGTAATAAGCAAGTTGACATAGCATTGACAGACGACGTATTGACATGAGCATTCTATTAATCGAAGACGATAAAGGGCTGGCAGAGTTACTCACTGAGTTTCTCGGCATGTCCGGCTACGACGTAACTCACTGTGCTGATGGCGAGTCTGGTCTTGCGGAAGCTCTGGCCCGCAGCGATATCGAGCTGGTTTTGCTGGATGTAATGCTGCCCGGCCTCAACGGGCTGGACGTACTTAAAGCCATCCGCCAGAAAAGTGAATTACCGGTGCTCATGCTGACAGCACGGGGGGACGACCTTGATAAAGTACTCGGGCTGGAACTGGGTGCTGACGATTATCTGGCGAAACCGTTTAACGACCGCGAATTACTGGCACGTATCCGGGCAATTATCCGTCGTACCGGCGATAAAGCCGCAACAGACGAACCGGCCAGTTTGTCGAAAAAGTCTGTTATCCCGATTGGCGATATCAGCATTGATGTGCAGAAAATGGTGGTGACCTGTCAGTCGCAAGTGTTGGATCTCACCGGCAGCGAATATGCATTACTGAAGCATCTGTGCTTGCAGCCCGGAGAACTCATCACTAAAGAAGAGCTCTCCGAGGCTTGTCTGGGACGACGCCTGCAGGCCTTCGACCGCAGTATCGACACCCACATCAGTAACCTGCGTAAAAAGCTCACTGCCGCAAATTCACTGGTAGACATTAAAAGTCAGCGCGGGCGCGGTTACGGGATTTTTGCCTGATGACCGGTGCTGTCCGCAATTTTAATCTGAAAGTACTGGGCTGGTTCTGGCTTACTCTGCTGGTATGTATTCTGTCCATTGCAATACCGGCGTTTATCCTGCAGGAAATCAATGAAAACGAGCCCCTGTCCGGCAGGGACAGTCGTTTGCTGAATAATGTGGCACAGAGAATTGATGCCATTCTTCTCAGCCGCCCGGCAGATCCTCATGGTATCCCCCGGCAACTGGAACAACTTGAAACCCGCACATCTTATCAATGGCTCATTGTTGATAAACAGCTTAACGTGGTGCAAAGCAGTATGCCTTTGCGGCGCTCCCTCACCGAAGAATTCAACAGCAAGCGCTTCTGGTATTTCATTCAAAAAGAACAGCAAAGGGAAATTAATCTGGAGTGGACCCGGCTAGTAGGTCCGGTCTCTCTGACCGCCAGGCCAGATTGGAAACTGGTGTTGTGGCGTCCGGAACGACCACGGCCTCTGGATGTTTTCAGAGCCGTACCGTGGTGGCTGATGCTGGGTATTTTTATGGTAGTGACCAGTTTGATGAGCTGGTTACTGGTACGTTCTATTGCCCGTCCGCTGAACCGGCTGGGTGACGCATTCACCGCGGTGGGCCAGGGACAGTTAAATCACCGCATCGAATATAGTCAGTCTGCAGACAAAGGTGGCCGTCGCAGCGGGGAATCACCTTTTACACGCTTGTTTGCCCAGTTCAATGATATGACCGGTAAAATAGCAGCGCTCATTCAGAATCAGAAACGTCAGAGCGCCGACATTTCTCATGAATTGCGCACGCCGCTTACCCGCCTGCAAATGACACTGGCACTGGTACGCCGAAAATGCGCGGACCCCTCGTTGATCCCGCTGCTGGAACGGGCAGAAAAAGAAAATGAGCTGCTCAACCTGCATATTAAGCGTTTATCCGATCTCACCACCATGGAATCCCGGGCTATCTCGCAGGGCAAAGCAGGCATTACTGTAAAAGCATTACTGGATGACTTGTGTGAAGATGCTGCATTTGAGGCGCAACAACTGGGGATCGCCTGGCAACATACTCTTGCAGACGGCACGCTCAGTATTTACGAAGAGCCATTCCTCACCGCCATTGAGAATGTGGTGCGAAACGCATTTAAATACGCAAACTCGTCCGTTTCCCTGGCTTGCACTGTTGCCGGTAGTCAACTGACTATCGTAATCGAAGATGACGGGCCGGGTGTGGAACCGGCAGATTTATCAAAACTGACCAATGCGTTCTACCGCACTGACAGCGCCCGTAACAGCGACACCGGCGGCTTGGGTCTTGGCCTCGCTATTGCCGCAGAAGCTGTTCGTCTGAACGACGGCAATATGTCATTCAGCTTGTCAGATAAAGGTGGTTTGCAGGTGAATATGCAGTTCCGGCTGACACAGAAACCTTAACTGTTTACTGCTAATATTTGCGGTCCGGGTAGAGGTTTTATTGCCGTCCTCTGTTAAACTTGCCGCTGTTTTTACCGGACCGTTTCTCTATGCTTCCTTTTATTCTGCTGCTCATTGCTACCATGTTGTGGGGTAGCTCTTTCATTGCGCTGAAAATCGCGTTTGCCGAATACTCACCTATGTGGGTTATTTTTCTGCGTATGGTGGTGGCAAGCATTTGTTTTCTGCTGATTTGGAAGGGCCTGAGCCGATTCACTTATCAGAAAGGCGACTGGAAGTTACTGCTGCTGATGTCTGCCGCAGAGCCTTGTTTGTACTTCGTTTTTGAAGCCATGGCATTACAGTACACCTCGGCTGCACAGGCCGGTATGGTCACAGCGGTTTTACCGCCTATGGCGGCAGCACTGGCGTTTATCTTTTTAAAAGAGCGCATGACTATCACGGCTCAGGCAGGTTTTGTGGTAGCTTTTGCCGGTTTAGTCTGGCTTAGCTGGGCGGCTGAAGAAAATGCTCACGCCAGTAATCCTGTGCTGGGCAATACCCTTGAGCTGGCTGCAATGGCATGTTCTGCTGTGTACTGTGTTTGTGTGAAGAAACTGTCCACCCGCTACTCTCCGCTGGTACTGACGTCCTTACAGGCGTTTTCCGGTGCCATATTCTTTATGCCACTGGCATTCAGTCAGGATGTGCCGCCATTACATGCCGGCCCTGCGCTTTACGCTATCGTTTTCCTCGGCGTATGCGTGACCTTAGGTGCTTATCTGCTGTATAACATCGCTATTACCAAAATGGATTTAAGCAAGGCCACCATTTTCAGTAACCTCATTCCCGTTTATACCATTGGCTTTGCTTACTGGTTGCTGGACGAAACCCTCACACAAACCCAACTAATGGCCTGTGGCCTTATTCTTAGTGGTGTGGTGCTGGGGCAATCTAAACGCAGAAAGAAAACGGTTATGCCGGCTGAACGGGTGTTCGAATCGTAGGTTTCTCCGGATTGTCATTATATCCGCTTTGTTCACAGGGCGTGATTCTGTGATAAAATCACAGCCATCCGGTCCGTGCGACGGTTCTCCGTGAGAACTTCTGAGTTAGCAAAGGGCTTATTGATGGTTTGGAGTGCAGGACCGCTGAAAAACCAGTTCTATATTCGTTAAAAGATTACAGGTTTTTCTATGCTTTCTACCCACCGCCGGTTTTCAATTGCACCCATGCTCGACTGGACTGATCAACATTGCCGGTACTTCCTGCGTCAGATCTCAAAACACAGCTTGCTGTACACCGAGATGGTCACTACCGGTGCATTGATTTACGGTAAAGGCGACTATCTTGCGTTTAACGAAGAAGAGCATCCGGTGGCGCTGCAGCTGGGTGGGTGTGATCCTTCCGATATGGCACGGTGTTCTGAAATGGCACAGGCACGTGGCTATGATGAGGTCAATATTAACGTAGGCTGTCCGTCTGACCGGGTTAAGAACGGTGCGTTCGGCGCGTGCCTGATGGCGCAACCTGAAGTGGTGGCAGATTGCGTAAAAGCCATGCAGGCGGCAGTGGATATTCCGGTAACGGTTAAATGCCGTATTGGTATAGACGATATGGACGAATACGAAGGTTTTGCCAAGTTTGTTGATATTGTTGCAGATGCAGGCTGTGATACCTTTATTGTGCACGCCCGTAAAGCCTGGCTGCAGGGATTGAGCCCCAAGGAAAACCGTGAAATTCCACCGCTGAATTACCCTCGTGTTTATCAGCTTAAAGAAACACACCCCAATCTGAATATCAGCATTAACGGCGGGGTGAAAACCCTGAACGATACTCTGGATCACTTAAACAAAGTTGATGGCGTGATGATGGGGCGGGAAGCCTACTCGAATCCCTATTTGCTTTCATCGGTTGATAAACTGGTGTTTGGTGACGACGCACAGGTGAAATCCCGCAGCGAAATTGTTCACATCATGCAGCAGTACATTGAACGTCAAACCGATGAGTGGTTTAAACCCTGGCACGTTGCCCGCCATATGCTGGGTTTGTATCAGGGACAAGCTGGCGGGCGTATCTGGCGTCGTTACTTAAGCCAGAATGGCACCGGTAAAGAGCGTGATCCTAATCTTCTTATGAATGCGCTGGAGCAGGTAGAGCAGGCGCAAGCCAACGCGAAAGCCTTTAATGATTCCCGTGTTACGGAATAGTAGTACTAAATGGTTTTAAAAAACGGCGCGTAAATGGTCGCGAAGGTATCCTTCGGTCGGGGCCTGAAATGACCTTTTACAATGCCGGCCCGTTTTATCCGGTCGATGCGGAATACACGGGTGGCATCCCTTAAATGATCCCAGGCGATGATGTACCAGATTGGCCAGTTCAGCAGAACGTAGTGGATTTCAATAACCCGCCTGGTCATGTCGCTGCTTTCAGCCTGATAGTCGATTTCCAGTAAGTGACGACCAAGGAACCCTTCTGCTATTTCTTCCGACATGTCAGGCGCCGGTGCGCCATAATGCGTCGCAATATTAGCTGCTGCGTTGTTTCCCACCATAATTCTTTTGCGGATATCACTGACTACATGGCGCTGCTTTTGCGGAAACGCCTGAAACAGCTTTTGTTTGATGTGTTTTAAATTTCCTGTGAGCAATGGCGACTGAAGGTTCTCCATAATGGCCAGCGCGAGGATAAGTTCAATGACTTCACGGTGAGTCAGATTCAGCCTGTCTATGCCCCAGCGACCAGACAGCCGTATACCGCCGCCCCGTCCGCGGTCAGATTCCACCGGGTAACCGGCATCCCTGAGTTCAGACAGTTCCCGCATAAGCGTGCGCTGACTGACCCCCAATTGTTCCCGTAAGTCTGCGGTTTTCCAGTATTCCTCAGACTGCAATAAGCCAATTAAGCGGCTCCGCCTGTCTGTCCGGTTTGTGAAGCTTTTATTCGTCATATTTTTAATATGCCATTTAACGGCACAATTATCCATACACTTTCCGGTATGGCGAGTGCGGGGCCTTCAGGCCGCGTAATGAGGCCAGAGTTTGGTAGCCGTTTAATCACATTATAGGGAAGGTAAATCATGAAACATTTTTATAATTCAAGAAGCAGAAGTGCCATAACCGACTGGATGCTTGCAGAACTGGGCGTTAAGCACGAGCGGGTTTGTATTGATTTTGGCATACAGAATTCGCAACTGGATGAGCTGCACCGTATCAATCCGATGAAGAAACTGCCTGTACTGGTTGATGGCGATACTGTTGTTACAGAAGCCGCTGCTATTTGCGCTTACCTGGCGGATAAATATCCGCAGAAGGATATGGCGCCGGTTGCCGGGTCTGCTGAACGCGGATTGTATTACCGGATCCTGTTTATTTCAGGCAGCGCTATTGAACCGGCGTTTACGCTGGCCGCTGCAAATATTGAGTATCCCGATGCTTCAATGGCCGGCTGGGGTGACATGCCGAGGATCATCGATACAATCGAAGCATTAACGCCAGATTCTGACTGGGCAACCGGTGAGCAATTTACTGCGGCTGATGTGATCTTTGGCGGTTTGCTGGACTTTGCATCTAAAGTGGGGTGGTTTACTCCGTCTCTTAAGGTACAAGCTTATATCTCCCGTTTGCGGCAGCGCCCGGCATATTTAAAAAGCCATCCTGACATGCTTCAGAATATGGCCGGTAAGCGAATCGCTTAACTCCGGTTTCCAGCAATAAGCCCTGGTGACAGAGATATTGAATCTCTGTCAGAACGGGTAGCGGAATAGACCAACGTAGGTGGTTTATTTCGCTAACTTGTAGTGCTGTTCGTTTTTTGAGCTTGCCGGTTTTTTTCGATGATTAGTTTAAATCCATATAAATCAGTGGCATAAAAAGTTTTTAGAGGTTGGCACGTCTCTCGCTATCTCTCAGGTAACTTGTCGTCGCAGTGAGTACGGCTTTATTTAAAACATTACCAGAGGGAAACACCATGAAAGCGAAAACACTATTAACCAGCCTTGTATTAACTGCTGCGATGTTAAGTTCACAGGCGATGGCGCAGGAAAGTGCTGTTGAATCGTTCCTTGGCCGCATGATTGATCAGGCCGTGTCTATGGCGGGCGAAGAAATCAGTAACGGCGTACGCCAGTCTGTTGCAAACGCATCGTATAATTTCAGTTTGCCGGATGAAACAAAGACGGGTTCAGTGAGTGTGACTGATCTTGCTGCAAGCGGGACACAATCAAAATCTGAACACGCTGAATCTGAAGAAGAGTAAGCTTATGGCTTGCTGTAAGATGCGAATTCAGCATCAAACATTATCAGTGCGAAGTTGCAGGCAATCTTAAACGGTTGCCTGTTTTTTTATGTGAAATTGAAAATCGAAATTTGAAGATCGTCATTTTAACCAATCTGGCTGGTCAAAATGACTAAATATTTATATACGACCGTGCCGAGCACCTCTCCAATCCTTCGTGGAATAATAAAATCTCATTTAAAACAACATCTTAAATATCTGGCACGGGCATTGTAATAACTATTGTGTAACCGAACAAACAAGACAGTTAAAGGAGAAACACAATGGGTATGTTTTCAAGAATGTCAGATATCGTACAGGCGAACATCAATGCCATGTTAGATAAGGCGGAAGATCCTGAGAAGGTTATTCGCCTGATCATTCAGGAAATGGAAGAAACGCTGGTGGAAATGCGCTCCGTGGCTGCGAAGTATCTGGCTGAAGAAAAGTATCTCGACCGTCAGGCTGAAAAGCTTCAGAAGGATGTTGACGGTTGGATGGCAAAAGCTGAGCTGGCGATGGATAAAGGCAAGGATGATCTGGCGCGGGCAGCGCTGGTACAGAAAAACGCTTTCAGCGACAAGCTGGCAGCCATTGAATCGCAAAAAGTGCAGTTAACTGAAATGTTAAGCGGTATTCAGGAAGACACCGGTCGTCTGCACGCAAAACTGGCTGAAGCCCGTCAGAAGCAAAAGAGTCTGGTGGCAAGAAAACAGAATGCCGGCGTGCGTCTGAAAGCCCGCAGTGTTACTCACAGCGAGCAAATTGAATCGGCAATGGCGCGTTTCGACAGCTACGAACAGCGTATTGAGCACCTGGAAGCGCAGGTTGATGCCTATGATGTCACCGATGGCAGCGGGCAGTCTCTGGAAGCTCAGTTTAAAGCGCTGGAAACCAGTGATGCCATAGATGCTGAACTGGCAGCCATGAAGAAAAAACGCGCTGCCTGAAAGATAACTGAAATTGATACGGCTATGCGCCGGATGGCGCGTACCGGCCATACAGGAGAATATGATGAAATTTCCGCAAACTGATAAACGAATCTACCGCGATACCAGCAACAGCGTGATAAGTGGCGTCTGTGCAGGCCTGGCAAAATACCTTGATGTGGATGCGACCTGGGTAAGAGTCGCCGCTGTTACCGGATTGATCCTGTTTCATGTGCCGGTATTAATAGCTTATATCGCAGCAACATTTCTGTTACCAAGGTGGGCGTAATGAAAAATGCATTTATGGCTGTCATCATTGCACTGATCCTTGTTTACGCCTTTGGCAATCTGTTTAACGACTGGTGGGGTATTCATTTGATGATGGGTGACGATATGATGTCGCCGTTAGAGAATTTTGCCGCAGCATCGGCGGTGGGTCTGGTGTTTGTTGCAATCGGGTTCATTGTCGCACTGAGTGTGTTCGGGACGCTTGCTCTGGCTGTCTTTGCCTGTGTAGCAGCGCTGCTGGTGACGGGGCTGAGTGCACTATGGCCGGTGTTACTGGTGGCAGCCGTCATCTGGCTGTTCCGCCGTCCCCGTCAATCCCGAACGGTGTATCCGAATCATTAAGTGATGGAAAAGCGAAGTAAATTAAGGCGAAAATTCGCCGTCATGATGCTAAAGTGCAGGTACATGGTAATAAATGGGCGTTTACAACGCCCATTTTGTCATTAGAAAAGGATATTAACGTTGAGCATTAAACAATACTTAAACACCAAAACGATCTCAGCAGCCGTGCTGATCCTGTTTTTACTCTTTTGGTTAATTGGCGTGTATTGGAGTGTCGAGCCTGACACATTTGATGTAAGACAGTCTGTCGCTGCAACGGCAGAAAACCCCACTCAAACTGAAGTGCCCGGATACACTGTAACGACCACGTTGATTCTGGTAACTGAACATATGCTGGATAAGCCCGGCGGGTATCTGTCAAATGATGTTATGCCCCCCGGCCTCTTTTTAGACAACATGCCTGCCTGGGAATACGGGGCGCTGGAAATGATCCGTGATTTGTCGTTGTCCATGCGTAAGGATTTCAGCCGTTCTCAGTCCCAGTCTATTGAAAGCCCGAATCTGACAAAAGCACAGCCGGAATTTAACGTAAACAGCCGGAGCTGGGCGTTACCGTCTGCAGAGTCATCTTACCGTAACGGTATCAAGGCATTAAAAGCCTACAGAGCAGAACTGGTAGACCCGACCCGCGGCGACGGTCAGTTCTATACCCGCGCCGATAACCTGCGGGACTGGTTGAAACAAGTTGAAAAACGTCTGGGTTCTTACTCACAGCGTCTGAGCGCCAGTGTAGGTTCGTCGCGGATGAATACAGACCTTGCCGGTGATAAAAATGCCAGACAATCTACCCCGACAGTGAATGAAAAAGTGGTGAAAACCAGCTGGTGGAAGCTGGACGATAATTTCTATGAGGCCCGCGGTGCTACCTGGGCAATGCTACACTTCTTAAAAGCGGTGGAAATTGAGTTTGCGGATGTACTGGAAGACAAAAACGCGCTGGTCAGTTTGCGTCAAATTATCCGTGAGCTGGAAGCTACACAACAAACAGTGTGGAGTCCGATGATTTTAAACGGGGATGGTTTCGGTATGATGGCGAACCATTCTCTGGTAATGGCGAATTATATTTCCCGTGCTAATGCAGCACTAATCGAACTGACTGAACTTCTCAATCAAGGATAATTCATGAAAAAATGCATTATGGCAGTAGCAACCGCTGCAGCTTTATCTGCATCGCCTGTAATGGCAGACACACTGGCCGGTCTTTATCTCGGTGGTCAGGGATGGCGCACAAGTACGTCAGGCGGCTTCGCTGATGACGGCACATTTTCCAATGATAGTACGATGGCTGACTTCAACTTTGACAGTCAGGCAAACTCTTCCTTATATATCGCTGTTGAACATCCGGTGCCGTTTTTGCCAAACGTGAAGGTGAACTACACTACGCTGGACTCAGATGGCACCACTGCGCTGCAAACCAGTTTCACCTTTGATGGCGACTTGTACACCACCGGCAGTGATATTTATACGCAGGTAGAAATGTCCACCACCGATCTGACACTGTATTACGAGCTGTTTGACAACGACCTGGTCAGTTTTGATTTGGGTCTGACAGGCAAATACATCGACGGTACATTGTTTGTCAATGATGCTGATACACAGACCAGCGGCGAGCTGCCTTTTTCCGGTGTTATCCCCATGGCTTATTCACGGGTTGCTGTAGGCCTGCCGTTTACCGGTCTGGGCGCTTATGCCGAAGGGAATTATCTGTCGGTTGGCGATCATACCTTCAGTGATTATCAGATTGCGCTGACGTATTCCTTTATTGAAAGCCTGGCAGTAGACATGACGATTCAGGCTGGTTACCGGAATGTGGAAGTGGATCTGGATGATCTTGACGGTGCCTATGCTGATATGAGCTGGGATGGTCCGTTTGCGGGTATTGAAATCCACTTCTAATCCCGCTGACCGGCTGGTCAGATAAAACCGCCGGACTAATCTGCGATTGTAAAACTGCCGTAAGCATTGCTTGCGGCAGTTGTCTTTTAGAGGGTGATCACATTTCAAGAGTGCTTTTTAAAAACTTTAGAGCATAAAAAAGTGTGATTTATTCTTTTCTCTTCTCAAAAAAAGTCGATACCTTTACGCTATCTCAATAAGGCTTATGAGTTATGTCAGCGAATTCGAATCAAAATCAGGCACCCGGTGCGGTGCTCAATGAGCAACAATGGAATGCGATTACGCAGGCCATTGCAGGCTTAAACCGTGATCAGCTTACCTGGGTAAGTGGTTACGCAGCAGGAATGGCAGCCGCGCAGGGGGGTGCTGTTGCACCTCAGTTAGCAGCGCCGGCGGCAGCGGGCAATGCCCCGGTGCTCACCATTCTCTATGGCTCGCAAACGGGTAATGCAAAAGGTGTTGCCCAGCAGTTTCAGGCGCAGGCCGAAGCGGCAGGGTATACCAGTAAACTGATTAGCATGGCTGATTACAAGCCCCGTCAGATCAAAGCTGAAACCCACGTGGCTGTTTTTGTCAGCACACATGGTGAAGGTGATGCCCCTGATGATGCAGTGGAATTCCACGAATTTCTGGGTGGCAAAAAGGCACCTAAGCTGGATGGTCTGAAATATGCGGTATTGGGTCTGGGTGACAGCAGCTACGAGTTCTTCTGTCAGACAGGCAAAGACTTTGATGAGCGATTAGGCAAGCTTGGCGGTTCGGCTGTTGTTGCACGTCAGGACTGTGATGTTGATTACGAAGAGTCAGCAAAGAGCTGGGGTGAGCAATTAATTGCTGCGTTGAAAGACGACTTCGCCGGTGCACCGGCAGGCGCCGCGGTTGCTGTTCAGTCAGGTTCGGCAGTAGCTGGTAGTGCGGAGCAGACCTATACCAAGAAGGCACCGTTTGCGGCTACGCTTATCGAGTCGCAAAAAATTACCGGCCGCGATTCTGTTAAAGACATCCGTCATGTTGAAATCAGCCTGGAAGATTCCGGTATTCAGTACCGTGCTGGTGACGCGCTTGGCGTGTGGTTTAAAAACGCTCCGGCACTGGTTGAAGAGATGTTATCGCTCACCGGCCTAAGCGGCAGTGAAGAAGTTAAAGTGGCAGATGGCACAACGACTATCGCAGATGCCCTCGCCGGGAAGCTGGAACTGACGCTGAGTTATCCGACTTTCGTCAAGGCGTATCAGCAGGCTACCGGCTCTGATGCTCTGGCTGCGCTGATTGAAGATCCTGCTCAGTTACGGACCTATCTGGCTGAGCGTCAGATCATCGATATCGTACGGGAACACCCTGCAAAAATTGATGCGCAGGTACTGGCTGATGCATTACGTCCGCTGACGCCCCGTTTATATTCCATTGCTTCCAGTCAGGATGAAGTGGAAGACGAAGTGCATCTGACCATCGCTCATGTTGATTATGAAGCCTTTGGCAAACGCCATCAGGGCGGCGCATCCGGCTTCCTGTGTGAACGTCTGGAAGAAGGCGCAGAAGTGGAAGTGTACATTGAGAAAAATGACAACTTCCGTTTGCCAGAAAACCCGGATACGCCAGTTATTATGGTTGGGCCGGGCACCGGTATTGCGCCGTTCCGTGCCTTTATGCAAGAGCGTGACGCACAAGGTGCAGACGGTAAGAACTGGTTGTTCTTCGGTAATCCTAATTTTACTCAGGATTTCCTCTATCAGGTTGAGTGGCAGGGCTACGTGAAATCGGGTCTGGTTGACAAGATCACACTGGCATTCTCCCGCGACCAGAAAGAAAAGATTTATGTGCAACACCGTCTGATCGAAAACGGTAAAGACGTATTCGAATGGTTAGAAGCTGGCGCACATTTCTATGTGTGTGGTGATGCAACCCACATGGCAAAAGATGTTGAAGCTGCATTGTTATCAATTATTCAGCAGCACGGCGGCAAGTCTGAAGACGACGCCAAAGAGTATTTAGTTGCCATGCGCAAAGCGAAACGTTATCAGAAGGATGTTTATTAATGAGTAACGAAAAGTCTCCTTTTATTGTTGAAGGCAAACTGGCCGACAACGAACGTTTGAAGCGTGAAAGTAATAATTTACGTGGCACCATTGAGCAGGATTTGAAAGACGATCTCACCGGTGGCTTCACGGCTGATAACTTTCAGCTGATCCGCTTCCACGGTATGTACCAGCAGGATGACCGCGATATTCGTCCTGAGCGCGCAAAACAGAAGCTTGAGCCGCTGCATAACGTGATGCTGCGTGCCCGTTTACCCGGCGGTATTATTTCTCCTGAGCAGTGGCTGGTTATCGACAAGTTTGCTGAAGAGCACACCATGTACGGCAGTATTCGCCTTACTACCCGTCAGACGTTCCAGTTTCACGGTGTACTGAAGCCGCATATCAAGCTGATGCACCAGACGCTGAACAGTACCGGTATCGACTCTATTGCTACTGCCGGTGATGTGAACCGTAACGTACTGTGTACTTCCAATCCGGTAGAGTCTCAGCTTCACGTAGAAGCTTATGAGTGGGCGAAGAAGATTTCCGAGCACCTGTTGCCGAAAACCCGTGCTTATGCCGAGATCTGGCTGGATGGCGAGAAAGTTGAATCTACTGAGAAGCCGGTTGAGCCGATTTTAGGTGATAACTATCTGCCACGTAAGTTCAAAACTACCGTTGTGATTCCACCGCAAAACGATGTGGATGTTCACGCTAACGATCTGAATTTTGTCGCTATTGCTGAAAACGGCAAGCTGGTGGGCTTTAATGTGCTTGTTGGCGGTGGTCTGGCAATGACCCACGGTGACAAGTCTACGTATCCCCGTAAAGCGACTGATTTTGGTTTCATCCCGTTGGAAAATACGCTGGATGTAGCGGCAGCAGTGGTAACCACTCAGCGTGACTGGGGTAACCGTGTTAACCGTAAGAACGCGAAAACCAAATACACCCTTGAGCGTGTGGGCGTTGAAAACTTCAAAGCGGAAGTGGAAAAACGTGCAGGTGTGAGCTTTGCTGACAGCCGCCCGTATGAATTTACTACCCGTGGTGACAGCTTTGGCTGGGTTGAAGGTATCGATGGTAAGTACCACCTGACTCTGTTCATCGAGAATGGCCGTATTCTTGACTTCCCGGGCCGTCCGCTGAAAACCGGTTGTAAGGAAATCGCGAAGATCCACAAAGGCGACTTCCGGATGACCGCAAATCAGAACCTGATTGTTGCAGGTGTACCAGCGGATCAGAAAGCTGTGATTGAAAAAATCGCCCGCGCTCACAAGCTGATTGAAGACGATACATCTAACCAGAAGCTCGACTCCATGGCTTGTGTGTCGTTGCCAACCTGCCCGCTGGCGATGGCTGAAGCTGAGCGTTATCTGCCGGAAGCGGTTGACCGCATGGAAGGACTGTTATCACAACATGGCGTTGCAGATGACAGCATTATCTTCCGTATTACCGGATGTCCTAACGGGTGTGGCCGCGCCATGCTGGCCGAAATTGGCCTTGTGGGTAAAGGTCCGGGTAAATATAACCTGCACCTGGGCGGTAACCGTGAAGGTACGCGTATTCCGAAAATGTATCAGGAGAACATCAGTGAAGATGAGATCTTCTCGGAACTTGATACATTGATTGGTCGCTGGGCGAAAGAACGTGAAAGCGGTGAAGCGTTCGGTGACTACGTCGTCAGAGCAGGCATCATTGCGCCTGTTGTTGACTCAGCAAGAGATTTCTATGACTGATACCTTAATCGACACCACATCACCGCTGTCACTGGACACCAGTGCGGCGGAGATTGCAGCAATTAATACAGAGCTGGAAGGCATGGATGCGGCTGGCCGTATTGCCCGGGCACTGAAAATGCTGCCCGGCAACGCGATTTTGTCTTCCAGTTTTGGCGCACAGTCTGCGGTGATGCTGCATTTGCTGACTAAAGCAATGCCGGATATTCCCGTGGTTCTGACGGATACCGGTTATCTTTTTCCGGAAACCTATAAGTTTATTGATGAGCTTACCGAAAAGCTCAATCTGAACCTTAAGGTTTATCGTTCTGACATGACCTCCGCCTGGCAGGAAGCCCGATTTGGCCGTTTGTGGGAACAGGGTGTCGAAGGCATTGAGAAATACAACCGGATGAACAAAGTTGAACCGATGCAACGGGCGCTGAAAGAGCTCGGTGCGGGTACATGGTTTGCCGGTTTACGCAGAAGTCAGTCTGATACCCGGGAAAAGTTACCCGTACTGCAGAAAGTTGGCAATCAGTTCAAGGTTTATCCGATCATCGACTGGTCGAATAAAGATTTGCACTACTATCTGAAAGATAACGATTTGCCGTATCACCCGTTATGGGAAGAAGGCTATGTGTCCATTGGTGACTGGCATACTACTCAGTCTCTGCAAGAAGGCATGAGTGAGCAGGATACACGCTTCTTCGGATTGAAGCGGGAATGTGGCCTGCACGAATTCGGTGACGGTATCTGATTGTTGACAGATGATCAGGAAGGGCGGCTGTCAGCTGGTATGCCGCCTTTTTTATTTACCCGGTTATTCAATAATGAAAGCCTGGCTGAGGCGTTGCTTAAGTGCATCCACATATGCCGATGCATTATGTCTGGTTACGAGTCTGGCAAGCTCTGCACCGGTACTGGTAAATTTATAGTATACAAAGGCAAGTCCCTGACCGGATGGGGTTACAGTAAACGTGTCGTTACCGCAACGCCATTTGATACTTTCAGACACCGGTAATTCACCACTTTCAATCTCACTGGCGAATATCAGTTTCATGTCGATAAGGGCAAGTAGATCCGGATAACTCAAGCCATAGGCAGCCAGGTTTACAGGCTCGGGCTGCCGGTGACCAAATAAACGCCAGAAACCGGGCTTACGGTGATAGCCGGTAATCAGGCGGGGCACGGTATCTCCCTGACGTAAGCAGGACAAAGAGGCTGCTCGGGTAAACATTGCTGCATCCCGTTGGGTCAGCACTTTTAGTGTTTCCAGTGTACGCAGTGAAAACGCGCCGGGCTTACTGACTTCAACAGCAAAAATTTTTCCCCATAGTCCCTGCATCGCAGGGGAGTGAATATTCTCTGCCAGACGGGAAAATGCATAAAACCAGTCGGGATCAACCGGTTCATTGCTGGTCTCCGTTAAGCTGACACTCAATGCAACATCCATGATGGCTTGCAGGTTTTTTATGCGCGACAACGCCAGAATATCATTTCTGCGTTTTATCGCCTGCTGACGGGCAGCTTCATCCGGCAGAATCATGTTGTGACCTATGCCTGCACGGGCAAACAGCGACTGTATACGTTGCGCATTGTCACTGGCAGAGCGTGAAGCCGTGCTGCTTTTACGGGGTTCTGCCTGCGTTCTGCCGGGCTTTTCAGTTTTCACCGTGACAGCCGGCTGAACCGGGGGAGATTGACCGGAATCCGTTACTTTCATAGAGATAGCGTTCTTGTAAAGTCTGCTGGTACTGTACGCCCGCCGCAAAGGTTAAGCAACTTGTCGAATAACTTGCAAAAAGACAGCCAGCGAGTACGATTAAATGAGGCGATATATAAGGATAGATATTCGATGTCATCGGCTGGTTATGAAAATGATGAGCTTATTTTCTTAGATGAAGAAGCACATCCGGAGTTAGAGCCTCAGATCCACAAGGTGTGGAATGTACTTATTGTCGATGACGATGAGGAAATTCATACAGTCACAAGACTGGCGCTGGCAGATTTGATTGTCAGTGACAGAAAGCTGAATTTTATGCACGCCTATTCCGGTGAGCAGGCTAAAGCGTTACTTGAAGAACATGGCAGGGACGTGGCCATTATCCTGCTGGATGTGGTAATGGAAACCGATGATGCCGGTTTGCAGGTTGTGCAATATCTCCGTGAAAATCTTGATCTTCCGGAGCCCCGCATAATACTCCGCACAGGACAGCCCGGGTACGCCCCTGAAGAGCACGTGATCCGCACCTATGACATCAACGATTATAAAACGAAAACAGAGCTGACCCGCAGTAAGCTGCTCACTACCGTTTTGTCTTCAGTCCGCTCGTACCAGCAAATTCTGACCATCAGCCAAAGCCGTCTGGGCTTGCAGAAAATCATCGCCTCTGCTTCCAACTTGCTTGAAGAACACTCAGTGAAGGGGTTCTGTGAGGGAATCGTAACCCAAATCAGTTCTTTGCTCGGACTGGAAGCTGAAGGTGTGGTGTGCGCGAGGGCGGGCTCAGTGCTCGACAGAGACGACAATGGTGTCTACATACTCGGTGCAGCGGGTAACTTTGCCTGCTTTATCAATGAGCCTGTAGAAACCATTGAAGACCCTGCCATTGTTGAGAATATCAATCGCAGTTTACGCCTTAAAAAACACATTCTTGAAAATCACAGTTCTATTTTGTATCTGAACAGCTCGGGTTTTGAAGCGGCTGTTTATATGAATATGAATAAGGAGCTGACTCAGGTCGACCGGCAACTGCTCGAGGTGTTTCTTTCCAGTATTTCGGTGGGCTATGAGAACGTGAACCTCTTCCACGAATTAAGAAATGCAGCCTTCCGTGACTGGCTTACCCGGTTGCCCAACCGGAATGAATTTATCAACATGCTGGACCGGCCTTCTGTATCCGGTGCTGCCGATCTGTGTGTGGCGCTGGTAGATGTAAATCACTTTTCAGACATCAACGACGGTTTGGGTCAGGAAGCGGGCAACATGCTGCTGAAGGCCATTGGTGAAAGACTGGAAGCGGGTTTTGACGAGCGGGTGATTAAAAGCCGTATCGGGGGAGATGTTTTCGGTTTAATTGGTTCTGAATTGCAGGTCACACCGCAGGCGATAAACGCTGTGTTCTCTGAAAGCTTCACCGCCGGCGACCATACTTTACCTGTCAATGTGACCATCGGTCTCTACCGGATTGGCTCTGACAAGAGCATTGGTATCGATACGCTGAAGAGAACCAATATTGCCCTCAACCGGGCGAAGAAAAAGCTGGCAGACAACTTTGAGTATTATCAGCCTGAGTTTGAACAGCGAACAACCCGCCAGTTAAATATGATCAGGCAATTACGCACCGATTTTCAGAATCGCGTGTTGCAATTGTGGTTTCAGCCTCAGGTGGACCTGGTCAGTGAAAAGGTCATCGGTGTTGAAGGCCTGCTACGCTGGCCTGACGGAAAGGGCGGATATATTTCGCCGGCCGAGTTCGTGCCAATGGCTGAGTATTCCGGTTTAATTGTCGATATCGGTCACTGGGTGGTAGAAGAGTCATGCCGGCGCATAAAAGAGCTGACGGACAGTGGTTTCGATGATATCCGCGTAGCGGTCAATGTGTCTATCCCTCAGTTCAGAGACCGTCTGTTTGTAGAGAAGGTGAAAAGTGCACTGACACGCTATGGCTGTTCACCTAAACGACTGGAGTTGGAGATCACTGAAAGCGTGGTGATGGATGAACCGCAAATTGTCATAGACGCACTGACACTGCTTAAGGAGTTCGGCGTTGCCATTGCAATTGACGATTTCGGTACCGGTTTCTCCTCCATGAGTTATTTGCAAAAACTGCCGCTGGACCGGCTTAAAGTCGACCGCTCATTTGTGAAAGACATTAAGCCAGGCGAAAATGCAGTCATTGCAGAGACTATAGTGACACTGGGTAACAAGCTTGGTCTGGTGACTATTGCTGAGGGCGTGGAGAAGCGTGAGCAGGCCAGCTTTATGATTAAGCTTGGTTGCGACGAGGCTCAGGGCTTTTTGTTTGCCAAACCTATGCCCTTTGATGATCTGAAAGCATTTCTGATTGCTAAAAATAATGAAAGTGACGATGAATAGCATCGTCCCGGTGTGACACGATAAATTACGTATATTTTCGCTATTTTTGGTATTCAGATTAATACTAAATAATGAGTGGAAATGGCTGGTTATCACTTCTGAAAAGGTTGGGGCCGGCTAATCTTCGTTTATGCGGGTTTATCACATTGTGATTATAATGTTATCAGATGTCTGTTTTTGCTGCTCTTCAGGCTTCTCAGGCGATAGCTGAACGCAGTACCACCGGGGGATCCCCCTGATACTTCTAATTACATCCGGAAATATTTCATTGTGTCACATTACTGTCATATTGATGTGATCTGAATTTGACTGACCACCGTTTATACAGTATGCTTTATCATAACAGTATCCACTGTATCACAGGAGTAATCACATGCGTAAAACAATTATTGGCCTCGCGCTCTTAACGTCGTTTGGTGTTGCGCATGCGGAGTCTGGTGAAAGCCAGCTTTTCGATTGTATGGATGCGAAAACATTCGAAATGAATAACCAATGTATGACTGATCAAATCAGCAACAACATTCGTTACCGCGATGCACAACAACAAGTAACAGAGCAGGCGAGCGAAAACTTTGGCGACTACGCCATTGCTACAATGACTTTCGATGCTGAAAAAATGCAAATCGATATCGTAGCTCACAGAGACGCGCTTCAGGTTAAAAATAGCTTAGCAATGAACCGCTAATTTGTTCTGAATTGAAAAACCGGCTTTTTGAAGCCGGTTTTTTTGTGCCCGCAAAAGCGGGCTGATGTGTTAGGAAACCGGATTCAGAAAATCCGGTTGAGACCGTTTAATGCTGCCACCCGGTATGCTTCTGCCATGGTAGGGTAATTGAAGGTGGTATTTACAAAGTAATCAATCGTATTCCCGCCATCTTTTTGCTGCATGATTGCCTGGCCGATGTGCACGATTTCAGAAGCCCGCTCTCCGAAGCAGTGAATACCCAATACTTCTTTGGTTTCACGGTGGAAGAGTATTTTAAGGCTGCCCACGGTGGTGGATGCAATTTGCGCGCGGGCAAGGTGCTTAAACTGGGCACGGCCTACTTCATAAGGCACTTTTAAAGCAGTCAGTTCCTGCTCATTTTTACCCACAGAGCTGATTTCAGGAATTGTATATATACCGGTAGGTATATCTTCAACCAGGCCAGAGTCTGCTTTACCGGAAATCATGGCTTCTGCGGCAGAGCGGCCCTGATTGTAAGCTGCCGAAGCCAGACTCGGGTAACCAATCACATCACCGACCGCGAAGATGTTATCGATTTCGGTACGGTAATTCTCATCTACCCGCAATTGTCCCCGAGAGTCGGCTTTGAGCCCAACCGCATCGAGATTGAGCATGTCAGTATTACCGGTACGGCCGTTAGCAAACAGCAGACAGTCTGCTTTCATGCGTTTACCAGACTCCAGTTCCATGATCACACAGTCGTCATGGCCTTGTACGCTCTTATAGGTTTCAGTGTGACGGATGACCACACCGTTGTTCCACAGGTGATAGCTCAGGGCGTCTGAAATCTCTGCATCAAGGAATGACAGCAGACGATCCCGCATATTCACCAGATCCACTTTCACACCCATACCCCGGAAAATACTGGCGTATTCAGAACCGATTACTCCGGCACCATAAATAATGATGTTCTGCGGCTCATGCTTAAGCGACAAAATGGTGTCTGAGTTATAAATCCGGGGGTGATTAAAATCTATGTCCTTAGGTGAGTAAGGGCGTGAACCGGTTGCCAGGGCAACCTGACGTGCAGTAATGAGATCCTTTGAGCCGTCGGGACGCACAATTTGTATTGTATTTTTATCAACAAAGCTGGCTTCACCGTGGATCAGGCTTACCCGGTTTCTGTCATAAAATGATGTACGCAAACGGGATTGCTTCTTAATCACGCCGCTTGCATGACTCATGATGTCCTGAAAAGTAACGTGGCGGGCAACCTGATTTTCCGAAAACAGTGAAGTGGTATTATATTCAATCAAACGGCTGACTGAGTGACGTAGAGCTTTTGACGGAATTGTGCCCCAGTGAGTACAGCCACCGCCGACGGCTTCGTAGCGTTCAATAACGGCGACTTTCTGACCGGCTTTGGCAAGCTGCATGGCCACACCTTCACCACCGGGTCCGGTGCCGATCACAATGGCGTCAAACTGATAAGAAGGTTCTGCGACTTTCGCTGTTTTCTTTGTCATGGTCGAAAATACTCAATGGTTGCTGTACCGGCGGGAACCGGTAGATACGTTGCTGGACTGGAATAGTGTCATGCAAAGTCTAGCAACATTCTGATAAGAAAGACAAAGCTTCCGTTGTCCATTTCCGGTTTCATCATGCATTTTTAGCGTCGGGCAGCGCCATCGGAAACGTCATGATAAATTCTGTGCCGTTGCCTTCTTTCGACGTAAACACAATCCTGCCGCCGAGCAAATTAGTGACCCACTGGTGAACGAGGTGCATACCAAGACCGGTATTGCCCTTGTTGCGGGCTGAAGTCACAAAAGGCTCGAATATAGTGTGCTGAATTTCATCCAGAATGCCGCAGCCATCGTCTCTGACTCTAACTTCGAAACTGTTCCCCTTCTCACAGGCGGTGATGCATACTTCCCCATGACGTTTATTCGCAAAAGCATGCTCAAAGGCATTGGTGATAAGGTTCTGTAATATTTGAGAGTAAAGGCCGGGGAAGCTCACAATTTCCAGCGTTTCCGGTATGTCTACTGTCAGTTTTACCCGTTTGGCGCTGGCCTGAGCTTCCAGTGTGCGGACCAGATCACCCACCACTCTGTGCAGAGAAAACTTCACCGGCGTTTCGCTTCCGCGGTCCACCGCAAGCCGTTTAAACCGTTTAATGAGCTCGGTTACACGTTCAAGGTTATGCTTAGACAGGGCCACACTTTCCCTGGTATATGCTACATAAGCATCGAGATCTGAGCGGGTCAGTCCTGTACTGATTTTCTTTTCCAGCGCGTAGAGTTGGTTATCAATGGCCGATACGCACATGGTTGTTCCGCCAATGGGGGTGCTCAGCTCATGGGCAACACCGGCTACCAGCATGCCCAGAGACGCCATTTTCTCTGACTCGACCAGTTCGTCACGGAGGCGGGTTTGCTTATCCAGAGCGGATTTCAAATCCTGTTTCTCCATTAACAGCTGATCTGTCAGATGGGTAACATGGGACAGCTGTTTCAGGTCCCGGGTAATCAGTAAGCCGGCAATAAAAAAGCAACAAACGAAGGAGATTAATCCCGGTAACAGCGCGTCTTTTACCAGCAAACTGTAGTAATCGGCGGGTGTGCGGGTGAGAATGAAGTACGGGTCAACCGTGTGCGTATGCTTCATTCTTAACTGCAAGGCTGCACCGCTGAACAACGCATCTTCTTCTCCGGAGACCAGGGAAACAGCTTTGTTGTTTTTTAGTTTCCCGAGAATATCAGGTTGAGCCAGCTTAATGTTCGCAGGCGTGACCCCGCGGCTGGCGGTCCATTCTTTTTCTGCATCAGGGTGCAGCATCCATTGAATGGCACCTTCGGAAATCAAAAGCTGCGTTTGCGTTTCTTCAAAGGTTTTCAGGTGGTCGAATAAAGACGTCAGGTCAAAATTAATCACCAGGAAACCTTCTCCAAGAGGATGAGAAGGAAATGTGTGCAGGATTGCCCGCACGGTCGGCTGAAAGGGCGTGACCAGCACACCATTTTCCATATTCAGATCGATGGAAGAAAGCGTCATGATCCCGGCCGGCTTTTGCTGAGCCTGCTTAAAGTAATATCGGGTGGACTTATCCTGTAGCTGTTCCGTCGGGACAATCTGAACACCGTCGGCAAGAAAATTAACCCGTACCGTTTCAACCCCTTCGGGGTTCAGCCATCGCATTTGGGATACATTATTAAGCACACGGCCAATGCGCAGAAACAATTGAGCTTCCGTTTCATCCTGTAGCCCGGCAGACATAATATCTACCAGGTGCTCGTTAGCCAGCCTGGCGACATTGGTAATATCACCCAGTTCCTGACTGAAAGCGGTGTTGACCGATGATATGACGGACGCATGTTCAACACTCAGTGACTGCATCGACTGGTTATAGAACCATTGGTACACCAGTGACCCAGTCAGTACAGACAAAATAAAATTGCACAGATATAACCAGCAGGCCCTTTGCCAGTGTTTTTTCTCACTCATCGCCTTTGTCCGTTAAGCCAGTCGATAAGGTCGGGTAATGCCATGGGGCGGGCAAACAGAAAACCTTGTCCGGTTTCATACCCTTTACTTAACAACGCTTCCCGCTGTCCTTCAGTTTCAATGCCCTCAGCAACAACCTGAAAATGACATTGTTCAGATAGCCTGTGTACCATATCCAGAATATGATCTGGAGAATTCGGGATGACGGTATTTAGTGTATCGACAAAGCTCTTATCCACTTTCAGTGCTGAGGCCGATAATGTACTAAGGTGAGCCAGTGAAGAATAGCCGGTGCCGAAATCATCAATACTGACTTTGATCCCCATTTTCATCAACGTATTGAGTATCGGGTTGATATCCTCATAATCTTCCATGGCCTGAGTTTCAGTGATTTCTATCTCTACCTGCTCCGGCTGCACATTATGGGTAGCCAGCGCGTTTTCCAGTGCAGGAATGAAGTTGGGTGCTATCACATCGGCATGGGTTACATTAAACGCCACGGAGAAGTTATGCCCAGACTCTTTCAGCACTTTTGCAGCGTAGACAGCAAGCTCCATCACCAGGCTGTCCAGACGGGTGATTAACCCGGATGCTTCGGCAAGAGGGATGAACACATTCGGCGGAATGATTTCGTTACTTCCGGTGCGCCAGCGGATAAGCGCTTCCAGTCCGGTTGTCACACCGGTTTTCAGATCCACTTTCGGCTGGAAAACCAGAAAGAACGGGTGAGAGTCGGCAATGGCATCAGACAAAGATTTCAGCAGCTTGTGGCGGGTGCCCATTTCGTCCAGCAATTGTCGTGAAATGGTCTGTACGGAATGGTCCCGCCGTTTCCGTGAGTTATGCACCAGTTGCGCCGTCTTCAACGACTTACGTAAATCATCCAGCTCTAAATCTTTCACTGCCAGATGGCTGATACGATTCGTGACCCGTTGCTCAACATTATCGACATACACCGACAGCTCAGCTAACTGACTCAGTGAAGGTTCCTGAGACACTTTTTCCGTTTTATACAGCAGCGCAAAAAAACCATCTCCCAGATAACAAATTGTCATCGCTTTCTGACAGCGCTTTTTCATTTCGTTCAGACAGCCGGCAAGCAGGGCATGGCTGAAATCTGTGCCCAGTGTGATTTCACTGGTTGAGAAATCCGTCATATTCACCAGCACCAGTGAGGTTGAATGCAAGTCAGACAGTGACATATTGACGATTTCGCGGTGCAGCCAGTTTTTGTTCGGAATTTGCAGAGTTTCGTCAAAATAAGCCAGCATGGACAGTTTGTTGAGCAATGCCAGGTTAACGAAACCATTACCGATGTTTTCGCTGTACACCATCAGCAGTGTAATGTGGCTTTGCTCCAGAGGCATGGGGGACTGGACGATGACAAGATAGTGATTGTTGTCTACATCTGCCGTATTGAAATAGAGAATTGACCAGGTTTCATAAAATTGATGCTCATGGGTGTGCAGAGCGGTGTCGATGGCCTTCAGCAATCCGGAACTCGCGTGAGCCTGATATTCACCTAATAAGTCTGAAAGCATAGTGGCATCAGAACGACTGAAGTCACCACTTGATGCTACCACTTCGCATTGTTCCATTGACGCCATGGTCGGACGGTAGGCGCACACCACACCACCAGTTTCAGGAATGCCAATGACACGGGATACTTCATTGAGCACGGTGTACGTAAACTCGCCCACATCCTGCTTTGACGTCAGGGCTCTGGAGGCATCCACAATCATCTGCAGTCCGCGCTTGGCCACGTACAATTCATTCAGATTAGACCAGGTTTTAATGTTACTGGAAACAATGCCTCTCAGCTTTTCTTCTGTCAGCTCAACTTTGTTCCAGTACTCATCAATATCGTATTCTTTAAATGTGTCCTGACGGGGAGCCATACCGGGCTGGCCGGTGAGCAGGATAATCCGCACGCGGGAATTACCTAACACGGTTCTGATGGTATTTACCAGAAACAGGCCTGCGTTATCCTGCTCCATCACAACATCCAGCAGGATCACCGCAATATCGTCGGTTTCTGCCAGAATGGTTGAGGCCTGAGCTGCAGAATTAGCGGTCAGAAACTTAAGCGGTTTGCCCCGGACCTTAAGGCCGCTTAAGCCCAGTTTGAGGGATTGCTGATAGCCCAAATCGTCTTCAACACTAAGAACTAACCATTCTCCTGACTGAGTATTACTGTCGTCCGGTTCAGGTTCCGGGGAAAAGGTAAAAAGCTGTTCATCACTCATGCATCCGTCCGTACTGATAAAGGAAAAGCGAGGAGTCTTATTTCAAAAAATACAGAGAAAACAGCAAGAGCAATCCATCACCTAAGTGTTGCCTATATTATTGATTTTGCAAGAAGGAGAAACAGAAACGCCGCTAAATAGCGGCGTTTCGGGCTGAGTTCAGGCCAGCTGTGGTGAAAGTGTCTGTAACTGGAGCCACTTTTCTTTCTGAAGGGCCAGTGCGTGTTTGAGTTCCTTATAATGAAAGTCAATTTCCAGTCGCTCAACCGAGCGCTTCAGGCACCGTTTACGTACATTCATAAGACGTTTTTTCGCGGCATAATAGGCAGACATCTTCTGCACTAACAACTCGTACTCGGCCTGCACTTTTTGTAATAACTCATCGGCATCCGGCAGAGCGGCAAGTCTGGCATTGGCTTGCTGAAGTTGCATGGCTGCGCGGGCTTTTTCAATACGCTCTTCCGGAACCCGGCGCAGATTTGTAGCCAGTCCCATATAAGACAGGCCACGGATCAGCCACTTGGTCGGATCGAACTGCCACCAGTAAATACCGTTGCGGTAATCATATTCAAAAATATGATGGTAGTTATGATACCCCTCTCCGAAAGTAAAAAATGCCAGGATACCGTTATCACGGGCTGTGTTTTTATCGGTATAAGGCTGACTGCCCCAGAAATGAGCAAGCGAGTTAATAAAGAAAGTGACATGGTGGACCATGAATAAACGGAATACACCGGCAAAAAGAATCATACTCAGTACATCGCCGTTCAACCAGCCCAGCAAACCTGTGATCCCGAAGTTTGCGACAAGCACGATAGGCAGGTAATACTTATGTTGCCACATAACCACCGGATCTTTCTGTAAATCCCGGCAGTTGCTGTAATCGTCATAGCGATGAGACTGATATTCTCTCAGCATCCAGCCAATATGGGCGAACCAAAGGCCCTTTTTGGCTGAGTACGGGTCTTTGTCGTTTTGATCCACATGACGGTGATGGATACGGTGATCGGAAGACCAGTGCAGGATACTGTTTTGCAATGCCATTGCACCGCCGATGGCGAGAATGACCCGTACAACAATATTAGCGTCATAGGTTTTATGAGACCACAGACGGTGATAGCCGGCAGTAATAGACATACCGGTGAAATAAAATAATACGACAGCCGTCACCACTTCCGTGGTGTCGAATCCCATGGTGACCGCCCAAAGGGGCACTGCCAGTAACGCAATTGCACCGGTAATAATAAATACCAGAACATTGGTCAGGATAATTGGTGGTTTTTTCATGATAACAACTCGGCTTACAACTGTACGCTAATTTATCGTTTTCACCGGGCGCAGGCAAGGGAAAAGCGACATTTTCAGCTTTAAGTATAGTGCAGATTTTGTGAAACTGATGTGCCGTCATCGCCGGGGTAAGGTACAATCGTTACCGTTTTACAGGTATCCGGAATGAAAAGAAGGAGTTGGCGGTGAGTCGTCAGGAGCAAAAATTAAAAACCCGCCAGAATATTATCAATGCTGCTTTTGGTTTGCTTGATGAGCAGCGCAGTTTGTCTGCTATCAGTTTACGTGAAGTCTCCCGTGCAGCCGGTATTGCGCCGACTTCTTTTTACCGTCACTTCAAAGATATGGACGAACTCGGTCTGACGCTGGTGGACGAGGCTGGTCTTGCACTCCGTCAACTGATGCGTCAGGCAAGACGCCGTATCGCCAGTGGCGGCGGGGTTATCGATACGTCGGTTGATACCTTCATGGAATTTATTACCGCCAATACTAACGTGTTCAGATTACTGCTCCGTGAACACACCGGCACCTCAACTGCTTACCGGATGGCAGTACTGAGGGAAATTCAGCATTTTATTGAAGAACTGGCTGATTATATTGTTGAAAGTCAGGGGGCAGAGCATCAACTGGCAAGTCTTCAGGCAGAAGCCATGGTCCGGCTTGTATTCAGTGCCGGAGCTGAAGCATTAGAAGTGGATGTGCCGTTGAGGCAGGAAATTGGTCACAGGGTAAAAGCGCAATTGCGTTTTGTACAGTTGGGGGCAAAAGTCTATCGCCCCCGGAAAGTCAAAAGTGAGTAATTAACGGTTTTTCTTAACCAGTTTTACGCCAGCTTCAATGTGGTGCGTAAAAGGGAATTGATCGAACAAGGCAGACGCCACCAGATCGTGGGTTTGCGACAATGTCGCCAGGTTCGCTGCCAGCGTATCGGGATTACAGGAAATATAAATAATTTCCGGATAGTCCTGAATCATCTTCAGTGATTCTTCATCAAGACCGGCTCTTGGCGGGTCAACCAGCACAGTCGTAAAGTTGTAGCCTGATAAATCAATGCCGTTGAGGCGGGAAAACTGACGTCCTGTTCTTAATGCATCCGTAAACTCTTCAGCAGACAGACGAACAATCTCCACATTGTCTATGTTGTTCACTTCAATGTTAAATTGCGCAGCGTTAACCGAAGGTTTGGCGATTTCAGTGCCGATGACTTTGCGAAACTGGCTGGCCATAGGCAGTGAGAAATTACCGGCTCCGCAGTACATTTCAAGCAGATCGCCGCTGGTGTTTTCACACACAGACAATGCCCATTCGATCATGCGGCAGTTCACTTTTGCATTCGGCTGGGTAAAGCTGTTTTCGATATGCCTGAATTGATAGTGTCGTCCGTTTACCGGCAGCGATTCGACGATAAAGTCATTGCCCAGAATTTTCTTCTGCTTACGTGCCCGGCCGATAACATTCACTGTGCCGAAGGTGTCTGACAACGTATCTTGCAGTGCCCTGGCAGCCGTTTCCCATTCATCATCCAGCTGACGGTGATACAGAAGGCTTATCACCAGTTCACCCGACAGTCCGCTCAGATAATCAATCTGAAATAACTTCTTTCTCAGTACCGGGCTTGAACGAAGTTCTGTCATTAAAATTTGCATAGCGGCATTGATGGTATCGCTTGCCGGCGGGAAGGTGTCAACGCGATACTTTTCTTTCGTCTCGCTGTTGAACATGATGTGATACAAGTCATCGCCATCATGCCATACCCGAAATTCTGCCCGCATGCGGTAGCCGGTTTCTTCTGAGGCAAACACAGACATCTCAGTTTGACCATATTGATCAAGTAGTTGTGACAGTCGCGAGATCTTTTCGTCTAACTGCGCGGTATATTGCTGACTGTGTGTCTGAGTTGTCATGGTAATAGCTTCATCTTGATTGCCGGGCTGCGCATTGTAGTGTCTTAAATTATTTGTGCAAACACTGTTCTGAGATTGCATTAAAATTAAACAATTCGTTAAGTCTGCCGATAACTAATGTGAGGTTAGTGAGGACAACATTATGAACGTGGGTGAAATTAAGGCATTTGTTAGTGAGCAGAAGCCGGCTGTTGCAGAACAGAAGGCACCTGAAGACCCTAACAAAGCAATCAAAAAGCAGTTACAGCAGGATGGGCTTCGTCAGGCTGCTGAATTTCAACAGCGGCAAACCGCAATGGTAAGCGTCAGTAGTTCGCAGACGACCATTGGCCTGAAAGTCTACAGTTCGTCAATGGAGCAACAGGTTACCGTTGACGGACAGCGTGGTAAGTTTGCAAAAGATGATACGTCAGATAAAGAGAAGGAAACCTCTTTATTTGATTTTGAGGAAGTAGCAAAAAACGTTATGCGTTTTGTCGGTGGTGTCATCCAGGGCGCTGCAAGAGGTGGTGTGGATGAAGAGAAACTCGGTAATCTTTTTTCGCAGGCGAGAGAAGGGGTTTCCCGGGGAATTGCCATGGCAGAAAGAGATCTGGGAGGCCTGATGAATGATGATATATCAACAGGCATCGACAGGAGCCGCAGTCTCATCGAAAACCGCATTAATGCACTGGAGGCTGATCTGCTTGGTATTCAGAATGAAGATCAACTTGCTGCTGGCGGTGTTGCGTCAGCTTTGAACGTTAACAGCAGCAACTCAGAATCTGCCAGTCTGACAATTCGTACCAGAGATGGTGATGAAGTGCAGTTGAGCTTTGAGAGTCTGAGGGCTTATCAATATGCCAGCCAGCAAACCGTCGCTTATACGACTGAACAGGGACAGGGTGGTGAAGGTAATGGTTATCAGAATGTCGTCGCTACAGACAGCACCTCTTACTCGTACTTTGATCGTCAGGGGATCAGTTTCTCTCTGAAAGGTGAGCTGGATGAAGGTGAATTAACGGCCATTGCAGATTTAGTGGAATCTGTTAACGATCTGGCTGATACGTTCTTCGGTGGCGATCTGGATAAGGCGTTTGAGAAAGCGCTGGAACTGGGTTTTGATGATCAAGAACTTACGGGTTACGCATTGCAACTTAACAGAACGCAGCAAACGGAAGTTGTGAAAACTTACGGTGCAATTCAGCATTATCGTGACGGCAGCGAGTCCGGTTCCCACGGCGATGAAGCGAAGCCTGTTGCACAATATCTGAATAAGATGCTTAACGTCTTTGAATCGGCGAGACAACAACTGGCTTCAGGTGAAGACTTCAACACTCTGATAAATGGCCTGATCAACGAAATGAAGGATGTACAGGTACCGGATTTAGTCACAGCTATAAATCGTTTCCATAGTTTCAATCAGCGTTTACTTGACGCAATGCCGGGCGAGCAGCAGAAAACTCAGCCTGTAGATCCTCCGGCAAGCGAAAGCTGAAAGATACGGGCGGACTAATAAAGTAGTGATGCCCAATTCAATATTCAGATAAAAAAGAACCCCGGCATGCCGGGGTTCTTTTATGTTTGTGTAGTACGACTACTCGGTTTCTCCTTTCTCCCTTGCAGCACGTACTTTCAATGTTCTTTCCAGAAATACTTTATCGTTTAGTTCCGTAATAGCTGAATCTACGTCGCGGGTAATGACTTCGATAAATCCATACCCTTTACGTTTTCCAGTACGACGGTCCTTCATAAGACGAACACTCTGAACTTCGATGTAATCCTTGAAATATTCTTTCACTGCATCTTCGTTCGCTTTATATGGAAGATTACCTACATATAAAGTGGCTGTTTCTCCGGAAGTATCAGAAGTCACATCAGCATTCACTGAAGAGGACGTTGAAGACGAACTCAGCAGAGATGCAAGCCAGGGTGTAACGATACCGCTAATAAGCAAAGACACTGCAACGGTGACAGGAAGACTCGCTTCCAGACTAGCGGAAGAAACGATGAGATAACCTGCGATTGCGAATACCGCGCTAATTACTGCGCATTGAATAAAGCCTACTTTCATAAACCTACCTTTAATTATTTTAGTGAAACGTTGGAGGCTGTTCATAGTTTACTCATTTGTAACAAATTGAACAATGGTCTGATGAAATAGTAGACGAAAGACCAATAAAAAATAGACTTTTGTTGGAAAACCAGGCGTTTGAGTTCGAATTCGAAGAAAAAGGTCAAAAAGGATAAAAAAGGGGTTGACGAAAAATCTCTGATGCGTAGAATGCGCACCACTTCGACGGGGAACGTCAGACGAACCACGAAGAAGTCGTTATAAGAACTTAATAATGGTTATTTATAACGGTTTTCACTGAAAACACTTGAGAAATTAAATTTCAAAAAGATGTTGACACTGAAAACGAAACGCGTAGAATGCGCGTCCCGCTTCAGGGAGAAACGCTGAAGCAGCTAGCCGAGGTTAGCAATTGTTCTTTAAAAATTTATAACAAGACAATCTGTGTGGGCACTCGTTAAGAGTGTCAACCGACGATTCATAAAAGTTTTTCGATAT
>NZ_JBSWYQ010000016.1:0-78014 GCF_056161165.1 Alteromonas sp. ABV2_168 | reverse complement strand
TGGAAACCTACGATCCGGGACTCACCGGGGATAAAAGTATAATGTCTGACGACTACGTGAATAAGTTATCCGGTGCAACCACCGGATTTCGTATTCATGTGGACTCGCTGGAAGGCAAAGAGAAACTAAATCAGCACAAGTCACAGGCTGATCAGCAAGGCGTTTACCGGGCTCTGCAGCAATCACAAGATACAGACGCACAGGCGCTGGCGAACTACATGAGATCACGGCAATTGGGGACCGGGGAATAATTTCCGGCCCCTGACTTTAATCTGTTATTATCCATTTCCATCTCTAGCGTGACAAAATTCCCCCATAATCCATCATGGTAAAAATCCTGTTTGCTTTTATTGGTCTTGCTGCGTCCGTGGCAGGCATTATTACGCTCACTGCTGTGCACGATCTTTACAGTAAAAAGCGCGTTAATCTTGATCCCCAGCTGCGGGAGATTTCCGGTATCGAGTTCGATAAGAAAGACCGGTTATGGGCGATTAATGATGGTGGCGATGACCCGGTGCTCTATCAACTGGATGACGACGGCAGTATTGTTCGCAAAATCCATGTGACCAACGCGAAAAATATCGATTGGGAAGATATGACGCAGGATGCCTTCGGGCATTTTTTCTTAGGGGATTTCGGCAATAACGATCAGTCCAGAAAATGGCTGACGGTATACAAAATAGAAAATCCAATCGATATTAAAACCGATACGACGGAAGCTGAAATCATCAAATTTACTTATCCGGAAATGGACGGTTCACCAATCCCGCCGGAACACCGTAATTTTGATTTGGAAGCATTCGTGGAATTTGACCACAATCTGTATCTGTTTACCAAAAACCGAACTATACCTTTCGACGGTCTGACCAACCTGTACCGCATCGGCGATTATGCCGCGAACTTTGAAGCTGAATTGCTGGGCTCATTCCAAACCTGTACCACGCTGGAAAAACTCTGTTGGATCACGTCGGCGGCCTTAAACCCTGAAAGGGATATGCTGGTTCTGCTGGACTCCACCAGCTTATGGTTGTTCGAGAACTTTGAAGGAGATAATTTCTTTTCCGGCGATGTCTCACGGATTGATTTAGGCATCGTGACACAAAAGGAAGCGGTGGCGTTTTATAACAGCAATACCATTGTACTGACCGATGAGGAGTTTAATGGCATTGGTGGGAATGCCTATGTCATCAAGCTGGATGAAGCTGAGATTAAGCGCATCCGCTGATGCCGCTGTCCCTGCGGCAGAACAGCGGCTGATAATATATCTGTCAGTGAGAAGTGTTTATCTGGCGAACTGTCTGAATACGTAGGGTAGTGACGCTCCCAGTGTTTCTCCGTGAGACAGGCCCTGAAGCGTAGTCATTTCAGCATCAACACCGGCGGCTTTTAAACGTTCAACCATTCTGGCGGTTTCACCGTCAGGAACCGATTCTCTTGCTTTATACACGGCAGCCAGTGTTGCGGCATCCTGATCTCCCCGCGGGTGGCGTTTTGCTTCACCGCCAGAACCCGTGACTACTAACAGGCTTTTGTCTTTAATGTCAGCCGGGCTTTTCGTTAGCAGGTTATGCTCCTCAGATAAAATATAACCTTCTCCCCACCACAATGACGGATCGACAGGGGCATAGAACGCGAAGCTGTCTGGCCGGGTAAACAGGGCGTGCAAAACGAAAATACCGCCATAGGAATGACCCCATAATCCCGTCTTCTCAGGGTTAACCGGGGTATTGTCTGAAATGGCAGGAACGACCTTATCGGTGATAAAAGACAAGTATCCGTCTGCGCCACCATACTCTCTGCCGGGACGTTGCTCTTTAGCGCTCAATGCAGACTCATTGACGGCCGGTGTGTAGTCATAGGCGCGGGCATCGCCGTCAATGCGCAGATCGTTGTCATGAGCGAGGAATGCCAGTACCGGCGGGGCTGCGCTTTGCGACAGCTCACTTAGTAAGTCTGCAGAAACTTCCATCAGTGCAGCATTACCATCGAGCATGATGAGTAAAGGATAGCCCTTTTCCGGCGCCGGAGCTTCCGGTATCGCCAGGTTCACCCGGTACGCCTTCTGCGTATCGTGTTTTGCGTCGTGTCTGGTGAATTGTAAACGGGTGAAGCGGTAGCCCGGGGCGCCGGTATCAGCCACGGTTTTACCGGTTGTTATTGTAAGATCCGGTTGAGCGTTTACGGGTGAGACGTGACTAAGAGAAAAACTGAAAAGTGAAAAAATCAAAACTCTGATAAACATATTGATAGCCTGAATAACGAAAAACGTGAGTGCGACTGCAAATTGATGCCTGATAACGAATCAGGTAAATGCAACGGCCGATTTTACCACTAATGAGAATGATTATCTTTTGCTATTTGATGTGTTCAGGGGATGAGGACAGTGTTTTAAAAAAACAACCTGCCGGATGGCAGGTTATGATACAAAGTAAATTACAGCCCGAGGGTGAAAATCTTCGAGTTACGCTGGAAGTTATACAGTTCTTTTTTCGCCTGCGGCAGTTCGCCGAGATCTGAAGGACGGAAACCGTGTTCCAGAAACCAGTGTGCTGTCAGCGTAGTCAGAACAAACAAGGTGTGAATGCCTGAATCCAGTGCACGACGTTTCACTTCTTCCAGAATGCGCTCTGCCCGGTTTTTGCCACGGTAGTCCGGATGTGTTGCCACACAAGCCAGCTCCGCTTTGCCTTCTTCCGGATAGAGATACAGCGCCGCACAGGCGATGATCATGCCGTCACGAACAATAATAATGAACTGATTGATTTCATTCTCAAGGCGTTCACGGGAGCGTTTCACCAGCGCGCCACTTTCTTCCAGCGGCTTGATGAGGTTAATGATACCGCCCACATCTTCGATGGTGGCACCACGTAACTGCTCGTAATGGTGCTCCATCACCAGCGAACCGGCACCGTCACGGGTGAACAATTCCTGCAACAATGCACCGTCAGTTTCATAGCTGATACAGTGAGCACGGGGGATGCCGGCTGCCACACTGGTGGTCAGTGCACTTAACACCGTTTGCTCAGTCTGAATTTGCTCTTCAAAAATGAGCTCTTCCAGTTGCGGACGTTCAATGGTGCGCAGTAATTTGCCGTCGTTATGACGAATACCGTCGTCTTTGGAGAAAACGATAATTTTATCTGCTTTTAGTGCAATCGCAGCCTGCGTCGCCACATCTTCATGGGATAAGTTGAACACTTCTCCGGTGGTGGAATACCCCATCGGAGAAAGCAGAACAATCGAGCCGTCATTCAGATGATCGTTGATACCTGTGGTATCAATCCGGCGCACCATGCCGGTGTTTTCATAATCGATGCCGCTGCGTACACCCATAGGTTTAGCGACGACCAGATTACCTGTACACACGCGAATTTGTGCGCCGTGCATAGGTGAGTTGGGCAGTCCCATGGTCAGCAGTGCTTCTACGTGGCTACGCACTGAACCGGCGGCATCTTTGACGCATTCCAGGGTTTGCTTGTCGGTAATGCGGACACCGTCGAGAAAACGACCTTCGATGCCCCGCATGCTAACCCGTTCGTCTATTTGCGGACGGGCACCGTGCACCAGCACCAGACGTACACCTAAACTGGCGAGCAGGGCGATATCGTGAATAATGTTGGCAAAGTTACTCTGTTCGATGGCCTCACCACCGAACATCAGCACAAAGGTTTTTCCTCTGTGCGCGTTGATGTACGGCAGCGAGCTGCGAAAGAGTTTTATGCCATCATGATGAGCTAACACCATTTTTCGTGTTACCCCAGCTTATCCAGATTTTCCAGCTCCTGATACAGTGCTTTGGTCACTGTTTCCTGGCTGGTGCCGCCCAGAATATTGCGTTGGTTAACGCCATATTCCAGTTGCAGTACCGGATACACATCGTCTTCGATTTTATCGCAGATGGCCTGTAAATCAGCCAGCGGTAAATCTTCGATGGCACAGCCTTTGTCGATGGCTGCCAGCACCACTTTACCTGCAATATCATGGCCGGTACGGAACGGAATGCCCTTACCTACCAGATAATCGGCCAGTTCGGTGGCGTTAGCATAGCCCTGCTGGGCGGCTTCACGGCAACGCTCTTCATTCAGCGACAGTGAGTCGAGCACTTCAACAGCAATACACAGACAAATATGCCATTGGTTTACGGTATCAATGGCACCTTCTTTGTCTTCCTGCATGTCTTTGTTGTATGCCAGTGGCAAACCTTTCATGGTAACCAGCAGGCCTTGCAGGCTGCCGAAAACACGTCCGCATTTACCACGCATCAGTTCCAGTGCATCAGGGTTTTTCTTCTGCGGCATCAGTGACGAGCCGGAAGTTACCGCATCACCCAGTTGCAGGAAGCCCGCTTCACCTGAATTATAGAAAATCAGATCTTCAGCCATACGGGAAATATGCATCATACTGGTGGACGCACAGAACAGCAGTTCCAGCACGAAGTCACGGTCTGATACTGCATCCAGGCTGTTCAGGCAAGGTGAATCAAAGCCCAGTTCTTCCGCCAGTTCATGACGGTCAACCGGGTAGGTGGTACCTGCAAGCGCACCGGAGCCCAGCGGGCACTGGTTCATGCGCTTTTTCAGGTCTTTCATCCGGGCCAGGTCACGCTTGAACATTTCCACATAGGCTAAGCACCAGTGTGCAAAATGAATGGGCTGGGCACGTTGTAAGTGGGTGTACCCCGGAATAATGGCTTGCTGGTGGCGGCTGGCGGTATTCAGCAATGAGCGGATCAGCGCTTTTAAGTCAGCTTTCAACGAGTCAACGTGTTCACGGACCCATAAACGAAAATCTGTCGCGACCTGATCGTTACGGCTGCGACCTGTGTGCAGTTTACGACCAATGTCACCCAGCTTATCGATAAGCGCCGCTTCAACGAAGCTGTGAATGTCTTCTTCCGGACTGGCGTCGAAATCTAACTCGCCTTTCTCCGCCAGTACTTTCAGTTCAGACAGGGCAGACTCTAACTGCGCCTGTTCATCTTCAGTCAGTACACCGGCTTTCTTAAGACCGCGTGACCAGATAATGGAGCCCTGGATATCCTGTGCTGCCATCACTCTGTCGAACGGCAGGGAATCATTTACCTGCCGGAACATGTTGCTACTGCCTGCCGCAAAACGGCCGCCCCACAATGCCATGATATTCTCCTGTTACTGCTGCTTTTTCAGTGCTTCGATACGGCTGGACAGGCTGAACAGGCGGATAAAGCCTTCAGCATGACTCTGGTCGTATACATCATCAGCACCGAAGGTTGCGAAATCTTCAGAGTACAGGCTGTTTGGTGAGCGACGTTGCGTCACGGTTGCCTGACCTTTGTAAAGCTTCACAACGATGTCACCGGTTACGCGCTTAGCGAAAGACGCAGCGCCGGCCAGAAGGGCATCATTCAGCGGAGTGAACCAGCGGCCGTCGTACATCACGTGGGAGTATTCCAGACCAATCTGTTCACGGTATTTAAGCGAGGCTTTATCCAGTACCATGGTTTCCAGCGCCTTGTAAGCTGCTACCATTACTGTGCCTCCCGGCGTTTCATAACAACCGCGTGACTTCATACCTACCAGACGGTTCTCTACGATGTCGATGCGGCCAACGCCATGTGCAGCAGCAATGGTGTTCAGCTTAACCAGTGCCTGGTATGGCGACAGGGCTTCATCATTCACTTTCGTCAGACGACCTTCTTCGAAAGACAGCGTGACACGTTCCGCCTGGTCAGGTGCATCTTCCGGATCAACAGTCATTGTCCAGATTTGTTTGGTAGGTTCCTGCCATGGATCTTCCAGCTCACCACCTTCGTGGGAGATGTGCCATGCGTTTGCATCACGGCTATAGATTTTGGTCGCAGAAGCAGTCGTTTTGATATTACGTTCTGCCAGGTACGCCAGCAGATCTTCACGGGAAACCATGTCCCACTCACGCCATGGCGCGATAACGTGCAGATCAGGTGCCAGAGAAGCGAAAGTACCTTCAAAGCGAACCTGGTCGTTACCTTTACCGGTACAACCGTGACACAGCGCATCTGCGCCAACTTTACGGGCAATTTCTACCTGTGCTTTTGCAATCACAGGGCGGGCCATAGAAGTACCCAGCAGATATTCACCTTCGTAAATAGCACCGGTAGTGATAGTCGGATAAATGTATTCGCTGACGAACTCTTCCTTCAGATCAACGATATGACATTCACTGGCACCGGAAGCGATAGCTTTTTCTTTCAGGCCAACCAGTTCTTCATCACCCTGACCGACATCAGCGGCAAATGCCACCACTTCACAGTCATAGTTTTCTTTCAGCCATGGAATGATGGCTGAGGTATCTAACCCGCCGGAATAGGCGAGTACGACTTTATTCACGTTCTTTTTCATTAAACCTGTCCTCTCAGGAACCTAGTAGTTTGGTCAGTATTGCGTTTTGGGCATGCATTCTGTTTTCTGCTTCCTGCATCAGCAGTGATTTGTCACTGTCGATAAGCGAACCGGTGATTTCCAGGTCGCGGTGAGCAGGCTGACAATGCATGACATATTGTGCGCCGGTTTTTTCCATCAGGGCTTCGTTGACCTGATAAGGCATAAATTTATCTTTAATGGCTTCAAGGGGCGTATCATCGCCCATTGATAACCAGGTATCAGCATAAAGCACATCAGCGCCGACAGCGGCATCAATATCGTTGCTTTGTACTATTTTAACGCCGGTTTTAGCGGCAATGTCTTGTGCTTGCGCAACAATTTCCGGATCGGCTTCGTGTCCTGGCGGTGTAACCACAACCTGGTTGCAGCCCAGCAGTGCGCCAACAATCAGTATTGAATGGGTTACGTTGTTGCCGTCACCGATATAAGCCATAGTCAGGCCTTCGGTTTTTCCGAACGCTTCGTACATGGTGAGGTAATCAGCCAGACCCTGACACGGGTGATACTTATCGCAAAGCGCATTGATCACCGGTACTTTTGCCGCTTTCGCGTAGTCTTCCAGCGTGCTGTGTGAGAACACACGGGCAACAATAGCGTCTGCCCAGCACGCCAGATTGGCAGCGGTATCTACGTTATCTTCACGGCCGGCCAGTTTGCCGCCCTGTACGTCCAGGTAAACCATATGGCCACCTAGTTTATTAATGCCGATATCGAAACTTACGCGGGTACGCAGAGAAGGCTTTTCAAACAGTGCTGCAACAGATTTACCTGCCAGCACCTGGCTGTACTTCGCCGGGTTTTGTTTGATGGTTACGGCTAAATCTAACAGCGCCTTCGTGTCTTCGGGTGTCCAGTTAGCAAAGGACAATAAATCCTGTTTCATGGTCAATATCCTCAATACGGCTATGGCGCGATGCGCGTACCGGTATCCTTATTTAAAATGTCACTGATGCTGGCATCCCAGCTGGCGATGGTGACCGGACGTCCCAGGGACGAAGCTGCCAGCAGTGCCGCATCTGTTTTTACTTTCATGCCGTCTGTGATTACACCACCGGCAACCAGGCTGTCTATTTGTTGTTGGTTTAATGAGCTTAACAGCGCTTTATCTGCATCAAGCACGCCTTTGACGTTAGACAATAGCAGTAACTCGCCGTCAAGCAACTGGGCGATTACGGTGGCTGCCTGGTCGGCATTAATGTTCAGCAAACGGCCCTGCGCACTGGCACCGATGGAGCTGACTACCGGTAACAGATCTTTGCCGGTTAATGCTTTAAGCAGTTCCGGGCTGTTTGCCGAAGGCACGCCAACGGCACCGTATTTCTCATCCAGCGGCTCGCAGCTTACCATGTTGCCATCTAATAAGGACAAGCCAACAGGTGTTAATCCGCTACGGATTGCCAGTGCACACAGTGCTTTGTTCGCACTGCCGGCCAGAGTGCCGCAGATGTACGGCATATGTTCGTCCGGTGTTACCCGCAGACCATCAATTTTCTGGCTGGGCAGATTCAGTGCGGCCATCAGTGTTTCAACCAGCGGACCGCCACCATGTACGATGACCACAGGACGGGTCTTCATGACTTCACCGACAGAAGTCAGTAATGACAACGCCGCATTTTCATCTTCAAGCAGCGCACCGCCCACTTTAATAACAATAGGAGACAACTTCATTATGCAATCAGTCCCTGAGCGTCGGGCAGGCCACTGACCAGGTTTGCACATTGCATTGCCTGCGAGGCTGCACCTTTCATTGTATTGTCGATGGCGCTGGTAATAACGGCGTATCCTGACTGAGCATCCAGTTTCCAGTGCAAATCAACAAACGGCGTATTCACTACATCATCAATTTTCGGGAAGGTATCGCGAATGCGGACAACAGGTTTGCCCTCATAAGCGGTGTGATAGGCAGATGACAGTTGCTCAGCGCTGACGCCCGGCTTCAATTTCACAGTAATTGTGGCCAGAATGCCCCGCTTAAAGTTACCCAGGTGCGGGGTGAAAATCACTCCGGTGCCAAGCCATGCCTCAATTTCCGGGGTGTGTCTGTGACCCAGCACGCCGTAAGCCTGCAGGCTTACTTCGCAGAAGCTGTTATTCAATGCGGCTTTACGACCAGCACCGCTGACGCCTGACACCGCGTTTATAACCGGGCGCACGGCACTGTCTAACAAACCATTTTCCAGCAGAGGTTTTAACGCTGTCAGTGAAGCTGTGGGGTAACAACCCGGTACGGCAACGATTTTCGCTGCCGCAATATCCTTGGCATACCATTCAGCAAGACCATACACCGCTTTATCCAGACACGCTTCTGAGGTGTGTTTGAAACCGTAGAACTGTTCAAATACTTCAGTGTTCTTAATGCGGAATGCGCCGGATAAATCCAGCACTTTGGCTTTGCCTTTACTCAGTGCAGCCATCCAGTCGTGACTGGCTTCGTGAGGCGTGGCCAGGAAAACCAGATCCATGGTATCTGCGAGTGTGTCTAACGTGCTGTCATTCATCGGCGTAAGCATGTACTGGCTCAGGTGTGCATACTGACCGTGGATCGCAGCAATGGATTTATTGCCGTCGGCACTGTTTTCAGAAACATAGGTGCCCAGCAAATCCATAGCAGGGTGACGATGAACTAAATCAACGAGTTGTGCGCCAGTGTAACCACTGGCTCCGATAACTGATACTTTTAACATAATAGGTTTAATTAATTCTGTAGAGGGATAAAAAATCACTTTCTACCTTTGTACGCGAATGAAAGGGATACTGTTTTCATTCGCCCGCGTACAAAGGTAAAAAGTGCGCTACCGCAAAAGCAAATTCACACCGGATCGTCGGTGTACATAATGCAATGTGTAGCCAGCCAGGGGAGAGCTAAACTGTTTTACCTTGTCAACCTGCTGGTCGGGCCTGCTGGTTGGTTGAATCATGAGATTGTCCTGTCATTTTCTCTGTCTTCACGATAAAACGTTGCCATGGCTGACTTAGAGCGCCTATCGAATGCTGCAGAGATTACTAAACCGTCGCCTATGATACTCATCGCGAATAAATATGCAATAAATATGTATAAATATTTCTCTGTGCCGGGCGCGGTGAATTTCGTAATATAAATGGTATGTATGAAGATTATTTGACAGTCCGGCGGCACACCGTTTTGTCACGATACGCACATATTTACTGCCTGTGGTAAGAAAGAAAGGACACAAAAATGAACAAAAAAACCGTTGCACTGGTTGCCCATGACCATAAAAAAGCAGAACTCCTTGCGTGGGTGAATAAACATTTAGACAGTATGCAAAAATGCGAACTGGTGGCAACGGGTACCACCGGTGGTCTGATTGCAGACGATACCGGACTAAGTATCAAACGTTTTAAGAGTGGTCCGCTCGGGGGCGACCAGCAAATTGGAGCGCTCATTGCCGAAGGAAAACTGGATGCACTGATTTTCTTCTGGGATCCACTTAATCCTGCCCCTCACGATCCTGATGTAAAAGCGCTGCTGCGCCTGTGTTCGGTATGGAATGTGCCGGTGGCGTGTTCTTCGGCGACTGCTGACCTTATTATCACATCGCCGTTATTTTTCGCTGAAGATTACTTGCCGCTGAAACCGCAGTATTAAGAGAAAAGCCGGACCGGTTTACGCCGGTCCGGCGGTTGGCATTGAAGTGTGTGCCAACGTCGGTGGACTCGTGCTTATTGTTAAGTCAGTGTAGGCGGGATTTCTGCAAAGTTGTTTAGTGGTACTGTAAAGCTTCTGTAAAGTTGGTGACATCGCGTCTTTACGGTGGTCGGAGTCAGGTAAACTTACTATCAGCAGGACAGGAGCCATGCCATGACACAGACCGTTTTCTCCATGTCAGTATTACGTTCAATGTCATCAACGCACACCCAACGTTTTTTTAAGCCGCAGAATTTTGGAGGCAATGAGATGGTCGCCACAGCGACAAAGCAGTCTATTTTGATCATTGATGATGACCGTGAACTGACGGACATGCTGAAAACTTATCTTGAGGCAACCGGTTACAGTGTAACCGTGGCCAATGACGGATACAGTGGTCTGGCGGCGGCAACTTCCGGTGAGTCTGTTGACCTGATCCTGCTGGACGTCATGATGCCTCAACTGGATGGCTTTGAAGTGCTTAAAAAATTGCGTATTAGCCATTTAACCCCGGTACTGATGCTAACCGCCCGGGGCGATGATTATGATCGCATCCTCGGACTGGAGCTCGGGGCTGATGATTATTTACCCAAGCCATTTAATCACCGTGAACTGGTGGCGCGGGTGAAGGCTATTTTCCGCCGTCTGGAAATGTCTACCCAGTCCAGGCAGCAACAGGATTTGTCTGTAAACCATATATCACTGAGCATGAGCCGGCAGACAGTGGCAAGCCATAATGTGGCGCTGACACTCACTAACACCGAATTTGCTATACTGCATTTACTCATGATCAATGCCGGTCAGCTGGTCACGAAAGATGACATCAGCCAGAAAGTACTGGGTAAGAAGTTACAGGCCTTTGACCGCAGTATTGATATGCATGTCAGTAATCTGCGAAAGAAGATTGCTGAAACCACGAATGATGAAAAGATAAAAACCATTCGCGGGTCGGGATATTTACTAAGACTGGCTTCATGAATTCACTTGCACGTTTCAATCCGGCCCGGCGTTTAGTCGGGCGTTTGTTTTTATGGTTCTGGGTAACCTTTATTTTTACCGCAGTTGTGACTTTTTACGCGGTGAGCTTTTTCAATGAACACGCAGAAGTTCGGGCACCGGATGCGCCTGAGCTGGAAGCCCTGAATCGTGCTGTTGCTGTTATTGACCGTGTAAGTCAGGAAGACGGCGCTAAACCCGTCCGCCGCATTCTGGAAGAAGCTGACCGGATAAGCCGGCACAGACTTATCGCTGTCGGTATTGATGACGGGGCGATGGTGCGGGGAGGAGGGCCACCAGTCCGGCGCAGTGAAGAGGATGATCTGGTCAGGCTGGCTAAGCAGGTGTCTCCCCTTGCTCTCGTGCGGGGAAATTTTGAGACAATCGGACCTGCAAGAGTCGCTATTAACGGTAAAGATTTTGCCATTTATGTTTCGCTGATGAACGGGCCTCCCGACAGTCAGCAGCCACTCAAATATTTTCTTTGTATCGCACTGGTGATTACCATTGTCTTATCTTATCTTTTCGCCCGATCTCTGGTACGTCCCATCACTATCTTGCAGGAAACCAGTCGTGAACTGGCGGGCGGTAACTGGAAAGCCAGGGTGAAGGAAGCTGATGGCCGCCGTGACGAGTTAGGAAGTTTATCCCGCGATTTTAACGCCATGGCATCGCAGCTTGAACAAATGTGGTTAGGACAGCAGCGGCTACTGGCGGATATCTCCCACGAATTACGTTCTCCTCTTGCCCGTTTGCAAATGGCGGTAGGCCTGGCGCATCAACAGAACGTAGATCCGGCGGCTCTTGCCCGGATAGAGCGGGAAGCCGAACGGATGGACTCGATGATCGGACAGTTGCTCACGTTAACCCGGGCAGAGTCCGGCAAGCCGGAAATCTCTCCGGTGATGATCAGTGTGCTGTTTGACCGTACCTTTGCCGACGCCAGATTCGAAGCGTCTAACCGGAACATCCGGTTTGAGGTTGCAGCATTGCCACAGCAAACCGTTAACGTGAACAGTATGCTTTTATGCAGCGCCGTTGAAAACGTAGTGAGAAATGCCATTCGCTACGCGGAGTCTTCCGTATCGGTTACCGTTTCTGTGAAGGAATCGCAGTGGTTTGTTGTAGTTAAGGATGACGGCCCGGGGCTATCTGAAGAGGAATGCAGCTCTGTATTTGCACCGTTCTACCGTGCGAGTCTCGCCAGAGATCGAGAGTCCGGCGGGGTTGGTTTGGGACTTGCCATTGCAAAAGCCGCAGTGGAAATGCATCATGGCGACATTAAAGCAACCCGAAATGCGTCCGGTGGACTGGCTGTCACCATTTCTCTGCCACTGGACGGGCGTGATACATGGTCCGGACAATCTCCACAGAACACTCATTAATTCATAATAGCGATGCCATTCCTGCGTTCTGGCAGCAGCATGTCACCACAGGTGTACTGACTGCCAGAGACGGCGTGAAGCTGGCTTATGCGCTTTGTATCCCTGCACAGCCTGCCGCTACCATTGTTATCAGCAGCGGCCGTATTGAAGCGTACCTGAAGTATCAGGAAGTGCTGTTTGACCTGTACAATCAGGGCTTTGCTGTTTTCATTATGGATCACCGGGGGCAGGGGCTGTCGGACAGAATGACCGCTAATCCGCATCAGGGCTTCGTCCGGGATTTTGCAGATTATGTCAGTGACCTTCACCTCTTCATTACAGAGGTGGTATCGGCCAGACAACCTGACGGAGAGCGTTACCTGCTTGCCCACAGCATGGGGTGTGCGATTGGAGCACTCACGACTCTGGCCCATCCGTCATTGTTTCAGAAACTTGTTTTTTGTTCTCCCATGTTCGGTATACGTCCCGCGTTACCGGGCTGGATTGCCAATTCGTTGCTCAATATGGTGGAGCGCCGCTATCAGAAAGCCGGGCAACAGGAAGGCTATTTTATCGGGCAAAAAGATTACTCGCCGGTTACCTTCGATGCCAATCATCTCACACACAGCGAACTGCGATACCGTTTGTTCCGTGATACTTACGCAAACACGCCAGAGGTCCAGCTTGGCGGTGTAACCGTTCACTGGCTGAGAGCGGCCATGAAAGCCATGGATTTTATTGAGAATAATGCCGGTGATATTAAGCAACCTGTGTTAATTCTCAGTGCCGGCGACGATATGGTGGTGGATAACCGCAGGCAGCGAAGGGTGGCCGGACTCATGCCGGAAGCTGTTCTGCATTCCTGTGAGGGGGCGTATCACGAAATTCTCATTGAAGCAGACCGGATCCGCGAGCCTGCTATGAACAGGATCCTTGATTTTCTCGCCTGATTTACAAAAGTGTCTCTATTTTACACACAATGACGGGGGACAGAGTCGCCGGCAATGTATTCTGCTGACCGGTCGAGCCTCTGTAAATGACTGACCTGACTTTGTTTTTCATTAAATTTTAATGACACTGAAAATTGCGGTATGGCTAATGCAATATTTTCGTATAAGACACGGGAAACTCAGTTGAGTGAACCGTTGCAAAATAAAACTTAACGACAGAAAAGTTGCCCTATAAAGCAATGCGAGGCCAGAAAATCATGCAAAAATATGCTTCATTAAGAACAATGCGTTTACAAGCGCCCCAAAATACAGATTTATCTTCTGTTTACGGGCATGCAATCGGCACTTTCACCCCTTTGTCAGATAAAGTGGTTGAGTTCGTCGGAAACTCTGTGGCGCAACGCCGTGCACGTCGCTGGGCTGCTCAGGCGCAAACTAACAGGGTGCTTAACGCACTGTAAAGGTCCATTGCACCAAAACTGCCCACAGCAACCGCCCTTCCTCCGCTGTGGGCTTGTCTCATGTCCTGTCACACCGTATCCTTGCTCCACAGCAAAATTCGTGATGTGACCATGTTTGATATCGTTTTATACCAGCCAGAAATTCCGCCCAATACCGGCAACATTATCCGTTTGTGTGCAAACACAGGCTTTTCCCTGCATCTGATTGAGCCTCTGGGCTTCGACTGGGACGATAAGCGTGTCAGGCGTGCTGGTCTCGACTACCATGAATTTGCCGACGTAAAGCGCCACGCCAGTCTGGATGCTTATCTCGAAAGTGAACAACCGGCGCGCATTTTCGCCTGTACCACTAAAGGTAAAGCGTTTCACAGTGATGTGAAATACCAGAAAGGTGATGCGTTAATCTTCGGCCCTGAAACCCGTGGTCTGCCCGACGAGTTTATTCAGTCCCTGCCCCCGGAGCAACGCGTACGCATCCCCATGTTGCCAGACAGCCGCAGCATGAATCTGTCCAATGCCGTGTCAGTTTTCGTTTACGAAAGTTGGCGGCAAACGGGTTATGAAGGCGCAAGATAAAACTAATCTGATTGTCACGCCCCGTCCAGCCTTGTCTGTGGACCACTGTGAAGTAATGTTAAGTTGTGTAAAGCCCGTAGTGTAAAGATGCGGGCTTTTGTATTTTAGGTATTTTCACTTAAGGAAAGACTGTGTTATCACCAGGATCCCACCGATGGGTAAAATGGCTGCTGTTACTGGTTGTCATTGCTTTACCCGCCTACACTGCATGGAACATGTTCGCAGCCCCCGCCCGTGACACCAGCGCATTTTCATTTTCGCAGGTTGGCCGGGGTACCATCGAAAAGAACATCATTGCAACGGGCCAGCTGGAACCCAAACGTTACGTTGTCGTTGGTGCTCAGGTGTCCGGTCAGGTTGAGAAAATCCATGTGGAAGAAGGTGATGTGGTGGAAGCCGGCGATTTGCTGGTGGAAATTGATGCGACAGTCTTTGAAACACAGGTACAGAACGCTGAATTTGCGCTGGATGTGAAGAACGCGAACCTTGCCCAGCTTAAAGCAGAGCGGGAACTGGCATTGCTGCGTGAGAAACGGAACAATAATCTGTTTGATCAGGATGCTGTGAGCGCTGATACCGCTATCAGCAGCCGTATCGACGTCAAAGTACTGGATTCAAAAATTAAAGCCAGTATTGCGCAAATTAAAGCTGATGAAGCATCTCTGGCCGGTGATAAAGCGACACTGGGCTTTGCCAAAATTTATGCGCCTATCAGCGGTACGGTAGCCTCTATTGCTGTTCGCGAAGGACAAACATTAAATGCGAACCAGAACGCACCGGAGCTGCTGCAGATCTCTGACCTTACTACCATGACATTACGGGCAGAAGTCTCTGAAGCGGATGTGGAAAGTATTAAACGTGGTATGCCGGTGTACTTCTCCACTATCGGTAATACCCGTAAGAAATATCACTCGGTGGTACGTCAGGTTTTACCGACTCCCACAATTATAAACGATGTCGTGCTGTATCAGGTGCTGGTGGATGTGGAGAACATCGAAGGTACGCTGATGGATTCTATGACCACCCAGGTTTTCTTTGTTGAAGAGAAGGAAGAAGATACCCTGGTAGTCCCGCTGGCAGCGGTTAAGGGGCCGCCCCGTAATAAATTCGTCATGGTCCGTGAGCAGGACGAACTGGTAAGAAAGCCGGTAAAGACCGGGGTGAGCACCCGCACTGAAATTCAGATTTTATCCGGTCTGAATGAAGGCGACGAAATTGTTACCGGGCAGGCATCTGCGGCTGCAGGCACTAAAGATAATAACGACCGTGGTTTCGGCGGTCCCATGGGTGGTCCGCCTATGAGGGGGCCACGTGGCTGACGTACCTTTAATTGAACTGGCGAATGTAACCCGCAGTTATCAAACTGAAGGTACAGAAGTCAGGGCGCTGGACGGTGTCTCACTGCGGATCCAAAAAGGTGAGTTTGTTGCCATCATGGGACAGTCCGGGTCCGGAAAATCGACCCTGATGAATATCCTCGGCTGTCTGGACACGCCCACATCAGGCAGTTATACCATTCACGGCCACGATGTGAATAAGTTGTCACAGGAACAGTTGTCAGCGCTGCGCCTGAAAACCTTCGGCTTCGTCTTTCAGCGTTATCAGTTACTCGCCAGCCTCACCGCGACGGAAAACGTCGCATTACCGGCAATATACAGTAACACCGATAAAAGCGTCCGTGAGAAGCGTGCATCAGCGTTACTGTCAAAGCTCGGGCTGGGCGACCGGCAGGATCACCGCCCCGGTGAATTATCCGGTGGTCAGCAACAACGGGTATCTGTTGCCCGCGCACTGATAAACGGTGCAGAGGTTATTCTGGCTGATGAGCCAACCGGTGCACTGGACTCTGCCAGCGGAGAGCAACTGCTTAATCTGTTGAAAGAACTGCACGGGGAAGGGGTAACCATCATTCTTATCACCCATGATCCGGCTGTGGCAGAATATGCTCAGCGTCAGGTGCATCTGCTGGACGGACAAATCGTGTCTGATTCGGGGGAAGCTGCTAAGCCGGCGACGACATCTGCTGCACAGCCATCGTCGATAAAACCGTTTAAAAGTATTTCCGGCGTTGCAGCACTGGGTATGGCTTTTTCATCACTGCGGCTTAACTGGTTCCGTACCTTACTTACCCTGCTGGGGATCATCATTGGTGTAGCAGCGGTGGTCACCATGATGGCTATCGGGGAAGGGGGAAAACAGGACGTACTGAAGCGTATTGAAGCTATCGGTACCAACCTGATTTCAGTGCGGCCGGGCGGTAAAAATATGCGCAATTCCGGTGATGTAGCGACGCTGACTCTGGCAGATGCTGACGCATTACGTGATATTCCCGGCGTGACCTACGTTGCGCCGGAACGTTCTTCACGCAATACCATGCGCTATGGGGAAAATGATTTCTCGGGCAGGATTAAAGGCTCCACGCCGGATTACCTTCACGTGAAAGACTGGGAAATGGCGCAGGGCGTATTTTTCACAACTGAAGACGTGAACAACTATGCACCGGTTGTAGTGATAGGTGATACGGTTGCTGAGACCTTGTTTACCGATAAGATGCAAGCAGTTGGTAAGTACATACTTATGTCAAACAGCTTGTATCAGGTGATTGGTGTATTAAAATCGAAGGGCGCAACTGCCGGTGGTAGTGATCAGGATGACGAAGTGCTGATCCCCATTACAACCGGACGGCTAAAGGTATTTGGCCGTGAATACCTGAGCGGCATAACGATTAAAGCCGCCAGTTCAGAAGTCGCATCAGATGTGAAGGATGCAGTCCTTGCTGTTCTCACCGAACGTCATGGTACAGAAGATGTGATGGTGTTTACCACTGACTCTCTGGTTGAGGCGGTTACCGAGACACAAAATACGCTTACATGGCTTTTAGCGTCTGTTGCTGCCATATCGTTATTTGTTGGCGGTATTGGCGTGATGAATATCATGTTGGTGAATGTGTCTGAACGTAAACGGGAAATTGGTCTGCGGATGGCCACCGGTGCCAAGCCGGCCGATATTCTTAAACAATTCAATATTGAAGCCTGGGTGGTGTGTATTCTCGGCGGCTGTGTGGGCATTTTGCTCGGGTATCTGGTGATCCTGATCGTGTCCCAGTTTTCCATTTCAGTGGCTTATACACTGCTACCGCCTGTACTGGCATTTATTACATCGCTGCTGGTGGGCGTACTGTTCGGCTATGCTCCTGCACTCAAGGCATCCCGCCTTAGCCCCATTGATGCGTTATCTGAGGATTGAGTTTTGAAAAAATCAGGATGTTTGCTGATAGCAGCATTAATGACAGGTTGTGCTTATACGCCGTCAGACCTGGACGGACAAAAGTCAAAAACACAGCCGGATGTTTTTGATATTTATACACAGGACGGCGCCGGCGTAGACATTGCGGAAAACTGGTGGAGTGTGTTTAATTCTGAGGGATTAAATGCACTCATGGTTCGCCTGGCAGACAGTAACCTGACACTGGAAGAAGCTGCACTGCGGCTGCAACGGGCTGAGCTGGTTTTGCGTCAGAGCCAGGCCGACAATATTCCGGATATTACTGCCAGTGCAAGCGGCCGCAGTGGAAAAACCTTTGATACCGGCACAGAGTCAAACAGTACATCCGGCAGTGTGGGTGTCAGTTACACTTTTGATGTATGGGGCAGTCGTGAAGCCACTCAGCTTGGCAATAAGCTGAGTATCGACAGTCAGCAGTTTTCCCGCCGCAGTGCAGCGTTGCAGGTGCAGGGTTTGCTGACCAGTGAGTACTTTACCCTATTGTCGCTTGAGCAACGCCTTGCCATCGCAAAACAAAACTACGAAGCGGCTGATCAACTGTATAAGCTGGTGGACATTCGCTTTCAGGAAGGGGATGCGTCGGGTATTGAGGTGAGCCAGCAACAGAACACCATGATCAGTGCCCGTGGTGAACTGTTACGGCTGAATTATCAGGCTACATTGAGCCGACGCGCCATTGCGGTTCTGTTGGGGGATGAAACCTTGACCGCCATCAGTGGGGAAGAAAAGCTGCTGTCGTTTGTTCTGCCGGATATTGAATTGTATCAGCCTGCTGCGGTGTTAAAGCAACGCCCTGACGTGCAGATTGCGGATGTTGCTTTGAAGCAGGCTGATATCGATGTGTATCTGGCGGGCATTCAGGGGCTGCCGGGATTAAGTCTGAGCGGTAGCTTATCTGTCAGTGATTTGCTCGATCTGGCTTCCGGCTGGAGTGTGAGTGCCGCACTAAACAGCGCCGCTACACTGTTCGACGGTGGCCGTATCGATGCCGGAAAAAAAATTGCCGATGTGGATCTTGCTCTGGCATGGAATAACTACCGCGCCACCACGTTAAGCGCGTCTCAGTCGCTGCTGGATTCGCTGGACAACTATGCATACCTGAAAGCGGCTTATGAACTGGATGTCGCTTCAATGGAAAACAACGCACGGTTATACCGGTTAGCTGAAATTCGCTACAAAGCCGGTGATATCGATTTTCTGAATTTGCTGAGTGCGCAACGAAGCTGGTTCTCGGCACAATTGTCGGTTATTACCAGTTATCAGCAGACCTTATCGGCTGCCGCGACGATTTATCAGGAAGCGGGCGGGAAACCTGAACTGGTTACTTTGTAGTGGTTTTATGAAAAGGTAAGAAAAGCGGGTAGCTGGTGCTACTCGCTTTTTAAATCTCTTGCCAGTAATGCCACAGCGGCTTCTTTCGGCGGCTTACCGTGATAAAGCACAGCATATATTTGCTCACAAATAGGCATTTCCACGCCATATTGCTTCGCCAGTGCATGCACTTCTTCGGTATTGCGGTAACCCTCGACAACCTGGCCGATGTCACGCATGGCGGTATCCACGTCTTTACCTCGTCCCAGTGCAAGACCAAAACGGCGGTTTCTGGACTGATTGTCAGTACAGGTTAATACCAGGTCACCCAGACCGGCCATTCCCATGAAGGTTTCCGGTTGAGCACCCACTTTAACACCAAGACGGGTCAGTTCAGCCAGTCCCCGGGTAATTAACGCCGTACGGGCATTGGCACCAAAGCCAAGGCCATCAGCCAGACCTGCACCGATGGCGATAACGTTTTTCACTGCGCCGCCGAGTTGCACGCCGATGAAATCAGGATTTTTATAAACCCTGAATGAACGGCTGCAATGCAGCTTGCGGGCAAAATCATCGACCAGCGATTCACAGGTGGACGACAGTGAAATGGCAGTTGGCAGACCTGCAGCCATTTCTTTTGCGAACGTCGGGCCGGAAAGTACTGCCAGCGGATAAGTATCACCCAATACATCCAGTGCAACGTCACGCAACAGTCTGCCGGTACCCGGTTCCAGACCTTTAGTAGCCCAGATCAGCCGGTGATCGGCTTTTAGCATCGGCTTGATGGTATTAAGTAAATCTTTAAAGGCATGGCTGGGAACGACAATAAGAATGTCGCGGCTGGCAGCTACCGCTTTGGAAAGATCGGCTTCTACTGTCAAAGCATCAGGGAATTTGGCGCCGGGCAGATAACGGGCGTTTTCCCTGCTGTCTGCCAGTGCCTGCATGTGAGCTTCGTCGCGGCCCCATAACAACGTGGGGTTGCTATTTCTGGCCAGACAAAAAGCAAGGGCGGTGCCATAAGACCCCGCCCCCAATACGGTTACTGAACCGGTATTCATAAAAGAGTGACTTAAGCGTCTAGCTTCTGACCACCTTCCTGCGCTTGCTGTGCACGTTTCTGCATGTAAGCGGCGAAGATAGCGTCGAAGTTAACCGGAGCCAGGTTCAGAGCCGGGAATGTGCCACGGTTAACCAGGTTTGAAATAGCTTCACGGGCATAAGGGAATAACAGGTTAGGGCAGTAAGAACCTAACAGAGGTGCTTTAGCCTGGTCCGGCATTTCCGGTGCAATCGCAAAAATACCCGCTTGTTCTACTTCACACAGGAACGCGGTTTCTTCACCAACGGTCGCAGTAACGGTTACAGATAAAACAACTTCAAATGCATTTTCAGCCATTTTATTTGTAGACGTATCGATATCTAATTTGATTTCCGGCTTCCATTCTTTCTGGAAGATAGCCGGCGCATTCGGAGATTCAAAAGAAATGTCTTTTGTGTAGATGCGTTGAATATTGAATTGAGGACCCTGGGCTTGCTGGCCTGCCTCTGCGCCATTGGTGTTCTGATTTTCTTCAGCCATGATAATTCCTGAATGTGTAAATACGTTCTTAACTTAAAATTATTGCGCTAACAGCGCATCGAGTTTTTGTTGTGATTCAAGAGCAAATAAATCATCACATCCGCCCACATGGGTATCGTTGATAAATATCTGCGGTACTGTCCAACCGCCGTTAGCTCTTTCTATCATCACATCGCGGAGTTCAGGGTTCACATCAATTGCGATTTCCTCGAATGCTACGCCTTTTTGCGCTAATAATGCTTTAGCACGATGACAGTAAGGGCAATGCCCCTTGGTATAAATTTCTACTTTACTCACAATCTGCTCCTGTGTTCCGGCCCGTTATTTGGCAACCGGAAGTCCGGCAGAGTTCCACGCGTTCATGCCGCCTTTCAGCACTTTCACGTTTGCGAAGCCGGCTTTGTTCATGGCCGCTGCAATACCGCGTGCGCTGTTACCCATTGCACATACAACAATAATGGGTTTGTCTTTTACGTTTTCAAGCTTTTTGAAATCTTTTGCTCTGACTTCCTCAGGTTTCAGCTGGCGGGCACCGAGAATGTGACCGGTTTTAAACTCGTTAGGCGCGCGGGTATCAAAAACAACGGCGTCTTCTTTGTTTACCAGCATGGTCATTTCGTGGGTATTTACTTCTTTTACTGATGAAGTGAAACCTGTGACATAGCTGAAAATCAGCATTGCAACTAAGGCGACCCACGCACCGGCTAACAGCATATTATTACCGGCAAACTCTACGAGCTGTTCCATTCCTAAAACCCTTACTTTACATGGAAGACTAAAAATCGACTGCAAAGTATATAGAAAAACCGCACAGAAACCAGCCTGACAACGCATCATTGAATTAGTCGATTGCAGATGAATCCTCTATCCCGTTGATATAGTATGGACTTTGAATCAGAGTCAGGTGCTGTCAGAGGCAAAGCAACGGGTGAGTGTACAAAATTTCAATCAGGCCGGTCCGTCCGGAAAGTCCGTTCGCGGGCCTCTTCTCAGTGTCCTTTGCTGGCTCTGCCTGTTCACCGTGCTGCTACCTCAGGCTTATGCTCAGGAACAACAACAGGCAAAACTTGCTGAGTTACAAGCTGAACTTAAAGCCAGACAAGCGACACTGGCAGCCAATAAGGCGAATGCCGGTGAATTGCAGGCAGCGTTGAAGCAATCTGAACTTGAAATCGCCTCCACGGCCAAATCTCTCAATGATACCTCTACACAACTGGCTGATAACCGTGAACAGCAAAAAAAGCTGGAAGCAGAACAGGAAGCGCTGAGAAAGGCCATTCTGCAGCAACAAACCATGCTGGCGAGCCAGTTACGCAGTGCATTCATGGCCGGCAATTATGACTATGCAAAGATGCTGTTTTATCAGGACGAAGCCAGTACGTTTGAACGCGTGCTGACTTATTATCAGTATCTGAGTAAAGCCCGCTCAAAGGAGATCACCACTTTCCGCTCGAATGTGGAACAGCTGGTTCAGGTAAATGAGGCGCTTTCGGAGAAAGCCAGAGCACTGAACAGCTTGCTGGCGGATCAGAAGTCTCAGCAAGCAGTGTTACTGGCCCGTCAGGCAGATCGTTCTGAAACGCTGAAAAAACTTAATCAAAAAATCGAGAGTGATGCTGCCAGAGTAAATGAACTCAAGCAAAACGAAGAAGCGCTTGTGCGGGCCATTGATGAGGCGCGCCGTCGTGCAGAGTCGGCGAAATCAGAACTGGCTGGTTTATCCGGCTACAAAGGGAAGTTGCTAAAACCGGCTTCAGGACGGGTACGCAAGCTGTTCGGGACCCGCCGCCAGGGGCAGGTGCGCTGGAAAGGCATTATCATTGAAGGTGCAGAAGGTACACCGGTGAGAGCCGTGTCTCATGGCCGCGTCCTTTATTCTGACTGGTTACGTGGTTTCGGGCTGGTAACCATTGTTGAGCACGGGCAGGGCTATATGAGTGTGTATGGTCACAATCAGGCATTGCTGAAGCAAGCCGGAGATACGGTGGGCGACGGTGAAACGATTGCTTTAGTCGGACAAAGTGGCGGACAGAACTATCCTAATCTATACTTTGAAATCCGGCACAAGGGCAAGGCCCTTAATCCCTCAAGCTGGCTGGATCTCTGATATTCCGGCGAACTGAGCGGCCACCTCAAAAATTGTTTAAAAAATGTCAAAAAAAGCGCATTTGAAATTTCATATTTCGAAGATCACTGTTATGCTCAATATGTATGGAATGCAATACTAAATAAATAACCCGTATGGACGCAGGGTAACAAAGGTCATAAGAACCTTATAATTACACTATTAAAATAATAGGCGTGCGCTTGCTAAAAATTTGTTTACTCAAAAGAACTGACAGTCAGTTGGTTGATTGGTTTGCGTTGTTTTGGGGTGTGTTGTTTGCACTCTTCTGTCTACCAGTCGCGGCTGCAAGTGTCCAACCAAAAGTCGTCGTTATTATCGACGATATCGGACATCGTTTCTCTGACCGCAGGGCGCTTGACCTGCCAAGAGAAGTGACGTTCTCGATTCTTCCTGATGCTCCCATGACTACTGAAATGTCCGAACTGGCTCATGCCCAGGGGCGGGATATAATGTTACACATGCCGATGGAATCCTTTGATGGCCAGGAAATGGGGCCTGACGGATTGCGTGTAGGTATGTTTGAGACTCAGATGGAACTTCAATTTGCCCGTGCAATGGAAAGTGTGCCTTATGCGATTGGCGTAAACAATCACATGGGAAGCAGGCTGACCAGCATGTTCAATCCGATGCGCTCTTTTATGGATTTACTGAAGCAACGAAATTTATTCTTCGTTGACAGCCGTACATCCGTGAAAACTGTCGCGGAGGAAGCCGCATTGCACGCCGGGATCCCGGTAGCACGAAGGCATGTGTTTCTCGACCATGTCATCGACGAAGCGGCCATTGAAAAAGAGTTCGATCGTATGTTGCTGCTTGCCCGCGAAACGGGGACCGCTGTTGCCATTGCTCATCCGCACAGGCTGACCATGAAAATCCTGCAAAAGCGTTTGCCTGAGCTGGAAGAAATGGGGATCAGACTGTCGACGGTCAGCGATTTATTCGAGCCTGAACCGGCGATGATGGCACAGCAAAAGTCAGAGGACACGATGAGGCCACAGATGGTCGCGCCGAATTAATCCTTTTTTTGGGATTGTAATTTTGAATTTCGCCAAGACTGTTATATTATAACGTCCCTTTTGCTGGCGAGGCGAGAAATGTCCCGAATTCAGGATGCTGACAATCCGACTAAATTAGACAGGCTGGGTATATGGATATCCAGCTTGTGTGCGTTGCATTGTCTTGCTTTGCCTTTGTTGCTGCCGCTGATCCCGCTTATCGGCTCAACATTCTTCGCGCAACTTTGGTTTGAGCGCACTATTCTTACTATTTCCATGCTGATAGGTGCTGTGGCACTGATTAACGGCGCGGTGCGTTATCACGGGCAATATTATCCGCTGGTTCTGTTATTTTCAGGCGGAGTTATTTACTGGTTCAAAGATATATTCGGGCACGACTACGAACCCTTCACCATTGCCACCGGCGCGCTGCTTATTGTTGCCGGCCACTGGATAAACATGCGTTTGTGCCGCCAGTGCCGCTGTTGCCGCAATACGGTATTATCCCAGCATCTCGCAAAGTAACACCGTTAGCACATCAGTTGCGTAGCATTCAGCGTTTCACATGCTAAGTCTGGCACATTGCTGAAAATCCCGTCCACGCCCCATTGCTGAAGTAACAGCATATCCTCAGGGTTATCCACAGTGTAAACGAACACCTTATAGCCTTCAGCTTTTGCCCGGCTAACATAACTTTCTTCAACAATATCCAGTGCAATGTGTAATGACCAGGGTTTCAGTGAGTCTGTGAACTGCAATAAACCGGTATGGATACTGGCGGTAAGTGCACCGGTTTTAAGATCAGGTCTGGCGCGGCTGATCTCTGCAAGCCATTGATGATTGAAAGACGATATCACCATGGAGTCCGTACTGGCGCCAGTTTCTTCACAGGCGCGGTCAAAAGCGCTGAGCCAGCGGGCGGTGTCTGTCAGCCCTTTGATTTCAACATTGCATAATGCATCTTCAGGCAGGGTAGCCAGGGTTTCTGCAAGAAACGGAATACGCTCACCCTGACCGGCATCCAGTGAGCGCAGATAGTCAGTTGTTTGATCGGCAACCCGCCCCCGGCCATTCGTGGTTCTGTGTAGCCAGCGGTCATGAAATACCACGATGTCATCGCCGATCTGATAAGTATCGAACTCAACACCGTGTGCTCCCATGGCGAATCCGAGCCTGAAGGCCAGCAACGTGTTCTCCGGTGCCGCCTTACTTGCTCCGCGGTGAGCGAGTACTATCATTTACTTGTCCTGTTTATGGAGCTTTTGTGCGTTCATGGTTTCGTAGATGGAGGCTGATGTCACCAGTATGCCACCTATTAACGCTTTCCAGCCCGGAGACTCATGTAAAATTAGCATAGCCAGGATTACGCCGTACAGTGGCTGCATGCAGGCAATCAGAGAAAAAGTTTTTGCCCGCAAGTGGATGAGCGCGGTTGCTATAAGCGCGTGGGGTACTGCGGTAAACATGGAGCCGAGAACGGCCAGCAGCAACCATGTATCAAAGGTGGCATCACTGAGGTGTTCACTGGCAAAAGGCAGCAGGCAGGCTATCACCACCAGGATTTGCCAGGCCATGGCCTTCGCACCTGAATAGTGAGAAAAGTGCTGGCGGTGAAGCAGGTTTCTCAGGGCATAAAGCACGGCAGAAAAAATACCGGTCAGGACACCCAATGTCACCTCGTTTTCCAGCGATATCTCCGGCACCAGCAGCGCCACGCCCACAAAAACAATTAACGCACTGAAAAAGTCTTGCCAGACAAGCCGGATTTTCTCAAAGAAGGGTTCAATAAGAACGGTTATGACCGGGAAGGTAAACAGGGCAATCATGCCCACGGCAACACCGGCGTATTGCATCGCCGCGAAGTAAGTTACCCAGTGCACGGCCATCAGACTACCCAGCAACAGAGCAATACCGTAATCACGTTTGTTGTTCAGTCTGAAGGTTTCACCGGCCAGACGCATGAATACAGCAAGGCACAGACAGGCAAATACAGAGCGCCCGAAAGTAATATCCGTTGCGCTCAAGGGAATAATATTTGAAAAAAGGCCAGTGCCGCCCAGTAAGATAACGGTGATATGAAGCGTTATCAGACTTCGTTTAACAGGATCCACAATCAGGCAGTTTTATTTGCCTTCGCAAGAGCAAACACTTCCCCGAGGCGGGTAGTCATGCCTGCTTCCATATCCTCAAATTCAATCTGGTCTTTTTCGAAGCAAACCACAATGGTAGAGCCAAGTTTAAAGCGGCCCATTTCATCGCCTTTTTCCAGCTTAACGGCTGCTTCATCATCGCTTTCGTATTGCCAGTGTTGCACGTTTTTACCAGCAGGCGGTGTCACTGTGCCGGACCAGATGGTTTCGATACTGGCTACAATGGTTGCACCAACCAGTACAATAGACATTTTCCCTACCGGGGTGTCGAAAAATGCGATTACCCGTTCATTGCGGGCAAATAATCCAGGCACATTTTCAGCAGTCAGAGGGTTAACGGAGAACAGCTCACCGGGTACATACACCATGTCTGTGAGTGTGCCTTCTACGGGCATGTGAATGCGATGATAGTCTTTCGGCGACAGATAAATGGTCGCGAACTTACCGTTTTTGAAAGGCTTTGCCAGTTCAGGTTTGCCACCCAGTAATGTAGTAAGGCTGTAGTTGTGGCCTTTCGCCTGAAAAATACTGTCCTGATGAATGTCACCAAACTGGCTGACTGCACCGTCAACTGCCTGGATCAGCACATCATCACCTTCGGCGATTTGACGGACTTCAGGTTTCAGCTGACGGGTGAAGAATTCATTGAAGGTTTTGTAGTGCTCCGGATGGGGATACAGCGCTTCGCTCATATCCACATTGTATTTCTTGATGAAAAATTTGATAAACGCTGTGGTCACGCCGCCGGCTTCAGCAGCCGCAAACTTACCAACCAGGCGGGATAAAAGATGCTTAGGCAAAATATATTGAAGGTTAACCTTGAACCAGTCCAGCACGGGCACTCCGAAAAATAATAGTTATCTAGTTTCTGTCGGATGAGATTGTACAACAAGTTGTAAACAAACGGATGCACTTTACCGTTATGGGCCATCAGTGTTTGATATAAGCGGAAGAGGAAAAAGGATTAAAAGCGGTTAGCCCTTCTGGCCGGGAGCGGTGCTGTCTTCGTGAACACGCCGTAAACACATCCCTGTGGGCTCGACTGCCGCATCCCTGCGGCAGACGGTTCACTCAGACAACACCGCCCCCGTCCGCGGGCTCCCCGTTTCCGGCACCCGTTCTTTTCAAATCTTTGCGCCAGATAGTTCACGCAGGCAATTCCGTCTCCGTGGCAGGAAGGGCTTACGGTTCTGCTATCCACATCCGGCTCTTCAGCGCTGTGCACGTATCAGCTTTTTTAAAACGGATTGGTATAGCTCGGGCGTTGTTCGTCCATGGTAGCCAGAATGCGGTGGTAGCTGTCGAAGCGGGCGCTGCTGATTTTGCCTTCTTCTACTGCTTCACGGATGAGGCAGCCGGGATCGTTCATGTGTTTGCAGTCGCGGAATTTGCAACCGCCCAGATAATCACGAAACTCTATGAAGCCGCGGGTGATTTGTTCTACCGGCATATGCCATAAGCTGAATTCCCGAACCCCCGGGGAATCGATAAGATCGCCACCTTCAGGGAAATGAAGTAATTTTGCTGCGGTGGTGGTGTGCTGACCAAGACCGGAGTTATCTGATATTTCACCGACCAGTTCATCGGCATCCGGCAGCACCTGATTGATGATACTGGATTTGCCCACACCGGACTGGCCTACAAAAACACTGACTTTGTCATTCAGACAGGTTTTCAGTTCGTCCAGGCCGTCACCGCGCTTGCAACTGGTATAAATTAATCTGTAACCCAGAGATTCATACACCGCAAGTTGCTGTTTTACCGTGTCGAATTCTTCGTCGCTCAGTAACTCGGTTTTGTTGAGGATGAGAACGGGGGCAATGCCGGTATCTTCGCAGGCAACCAGATAGCGGTCGATGATATTCAGAGATAAATCGGGCTTTACCGCACTGACAACAATGATCTGGTCGATATTCGCGGCGATGGGTTTCACGCCGTCATAATAGTCCGGCCGGGTAAGCACGGAACGGCGGTCGCGGACGATTTCAATCACGCCACTGACACCGGACTCGTTTTCATTACCGGTGTCGAACAGGACATCATCACCGCAAACCACCGATTCGATAGTCCGGCGGATGTGACAGCGGTACACCGTACCCTGCTGATCTTCAACGTCTGCGTGCTTACCGAAACGACCGACAACCCGGCCGGGGATCAGGTTGGCAGCATCAATCTGTTTTTCAGGATCAGATGCTTTATCTTTTAGCCGGCGCGCCCGGTTTGCTGCAACCTGGCGCTTCTGGCGGTGTGTCAGTTTTGGTTTTTTTGCCACGATTTCCTGCAAAGTTAACGTATACTTGACCAATGATACCGTTTGTCAGGCCCGTGTGCCATGTTAAAGACGAGGAAACTAGAATGACAAAACACGATGGCAATTTAGTCTGGATTGATATGGAAATGACAGGGCTGGACCCTGAAACCTGTAAGGTGCTGGAAATTGCCACTATCGTCACTGACCCGCAGCTCAATGTACTGGCAGAAGGGCCGGTGATCGCTGTACATCAGCCGGATGCGATTTTAGATGGTATGGATGAGTGGTGCACCCGTGTGCACGGTAACAGCGGGCTCACTGCCAGATGCCGCGAGAGTCAAATTGATGAAGCCGAAGCGGCGAAACAAACTATCGCATTTTTGAGTGATTACGTAGATGCCGGCAAATCGCCCCTGTGTGGCAATACTATCGGACAGGATCGCCGTTTTATGGTGAAGTATATGCCGGAACTGGAAGCGTATTTTCACTACCGCAGTATAGACGTGAGCACGATTAAGGAGCTGGTTAAGCGCTGGCAGCCGGAAATTCTCGACGGTTTCACGAAGAAAGGTGTGCATCTGGCACTGGACGATATCCGTGAGTCTATAGCTGAATTGCAGTATTACCGGGAAAAAGTGTTTACGATTTGAGCGAACGAACCGGTATTTCGAAAAAAATTCAAATTAAGTGTTGCGCATCGCCGGGATTTTTGTAAAATGCGCTCCACTTTTGCGAAGGGCCACTTTCGCAAAACGACTGAACCGGTTTGCGGGAATAGCTCAGTTGGTAGAGCACGACCTTGCCAAGGTCGGGGTCGCGAGTTCGAATCTCGTTTCCCGCTCCAATTTTTCAGTCATCACCAAGTCTTTTGTTGCGGGAATAGCTCAGTTGGTAGAGCATGTACCTCGTCACGAAGTGATTGCCAAGCTTGGCAAGTGACGAAGATATGAATCTACACACCGTAATAAGTCGACAATGCGGGAATAGCTCAGTTGGTAGAGCACGACCTTGCCAAGGTCGGGGTCGCGAGTTCGAATCTCGTTTCCCGCTCCAATTCTTCATCTATATTTCTTGATTTTCCGACACATAATCCTGCAAATCTGCAAGGTATGCCTGTTTCTGTGCATCCGGTAACCAGCTCGCTTTGAAACTGTTTTCTGCCAGTGTCACCAGCTCTTTAACGGTAAAGTCACCTTCTTCCTGAAGGGCAATAAAATTCTCATTCAAATAAGCCCTAAAATAAGACGGATCGTCAGAATTGATACATGGCATCAGTCCGTATTGCAGCATCTTTTTGATTTCAGCAGAGGTCAGTGACTGCACTACAAAGCGGTTGGATACAGGACATACGGTCAGTCCCAGCTTTTTCTCTCTGGCCAGGTTACATAATGCCTCAGATTCCAGAATGTTGACGCCATGGTCTATGCGGTCAACGCCAATATCTTCTATCACCTGCCGGATGTGCTCCAGAGTATTATCCTGATTTACATCGCAGTGCATGGTGAGTTTCAGGCCCATACTACGGGCTTTTTCAAAAACAGCGCTGAACTTAGCCGGCGGGTTATTCTTTTCGTCAGAATCCAGCCCCACGCCAATGATTTTATCCAGGTGGGGTTGCGCCATCATCAGGTGTTCCATAGCGGATTCAGCAGACATGTCCCGCAGGAAACATAAAATGAGATTGGTCTGCACACTCAGTTCAGCAGCGGCATCACTGCGGGCGCGGTGAATACCGTTTATCACAGTATCAAAACTCACACCACGGCTGGTATGTGCCTGCGGGTCGAAAAACAGCTCAACATATACAATATTTTGCGTGGCTGCTTTGCGGAGATAGTGCATGGTGAGCTGATAAAAGTCAGATTCATCTTTCAGCACGCTCATCCCTGCATAATAGATATCCAGAAAAGAGGGCAGGTCATGGAAGTTATAAGCTGCAATCATTTCCTGCGGTGTCTTAGCCTGTAACGACACATTATTTTTCTGCGCCAGAGCGAAACTTAACTCCGGCTCCAGTGTGCCTTCAATATGTACGTGAAGCTCTGCCTTGGGCAACTGTTCTAAAAAGGGTCTTAATTCCATAAATACCGCCACCTGATAATGAGTAGGAAAAAACTGTTCTGTTTTATAGTCAGCAAAAACTGAGCCTGACCGGGTCAGAGTTAGCAGGAAGTCATGATTTAAATAAGTCCGGGATTTCGGGGACTACCGTGAAAGCAGTAAACACGCTGCCGGACTCAGCTTGCCGCTGCCACTCAACGTAAAAAAGGCAGGTAAACAAATTAAACATTCAGGGATTTATTCACGTTAACATTTTATTAATGAATTTTTATTCAATTTTTGACGCGCGATGCTGGTGCAATAACCACTGAAGTTGCACGAAAGTCTTGCTTGCTATGTCTTGTACGGCGTGCCAGTGTGGTGCGGTCAGCCGGAACAGATAGTGTTGGAAGATTATCTTTCCATTTATATGCATTTTTATTCATTTTTAAGTGTTTGTGGCGTAGCTTTTCCAGTAAAATTAAACAACCAGACGGCACAAAACGTGCACTTCGGGTGATATGCAACGGTATGCCAATACGGTTGCCACGCCCGGCGACACTTTTTGATGTTTCACTCCGCACTGTACGGGTTGAACAAAGTGAAGTCTGCAAGCGCAAGATTCATCAGACCGGACGACGTATCCGGTTTCAGGAGAACACACAAACATGAAATCATTTCCCCGTAGCGGATTTGTATATTCCGCTATAGCCGTTGCTATTGCCGGCGCACTGGCATCGCCGCAGGTTCTGGCCCAGGAAGCTCAGGCCACAGAAAAACAAATCGAAAAGATTGAAGTTACTGCAACCCGCCGCAGCGGTTCATTGCAGGAGGTGCCGATTAATATCTCTGCGCTGACTTCAGACGTTATGGCTCAGCAGGATATTGAAGATCTCGATGACGTTGCCCGCTGGGTGCCCGGCCTGACGGTAACTGACCAGGGCGGTCGCTCTGACTCTCCTGTTATTGTGCGTGGTCTGAACACCAATTCTTCAGGCCCAGGTTCTGATGGTGGCACGGTCGCCACTTACTTCGGTGAAATTCCTTTATTTCTGAACATGCGTCTTATTGACGTTGACCGTGTTGAAGTACTGATTGGTCCGCAGGGAACCTTATACGGGGCCGGTACACTGGGCGGGGCTATCCGTTACATTCCTAAAGCGGTGGATCTGGATTTCACTTCAGGAGAAGTATTCGGTGATGCATACAGCGTCAGCGAAAGCGATTCTTTAGGCGGTGAAGGCGGCTTTATTTTCAACGCGCCGCTGATCGACGGTGAAATGGGTGTGCGCATGTCGCTTAACTATTTCAATAATCCGGGCTTTCTTGATTACAACTACGTAGTGCGGGAAGGCGGTGTATCTCTGCCTGATCCGGATTGGAACGACGATGCGGCAGTATCAGAAAATCTACGCCGTGTTGAAGATGCCAATGGTGAAGACACGTTAACTGCCCGCATAGCGCTGCGTTGGGTACCGAACGACTGGCTTGACGGTACTTTAAGCTACTTCTATCAGAAGCAGGAAGTTGAAGGACGTTCAATCACACAATTTGATGCGCTGGCCGCAGATAATCCGCTGAGCGATGTGATTGGTCCCTATGAATCGGCTTACCGCTACGAAGAGCCCCGTGAGAAAGAAGATGAATTACTCAGCCTTGAGTTGAAAGCGGATCTGGGGTTTGCTGAACTGGTATCTGCTACCGGCTATTCTCAATTCGATGCAATTGGTCAGCGGGATCAAACCGATCTGCTCATCCGTCTGGACTACAGTTATGAAGAGTTTCCTGCGTTTTCTGCCTACACCGAAGAAGTGGACGAGCGTAAAATTCTGACTCAGGAATTGCGTCTGGTCTCACAGGCGGAAGGTCCGTTAAGCTGGATTGCAGGCTTCTACTACAATAAAACGGAATACGACGGCTACAGTAAAGAATTTACCCCGGGCTTTGATGAATATGCCATTGATGTCTGGGAAGTCGGCGGAAACTACCGTCCTGATTCACTGGAATACTACTCAGTCAGCAACACAGAAACTACCGAGTCAGCGTTTTACGGTGAAGTCAGCTACGAAGTGAATGAAAAGCTCAATGTGACACTGGGTATGCGTGCATATCAGTACGACATCGAGTCAGCCTCTGCTATAGACTTACCGTTGTACTACTCAGTGTTTGAAGGTCGCGGTGAAGATTCCATTGAACTGGATTACAGTTCTGCACCGGCGGATGATTCAGGCACATTGTTTAAATTCAATGCCAGCTATCAGTTCGATGACAACACAATGGGTTATGTGACCATAAGTGAAGGTTTCCGTATTGGTGGTGCTAACGGTGTTGGTGCCTGCCCGTCTGATATTGATGATATCGCCACGCAGATTGTTTGCGCTTTGCCTGATGAGCAAAATTTCGAGCCGGATACCACTACCAACTACGAACTCGGCCTGAAGAGCAGCTACTTTAAGAACCGTTTGCAGTTGAATCTGGCCTTGTTTAACGTGGACTGGGATGATGCACAGGTAGGCGGTGCGACCATTAACGGTCAGCAACCTATCACCACTAATGCCGAAGGGGCTAACTCCAGAGGTGCTGAAATCTCTGTGCGTGCACTGGCAACCGATAACATCACCCTTTATGCCACCTATTCAAAAACCATTGCTAAGCTGACTGCTGATGCGCCATTCCTGTTCGGTGTGTTCGGAGAGCAGGGCAGTGCATTGCAGGATTACTACGACGGTAAAGATGGCGATCGCCTGCCGGGTTCTCCTGAACAACAGTTCTCATTCGGTGTGAACTACGCCACTGAAGTTCTGGATGGCAAGATGCTGGATCTTAACTACGGCTTAACCGCTCAGGATGAGGTGTTCTCGACGGTTGGCCTGCGCCAGAATGGTGAGGCACTGCCGGGTTATGCAGTCAGTAACTTTAACGCGAAGTTGTCTGACGATGTATGGAGTGTCACTTTCTACATTGATAACCTGTTCGACAAGTACGCTTATACTTCGGTTCGTCGTGACCGCGGTGATATGGGACTGGCGACGTTTGCCTCCATGACGCCTAACGGTACCGAACTATTACGTAACTACGGCCACTACGTGTTAACACCACGCACCGTCGGGTTGAAATTCAACTATCAGTTCGAACTCTAACGGATGGTTTATGTTAGGCTAAAGGCACCGCTAAGGTGCCTTTATTTTTTATGATGGAAATAAGAGAACACTGTTTACTGACTGCGAAGCAGGCAATTAACAACAAACAATACCCGCAGGCACACCAGGCGCTTGTGCAGGCCATCAGGCAAACCGGTGACTTTGAAGAAGCCTATTTCCTGCTGGGCATTATTCACATTGAACTGATGCAAATAAGCAAGGCATCAGCACTGCTGGAAAAAGCCGTGAGCCTTGGCGGAACGGCAAAAACTTATGTTTATCTGGCGAAGTGTTTTGCCCTTCAGGGCAATATGACAGAGGCGAAAGCCGCTGCGGCAAACGCGCCGGTTTCTGCACTTGATGATGCTCTGTCTCTGGACACTGCCGGTGTGGCATTAAGCCGTGCGGGCGATCACCATACTGCGCTTAACTATTTTGAAAAAGCGCTTCAGCTGGCACCGGATAATCCTGCTTTTTATTACAATACCGGTGTTTCTGCCAAGTTCGCCGGTGATTTTGGCCGGGCTAAGGAAGCATTTGAAACGGCAATCCGCCTTGCGCCCGCATACAGTCAGGCACATTTCGCCCTATCAGACTTAGAAACCAGCCCGGATAATCCGGACAGGATAGCCGCACTGGAAGCACTGGATGCCTGGCTGGCTGAGCGTCAACCCCCTGATATTGACGGCAGATTGCATGTGGCCCACGCACTGGCGAAAGAATGGGAAGCGAAAAAAGAATACGGCGAGGCGTTTACGCTTCTTAAACTGGCGAAATCAGAAAAACTGGCAACTTTGCCGCGTCATGACAGCGACTTTTCAGCGGTATTCGATATGCTGGAGCGCATTGACCTTGAAGCGCCGGTAAACGCGCAACCGGTAACAGGCCGGCACACCCCGTTATTCATCACCGGCATGCCCCGTTCGGGCACTACGCTGGCAGAGCGTATTTTGTCGAACCATACCCGTGTGGCTTCAGGCGGTGAGTTACAGGATTTCGGTGTCAGCGTGAAAGAAATTGTACGCACGCCCTCACAAGTGGTGCTTGATGCTGAAACGCTGACAAAAGGGATGCAGTCAGACCACCCGGCCATGGGCAATCGCTACCTTGAACGTACCGCTCATCTTACCGGCGGCAAGCCATATCTGGTTGATAAACTGCCATTCAATTTCTTTTATATACCGCTTATCCGCAAAGCACTGCCGCAGGCACGCATTGTGTGCATGCTTCGTCATCCCATGGATACCTGTACCGGCAATTTTCGTCAGTTGTTTTCAATAAACAGCCCTTACTACAGCTATGCCTATGACATGGATACGATTGGGCGGGTGTATACCCGGTTTTACCATCTTATGCAGCGGTGGGCAAAACAGGCACCTGACCAGATATATCTGCAATCCTATGAAGCGCTGGTTACAGACCCCGCGGGAGAAATTAAAAAGCTGCTCGGGTTTTGCGGTTTGCCCTGGGAGGAAAAGTGTTTGCACGTGGAGCAAAACGATAAACCGGTATCTACGGCCAGTAAAGTGCAGGTAAGAGAAGCCATCAACGCAAAGTCTGTAGGAAACTGGCGCAGATACGAAGCGCATCTTACAGACCTGGCTGCTCAGTTTGAGAAAAGCGGCGTGCCTTACTGAATATCTGAGTGCTGGTGCATGCCACATAAGCTGGTCGGATGACTTGATTTTCATCTGACCAGCGGCTACTCTCACTGGTCTAACCAGAATAAGAGAAGCAAGATGGCAAAACCGAATCCACTGAGACAGTTTGCTTTAAAAGCAAATAAATACCCTTCCTTTATCAGCCGCCGTTTGATGACGGCGATGTTCCGCCATACGGTTAAACTCGCGGGCACGGCCAAACTGGATATTCTTGCTTCAGATCTCACATCGGTCACGTTTCAGATTAAAAACCGTAAGCGGGTTCAGAATCACATTGGCAGTGTGCATGCTGCAGCGATGGGCTTACTGGCGGAATCTGCCACCGGGTTTATCGTCGGGGTAAATCTGCCTGGAGACAAACTTCCGCTGATTAAATATATGAACCTGAAGTACGTAAAGCGGGCTGAGGGCGATATGAAAGCAGAAGCGATACTGACTGCGGAACAAATTGCTCTTATGCAGACGGAAGAAAAAGGTGAGGTGCTTGTTCAGGTTAAAGTGACTGATGCAAACCACATCGAACCGGTGATGTGTGAAATGTGCTGGGCCTGGGTACCAAAGAAAAAATGACAGTAATATTAAGATCTGTGTAAAAAGCGGCTGGTGCCGCTTTTTTTGTTTGACATCCAACGTCATAAAAACTATTTGTTGTGTTGCGAAAAGCACAAGTTTTGTTAGTGGCTCTGTTGCCTGATTGGCATGGCCTGAAACCGTTCTCAAATAGCATTGCAGCAAACAGGTTTTAGTATGACGAATAGTACTCGTGATAGTCTGATAAAGCGCCCGTTTATGGATAAAAAGCATTATCCCTACGGATTTGCACGTTCCGGCGATTTTTCGATAAAAGAAGCGAAAATTCTCGCAGAAAATGGTAGTGTGATTGCAGCACTGGTAGATGGAAAGCTGACACCTGAAACGGATCAGGATATGCGCTTCATTGCTGTTGCTCATGGTGAGACCGAACCGGCTTCACCAGAAGAAAAAGTGTGGCTAAAGTACCAGAAACGTATTAACCGACCTAAAGCCGCCTCAATTTATGGCTCCAAAAAAGTTGCACTGACAGAATCTGACGAAGACGGTGGCACTGCGGACGACACCGATATCGTGTTAGATGACGATTAACTTGTAAATCAGTTGTAACTGCCATCCTATATTTGGCTGTAAAATAAGCTAAATGGGGATATTCATCCTATTTATTCTATATATTGGGATACATGTCTCACTTTTAGCCATTTTTTTGTTTTATCTTTCTAATGCCTTCGTTATAGTCCGCGCTACGGTATATTCCGCATATATTTTTAATAAGGTTACGAGACACAAATCCATAATACAGGAGATTTGACTGTGAAAATGATGTCAGGCGCTGCCATGGTGGTTGAAGCGCTAAAAGATGTGGGAGTCACACATGTGTTCGGTTACCCCGGTGGTGCCGTTTTAGACATTTACGATGCGCTGTTTGCGCAGGATGATGTCAAACATGTCCTCGTACGTCACGAACAGGCGGCCGCCCATATGGCGGATGGTTATGCACGTTCAACTGGCAAAACCGGCACAGTCCTCGTCACCTCAGGTCCGGGCGCAACCAATACCATTACCGGTATTGCTACTGCGTACATGGACTCTATTCCTATGGTGGTATTGTCCGGTCAGGTAATGTCATCACTCATTGGTGAGGATGCATTCCAGGAAACGGATATGGTGGGCTGTTCCCGCCCCATCGTTAAACACAGCTTTCTGGTAAAACGGGCTGTTGATATTCCTGAAGCCATTGCCAAAGCCTTTTATATTGCCAACTCCGGCCGTCCGGGCCCTGTAGTGGTTGATTTGCCGAAAGATATTGTAAACGTTCAGGATTCCCATCCGTACGTATTCCCTGAGTCAGTGGCTATGCGCTCGTACAACCCCACTGAAAAGGGCCATATGAAGCAAATCAAAAAAGCCGTTGCTTCTATGCTTAAAGCAGAACGTCCGGTCATGTACGTGGGTGGTGGTGCTGTTGCCTGTGAGGCATCCGGTAAAGTTATAGAGCTGGCTGAGAAGCTGAATGCACCGGTAACCTGCACGCTGATGGGGCTTGGCGCTATGCCGGGTACCCATGAACAGTTCGTCGGTATGCTGGGTATGCACGGTACGCTGGAAGCCAACAAAACCATGCACAATTCAGACTGCATTATTGCACTGGGTGCCCGTTTTGATGACCGTGTTACCAACAACGTTTCAAAGTTCTGTCCTCATGCTGAAATCATTCATGTGGATATTGACCCTGCATCGATTTCAAAAACCATTAATGCGCACATTCCCGTTGTTGGCAGTGTGGATAAAGTGCTTGACCAGATCCTTGAGCAACTGGCTGATGTGGATTTCTCCGGCCAGAAAGAAAAGCTCAGCGACTGGTGGCAACAAATCACCCAGTGGCGCGGCCGTGAGTGTCTGAAGTACGAACAGGGCGATACGGTAATTAAGCCACAGCGTGTTATCGAAGCTTTGTACAAGCACACCAACGGTGATGCGTACGTCAGTTCTGACGTGGGTCAGCACCAGATGTTTGCTGCTTTATATTATCCTTATAAAAAGCCCCGTCAGTGGATCAATTCCGGTGGTCTGGGCACCATGGGCTTTGGTTTACCGGCAGCCATGGGCGTACAGTTCGCACACCCTGAAGCGACCTCTGTGGTTGTAACCGGTGACGGCAGTATTCAGATGAATATTCAGGAACTGTCTACCTGTTTGCAGTACAACTTACCGGTGAAGATTATTTCTCTGAACAACCGTGCGCTGGGCATGGTACGTCAGTGGCAGGATATGATTTATAAAGGTCGTCACTCTCATTCTTACATGGACTCAATGCCTGACTTTGTGAAGCTGGCAGAGGCCTATGGCCATGTAGGTATCAAAGTGGATCGTCTCGATGAGCTCGACGCCGCGATGGAAAAATGTTTCAGCTATACCGACAGACTGGTATTCATGGACATTGCTGTAGACCAGAACGAACACGTTTATCCAATGCAAGTGAAATTCGGTGCAATGGATGACATGCGCCTGAGCAAAACGGAGCGAACCTGATGAGAAGAATTATTTCAGTATTAATGGAAAACGCGCCGGGCGCACTGTCACGTATCGTGGGCGTTTTTTCACAACGTGGATATAACGTTGATTCACTGTGTGTTGCCGCAACAGACGACCCCAGTTTGTCACGCCTGACCATTACCACTCACGGTGATGATAAAGTGATTGAGCAAATTACCAAACAGGTGAACAAACTCATCGACGTGCTTAAAGTGGTCGATTTAACCGACGGCACCCACGTAGAACGTGAACTGATGTTGATTAAAGTGGCTACACGGACTGAAGAGATCCGCGCTGAAGTGAAGCGCACCAGTGATATCTTCCGTGGCAGTATTGTTGATGTAAACGGCAGCAATTACACCATTGAAATCACAGGTACATCAGACAAGCTGGATGCTTTCGCGTCTGCAATGGGTGAATGTGCAGAAATTATCGAATCATCCCGCACCGGCGTATGCGGATTAGCCCGCGGTGAACGCGCGCTGAGACCATAAATCAGCGGTAGTAAAAAGAACGATAAAACCGGTATCGCCCTGTGATACCGGTTTTTTTATGCCCCTTTGCCGTAATACACTTCCACCCGTAAAGCCAGCCCGTACGAAGGTTTAAAATCTTCTTCCTTCAGCCATAAAACAAACGGTTCTATTTCGTAAAACAGCCAGTCACGTGTGGGATTCATGCGGTAGCGGAAGCTGGTGTACACCTCACTGAGCTCGTTTGACGGTTTTGTCAGTCCTTCTGTAAAAAGGGTATAAATAGCAGCGGAATGTGAAGTCAGCGGTTGCAGGTATTGCAGTTCGTGCCGCCACAACCAGTCTTCGCGTTCATCGCGGTAGTAATAACGGTTGTTGAAGCGGAATACATGGTCGTCGTGGCTGAGATATTGAAATGTTGCTCCTATTTCAGCACCCAGTCCGTCGCGGTTGTAATAATAGGTTTCAGCGTCGTAAAACAGGGCGACTGTATCGGAGAGCGGCGCCATATCCTGAAAACGGGCTTTCGCATAAATTTGCCCCCGCCGTCCGGTACCAATCCGGTACGACATTCTGGCATTGTCACTGGCACGGTAACGCAGGGCGATGGTTGTGTTATCACGGTTCCGGGCTACCGGGTCTCTTGCCGCTTTAATGGTATTTTGGTTATCGTTATCTTCGTTATCGCTGAGAACCAGGTCTACGCGGTCTTCCAGTGCCGGCAGTTTTACCCGGATCCGGAAACGTAAATCCATTTCACTGAGGTCCCGCGTTCTGGGTTCCCAGCCCAGGCTCACCCGGCCTTCGGCCCTGGCATCACGGTAAGCGTCACTGCCTTCCAGAGCAAAAAAACTGTCGAGCTGCCGTGCGGTGTAGTCCATGGAGCGGGTTAGCTCCTGTTGCCAGTTATCGAACCAGAGTTTTTCATCTGTACCGGCTTCTGCCTGCTGGCTTTGTTCAACCGGAAGACGCTCAACGTCTCCGTCTGACAACCGGGGCAGTGCAACACACAGTAACAACACGATACATGACATAAATTAATTCAGGGTTTCAGACCCGGGCTTCCTATCCAGTTTTTAGCATGAAGTGAAATCAGGCATTCGTCAAAAGTTTAAATAAGTATAAAAACGTAAAGATGAAACGGTTCACCTCACAATTGTAAATTATGTCGTGAAAGGTTCTTATAGCGGTGGCATACTGTGGGTCTTGATGTAAAGGAGATTTTTTTGATGGGTGGAATTAGTATCTGGCAATTGCTGATTGTTTTAGTGATTGTTGTTCTTCTGTTTGGCACCAAGCGACTCAAGAGCATTGGCTCCGATCTGGGTGGTGCAGTAAAAGGTTTTAAGAAAGCAGTAACTGATGAAGAGTCAGATGCTGATTTCTCACAGGAAAAGCGCGTTGAAAACAAAAACGAGGCGCAATCTGTAGAAGCAGAGTCCAAGGCAGACGTTAAAGAAAAATCCTGATGTTTGACATTGGCTTCTGGGAATTATTGGTGATTGGAGTGCTGGCACTGCTTGTGCTGGGGCCGGAACGTTTACCCGGCGCAATGCGCTCCACCATCAAAACAGTGCGCAGCGTGCGTAATATGGCAACAGGCTTCAAGCAGGAAGTGGAACACCAGTTACGTGTGCATGAATTGCATGAAAATCTGAAAAAGGCTGAGCAACAGGGCCTTAAAGATATTGCGCCGGAACTTAAAGAAAGCGTCGATGAACTCAAAGATGCCGCGAAGTCCGTGCAGGAACCTTATAAAAAGAAGTAAATGTCTGACGCTAACTCTCTTATCTCGCACCTGATTGAGCTGCGAAACCGTGTCTTGCACGCACTGGCAAGTGTGCTGCTGGTGTTTTTGTGTCTGGCGTATTTCGCTCAGGATCTTTACCGTCTTCTGGCTGAGCCTTTGCTGAGCACGATGCCGGAAAACACATCCATGATTGCAACGGATGTTGCATCACCGTTTTTTGCACCGTTTAAACTTACGCTGGTGCTGTCATTTTTCATTGCTATTCCCTATGTGCTTTATCAGGTCTGGGCCTTTGTCGCGCCGGGCTTGTACAAGAATGAGAAAAAGCTGGTCGCGCCGCTGTTATTCTCAAGCACACTGCTATTTTATGCGGGGATGGCTTTTGCCTATTTCGTGGTTTTCCCTATTGCCTTTGCGTTTTTTAACAGTGTGGCGCCTGAAGGGGTAACGGTCAGTACGGATATTTCCAGCTATCTGAACTTCGTACTTAAATTGTTTTTTGCATTCGGGGTGTCATTTGAGATCCCGATTGCCATCATATTGTTATGCTGGACGGGGGTGACCGATGCGGCAACGCTGCGTGCTAAACGTCCTTACGTGGTGGTCGGTGCCTTCATACTGGGCATGCTGCTGACACCTCCGGATGTTATTTCCCAGACATTACTGGCAATTCCAATGTGGTTCTTATTTGAAGTGGGCGTCATCGTCGGTGGATTTTACGCAGGTAAAAAAGAAGATGATGAGGACGAGCAATCGTCCGACTCTGAGTCAGTTTAGCTCAGACAGATCGGGACAGACGATCTGAAGGTGACAAGTAAGGAATAATAATGAAATCAAAAATAAAACTGGCCGGTGTGGCCCTCATTGGCGCTTTATCATTTACGGCGCAGGCTGAAACCGTTACTGAAGCCATGCAGGCTTGTAAAAACGAAAAAAACGACCTGAAACGTCTTATTTGTTATGACGCCGTTGCCGGTTCAATGAACATCTATGCCGGTGCAGGCAAGTCTGTTGATGACATTGCCAGCGAGCAACCCAAGCGTCAGCCGGTTGCCACTGCCAGCAAGCCACAAATTACGGAAGATGACTTTGGTCTGGAAGCACAGCGTCTGGCGGCAGAGAATCTGCCTGAAAATATGTCCGGTACCATTACGGATGTGTCGACCAGCCCGCGGGGTGACTACATAATCACGCTGGATAGCGGTATGGTCTGGCGTCAGACTTCCGATGATGTGAACTACAAATTCCGCAAAGGCGATACCGTATTGGTGGAGCGTGGTGCACTGGGTGCTTTCTATCTGAAGAAGTCCGGCGCCAGTGGCAGAATTGGCGTACGCCGGATCAAGTAAGTTGAAATGGTTCGATGCCGGCGTCAACCTCCTTGACCGCCGGTTTAATCCCGACGACATTATCGCCCGCGCTGTGGAAGCGGGGGTAGATAAACTTTGTATCATCACTACTGAGCCCGCTGAGTGGGATGATGCAAAAGGGCTTTATCAACGTTACCCTGAACACCTTTGTTATACTGTAGGTTGTCACCCGCATAACGCTAAGGTTATGACAGAGGGTGACTTTACCGGTCTGGAGCAGCGCCTTGATTGTCCGGGGGTTGTTGCTGTCGGTGAGTGCGGACTCGACTTTAACCGCGACTTTTCCCCCCGTGATGTTCAGGCATCGGTCTTTCGCCGGCAACTGGCGATTGCCGTTAAACATAATAAGCCTGTCTATCTTCATGAGCGTGATGCTTTTGCACTGCAATTAGATTGTCTGGACAGTGTTGAAGGGCAACTGGCCGGTGGCATCGCCCATTGCTTTACCGGAAACCTTGACGCCATGCAGGCTTATCTCGACCGGGGTCTGCATATCGGTATCACCGGCTGGGTCTGTGATGAAAAACGTGGCGGAGATTTAAGACAAGCGGTGAAGCAGTTACCCCTTAACCGGTTAATTCTCGAAACCGACGCGCCTTATTTATTTCCGAAAAATCATCGTCCGAAGTCAAAAAATAATGAACCTGCTTTTATCTCATCAATTGGTAGGTATTTGGCTGATTTGACAGAAATAAGTTATGAAGAGTTGGCACAAAACAGTTATGCTAATACTTGCAGGGTATTCAAAGTTGCAAGGTAGAATAATAAATGCAATTGAACACGGGGATGGTCCGCCGGTACGATGAGTGGCTGATCGCAATAACGCTGGCCGTTGTTGCCTTGTTTCTTTATGTTGTGCAACCCTACATCCGCGCCGACGATCAACAGCAGCGCATTTCTGAAATTCGTTATACTTCCTCAGCAGCATCTGCTTTTTCCATTCAAAGTTATTCTGAAATAGCCGCCGTAGACTGGACGCCTGTGAGTAACCCGGTAAATCTGGGCATGCAGGACGGCGTACACTGGTTTAATTTCTCTGTCAGACGTGGTGCGCTTTTATCTGAAGAAGCGTTACTCGAAGTGGCTTATCCGCTGCTGGACAACATAGAAGTCTCTTTTTTTACGCCTGAACAGCACGGCCCTGTAGCCACTCTTTATGGCGGCGATGCGTTGTCGTTTACAGAGTGGGATATACGTCACCCCTCCATGTTATTTACCATTCCGGCGGGCTACGCTCAGCTGGATGTGGTGCTGAAAGTGAAAACTTCAGGGGCAGTAAGATTGCCTGTGCGTGTGTGGAATAAAACAGAATTCATCGAATATACATCCAGCCTGAGTCATCTGATGGGGGCATTCTTTGGTTTCCTGCTGGCCATCGGGGTAAGCAACTTTTTCTTCTTTCTGACTACCCGCAGTGCCACATTTTTACTTTATACGGCTTACGTCATTTCGCTGTCGCTGACGCTGGCGACTCTGAACGGTCAGGCCTTTGCGTATTTGTGGCCGCAGTGGGGCTGGTTTGAACAACGGGCCGTCGCTATTTGTGCCAATGCTGCCATTATGTTTGCCATGCTGTTTTCCCGCTCCTTACTGGAAGTCTCTTCCCATAGCCGGAAAATTGATAAAGCACTGAAAGCGGTGGCAGCCCTGTTCGGGTTAAATATCATTGTCAGTCTGTTTCTGCCCTATGCATGGCTTATCAAAGTGTTTCTGGTAATGCTGGGGCTGGTGGTTATTTTTACCCTGGCCATCGGTATCTGGCTTGCCATGCGGGGGCACACCATTGCCAGGTACTATTCTTTTGCCTGGAGTATTTTGCTGGTCAGCGGTTTATCTGCCAGCCTGGATAATCTCGGGGTATTCAGCACCAGTATACCGTCCAATTATCTGCTCATGCTCGGGGCGTCAGTAGAAACGTTACTGTTGACGTTTATTATCGCCATTGGATACAGCCAGCAAAAAGAAACCGCCTTTGAATCGTCCCGTAAAGCCCTTGAGCAGGAAAAACTATCTGCACAGGCGCGGGAGGATTTGGTGGAAATTCAACGCCAGTATGCCGATGAAATGGAATACAAGGTGCAGGAACGTACCCTGGAACTGGAAATTGCACTGCGAGAATTATCACAGGCCAACGAAGAACTGGAGCGCCTTAACAGCATCGACTCACTGACAGGGATCCGTAACCGCAGGCACTTTGATAAACGCTTACTGGCAGAGAGCCGGCGCAGTCGTCGTGAACAAACTGAGCTTAGCCTCGCAATGATTGACATCGACCACTTCAAGTCGGTTAATGACGAGTACGGACATGCAGCGGGTGATGCCTGTATTTGTCACGTTGCCCGTTTACTGCAATCACAGTTACGCCGTTCGTCAGACGATGTATGCCGCTATGGCGGTGAAGAGTTTGGCATTATTTTGCCTAACACCGACATTGAGGGTGCCCGACAAGTCGTGGAATCCATGCGCAGAATGATTGAGCAGACGCCGGTTGAAATTGACGGGCAGGTTATTCAGCTGACGATGAGCGCCGGTGTTGCATGTGCCGTTATTCAGCGTGAAGCACACGAACTCGATTTACTGAAGTACGCAGACAGCCTGTTGTACCGCGCTAAGCAAAACGGGCGGAATCAGGTTGTCGCGGAAATCTTTTCTGGAGAATCATCATGACATTTTCACCTTTCCCGGCAAAAAGAATGCGCCGCCTCAGAAGTCAGGACGCATTGCGGGATATGGTCGCAGAGCACGTGCTCACGGTAAAAGATCTGATTTACCCTGTATTTGTTCTGCCGGGCAAAAACCAGCGGGAAGCTGTGCCTTCCATGCCGGGCGTTGAACGTTTATCTGTGGATTTACTGGTGGAAGAAGCCGGTAAGTGGGTCGACCTTGGGATCCCCGCTCTGGCGCCTTTTCCGGTTACGCCTATGGAGCTGAAAACTGATTGTGCGAAAGAAGCGTGGAATCCGCAGGGACTGGCACAGCAGGCACTGCGTGCGTTAAAAGACGCTTATCCGCAACTGATGCTGATGTCTGATGTGGCACTGGATCCGTTTACTTCCCACGGACAGGACGGCATCATCGACAAAGACGGTTATGTGGTAAATGATATTACCGTGGATGCGCTGATAAAGCAGGCCTTGTCTCATGCTGAAGCCGGCGCTGACATTGTGGCTCCGTCGGACATGATGGATGGCAGAATTGGTGCCATCCGCAATGCCCTTGAAGCTGACGGCCATCACAATACCTGTATCATGGCTTATGCTGCCAAGTATGCGTCAGCCTATTATGGCCCTTTCAGGGACGCTGTGGGCTCTGCTGCGAACATCAAAGGCGGGAACAAGAAAACCTATCAGATGGACCCTGCAAACAGCGATGAAGCCATTCACGAAATTGCCATGGATCTGCAGGAAGGCGCAGACATGGTCATGGTGAAACCCGGCATGCCGTATCTGGATATTGTCCGTCGTTGTAAAGAAGAGCTGAAGGTGCCGACTTTTGCCTATCAGGTAAGTGGCGAATACGCTATGCACAAAGCGGCGTTTGCTAATGGCTGGTTGAAGGAAGATGAAGTTATTCTGGAATCGTTGCTTGCATTTAAGCGGGCCGGTGCAGATGGCATTCTGACTTACTTTGCGCCGCAGGCTGCGCAGTTACTGAAGGGCTGAATGTCTATCAGCCCGCTGACAAACCTGAGACTGCCGGCCTGATACAGGGCCGGTTTCATTGCGCCCGGTAAATACCGGTTACAGGCAATGCAGCTTCCAACCCGCCCGGTGTTGTAACCAGGTTTCGTTGGCCAGCTCAGCGTTAATTAGCGGGTGGGCTGCCAGCCAGCCCTGCGGCAGGATCAGTGTCCAGTCATCACCGTCCACTTTCAGTTCTACCTCCGGAATGTGTTTGTTCTGACGACGCAGACACAACACAACGGCAATTCTTAACACCCGTAACAAGCCCTCCAGCATTGGCCTTACTTCTTCATGGTAATGAGAAAAAGTGTCTGACTTGATTGCGAGACGGTGACATTTTACCAGGTCCCGTATCGCCACACGCTGTAATTTGGTGTAACCGGGCAAATCGATATACGTCAGCAGGTAGGCACCATGCTCATGATGCTTTTTAAACTCAACATGCAGGCCGATTTCATGCAGGGTTGCTGCAGCCCCCAGCACGGCTTCAGTATCAAGGTGGCACAAACTGGTTTGCGCACATAACTGGTGACACAGGCGCAGTGCCAGTCCCCGTACTGACTCAGCATGGTGGCGGTCGATGTGAAACCGCTTCATAGTATGATTCAGGGTCTGGCTGCGGCGGTCATTTTCCTGCAGGTTGTCCAGCATGCCATAAATCAGTCCTTCCCGCAGTGCGCCGCCGGAAATATTCATATCACGGATTTTCAGGCGCTCGAACAGGGTGATCAGAATCGCCAGGCCACTGGGGAAAATCGGCTTGCGGGACTCTTCCAGTCCTTTGATGTTCAGGTTGTCGATATGACCACAGGCGATACATTCATCACGCAGTTTATACAGGTAATCAAGGCGGATAGCATCACTGATCCCCTGTGCGACCAGGATTTCTGTGATGGCTTGTGGTGTACCTGATGCGCCCAGACAGTTATGCCAGTCAAAGCACAGGAAGGTATCAGCCACGCTGTCCAGAAGGGCGTTGGCTTTCTGTTGTGCTTTATCGAAGTTGGCCCGGGTGATTTGGCCTTTAGGGAAGTGCCGTTCCATGAACGTGACGCATCCCATATCCAGACTGACCAGGTGGATAGGGTGCATATCATTGCCGATGATAATTTCGGTGCTCGCGCCGCCGATATCAATTACCAGGGAATTGCCCTGATTCGCGGAAGTATACGCAACCCCGAGATAAATCTGCCGCGCCTCTTCTTCACCGCTGATGACTTCCAGCTTGTGGCCCAGAATGGATTCTGCTTTGTGGATGAAATCCGCTGCATTTACTGCCAGACGCAGTGTTGCAGTCGCGACCACTTTTACATTGGAACGGGGGATGTCCTGCAGGCGTTCGGCGAATGTCTGTAAACACTGCCAGCCACGCTCCATGCTGACTTCATCCAGTTCCATATCGTCATTTAAACCGGCAGCCAGCCTGACTTTCTGTTTCACTTTACCGATGATTTGCACACTGCCGTTCACGACATGCACCACCACCATGTGGAAACTGTTGGAACCCAGGTCCACGGCGGCGTAGTACTCGCCGTGAACAACCGCATCATGTTGAAGTTCTGGCTGCATAGATTTTACTGGTTTGACGGTTTCTTATTGTTGCTGTTACGGCGACTGTTTCCACGACGGGACGAATTCCGGTTAGTCGGAGTACGCCGGCGACGGGGTTTCGGTGCAGTCACATCATCCAGTAATGCAGTTCTGTCAAATTCGGTAACAGGAATGGCATGCTGAATATATTCTTCAATCGCCGGCAGGTTCTGTGCGTACTTTTCACAGGCGAAGCTGATAGCGGCACCGCTGGCTCCGGCACGGCCCGTACGACCAATACGGTGAACGTAATCTTCCGCATCGTCCGGCAGGTCATAATTAAATACGTGGGTCACTTTATCAATGTGCAGACCACGGGCGGCAACGTCAGTGGCAACCAGGATATCAAGATTGTTCCTGGTGAAGTCTTCAAGGATCGACAGACGCTTTTTCTGCGGTACATCGCCGCTTAAAAGGCCTACGCGGTGACCATCAGCTGCCAGCCAGTCGTTAACCCGCTCACAACCGCTCTTGGTGTTTGCGAAAACAATGGCTTTATCCGGCCATTCTTCTTCCAGCAGAGTAAGCAGAAGAAGCATTTTATCTTCATCTGACGGGTAGAACAGTTCTTCAGACACCCGGGTGGCTGTTTTGCGTTCCGGTTCAACCTGCACGTGAGTAGGGTTGTTCATATGCTCATAGGCCAGTTCCTGTACGCGGTAGCTCAGCGTTGCTGAGAACAGCATGCTCAGGCGTTCAGTGGCAGCAGGCATTCTGCGGAACAGGAAACGGATATCTTTAATAAAGCCTAAATCGAACATGCGATCCGCTTCATCGAGTACGGCAGCCTGAATATTATCCAGCGAGAACACACCTTGTTTGTAGTAATCAAGAATGCGTCCTGTCGTACCGATAATAATATCTACCCCTTCTTCTAGCGATTCGCGTTGACTTTGGTATCCTTCGCCCCCATAAATGAGACCAAGTGACAGTCCGGTGTGCTCGCTGAGCGGCTTGGCATCATTATAAATTTGAACCGCAAGTTCACGGGTAGGTGCCATGATGATGGCGCGCGGTCCGGATTGACTACTGGCGTCATTTTGCGCTTTTTCCAACAGATGGTGGAAAGTTGCGACAAGAAATGCCATTGTCTTGCCCGTACCGGTTTGTGCCTGACCGGCGATATCCAGTCCCTCTAGCAGGGGCGGCAACGCAAGTGCCTGGATTGGAGTACAATGAGTGAAGTTTGCAGACTTCAATGCCTCAACAACTTTGGTATTGATGGGCAAGTCGGAAAAATGTGTTTCAGTTAAATGTGTTGTTTGCATAGCTTATAGCTTATCTGTGCTTGCATTAAAAAACGGTTTCTTATAACACTAATGGTAAAGCTGAGACAAATCAGCAGCAGACCAAATATTGGAGAAAAGAATGAGCGACAAAATTATCAAGTTAACTGACGACAAATTTGAAGCAGATGTTATCAATGCTGCTGGTCCTGTGCTGGTTGACTTCTGGGCCGAGTGGTGTGGCCCTTGTAAAATGATCGCACCAATTCTCGAAGAAGTTGCGACCGAGTTTGATGGCAAATTAACAGTTGGTAAGTTGAATGTCGATGAAAATAATGAAACGCCACCAAAATATGGCATTCGTGGCATCCCAACTTTACTGCTGTTCAAAAACGGTAATGTTGCTGCTACAAAAGTTGGCGCATTGTCAAAAACTCAACTGACAGAGTTCCTGAACGAAAACCTTTAATCGTTAACGGAACATCCGAATCAGAAAAACCTGCCGGTCTGCCGGCAGGTTTTTTATACTCTGTTCTTCTGCAATTTGATCCATCTCAACAACCGGTAATGGACATAACAGCATATTACCGCTATCACTTATATAAGCTGACAATGTAAACCTTCACATCAGTGAACGTGCGACAACTTTGTCTGTCAGATGCTGCTGTATGTGCCGGTTAGTGCAAAGTAAATATCGGGCATTAAAGTTTTTTTAACAATTGCGGCAAAAAAAGTGGACGCTCCTCAATTAAGGTGCTAACGTTTGGATATATGCTCAAACCGAGCAGCGTTCTGCTTAAGTCCGACCCGGACAAACATCTATTCCAACTATTTTTTTAATTTAGGGGCTAACGTCCCGTAAGCGAAGTCCAAGCACAAAGACCCACCAGTATGAATTTAACCGAACTGAAGAATAAACCAATTAGCGAGTTGGTTGCCCTGGCCGAACAGATGGGCCTGGAGAACATGGCTCGTGCCAGAAAACAAGACATCATCTTTTCAATCCTGAAAAATCACGCCAAAGGCGGTGAAGACATTTTCGGTGATGGTGTACTCGAAATTTTGCAGGACGGCTTTGGCTTCCTGCGCTCAGCAGATTCTTCTTATCTTGCCGGGCCCGACGATATCTATGTATCACCCAGCCAGATTCGACGTTTCAATCTTCGCACCGGTGATACGATTTCAGGAAAAATCAGACCACCCAAAGATAGTGAACGCTACTTTGCCCTCCTGAAAATCCGCGAAGTTAACTTCGACAAGCCAGAAAACTCCCGTAATAAAATCCTCTTCGAAAACTTAACTCCTCTGCATGCAGCCGACCGTTTGCGTATGGAACGGGGTAATGGTTCGTCTGAAGATATTACAGCCCGTGTTCTGGACCTGGCGTCGCCAATCGGCAGAGGTCAGCGTGGTCTCATCGTTGCACCGCCTAAAGCCGGTAAAACCCTGTTACTGCAAAACATCGCACAGTCTATTGCTGCAAACCACCCTGAGTGTGAGCTGATGGTTCTGCTGATTGACGAGCGTCCGGAAGAAGTGACCGAGATGCACCGTCTGGTTCGTGGTGAAGTGGTTGCATCAACCTTCGATGAACCGGCCAGCCGTCACGTACAGGTTGCGGAAATGGTTATCGAGAAAGCCAAACGCCTTGTTGAGCACAAAAAAGACGTGGTTATCCTGCTGGATTCCATTACCCGTCTGGCCCGTGCATACAACACCGTTATTCCTTCATCCGGTAAAGTTCTGACCGGTGGTGTGGATGCTAACGCTCTGCATAAACCTAAGCGTTTCTTCGGTGCGGCACGTAACGTTGAGGAAGGCGGCAGCCTGACCATCATCGCTACAGCGCTGATTGATACCGGTTCTAAGATGGATGAAGTTATCTACGAAGAGTTTAAAGGTACAGGTAACATGGAACTGCATCTGAACCGTAAGATTGCAGAGAAACGTGTATTCCCTGCTATCGACTTCAACCGCTCAGGTACCCGTCGTGAAGAGCTGCTGACCAGCCAGGACGAACTGCAGAAAATGTGGATCCTGCGTAAGATTGTTCACGAAATGTCTGAAGTCGACGCCATGGAATTCCTCATCAACAAGCTGTCGATGACAAAAACCAATGATGAGTTCTTTGATGCGATGAAGCGTCAGAAGAGCTAAATCCTCCCGGATACGAAAAACGGCGCCTGCATGGCGCCGTTTTTGATTCCGCATTGTTTGTTGTTTATCCCGCCTCAGCCGCATACCGGCGGGAGTGTTGTAAAACTGATTTTAAATTGGTGCAGATTCAGATAGGGTAAATATTCTTATAATAAGGAATATTAACATGCACACACGACTCCTCTCCGCCGCAGTCATGCTGGCGTTTTCTTCATTTTCACAAGCACAAACTGATGTGGCTGCGATGGCAGATAAAATCGAGCCTGAAGTGATCAAATGGCGCCACCATCTGCACGAAAATCCTGAGTTATCAAACCGCGAATTTGAAACGGCAAAATACGTTGCAAAGTACCTGAAATCTCTTGGACTGGAGGTTGAAACCGGTGTTGCCAAAACCGGTGTGGTGGCTGTGCTTGACAGTGGCAAGCCCGGACCCGTGGTTGCCCTGCGGGCAGATATGGACGGCCTGCCGGTGCCGGAAGAGAACGAGCTGCCATGGCGTTCAAAAGCCAAAGGTGAGTATAACGGTAAAGAAGTACCGGTAATGCACGCCTGCGGTCACGACACCCATATGGCCATGCTGATGGGCGCTGCAAAAATTCTGACAGAAATGAAAGATGAGCTGCGGGGTAAAGTGAAATTCATTTTTCAGCCCGCTGAAGAAGGTGCGCCTCCGGGTGAACTGGGTGGTGCTGAAGTGATGGTGAAAGAGGGCGTGTTGAAGAGTCCTGACGTGGACGTGATCTTCGGTCTGCATATCAGCTCGAATCTGGACATCGACAAAGTCAGCTACAAGCCGGGCGGTGCTATGGCAGCGGTTGACCCGTTCAAAATTGTGATCCACGGTAAGCAGGCCCACGGAGCGTACCCGTGGAAAAGTGTGGATCCCATCGTAACAGCGGCGCAAATGGTTATGTCACTGCAAACCATCGTGTCCCGTGAGATCAAGCTGATTGATGATGCTGCTGTAGTAACAGTGGGTGCCATTCATGGTGGTAACCGATCGAATATTATTCCCCGTGAAGTGGAACTGGTCGGTACTATCCGTACGTTAGACAAAGCTGCCCGTGAACATGTTTATGAAGCGATGGAGCGTAAGGTTAAAGGTATTGCTGACAGCATGGGCGCTGAAGCTGAACTGACCCTGCCACTGGACTACAGTTATCCCATCACTTATAACGATCCTGAACTGACGATGGAGATGTTGCCTACGCTGCAGCGTACTGCCGGTAAAGACGGCGCGGTACTGGCCAAAGCAGTAACCGGCGCAGAAGACTTCTCGTTCTATCAGGAACAGATCCCCGGTCTTTTCCTCTGGGTTGGCGGTAAGCCTCTTGATGTGCCGGAAGCGGAATCTCCTGCTCACCACACACCGGATTTCTACGTCGATGACAAGGGCATGAAGCTGGGTGTTAAATTGCTGACCAATTTAACACTGGATTACATGGCAAAGGCTGATTAAACTTTTCAGTTTCCCTTAATGCGTAGAGTTCATGCGGTATGCGCACATCAGAAACTGTAAAGTGGTTATTGCTGGTACTGTTCAGTGCCGGCCTTAACCTGATACCGCCGCCATTTATCAGTGGCGGCTTAACAGCATTCGGTTTGCCTGTTGCCGTGTTCATGGCTTTACGTATGCCTTCAGCGCTGTCCATTCCGGGCATCGCTCTGGCTATGGCACCGGTGTGGTTTATTCACGGTATTACACTGCCTGTTATTCTCTGCTCCGGACTGCCTCTTGTTTTAGTACTCTGCAGAAGGCGGCAATCGCCCTGCGAACCACTGAAATCCGGCATCGGGTTTTACAGTTCGCTGGCTGTACTGATCCTCGCTTTTCAGCAATGGAGTGAGCAAAACGGCTTTAATACCGCGGCATTTACCACCGTCTCAGTGACCTGGTTTTGCCTGTTATCTTCGGTGTTATCAGCGCACCTTGCCTACCTTTTTACCCGGTTGGCCTGGCACCCCGGTACATTTAAAAAAGACATTAATTTTAAATATCTGCTGGCATATTGCTTCAGTGCGTTATTCTTTCTGGCGGTGCTGTGCGTCAGCTATTCGTTTATCCATCAATATCAGCAGCGTCAGAAAAGTCAGATAGAGCTTTATATGGCTCAGCGGCTTCATGTGCTGTCCGGTCAGGTAAAAGATTTTCTCGACACCCATCAGCGGGCAATTAATTTCGCTGCCGGTACGCTCTCTGCCATGCCAGGTGCAACACAACCCGACGCAGTGCAAACCGATCGTTTACTGAGCGGGCTGGCTGAATCCAGTCCTGCCTTTCTTACCTTCCTGACGGCAGACGCGCAGGGTGAAATTACTCATGCATGGCCTGAAACGCTGCTGGAGAAAGCTGCTGATGCGGGCATGCTTGATGTGTCCGGCCGTGATTATTTCTCACAGGTCGTCGCCAGCGGGACACCGTATCTGTCAGATGCGTTTCGCGGACGGGGGTTCGGACAGGACCCGATTATCGCCATGTCGGCACCGGTAAGCGGAGCAGACGGTGAAGTAACCGGCATTCTGGAAGGGTCATTATCGCTGTCATCTTTCAGTCGTTTCGAGAGCAGTAACATTAATGGCTTTATGTTGCTGGTGGAAGACAGTGAAAGAAAGCTGGTGTATGGCTCAGAGGTGCTCAGTGCCCAGCCGTTAATGCCTTCGCCTCTGGGCAATTGCGGCACCGGATGCGATGCACTGACTAAGGTTAATAACGAAACCTGGTTTGTGAGAAGTGTGCAGATAGACGGCAGCGGCTGGCATGTTCGAATCCTTTACAGCTGGCAGCGCTTTTTGCAACTCACCAACTCATCGCTGATTACTGTGCTTGAACTGCTGGCGGTATTTGCCGTTACCGGTTTACTGGCCGGCTTCACCCTGGCTTCTGTTGTTAACCGCCCCCTTAAAAAACTTATCGGCCAGTTTGAAGCCTTTGATCCTAATAACCGGGACCGGGGAATCGTCCCTTCTGATAGTTTGCCGGTAACAGAATTGCGAAGTCTGGAGTCAGCGTTTGATTCCATGCAGCGGCGGCTGTTCGATGCCTTTGATGATTTAGAACACTCACGGGAATCTCAGCGCAAACTCAACCTTGAACTGGCAGAACTGAACCGGACACTGGCTTCACGGGTAGAGGAAAAGACCCTGCATCTGGAAGCTGCTTTGAAACAGGCGGAAGCTGCGAATGTGGCAAAATCTCAGTTTCTTGCCAACATGTCACATGAAATCCGTACACCAATGAACGGTATTATCGGCTCCTGCGATAATCTGCTGGAAGAAGACCTGCCGCGGGGCGCAGCAAGGCGCATTGGCATGGTTGCCCAGTCTGCCTCCAATTTGTTGATGATCCTCGACAGCATTCTCGACTGGTCGAAAATTGAGGCCGGCAAAATGGAAACCGAGTCGGTGAATTTTTCATTGCAAAAAGTGCTGGAAGCTTCATTTCATCTTCATCAGGATGCAGCCATTAATAATGGTGTGACTTCGTCAATGACCTACCTTACGCCACTTCCCGAAATGTTATATGGTGATATGGGGAAACTGAGTCAGGTGCTTAATAACCTGCTGAGCAACGCGGTGAAATTTACTACAGAAGGGGAGATCACCGTTCTGGCCGGCTTTGAAAACGGGCAACTGACACTCACCGTTAAGGATACCGGCACCGGCATCGCACCTGAAAAACTGGAACATATCTTCGAGCAGTTTGCCCAGGCAGATGCGTCTACAACCCGTCTTTATGGTGGCACGGGTCTTGGTTTACCCATCACCAGAAAGCTGGTTGAACTGATGGACGGAACCATTGAGGTTGCTTCAGAACCCGGTGAAGGCACAAGTTTTACCGTTACGCTCCCCTTTGACATCGCTGAAGCGGAGCCTGAGGCAGAGAGTGAGCCGGATGCGTTTATTCCAGATAATCTGAAAGTGCTGGTGGTGGAAGATAACGATATTAACGCCCACATCGTAGTGGACATGCTGAAAAACAAAGGGATCCGGTGCGTACGTGTGGCCAACGGTAAACAGGCCGTGGCAGCGGTGCGTCAGATGCAGTTTCACATTGTGTTGATGGATTGCCAGATGCCGGAAATGGACGGGTTCGAAGCAACCCGGGCTATCCGCGGGCTTGAGTCAGAGAAAGCGGGCATTCCCGTGATTGCACTGACAGCCAATGCCTTCGTGGATGATCAACAGGCTTGTCTGGCTGCCGGTATGAATGCTTATCTGAGTAAGCCGGTTAAGCGCCGGCAATTACTCAGCATGCTGGCGCAAACATGGAAGACGCACTATGGCTCAACCGGAGGCTGAACATCTTTGGCTGATTTCTGATTCGGGTTACCAATAAACCGCAGTGCCAGGTAGCCAAGCAGGCCGGATACCAGTGAACCCGCCAGAATGCCCAGACGTTCATCAAAGGCTTTTTCCGAGCCGCCGAATGCCAGCGAACCGATAAACAGACTCATGGTAAAGCCGACGCCACATAATAGGGCGCAGCCGTAAATATGTCTGAATGACAAATCTTCCGGCAGATTGGCAAACTTCATTTTCACCGACAGCCATGAAAATAAGAACACGCCAAGCTGCTTTCCTATAACCAGACCAAAAAATACCCCCAGCGTTACCGGATGCGTCAGTGCGTCGGCTTCCATCTCGCTAAAGTTGATTCCGGCGTTCGCAAAGGCGAAAAGGGGCAGGATGACAAAACTGACACTGCTGTTCAGGCTGTGCTCCAGATGAATGACCGGTGAATATTCCGGGTCTTTTTTATCGCGCATCGGGATAAATGCAGCCAGAACAACACCCGCCAGGGTGGCATGCACGCCGGATTTAAGCATGGCAGCCCACAGCACCAGTCCAATTAATACATAAGGGGGAATGTCGGTAACGTTGCGGCGGTTCATCCAGAAGAGTACGGGTAAACATACAGCCGCTACAATTAATGCTGATAAAGAAATATTGTCCGTGTAGAAAAGGGCGATGATGACAATGGCACCGATGTCATCAATGATGGCCAGCGTGACCAGGAATATTTTTAAACTGGCGGGTACTCTGCTGCCAAGCAACGCCATGATTCCCAGCGCAAAGGCGATGTCTGTGGCAGCCGGAATGGCCCACCCTTCCATGGCATTTTCAGCACCAAAGGTCAGCGCAAGGTATATGGCCACCGGTATAACCATGCCGCCTACAGCACCGGCAGCCGGCAGTACTATATTTTTAGGATCAGACAGACCGCCTTCACATACGGCCCGCTTCAGCTCCAGCCCGACATGGAAAAAGAATACTGCCATCAGACCATCGTTAATCCACAGCAGCAGGGCTTTGTCGATTTCGAAGCTGCCGGCGGCCACCGTCACCTTCATATCAAGAAAATCTTTGTACACGCCGTTTAACGGCGTGTTGGCAATGATCAGCGCGAGAAGGGTTGCTCCCATCAGGATGATGCCTGCTGACGCGTCCCTTTTCAGAAATGACTGTACATCAGAAACAATTTCTTCAAGGACATTCTCTACGCCCGTTTTTGCCATGTGATTACTCCACGTTTAATAAAGCCTTCTGAAATGCCTGAGCTGCCAGGCTTATCTGACGGTGTTTTACGGTCACTGCCTGCCAGTGGTTTACTAGCGGGAAATCATTGATTTTGAGGATCCTCACACTGTCCGGCGGCGTGTGCGCCAGAGTGTGTTCGGACAGAATCGCCAGACCCAGCCCCGAAGTGACCGCAAGACGAATCGCTTCGTTACTTTCAATAATCATGGAATTCCTGAACACCAACCCTTTGCTGTCAGTGTAATCCTGAATCGCGCGACGCGTACCGCTGCCGTATTCCCGTAGTAAGAATTTATGATTAATGAGGTCTTTTAGATCACAGTTATCCGGGCCGTCATAATCAGGCGGCGCGATAACAACCAGCTTGTTTTGTAAAAATGGCGTACAGATCAGATTGTCGTCCTGGGGCGGCTGACTGAAAATGTACACGTCATCCCGGTTGTGGCGCATGCGCTCGATAATATCCGCGCGGTTGCCCACCGTGAAACGCACTTCAATATTAGGGTGTTGCCGGCAGAACGGGCTTAAAATGGGCGGAACCACATATTTAGCTGTCGTTACGACTGCCAGCTTCAGGGTACCGATTTCCACCCCTTTTAACGCATGGATTTGGCTTTCCAGTCTGGACTGAGAGCCCAGCACTTCCTGTGCACACTGATAAACGGCTTCTCCGGCTTCTGTCATTTTCAACTGGCCGTATGTCTGTTCGAATAACGGCATGCCTACAATACCGGACAACTTTTTGAGTTGTAACGAAACGGTGGGCTGAGAAAGAGAAAGCGCCGAGGATGCCGCAGTGATAGAACCGTGATCGACAATGCTCTGGAAGACCTCCAGAAGACGAAATGTCAAAGATTGCATAAAGACTCCCTGGTTCATGCAAATATAAATAATTCACTATTGATAGTAATAAAATATAACGAAGGATCTATTTATTACAGTCTTATCATCGCAGGTAATGTGGGTATTATCAGATTTTATGCTAAAATCGCGTGCTTTCTGATCCGCCTGATTAATTTCACATCAAACAGCGGGTCTTACCAATGTCTCAAACCATGGGGAGTCACACGATGGCTAAAGTTGCTATTGTCATGGGGTCTACGTCTGATTGGCCGACAATGCAAAACGCGGCGAAGATGCTTAAATCGTTCGGAGTGGAATTTGAAGCAAAGGTGGTCTCTGCCCACCGTACACCTAATCTGCTGGTGGAATTTGCCGAAACTGCACATGACGAAGGTTTCAGCTGTATTATTGCCGGCGCCGGCGGAGCCGCGCATTTGCCCGGCATGATTGCTGCCCATACCCATCTGCCTGTTTTTGGCTGCCCCGTGAAATCAAAAGCGCTGAACGGTATTGATTCTTTGCTTTCCATCGTACAAATGCCTAAAGGTGTGGCTGTAGGCACACTGGCCATTGGTGATGCCGGTGCCGCTAACGCCGGTTTGCTTGCTGCTCAGGTTGTGGCGTTGCAGGACGAAGCGGTACGGGACGCTGTCATTGCATTCAGAAAAACACAAACAGATACAGTACTGAGCAACGGTAATCTGGAGCTTGATGAATGAGAGTATTGGTGTACGGCGCAGGTCAACTTGCGCAAATGATGTATCTTGCGGGCTGTCCGCTGGGTATTGAAGTGCAGGCTGTTGAAGTCAGTAATGACACGGTTGTACACCCTGTCAGCAAGCGTCCGCTGGATATCAGTCTGGCGCAGGCCATAGAGTCTTCAGATGCCCTGACAGTTGAATTTGAGCACGTGCCGGAAAGGCTGCTCGAACAGGCCAGCAAAACAGAAAAACTCTATCCGTCCATGAATGCCATCCTGGTCGGTGCAGATCGTGTCAGAGAAAAGCGTCTCCTTGATGCGCTCAATGTACCCAATGCAGCCCATCAGGTAGTCACGTATATCGACGAGCTGGAAGATTGCGTATCGGCACTGGGCGATAAGCTGATCATCAAAGCCAGCCGTGACGGTTACGACGGTTATGGCCAGTGGCGTTTAATGAGCGAAGAGCAACTTCCCGAAATCAAACAGGCGCTGAGCAATCTTGATCTTAAAAAAGTGCCACTGGTGGTTGAAGCCATGGTGAACTTTGATCGCGAATTGTCGCTGGTTGGCGTGCGGGATAAAGACGGTGACATCAAGGTGTACCCGCTAGCTGAGAACCTGCACCACCAGGGGCAGCTGCATGTGTCTGTGGCACCGGCTCCGTTCGTTTCTGAAGCGTTGCAGAAAAAAGCTGAAGAAATTTTCCGCGTGCTGGCTGAAGGCATGAACTATGTGGGCGTGCTGGCGGTGGAAATGTTCCAGTGCAAAGATGAATTGCTGGTCAATGAGCTGGCGCCGCGGGTACATAACTCCGGCCACTGGTCGATGAGCGGCAGCGACACCAGTCAGTTTGAAAATCATCTGCGCGCAGTCACCGGTTTACCGTTAGGGGATACAGAAGCCCGCGGGCCCAGCGCCATGGTTAACATTATTGGTTGCAGCAGCTTTTCCCGTGATCTGTTGAAGATAGCCGGCTGTCATTTGCACTGGTACGGTAAAACCGTCCGTGAAAAGCGCAAAATGGGCCATATTAACGTGACGGCAGCATCCTATGCTGAACTGGGAAGTAAGCTTGAAGAGCTTGGCCAGTATGTGCCGTCTGAGTATTTTCCTAAACTGGGAAAAGAAGCGCGTAAACTTAAGCAGATAGAGTCTTGACAGAAATAATTCTGTCGCTAGAATACGCATCCGCTGTTCGCAGCAAGCTTTAGAGAGTGTGCCGACTTAGCTCAGTTGGTAGAGCAACTGACTTGTAATCAGTAGGTCGCCAGTTCGATTCCGGCAGTCGGCACCATTCTCTCTGGATCCGCTGAAAATTCTTCGTTTTCTTGCAGTAAATCAAACTGCACACTTCCTAAATCAGGTTATCTCTCCTAAGATGGTGTTAAACCAACGTCTTTCACCGGAGCGAAAACGTGTCTGTGCTTTTCAGACTGTCAGTCTCTTTACTGGCATTGTTGTTAACTTCTGCAGCGTCTGCGGCATCACAGTTTGAACTGACAAACACGCAGGCAAGAGCAACCTTTCCGATGGCTGAAACAGCCGCTGTCTACACCACAATCACGAATCACTCAGATCAGCCGGTTACCCTTGTCCGCGCCAGTGTCAGTGAAGAGCTGGCCGCACAGGTGCAAATACATTCAACTGTCATGCAGGACGGGATGATGAAAATGCGTCAGTTGCAAGACGGGGTCACCGTCGCACCCGGAGAGTCTGTGGCTATGCAATCCGGCGGTACGCACTTTATGCTGACCGGATTAGTCTCAGGACTGGAAGCCGGTTCAGCTTTTCCCATGACCTTATATTTTAGCGACGGGTCTGAACAGAAGGTGACAGTGCCGGTCGTCAATGCATCGGAAACAATGCATCACCATCATCATGGTAATGATCACTGACCGTGAAAAAAGCATAGAAACAATTGAACTTGCTAATCTAAAAAATAGATTTTATTTATTTTTATCGATTGCTATTATTGAACCATAACGATTCAAAAACAATTTATTCCACTAAGGAGTGTACGATGAGCAAGATTGATATTGGTATTTCAGAAAACGATCGTTTCGAGATTGCCGAAGGGCTGAAAAGATTGCTGGCAGACTCTTATACATTGTACCTGCAAACGCATAATTTCCACTGGAACGTCACCGGACCACAATTCCGCGAACTGCATCTGATGTTCGAGGAGCATTACACCGAGCTGGCAACTGCTGTGGATGATATTGCCGAGCGCATCAGAACGTTGGGTGTTGCTGCGCCGGGTACCTATAAGTCATTCGTTGAGCTATCTTCTATTGAAGAAGTAGAGGGTGTGCCGGAAGCGTCTGAGATGGTACGCTTGTTAACACACGGTCATGAGGCCGTTGTGAAAACATCCCGCAGTGTGCTGAAGCTGGCACAGGATGCCGATGACGAATCTTCAGCTGCCCTCGTTTCAGACCGCATGCGTGTACATGAGAAAACCGCATGGATGTTACGGGCGATGCTGCCTCAATAAGGTATAAAAATAACATGACGACATCATGGACTAAATCGCTGTGCCTGGCCGCTGTGCTGGGCACAGCTTTTTCTGCTCAGGCGACAGAACTGAATGTAGAAGAACTGACTACCGGCCTCTCTCACCCCTGGGGAATGGCTTTTTTGCCTGACGGTAAAATGGTGATCACCGAACGGGCAGGGAACATCCGTATTTTTGACAAGACTGCCGGCCTGAGTGCCCCGCTGAAGAATGTACCGGAAGTGGCTGCTGTGAATCAGGGCGGATTACTGGGTATCACCGCCGATCCTGACTTTGCAGACAACCAGGTCATTTACTTTTGTTACAGCAAACCGGGTGAAGGTGGCAGTAGCAGCAGTGTCAGCAAAGCTAAAATCGCCGGAGACAGCCTGACTGATGTCGAAACCATCTTTTCAGCCTCACCGCTGGTGGATAACGGTTTTCACTTCGGCTGCCGGGTAGCGTTTGATAATGAGGGGCATTTGTTCGTCACTCTGGGCGACCGCTACAAGTACATGAAAGAGGCGCAGAACACCGATAATCATCTGGGTACGGTGGTGAGGATCTGGCCTGACGGTTCTGTACCGGAAGATAATCCGTTCACCAAAGGTGACGCGCCGCAGGTGTACAGTTACGGTCACCGCAATGTGCAGGGCCTGACAGTTCATCCGCAAACCGGCGAGGTCTGGGCAATGGAGCACGGTCCGAAAGGCGGTGATGAAGTGAATTTGCTCGGCAAAGGTAACAACTACGGCTGGCCGCTGATCACTTACGGTATTGATTACAGTGGTGACATTATTTCTGACAAAACAGAAATGGAAGGTATGGAGCAGCCTGTTGTTTACTGGGATCCGTCTATCGCACCGTCCGGCATGGTGTTCTACAACGGTGACAAATTCCCTGAGTGGAAAGGTGATTTGCTGGTGGGTTCACTCAAGTTTACACATCTTCGCCACATTGACATGGAAGGGGGAAAACCCGGCGAGCAGACAGAATATCTCCGTGACAGAAACGAACGTATCCGTGATGTGATTGAAGGGCCTGATGGCTATTTATATTTGCTGACTGACACGCCGGAAGGCAAGTTGCTAAAGGTATCTCCGGAGTAAACTGGCTGACTGCTGTTGCCGGCTCTACTCTATAAAGCGAAAAGCTCACCGGACGGTGAGCTTTTTTGTCTGCAGCGCTATTCGCCCTGCACGTATAATTCGCCGTCGTATAAGCCCTGGATGGTGAGCTTCTGATTGGCCAGTGAACGCAGATAATCAATATGTTCCTGTTCGATTAATTGTCCGGGCACGATCAAAGGAATGCCCGGGGGATAGGGCGTTACCAGTCCCGCTGCAATACGGCCGGCACTTTCCTGCCAGGGAACCGATTCACGTTTGCTGAAAAACGCCGTTGAAGGCAAGGTCACAAGATTAATCGGCGGGATCTTCGCCGGCATCACCGCACGGCTCTTACTGCGGTTCAGGCTGACACTGCCTTCATCCAGTTTCTTCAGCGCATTGTACAGGCGCACAATCTTCGAGCGCATGCCGCCAAGGGTAAGCAGAACCAGGATCGTGCTGTGTGTGAACTTCTCGATTTCCAGACCCACTTCATCCATCAGGAAGCGGTGAATTTCATGGTTCGAATAAGACAAGGCTGAAACGTCGATAAGAATTTTCAGGGGATCATGACCCATATTGTCTTCTTCAAAATGGTCAAAGGCCTGTGCAAAATCTTTTGATTCCAGAATACGGATGCGGCTGAAGCGCGATACCTGCTCCTTAAGTTCCGCCACGTTGCTGAGCAACTCATTCAGTATTTTGTAGCCTTCCATCTCCAGTTGCTGACGGCACACGTCCAGCGATGCAATCAACTGATACTTGGGTGAGGTGCTGGTATGTATGCTGTAAATCTCTTTGAAGAAGTCGATATCGAAATCCGGGTCATTCACGTGAATGAACGACGCCTGAGAGAATGCTGATACCACTTTATGCGCCGAGTGCGTCACGTAGTCTGCACCGGCGTGAATGGCTGAATAGGGTCTGAAATGCGGGTGGAATAAGGAATACGCAAACCAGGCTTCGTCGATGAATACTTTGATACCGTACTGGTGGCCCAGGTCCACAACCTGTTTCAGGTCGGTCAGCAGTCCGTCGTAGGTACAACCCGTCAGCACAATGAGTTTTGCATCCTGGTTGGCTTCAATCACTTCTTTCAGTTGTGACAGTTTCGGCGGTGAGAAAATGCCGTAATCAGGGTTAAAAACGCTGTCCAGATACACCGGCATTGCGCGTGCCTGCACAATGCCGTAGTGCACGGATTTGTGGCAGTTACGGTCGGCGATCACTTTATCGCCTTCACGCAGCAGGGTTTGCAGAATAATTTTGTTGGACGTCGATGAGCCGTTAGTCACAAAATACGACTGGCGGACTTCAAAGGTATTTGCCAGTGCAGACTGGGCACGGCCAATGGCATGGGTACCGTCAGATAAAGAACCCAGCGAGTCAACGCTTACCGACAGGTCGCTGACAAACACATTGCGGCCGAAGAAACGGTAAAAATCACTGATATAAGGCGAGTTACGGAAGCTGGCACCGCCACTGTGACCCGGCGTATGCCAGGAGTCGTTGGCTTCCAGTACATACTCTTTGTAGGCAGTCCAGAATGGCGTTTCATTGCGGTCGTCAAAGTCGTTAATGATGTAGCCGAGGATCGATTCCGGATCGGAGATAATATCGTTGCGGTAGAAAAACGACTCCATGCCGCTGGCCTGGTTAACAATATCCAGCCCCTTAATGGCATCTCCCAGTACATAAACCGGTAATTCCGGGCGGATGGCTTTGATGGCCTTGATGACCACCGCATTGTTGTCTACTTTGCCTTTGCCTTCGCCACCGATTTCAAATTGCCTGACTTCGGTGTCCCAACTGAATACCACGGCCTGAATTTCTCCGTCGTTGTGAACAGAGTCCAGGGCTGTGGCGACAGAGCTGGCTTCAACGACCGTGATCTCAATGTCTGGCCTGTCGAACAGCTCGGTGGTGGAACGGATGCTGGTGGAAAGCTGCTCCAGCAGCTCTGCTGAGTCTTCAATGATCAGAATTTTCAATTGGGGGAGCATAGTAAGAATAAATCGTTCCTTAAAAAGTCGTGGCAGTCAGTGTAACGCTGAACTGTATGGTTGTCAGTCTTGCTTTTGCAGCTAACGCACCCATATCATTGAGCAAATATTCAGAACAGGCAAATACGCATGGATAATTTAGTTGCGAACAATACCGTTGATATCACTCCGGAGAATTTTCAGCAGGTCATTCTGATGGATTCACGGGAAAAAGTGGTACTTGTGGATTTTTGGGCAGAATGGAGCGAGGAGTCGAAAAGTGTTTCTCCCATACTGGCAAAGATCGCGTCTGAATACGGTGATAATTTAATTCTTGCACGCGTCGATTGTGACCAGCAGCAGGAAGTCGCGGCGCAGTTCGGTATTCGCAGTCTGCCCACGGTCATGGTAGTGAAAGACGGCCAGCCGGTGGACGGCTTTGCCGGCGTTCAGGGCGAGGACCAGATCCGCGAGTTCCTGAGTAAGTACCTGCCAAACCCGGAAGATGAATTACTGGCGAAAGCCGGTGAGGCCATTTACGAAGGTGATTATGCAACGGCATTCCCGTTTGCCAAACAAGCCTTTGAAATGAACGAAGGGAATATTAACGCCCGTTATATGTACATCGATTGCCTGGTGGAAACCGGTTCGGTGGATGCTGCAAAGGCGCTGCTGGCAACGATTACTCTGGTCGATCAGGATAGTCGCTATCAAACGCTGACCGGTAAAGTTGAACTGGCAGAACAGGCTGCTGAGTCTCCGGAAATTCAGCAGTTAACCGCACAGGTAGAAGCTGAACCCGATAATCTGCAATTGAAAGTGGAATTAGCGGTGCAGTTACAGCAGGCCCATAAATCTGCCGAAGCACTGGCATTGTTGTTTACTGTGTTAAAGACAGATTTGAATTTCGGCGAAGCGAAAAAGTTGATGCTGGATATGATTAATGCATTGCCGGATGGTGACAGCCTGAAGTCTGAGTACCGCCGTAAGGTTTACAGTCTGCTCTATTAATCGTTGTCTTGTGGGGTTTGCTGCGGGTAGGGTGTAAAACCGCCTTCAGCAAGCCAGCACAGCGCTTCGAAGTAGCTGGAAAAGTAAGCCCGTTCGTAATTTGTTCCGCGAATGTCTTCCCGCAGGTGTGGATGGGTTCGTTCAATTTGAGCACGCTTCACCATGCCCGCATCAAGCACATAGGCAGATCGCGTCAGACCCATGGTGATGTTCTTCTTTATTCCCCTTGCCAGTACATTCTGACATTCAGGCGTAGACAATACCCAGCGGCGACCGTCCATTATGGCTCCCCAGGGTTCATTGTTAAACCCTTGCGCCATCCGGTGAATATCCTCTGTCATGGCCTCTGCTGTGGCTTTATTCCAGGCACCCGTTGCAAACACTTCAAGCAGGTTGCCCGAAACGTCGAGTGCATAGTGTCCCTGAAGAGGAAATCTCATTGGTTATCCTTTAATGCATAACTACAGTATTGATATAGCAGATATTTTGAGGTTTTGTGACAAAATATAACTGGTCAAATGTGTTAACGTTGTCTCCGGTCAAAAGATCAGGCGTCATCAGGGTTGTGCATCAGCAACCAAAACAAACTTAATGAGGAGAAATGCATGGACTGGTTATGGCCGGCACTGGCTATTGTTTGCATTGTTGAAGGGCTGGGACCGTTAATCATGCCTGACCGTTGGCGATTATACCTGCTTTCTGTGAGCCAGCAATCGAGCAATAGTCTAAGACAAGTCGGAGGAGTGCTGGTGGTGATTGGCGTCGTCAGCCTGGTGTATCTATCCCGTTGAACAATCGTTAATTTATAAAAAAATAATATGGCTCAGACCATGTCTGTCTTATTTTTGCGCATAAAACAGATGATCAAAGGTCGCAATCTTTGGTAGAATCCCCGCCTAATTTTTTTACACACTAGATTCATGGCAAAGAACGTTGTGGTACTCGGCACTCAATGGGGTGACGAGGGTAAAGGTAAGGTCGTAGACCTGTTAACAGATCGCGCAAAATACGTGGTTCGCTATCAGGGCGGTCACAATGCCGGTCACACACTGGTAATCGACGGTGAGAAAACCGTCCTCCACTTAATCCCGTCCGGTATTCTGCGTGACAACGTTACCTGCATCATTGGTAACGGCGTGGTGTTAAGCCCGGAAGCACTGATGAAAGAAATTACCATGTTGGAAGAACGTGGTGTGCCTGTGCGGGAACGTTTAAAAATTAGTGAAGCCTGCCCGCTTATCCTGCCTTATCACATTGCACTGGACGTGGCCCGCGAAAAGGCCCGTGGCAGCAAAGCAATCGGTACAACCGGTCGTGGTATCGGTCCGGCTTACGAAGATAAAGTGTCACGTCGTGGTCTGCGCGTTGGCGATCTGTTCAACCCTGAAGATTTCGCGGCAAAACTGAAAGAAGTACTGGACGTACATAATTTCACGTTGACGCAATACTACAAAGAGCCGGCAGTGGATTTCGATGAAACCCTCAAGCAGGCGCTGGCTGTGGCAGATATCCTGAAAGCCATGGTTGTTGACGTAACCGACGAACTGGACAAAGCCCACAAAGCGGGTTTGCCAATTATGTTTGAAGGTGCGCAAGGTACACTGCTGGATATTGACCACGGTACATACCCTTACGTTACGTCATCTAACACCACAGTAGGCGGCGTTGCTACCGGTGCCGGTTTTGGCCCGCTGAACCTGGATTATGTATTAGGTATTGTTAAAGCGTACACAACCCGTGTTGGTTCCGGTCCTTTCCCTACAGAACTGGCTTGCGATGTCGGTGAGCATCTGGGCGTAAAAGGTCATGAGTTCGGTGCGACCACTGGCCGTAAGCGTCGTACCGGCTGGTTCGATGCCGTTGCGATGAAACGCGCTGTGCAAATTAACTCAATCACCGGTTTCTGCTTAACCAAGCTGGACGTACTGGATGGTCTGGAAACTCTGCAAATCTGTGTAGGTTATAAAGACGCAGACGGTAACGTGAAAGACGTTCCGCCTATGGCTGCTGATGGCTACGACCTGGTTACTCCGGTTTACGAAGAAATGCCGGGCTGGAAAGAGACAACTTTCGGCGTCACTGATTTCGATAAGTTACCTCAGGAAGCGCGCAATTATATCGCACGCCTTGAAGCCATTACCGGCGTGCCTGTTGATATCGTATCAACGGGGCCTGACCGTAACGAAACTATCGTGTTACGTCATCCTTACGACGCGTAAGCAAAAAGATAAATACCTGAAAAGCCTGCTTCCGAGCAGGCTTTTTTGTCGGTAAAGTAAACCACTGAATGCTGAACAGGGGAGTGAATCTATGCAAGTTGTAACTGATACCGGTAACGCGCCCTCTAAGGAGGCGGGGGATTACGCTGCAACGTTCGCTGCGCTGCGAAGCACCTTTTTCACCAACAAAACCCGTGATATCAGCTGGCGCAAACAGCAGTTGCTGGCCCTTAAGACCATGCTCGTTACCCATGAGCAAGACATTCACCGCGCCCTGAATCAGGATTTAGGCAAATGTGAAACAGAAGCCCGTACTTCGGAAACCGGCTTTTTACTCTCTGACCTCAAGCACACACTCAAACATATCGACAGCTGGGCAGATTTACGTCACGTATCTACGCCCCTGGCGGCCCAGCCGGCCCGAAGTTATCTGCAACCGGAGCCGTTGGGTGTAGTGCTGATCATCGGGGCGTGGAATTATCCCGTGCAATTGCTTTTAGCGCCGCTGATTGCGGCACTGGCAGCGGGCAACTGTGCCATTGTTAAACCGTCAGAACTTGCCCCGGCATCATCAGCATTAATGGCCAGCTTGCTGCCTCAATATCTGGAAGAAGATGCCGTGGCGGTTGTTGAAGGGGGTAAAGAGGAGACACAGGCTTTATTAACCCTGCCTTTCGACCACATCTTTTACACCGGTGGCGAAGCGGTAGGCAAAATTGTTATGTCTGCAGCAGCGAAACACCTTACGCCGGTTACGCTGGAGCTTGGCGGGAAAAGTCCCTGTATCGTTGACGCCAGTTGCAGGCTGGATGTCACTGCCAGACGTATAGTGTGGGGTAAGTGGATGAACTGCGGCCAGACCTGCATCGCCCCGGACTATATCCTGATTGAGAAAGGGTTTGCTGAAGCGTTTCTTGTCGCCCTTGAACGGGAAATCACTAAGCAGTACGGGCCTGAACCTTTGCAAAGCAAAGATTACGGGCATATCGTCAATATCCGTCATTACGAAAGACTGTGTCAGCTCATTGCGGATCTGCAATGCCGTATTGGTGGCGAACGGGACGACGGGAAACGCAAGCTGGCCCCGGCTGTGGTGTTAAATCCTCCGGCAGACAGCACGCTGATGCAGGAAGAAATCTTCGGCCCGGTGTTGCCGGTCATCGAACTGGAGAACATAGAAGACAGCATTGGCTTTATCCGCGGGCGGGCAAAACCTCTGGCGCTGTATCTGTTCAGTGAAGATCACGGCCTTCGTGACAAAGTACTTACGCAAACCAGTGCAGGCAGCGTGTGTGTGAACGACACGGTGATGTTTATGACCAATGCAAACTTGCCTTTTGGCGGGGTCGGTAGCAGTGGTATGGGGCGCTATCACGGACAATATGGCTTTGATACGTTCAGTCATCTTAAATCTGTGATGGTAAGAGCCTCGAAGTTTGACGTAGCGGTACGTTACGCCCCGTATTCCCGATTAAAATTATGGCTGTTGAAAAAATTATTATAAAGGAGAGCACATGCCTCAACCGTTTCATCTTGCGATTCCCGTTGACGATATAGCCGCTGCTGCTGCGTTTTACGGAGACTTACTGGGCTGCGAACGCGGGCGCAGTGACACCCGCTGGATTGACTGGAACTTCTATGGCCATCAACTGGTAACTCATTGCGTTGATGCCATGCCCTCTGCACCACAGCACAATGAAGTAGACAGTCACGCTGTTCCGGTGCCGCATTTCGGTGTGGTGCTGGATATGGCAGACTGGCACAAACTGGCTGGACGGTTAAAAGCGGCAGATATGTCGTTTGTTATAGAGCCTTACGTGCGCTTTAAAGGGGAACCCGGCGAACAGGCGACCATGTTTTTTCATGATCCTGCAGGCAATGCGCTGGAGTTCAAGGCGTTTAAATCGCTTTCTCAGTTGTTCGCTGTGTAACAGGCATAAAAAAGCGCAGCGTTGTGCTGCGCTTCATTAACCGGGCCGCTGAGCCCGTGTAAGCTGACTACAATTCCACTTCTTCAACAATTGCCTTACCGCGTCCTCTGGCTTCAGAGGCTGCATCCAGGCCTGTTTCAGTACGCTTGATCAGGTGAACATCGCCAAAGTTACTTTCCTTCATGGTGTAGCCCATTGCTTCAAGCGCCTTTACAACGTCTGCCGGCATGCTTGCATGATACGCAATGGTGTCCTTTGGCCAGAGCTGATGATGGAAGCGGGGACTGTTTGCTGACTCATCTGCTGTCATATCGAAAAACAGCGCGTTCAGTATGGACTGTGCCACTGAAGAAATAATCGTGGTACCGCCCGGTGAGCCGGTGATCAGTTTTACTTTATCGCCTTTCAGCACAATGGTGGGTGTCATGGAAGACAGCATGCGCTTACCCGGCTGGATTTCGTTAGCGGTACCGCCGATGGCACCAAAGAAATTAGGCACGCCGGCCTTAGCACTGAAATCGTCCATTTCGTCGTTCAGCAGGAAGCCGGCACCTTCTACCACCACGCCACTGCCAAAGGACAGGTTAATGGTAGTGGTATTCGCTACCGCATTGCCCCATTTGTCCATAACCGAGAAATGGGTGGTGTCCGGACTTTCATATAAGCCGGGTTTCACGTCTTCTGTCACTGAAATGGCTTCAGGATCCACTTCTCCGGCACGGGCAGTAATGTAGGCCGGTTCTAATAACGCTTTTACAGGCACATCAACAAAGTCGGGGTCGCCCATGTATTCGGCGCGGTCAGCAAACACACGTTTACCGATTTCAGACATCAGATGAATATACTCTTTACTGTTTTGTGCAGGCAGAGACTGATTTTTCAGTACTTCATTGAGCATACTGATCCACTGGGCAACAGCCACACCGCCAGAGCTGGGAGGTGGTGCAGTGATAAGTTTGTAATCCTGCCAGGGATAAACAATCGGTGCCCGCCATTTGGCTTCGTAACCCTGTAAATCCTCTTCTGTGACCAGTCCACCGTTTTCGGCCATAAAACCGGCAATAATGCGGGCGGTCTCGCCCTCGTAAAAGCCTTTTTCACCTTCGTCACGAATGCGTGTCAGCGCTGCGGCTAACTCAGGTTGTTTAAACAGCACATCTGCAGTGCGGGCGTCACCGAAATAGTCGCCAAAGTTGCTGGTGATCCCTTCTTTTTCCTGTCTGGCCATGTAGCGGGTAATATGGTCAGCCAGTTTTGCCGGCACATTAAACCCTTTTTCTGCCAGGTCTACAGCAGGCTGCACCAGACGGTTCCAGGGTAATTTACCGTAGCGCTGATGTGCTGCCCACATGCCGGCAACTGAACCGGGTACACCGGAGGCTTTTGCACCAAACAGCGATTCCAGGGTTTTCACGTCACCGTTTTCATCGAGGTACATATCACGGTGGGCTGCCGCCGGAGCCATTTCACGGTAATCCATAAAGGCGGCTTCATCGTCGAAAAAGATGGTCATGAAACCACCGCCACCGATGTTACCCGCTTCGGGGAAGGTCACTGCCAGCACAAATTGCGCCGTGATGGCCGCATCAACCGCGTTACCGCCTTCGTTTAATACTGCCATGGCAGCATCGGCAGCAAAGGTATCAGGCATAGACACCGCCTGCTGGCTGGTTTCAACTTCCGGGGCCGGTGCAGATACCGTTGGTTTTTCACCGGAGCATCCTGCCGCCACAAACAAAAATAGCGAGAGTAAAAGTATTCGCATAATGGCTATCCAATCATAATGATGCTGGCGATGACATAGGCAACGAGTGTCAGTCCGCCAGCGGTAAGTGCATAGGGAAGCTGGGTACGGATGTGCGTTAACAGATCGCACCCGGCCGCGATAGACGATACCGCTGAGGTATCGGAAATAGGGGAGCAGTGATCACCAAATACGCCGCCGCCCAGAATTGCGGCAATGACCAGAGAGGGTGGCAGTCCTAATGACTGGATCAACGGAACGCCGATGGGGATCAAAATCGCAAACGTGCCCCAACTGGTACCGGTGGTAAACGACATGACCGCGCCGGCCAGAAACAGCATGGGAACAATTAATACCAGAGGCAGGTACTCACCCACAATACCGGCAACAAAAACGCCGGTGCCGAGCACTTTTAAGCTGGCTCCCAGTGTCATGGAAAGTAATACAATGGACACCAGCGGGAGCAGTTCGCCCATCCCTTTAAAGCCAATTTCTACGGCTTCGTGGTGAGTGAAACGTTTATGCAGAATTAACAGGAAGTACGCGACAACGGTAGCAAGAATAGTGGCGTACAACACAGATTTGCTGCCACTGCCGTTAGCCAGCACACCATCTCCGGTCCACAACATAAAGCCAACCATACTGACAACCATGAGCACCAGCGGCACCACCATAAAGCGTACTTTGGTTGCCGGTTCTGACTCAATGACAGTACCGGTGTGAGTCATGGCGGCATCTTCTTTTGCCATCGGACCGTGCACTTTGTCTTTCACTATGGTGTACACCACAATCGCCAGAGTGATCAGGGCGTAGAAATTCAGCGGTACTGTGCCCCACAAGATACTGGCGGAAGACTGCTCCAGCTCGTAACCGTCCAGCAGGCCAAGGACGAATGCGCCCCATCCGTTCAGTAAGATAAGAATACAAACCGGCGCGCTGGTACTGTCGATGATGTAGGCCAGGCGTGCCCGGCTCATTTTGAATTTATCAAATAAACCCCGGGCGAATATGCCGGCGGTGAGTACACTTAAATTGGACTCGATAAATACTGCAACACCGGTGAGCATCGTCAGACTGCCAACCTGCCGCTTACTTCTGGCAATGCCTTTGCCTGTGAGCCAGTTTACGGTAGCCGTGACACCGCCTGAGTCGCGGATATAGGCTAACAGCGCACCCACCAGAATAGAGAAAATAAGGATCCGGGTATTGCCCGGACTGGCGGCAACGTCGATGGTTCTTTCGATAGCATTCACCGGCGCAAGCAATACGCCGTCACCGGTCACACTCAATAAAATCAATGCTTCTGATGAAAGAACGGCCAGTAACAAGGCCATAATGACTTCTTTTTTCCAGAACACCACAAAAATGGCGACGAGAGGCGGGATAATTGAAACCCAATCCATGAAAAATGTTCCTGCTTTTATTCTAATGATTGATCGCAAATCAGGCGCTGATATTCAGTGCGCTTTGTTCCGCGGGGCAGTGTGACGCTTTATAAAAAAGCGTGGCGATAGCCTAACTGAGAACTTACCGGTTCTGCCAGTACTTTTACCTCAGTGATTGAGTATTGCTTCGTAAACCCGGGTTATCACACTGCCATATCTTGCGGTTTCAAATTCGCTGCCGGCAAACTGCAGGTTGCCGGTACTCTGTTTCTCAACCGGTGTATGTCTGGCGTTGGTAAACAGCACAATACCGAGATCCTGCGCGGGGTCGATAACCGTGGCTGTGCCGGTCCAGCCGGTATGACCAAAAGCTTGTGAACCGGCATAAGGGCCGAAGTGCCAGCGATTACTGCCGTTGCTGCCCCTGCGCCAGCCAAGTCCGAAACCGGGATTCAACGGTGTAGGGGCGGTAAACAGTGAAATAGTGTCCTGGTCGGTCAGTGCAACCTGTCCGTAGCCACCGCCATTTAATAAGGTTTGCATCAGCACGGCAAAATCATCCACTGTGGAGAATAGGCCTGCATGCCCTGATACACCGCCCATGCTGTACCAGGCCTTTTCGTCATGCACTTCTCCACGCAGCGTGTACGTGCGGATGCCGGGGAAATCGATATTGTGACTGCGTGTATTGCCATTTATTTCTGTAGCGGCAATCTGACTGGGGGCAAACCCTTTTTTCAGCGGATTAAACACCGTGTGATTAAGTTGAAGCGGGCCGTAAATGAACTGCTCACAATACCGGTCGAGAGACATGCCTGTTATCCGCTCAACCAGCAGTCCCAGCAGCATAAAGTTGGTGTCACTGTACGTAGCCTGCGCGCCTTTGCTTATCTGAAAAGGTACCGCAGTGGTTAATAAGGTTGATGTATGTGATTTATCCCGTGAGCGGAAAGACTCACCGTAGCGCTCGCCGGGGGCAAAAAAACGCACCTCAGGCCCGTAGCCGGACTGATGACTCAGTAAATCTCTGACAGTGCGGGCTTCACGGCCACCGCCGGCGTACTCCGGCAGGTACTGATACACCGGCGCATCAATACTCAATTTCCCCTCAGACACCAGTTTCATCAGTGCCAGATTAGTTGCAAACATTTTCGTGTTAGAGGCTACATCAAACAGCGTGTCCGGTGTCACCGGCTCCGGCTTTGCGAGGCGGGTGCCTGTTTCATCGTAAAGTAGCGCATTGCCATAGGCTGTACGTTTAATCACAGCGCCGTCTTTGATAACCAGTAATACGGCTCCGGGAAAGCCATCCTCAATGTCCTGCTGAATTAACGCATCGACTGGTCTGAAGGCTTGTTGCCATTTTTGCGTTTCATCAGTCAACGCAGGCCAGGGAATGGTGACGTGCAAAGCGTCACTTTCTGAATCACTTTGCACCTCAAGGGTGTTTGTACCGTTGTGTGTACGCTTTTTCAGAGAATAACTGTAGGTATGACCGGCCTCCAGGGGAGAGGCAATGTTCAGCGTTTCGCCATTTACCTTCACCGTGGCGTTGATGGTTGTGGCTGGCGTCAGTAAAATTTCGCCCCGTCCTTTGTACGCTTTAAACGCGACCTTGTCGTTCACCTCTTCCCGGCTGGAACGCTCTTGTTGGGGAAAATCACTATCAATTTGCCCTGACTGAGGACGCTTCTCTTCAGCAGGTGCGGCTTTCAGTGCCGTTTCACGGGCGTAGCGGGTATTCAGCGCCTTGACCTTTTGCGGAAAATACTTATCCAGCAAAGCGAACAATGCGGCTGCTGTGCGGCTGTTAATCGCGCCGGTTACGTTATCCTGCACAAAGTGCATCTGGAACGCCGACAACGCATTGATGGTTTGCTCATCCAGTGTGCCGGTTTCCACCACGCCGTATCCGTAAGTGCGCAGCGCAGCCTGCGTTAAAGAAACAGAGGGCAGGGCGCGGTTAAAGCGTTGCCAGTATGTCGTTAATGTGCCGGTTTCATACCAGGCGCCTATCCCTTCCAAATACAGCTGATACCATGGAAAACGCGGGCCCGGGTCATTTTTTCTGTTAAATGCTATATCTGCATGGCCAACAACAGCGGTGGGAGAAATGTCAGGGTTGCGGGCGAGTATGTCTTTTGCCAGCGCAATGAGCACCTGAATTTGTTCCGGGTGATAATCAGGAAATACACAAAGACGGTTGCTGCCATGTTCTGACCGGCTGGCCGCTGTCTCATTATCCCGCTGACATTCAGGTACATTCACAATCTCAATGCCGATGGATGTATCATTCAAATGGTTACGCGTTTGCCACTCACCTTTGCCGGCATGCCAGGCGCGTTTCGATTCAGGCACAAGCTGCAGCACAGATGCCTCATCACCCGGAAACGTGGGGTCAGACGGATCAGTGACTAGGTAATGCGCACTCAGCCCGCCTTCATCCACCAGAGCATGCACACTTTTCTGGTAATCTATCGCGGTAAAGTGCATAACAAGCACTTTCACCCGTTCACCGGTATTTTTCGATGGCATACTGGTGTAACCGCCGGCGCAGCCAATCAGTGTGGCAACCGCGCAGGTAGCGACCAGAAAGCGAAAGTGTCGGGATAAGAGTGACATGTTATTACCGGTTAATGCTGCATGAAATAACCAAATTATCACAATTATTTCCTAAGTAAATAATAAAATATTCCAATGGCGGGTGTGTGTCATTCAATGTCGAACTTAAAGAATAGCCAATGAAGAGATTGATTTCCCTAGACGTACTGCGGGGGCTTACCATTGTGTTAATGGTTCTGGTGAATAATCCCGGAAGCTGGCAAACCGTTTACTGGCCTTTATTGCATGCACAATGGCATGGACTGACACCGACAGATCTGGTGTTTCCTTTCTTTATTTTCGTCATGGGCGTGGCAATCCCTTTTTCTTCTTATCGTCAGCAAGGCGGTTCAGCCGGAGTAATGCTGGCAAGAATACTGAAACGCAGTGTATTGCTGTTCTTATGTGGCTTGTTCCTCGCGCTGTTTTACTACAACCCTTACAATCCGGATTTCGACTGGGTCCGGGACCGGCTGGAAAATATCCGGGTGATGGGGGTTCTGCAACGGCTGGCACTGGTTTACTTTTTTACTGCAATACTGGCGATGTGCCTGCGAATTCGCGGACTGCTGTTTGCCGCGGTGTTGCTGGTGGCGGCGTACTGGGCGGCGATGACGTTTATTCCCTATGCAGATACAGCCGGCAACGTATATCAGGGGCAATGGGCATACGGCAACAGTCTCGCAGCATGGATAGATGCCGGCGTGTTGGGAAAGCATCATGTTTACTATTCAACAGCAATACCATTTCCCTTCGATCCGGAAGGTTTGCTAAGCACCATGCCTGCAATATCCACCTGTCTCTGCGGCGTAATGTGTGGCCTGTTCTTACAACGGGAAGCGGAAATGCCTGCACTTAAAATGGCCGGTGCCGGCATCATTCTCATTCTGGCCGGGGGCGTCATGGCGCTGTGGGTGCCGGTGAATAAAGCGCTCTGGTCACCGGGCTTTACGGCATTAACGGCAGGCTGCGCAATGGGGTGTTTAGCGTTGTTGCACTGGATTACAGACTTGCGCGGTTATCAACGCTGGGCGCAGCCCTTTATTATCGCAGGTGCAAACAGTTTTGTATTTTTCATGTTATCCGGTATTGCTGCGCGGCTGCTTTTCATGATTCCGGCGGGCTCCGGCTCCCTGAAAGCTGCGCTTTACCAGTCTGTATTCCTGCCTTACTTTTCACCTTTTAATGCTTCTTTGCTGTTTGCTGTAAGCTTTCTCTGTGTGATGTTTTTGCCGGTATGGTGGATGTACCGGAAGAACTGGTTTATCCGGCTATGAAGCAGAATCGTTTTGTTATGTAAATGGTAAGTAAAGCTTGTGACGTTTACGGGCCATTGACGTCGAAGATGCATATTATATTTCATGCATTTTATTCAGGCAGGCAAAAACATGACCAAACCAATCCTCTTTGACGGACGACGCAAAACCCTTAAATCTCTGGCTTCACTGGCAGTAGCGACACCGGTGATCATGCTCACCGGTTGCGGTGGCAGCGGCGGTAGCAGCTCGACTTCAACCAGTACGTCAACAGGCAGTACATCAACCGGTTCTTCCTCCGGCAGCAGCGGCACAGGCACAACGACTGTGGCTGATAACGGCAGCTGGCTGAGTGGCGGTACAGATTCAATGACAGCGGATTTCCCCGCTGACAGCATTTTTGAAAACAGCAGTACCTGCTCTGTTGAACTGACCGGACAACAAACGGAAGGTCCATGCTATTTCGACTCTGACTATCTTGATGATATCTCAGAAGGTCAAACCGGTTTGCCCATGCAGTTATGCCTGCAACTCATAGACGAACAATGTAATCCGCTGTCAGGCTATGAAATAGAAGTGTGGCACTGCGATGTGGAAGGCATTTATTCCGGCGATACGACAGGAAGCAGTGACACCAACGGGTTCAATTCTTCTTTTTGTACAGGGAACGACAGTGAAGCGCTGCAATCGCGCTGGTTCCGGGGCATTGCAGTAACAGACAGCAGTGGCCGTGTGAACTTTAAGACCTGCTTCCCGGGCTGGTATGCCAGCCGTGCAATTCACATTCACTTCAGAGTGAAGAATAATAACAACGACGAGCTGATTTCCCAGTTTGGCTTTGATGATGATTTCTGCACAGATATCTGTACCAGCCATTCTGACTATATCAATCACGGTGCGCCAGATACATACCTGACCAACGATACGGTATTCGGCAGTGATTACAACGAGTATGTGTTCAACCTCGAACAAAATGACGACGGCTCCCTGCTGGCCTACAAGCGCATCATCATCTCCTGACCGGACGGCAGGTTTTGCACTGCCGGAAGTGCTCACTTCATTCTATAAAGTAAGGCGTGACAGGGGACTGATCACGCCATTTCCTCCTTGTTGCAGCACATGCGTATAGATTTGTGTTGTTCGCACATCGGAATGCCCCAGTTGATGCTGGACAGTTCTGATATCAGCCCCGGCCGCTAACAGGTGCGTGGCAAATGAATGCCTTAATGTGTGCGGCGTAACGTGTTTCTTTATGCCCGCCTCCTGACTTGCCCGTTTTACATTGCGCTGCAACTGCTTTTCATCAATATGGTGACGTCGTAACAGTTTAGTTTCGGGGTCAACTGAAAGACGCCTGGAAGGGAATAAATACTGCCACTCCAGCGTTTTATTTCTCGAATGATATTTTTTACGCAGACCCTGCGGGATCCAGGCTCCGGAAAACTCCGGTACAGTCAAATCCCGGGACAATAACTGGTCGACTTGCCCGATTTGTGACGTCAGTAACGGAATGAGAGATTCTGAGAGCGTGACGATGCGATGTTTTCCTCCTTTACCGAACCATACTCTCAAACATTTATAATCAAAGTCGACATCGCCAGTGCGTAACCTAACGCATTCCATAAGCCGCAGACCGCTACCATAAAGTAGAGCAACTGCAAGATAGTGTTGTGCACTTACACGCCCGAGTAAGGCCCGGACTTCGGATTGCGTCAATACCACGGGTAACTTACGCTCCCGTTTACTATTCAAAAAACTCATGTCTTCCGGCAAGGGCAATTCAAGATATTTGTTATATAGAAAGAGCAGTGCGTTAAGGGCGATTGCCTGAGTGCTTTTCGCACACTGTTTTTGAATAGCTAAATAAGTCAGATAACTCTCAACATGCTGAGCGTCCATCTCCTGAGGCCGGGCGTAGTTGTGGTACCGGATAAAGTCAGTAATCCACGTTAAATACGTTTCTATGGTTCTTTTGGCGTAGCCTCTCGACAACATAAATTCATACACTTCCCGCAGAAACTTTGATTTCATAATGCTTATCAAAATAAAAACAGCTTAAGAATATGTGAGAGTCAAGAAAACTGGCAGGAAGGATGGTTTTACACCATTTCACATCCCACTTCGCAAACGGTGCATTTTGCTCCCGCGAAATTGCACCAAAACCGCACAACCTTTTAAAGGTGGGGCTTCTGAGATATTCTGGAGAAATGAAAACAGACAATTACACCAATGTGGGGTGGTTGATCACACCGTGTTGGTGTCTATTTAGTAGTTATATTTTTTGGAATGGAAATGAGGAAGTTTTTAGTAATTACTTTTATGCTTGGAGGTTGTAGTTCAACCCCAGTCGATTTGAGTAAGTTTTATTCAGAAAATGATGTTTCAAATTCCGTGGTGTTTGAGGCTGACGAAAGTGAGGGAAAACCTTTCGGCAAAGGGCATGAAAAGATATTCCTATGTCATATAGAAGGTGAGTTCATTAATAAGACGACCTTATTACAACCAGTAGCCGTTACGCCAGGAGCTAAAAAAGGAACAGTCTGTTATCTTGAAGGGTTAAATGAAGCAAAAGCAACCTTCAATTTTTCAGGAGCCCCGGGAGAGATCTATAAAATTAAGTTGGGTGAGCATAGCTGGACTGAGGTTAATTTTTGGATAGAAAACAAGAAAACTGGAGAGGTGCTCATACCTTTAACCACAGTACCTAAAAATGCTGGTAATATCTTTGAAATTTTACCAGTGTACTAAATATAACAAACAAATTAAGGCGCTCGCGGGCTCGCTGGGACACAAACATGGCGGCTGTGTCACTTCGTTCCGATTATAGCCGCCATGTTTGTGCCCCTTATTTGGGTGTTATGTGCAATTGCTAATGCAGAATCGTTCAGGGATCAGATAAGAAAAATGTTCAAAAATCACAATGCTATTACAATACTCTTGGTAATT
>NZ_JBSWYQ010000015.1:0-91189 GCF_056161165.1 Alteromonas sp. ABV2_168 | reverse complement strand
CGGGTTATACTGTGATTACATTGGAGCAGGCGTTAGATGACGGGGCGAAAAATTTTGTCATTTCGTCTCATGCATTCAGGGATGAGATAGCGGGCCGTATTGCCTCCGCAGCAAAGGAAAGACACCATGACGATATCAGAATGGTGGGCGTGTAGTGCCTTTAATTTCAGTGCTGATCCCGTGTTTTAACGTATCGGAATACCTTGATGAAACAATGGCCTCTCTGCTTGAACAGACAGAAAAGCGTTTCGAAGTACTCCTTCTTGATGATGGCTCGACTGACAATACATCTGTTCAGTTACAGCAATGGCAAGCTGTGGATCCGCGCATCAGAGTTCTCACCCATGAGCAAAACAAAGGGATCATTGCGGCGAGGAATACCTTGCTTTCTGAAGCTAAAGGTGAATTTCTTGCCTGGCTGGATGCAGACGATATCGCACGGGCTGACCGCCTTGAAAAACAACATGCTTATCTTAATTCAGATCAAAAGGCTGTTGCCGTTTCCTGTGAATACATAGAGTTTGACGATGTCTCTGAGGTATATCGCGCGAGGCAGGCACGGGATGTTTCTGCTGATGCTCTGCTGTTCTACAACTATGTACTGAATCCGGGCAGCATGGTGCGAAGTGATGTCATTCATCAGCATGGAATAACCTTTGATGAGTCACTTGCCGGTGCCAGTGACTACCAGTTTTGGGTTGACGTAAGTAAAGTGGGTAAGATAGGAATGATTCACGAGCCATTGATGCGATATCGCAGGCATGAGGCACAAGAATCAACAGCGCAGATTGGCAGACAATTGCGCGGGTGTCAGCAAATAGTATTAAGACAGTTAGAAGAACTTGGTATTACGGGCATGACGACAGACGATATGGCGCAGTTCTTAATTTATCCGGCTGACATTCTGAAATTACCGTATTCTACCGGTTCAATGAAGAAAAGCTGTCATGCCGGTCGCCAGTTATTACGATTACTCCCTCAAAGGCAGTACGGCGATTATGCGAAAGAACTGACTCTTCACTTGCTCAGGCGCCACGCTGTCAGAAGTGGAATCGCAGGCTTGTTTCATTATATCAGTGTCGCCGGCCTTACAACTTTCCTGCAGGGCCGGCATTTCGGACTGTCGCTTTTTATGGATTGTCTGCGGAAAAAATACTAATAAACAAACATAAATGTTTTAACCGGACGCCACCCCGGCGAATGAAAAATGATTGAATCTATTCAAATCCACTTACATGATGATGAAGAAGCTCAACTCGCTTCAGAAAAGCAATTATCTGAAATGCTGCATAGAAATTTCAGACGCAATCTTACTGCTTTTAGTCATCACATTCCGCCGGTTGCTGAGCTGATTAACTCAATACCTTCAACTAATCTATCTGTATTCTGCAATAAATCCGGCGAACCCAACATTGTGGATTATGGGCAGGGCAGAGTCTTTTATGGCTTACATCCTGAAGCCGGAATGGTGGAGCAATATCAATCATTTAAAGCGCATCCGCTGCGTTTTGATGTTGATACTGTTGAGGAGGGAGGTGAGTCGACGCCATTCGGAAGCGCCCCTCTTTACTCTTATTATCGCGAAGGCTTACCGGAACATATTCCTGTCCTTGTTGTTCTGGGCGCAGGTATGGGATTTCACATAAGAGAACTGTTAAAACATCACTCAATCGATCACATGATCGTATATGAACCCGACCTGCAAATGTTCAAAAACTCGGTACTGGTTGCTCCCTGGGAAGAAATGCTCCGGACTGCACACAGGAAGAATACCGCTATTTATCTTCAGGCCGGAAATGACGGTAATAGCTTCTTCAGTGATATTAGCGAGTTATCTGCAGCTGTAGACTTTAATCATATTTATGTATACCGGCACTACAACACTCCCGTGTTTAGTCATGTGGTCTATGATCTGGCTGTAAACGGCCTTCATCTGAAACGGCAATCAGGTAAGGGAAAAGCTGCTGCATTGCCAGAACAATATATTCCTGCGTGGACTGGTGTAGCAGATCCTGCTGGCTGGAAGCCAGTATCACGGGGGGAGAAGTTCAATAAAAACCTGGCTGCTTTTGAGAAATATGTTCCTGATGTCTATCAGCAATTTAAGGACTATGAGCCGCTTGAATGGTGTGCGGTTGATGACAATGGCAGTATTAATATTGTAAACAAAAAATTGCTTGTACCGTGGTATGCAGCCTCACCTGAAAAAACAAGTCAGGTTCAGTTTGAAGGTTTTTGTAAACATCCCAGAAAGGATGGAATAGTCCTGGGATACAAAGGCGATAAGTTAAAGCACTATTTGCACTATCAGTTCGTTGCACGTAGCGAAGAGCTTTTGAATGAAGTCCATGAAAAACAACAGTCTTTACCGGAAAGAGTAAAATCACTGATTGTTTTCGGTCTGGGTAGTGGCTACGACCTGGCAGAACTGTCAGGCCAGCGCGTAATTGAGAAGCTATTTATTTGCGAACCAAACAGAGATTTCTTCTATGCGTCTCTCTTTGCCATTGACTGGGCTGGCATCCTCGAAAAAATTGATGAACAGGGAAGCCGGATTTACTTAAACGTAGGGGATGATGGCACACACCTTTTTACTGACCTGCTGAATCAGTTTCACTCTATTGGTCCTTACGTCCTTGCACAGACTTACTTTTATCAAAGCTACTATGATGAAAAGCTGAATGACGCTGTTGCAAAATTAAGGGAACAACTACAAGTTGTTATCGCCATGGGAGAGTATTTTGATCACGCATATTTCGGCATTAGCCATACCCGTGAATCTATGGTCAGACAACATCGCTTTCTATTAACGGATGCACCGGCAATTCTTGGTAGTGCACTGTGTGATACGCCTGTTTTCATTGTGGGGAATGGCCCTTCAGTCGATGATGCGATTGATGTGATAAAAGATAATCGCGACAGTGCAATCATTATCAGTTGCGGAACCGCCATCAAGGTATTGCATCGTCATGGAATAAAACCAGATTTTCACGCAGAAATAGAACAAAACAGGTCAACGTTTGATTGGGCAAAATCTGTTTACGATGATGCGTATCTGAAAGAAATAGACTTAATTTCGTGCAACGGCTTCCATCCGGACACGGCAAACCTGTTCAGGCAATGTTACCTTGCCTTTAAAGAAGGAGAGTCGTCCACGGTATCTACCCTTGCGGTGTTGAATGACAAAAAGTACCAGCGTCTTAAATTTGCTTTTCCAACAGTATCCAATTTTGTTGCTAACGTAGTACTTGCATGGGGCATGCGGCAACTATATCTGTTTGGTGTTGATTTAGGGTTTAAGGATGCCAAAAATCATCATTCCAAATCTTCCGGCTATTACACTGAAGATGGCCAGGAAGTGTATGACTACAGCGAAAAAAACAACGTTTCAATCCGGGTGCCAGGCAATTTCTCTCCGGTGGTAAATACAAAGTATGAGTTCAAAGTCGCTGCAACTTCCCTGGAACAGGCTTTATCAGCTTATAAGCCAGAGTGCTATAACACTGCTGATGGCGCCAGAATTAGCGGTGCTGTTCCGCTCAGGCCCGAGATGGTGCTGGTATCTGAAGAGATTGAACGAAAGCGACAGGCGCTTAAAAAACTGCGTGGAAACGCATATGCAAATGTGCCGGCAGAAGTATTTTCGCAGCGCTATTTCGGGCAATACTCAGAATCCGTATTACGTAGCGAACTGAATGACTTGCAGGATAGTATCAACGCGAAGTTTGAAGAACCCTGTCAAATCGAAAAGCAAGTCGAAAGCCAAAAAATAAAGCTGTTTGATTCCTACAGCCAGGGTCAGAGTCTTCTGTTTTATTTTTTCTATGGCTCAATGAATTACTATCATGCCGTACTGAGCAAAATACTCGGGGCGGGACTCACTGATGCAGATACTGTGAATTTATGTGACAAAGTCAGAGAAGACTGGAGTCATTATTTTGATCTTATGAAACAACAATTAGCGTCTCCTGAACTGGCATATGATGTTTCAGTGGCCATATCGCAACGACGTGTTTATACCTGTCTGGCCGCAAGTGTGAAAGGGAAAAGGCTGGCGGTACTAACAAATATCCGGAGCTTTAAAACATCACTGGATGCCTTTGTGCAGGACAATAATATCGGGCTTGAAATTGACTATCTGGACGAAGGGGTGTCCGGTGTGGATTTTCGTGAAGAGTTTAAAGATCTGCCCGTTGTGATTTACTTCCGGGACTGTCAGCGTGATGAACTAAGGAAACGTATTTCTTCATTCGCAAATGATGTCATTCTTGTCAGTGATTCAGCCGGCGATACGGAGGTTGATTTATTAACTGGTGAAGACATGATGTTGATCCGCTTAGCCGGTAACAGTATGAAAGAATATGATGCGCCTCTCCAGGCCAATGATTATGTCAGGGCATCTATGTTAGTGAATTATTTTATGTTGCGTAAAGACTATGACGTGGTGTTACCTAAAGTACTAGTGCCTGAAAATGTGGAGGAACCTTACCCTTTACGTATCAATAAGTTGCAACCTTTTCATTGTTACGATGCCTGTCTGGCTGTAGTTTTTAGCCGCAGTGAAAGAACAAACGATTCTTTAATTATGCCTGATGGTCACCGGGCGATAAAAGTAACTGCTCCGTTAAACTGGTCATTATTAAGCACGGGGACATACACATCTGAAAGGTTGCTGGAATACAGAGCAAAACAAATTTCATCAAAACCATGGTTAAACGAAGCCTGATATGACGAATAAAGTTTTCGGAAAGTTGGCCGATACACGGTTTGAATACGACAGCGGATCAGATCAAATATGCGTGCTTTAGCTCTGGTTGAATCACCCTTCCACCTTATATGTCTGAATGAAGCCATCAGTGAGATGGCGATCACAGAATTAGATGTGTTCGTGGTTACAAGTCATCAAAGCAGAAATTTTACGCAGTTACAGACGGTTAAGTCCTATTTCCCGAAATTAATCAGTTCAATGGTTACCTGGCACTACGGAAATACTGATGAAGCAACCGGTCCGGACTTAAACGCCCGCATTGGTGTTTATGCATTACCCTTCAAAAAATTTCGCGACAGGGCTTACGGGCGTCTGATTCTCTCCGACTTCCGCTCTCAGTGGCAAAAGGATATCGCGTCTGCAATGTCCGGAACAGACACCTGGATGTTGGATGACGGCACTGCCACATTATCTTTTCTGTATTTTCATTTACCTGCAGGTAAACAGTTTAGTCTGCCTGTATACGGCTCTGCCGTGCGCCGTGAGGAAGCAGCCAAGATAAAAGTATCGTATGGTCTTGGTCCGGAGGTGCCGGGTAATATCAGTCTTTTTACCATTTTTGGCACTCATGTTCCGGAAAACACACAATTTATGACAAATCACTTGCGCGCGTTAAGAAAGGAATTTAAAGAGGTAGATGAAAGTACCGCTGTCATTATTGGCTCTAAAGTCGTTGAACGGGATTTTTGTGATGTGCAGGAGTACCAGCAGTTTATCGATTCAATTCTCAAAAGATGTCCGGAAAACGTCATTTATATCCCCCACAGAGGACAGACGCAGTCATTTAATGAAGAGCTGCTTGCTGCATTTCCGGCACTGAAAATTGAGTACATCGATTTACCTTTAGAGCTATGGTTACGTGAGCAGGACCGGCCACCTGCAAGTTTACATGGTTTTGTGTCTACCGCTTTTTATGTCGCGTCGTCTGCTTTTCAACAGATCAAATTGTATTGTTACGCACCCACTGAAAATATGCTGAAGAGAGCTGATGAACTTGGTGTGTATGGTAGCGACTGCTTCACTAATAGTGAGGCTGTAAGAATTAATTACACCTGCCTGCCGGCAACTGTCCGCCAGGTTGTGTAAACAGAGATTTCAACAATGAGCGGAAAAGTAATTTGTCTAATCCCGGCGCGGGGCGGCTCAAAGGGAGTGCCCGGTAAAAATATTCGTGAGTTGAATGGTATTCCGTTGGTAGCGCACAGTATTTCACAGGCGGAAGCTGCATCACTTGTCGATGATGTTTATGTTACCAGTGATGACCCCCAAATCCTTCAGGTCGCTAAAAACTACAATGCAAATATAATTCACAGACCTGCGGAAATCAGCGGTGATACAGCAAGTTCTGAATCTGCTCTTCTTCATGCTTTGCATGTAATTGAAGATACAGGGGAGAATGTGTCTCTTATCGTTTTTTTACAATGCACCTCTCCGGTACGGTCTCCGGTTGACATCGATAACGCAATACGCGTTCTGCAGCAATCACAGGCCGACTCACTTTTGTCTGTTGTCAACAGCCACCGGTTTTTCTGGAAAGAAGTTAACGGGAATGCCGTTTCTGTCAATTACGATTACAGGGAAAGACCAAGGCGGCAAGATATGGCGCCCCAATACCAGGAAAATGGTTCTATCTATATTTTTACTCCTGAGGTGCTGAAAGAGTACAACAACAGGTTAGGAGGAAAAATTGCACTTTATGAAATGGGTGAAAGTAGCAACATAGACATTGATACTGAGAACGATCTTTTGCTAGCGCAGGCGATGCTATCTAAATTAAGTGAAGACGGAGAAGTAAATGATCATTGATCGTGAAATTGACAAGTTTATTTTGTCATCAGACAGCTCTGTCGCGAATGCCCTGGAAGCGCTGAATGCAAATAAACATCAGATCGTTTTTATTACAGACAATAATCATCATCTTTTAGGGTGCTTTACAGACGGAGACTTCCGTCGCTGGGTGCTTCGCCAGACAAATATAGATATACATCAGGCCGTTACCCACGCGATGAATGCCGGGTGTGTTTCATTTTTTGAAGAGCAGGGACCAGAAGTCCTGGAATCTTGCTTAAATGAGCGCATCAGATATGTACCGGTTCTGGATAGTCAGGCCAGGGTTTGTGGTATTGCACGCCGCCAGTCGCCTGTTGTTGCTATCAATGATTTCACCATTTCCCGCGCAGGCAAAACGTTTATTATCGCCGAAATTGGTAATAACCATAATGGTAGCCTGGAGCGCGCCTGTCAGCTGGTGGATGCGGCTGTCGCTGCCGGTGCGGACTGCGTAAAGTTTCAGATGCGTGATATGGATTCGCTTTATATTAACAAAGGTAATGCTGATGATGAGAGCGAAGATCTCGGTGCGCAATACGTGCTGGAGTTGTTGAGAAAATATCAACTAAAAGACACTGAATTTGAAACACTTTTTGCTTACTGTGAAAAAGTTGGGATAACAGTCCTCTGTACTCCTTTTGATATCGTTAGTGCTGATAAACTCCAGGCGCTTAGCGTACCCGCTTTTAAGGTAGCTTCAGCCGATTTAACTAACCACCCCCTTCTTGTTCACCTGAGTGCGATGAGAAAACCTCTCATCGTATCAACAGGAATGGCAACAGATGATGAAATTGCTGCTGCTGTTTCCTTGCTAAACGAGCAGGGAGCAAGTTATGTACTTTTACACTGTAACTCAACTTACCCTGCGCCATTTAAAGATATTAATCTCAGGTATCTTGAAAAATTGAGTGACCTGAATCAGGGATTAGTTGGCTATTCAGGCCATGAGCGCGACATCCATGTTGCCATAGCTGCTGTCGCATTGGGTGCTAAAGTTATAGAAAAACACTTTACTCTGGACCGCAGCCTCGAAGGAAATGACCATAAAGTCAGCCTGTTACCATCTGAGTTTGAATGTATGGTAAAGGGCATACGGCAGGTTGAAGCAGCGCTGGGTTCTTCAGATAAGCGCAGCCTTAGTCAGGGAGAGATGATGAACCGGGAAGTGCTTGGCAAAAGTCTCTATGTATGTACGGCTATTTCGAAGGGAACCGTCATCTCTGAGTCTATGGTAACGGTAAAAAGCCCCGGCAAAGGGTTGTCACCAGATAAACTCGCACTTCTGGTTGGCAAGACGGCTAACCGTGATATGTGTGCCGGTGATGCCTTTTATTCATCCGATTTGATTTCGGAAGTGTTTGAGCGAAAATCCCGCTTTGCATTACCGGGAACGTTTGGTATTCCGGTTCGTTACCACGATGTCTCCCTCGTTAATGAGGCAGAGTTTGGCATGCTTGAATTCCATCTCAGCTTTAAGGATCTTTCCCTGTCACCACAAAGCTATCTGAATGTACTGAAGGATAAAGTGGCAGTAGTGCATGCGCCAGAGCTGTTTGAGGCAGACCATACACTTGATTTAGCGAGTGCCGATGAAGACTATCGCCGGACATCGGTGAAATGGCTAAACAAGGTATTAGACACCGCAAGGGAGATTAAGCAATTTTATCCTGCCACCGGTGATATTCCCGTTGTCGTCAATGCCGGTGGTTTTTCACAAAATAGTTTTGTTGACGATGAAACAAAAGCTGAAATGTACAAAAGAGTCGGACTGTCACTATCCGGACTACAACTCGATGGCGTTGATTTACTTATACAGTCTATGCCTCCTTTTCCGTGGCATTTTGGAGGGCAAAGGTTCCACAACCTGTTTGTGAAGCCCGATGAGATTGCTACCTTTTGCAAGCAGTTTAATGTCAATGTATGCCTCGATGTTTCTCACAGCTGGTTAGCCTGCAATTATTTCGATTTAGAAATTGATGATTTCTTTTCGTTGTCCGGCTCAACGATTAAACATTTACATATTGCAGACGCCAAAGGTGTTGACGATGAAGGGCTACAGATTGGCGAAGGTGAGCTTCCGGTACAGCGTATCTTCTCTCTGTATAGTCAGTATTGCCCTGACGCAACGTGGCTCCCTGAAATTTGGCAGGGACACAAAAATAAAGGTGAGGGTTTCTGGACCGCTTTTGCAAAGCTGGAAAACAGGTTGAACCGGGTGTGAAGGTTGTATAAGCATGAACGGCTTATACAACCTGTGTCTTCTGTCCGTTATCAGGGTTTTCGGATAAAGGCAGGTACGTTATAAAATGGAAGCTTTTCAATTCTAAGGTTATGTTCTTTTATGAAAGCATCAACGGCTATTGTTTCTCCGGCGACGGCATTATAGTCATCCAGTACAATAAGACCTCCGGGAACCACCCGCTCATATAAGATCCCGAGGGCAAATTCGGTAGGCTCTTTGACGTCCATATCAAGGTGTAACAAGGCAATACGTGTCTCCGGATGCTTATCTAAATAGTCAGGCAGCGTATCAAAAACGTTTCCTTTAACCAGATGACAGTTCCCGAATCCTTTTGAAGATAAAATTCCGGAAACTTCATCTTCGCTGAGACCATGCCCCCCTTCTTCCTCAAACCGTTCTATAAAATCCAGATCTGCTCCGACTTCAAGCTTGTTTGTAGGAAACGCTCCAAAAGCATCGAACCCTATTATCTTTCTGGAAAAGTCATTTTCCAGAGCGTCACGAAAGGTGGCGAAGCGCACTAATGAAGCGGCTTTATAGACACCCAGTTCAATAATATGTCCGGGAAGGCCGGTGATTTGTTTGTACAACTCATAATGAGCGAGCATTTTATTGAGACGCGACTTTTGTGAAAACCAATAAAACCCGTTTTCATAATCCCAAACATTCTGCCGGTTCAAGCCCCGGATACTGCCTTTTAAGCTTTCTTTATTCATTCAGCTTCAACATTCATTGTTTTGCTTCAACAGACGTAAGGATCCGGAGAAGGCGGAAGGTATCTTTGTATAATATAGCCTGCTTTTTGAATTCGCAAAACAGGTTCACTCAGCACGCATTTTCCGACTTCCTGAAAGCAACTTTTTTCAGGCACAACAAAGGCTTCCTTGCAGGTAATTTTAGTTTTTCTGGCGTATACTTACTCCAGTTAAGTTTTCCGGGCATGTATCGTTCAGATGCAGGTTGCATTTAACTCACGTTGTTAAATGTCCCGGTGATCAAGTTTGATTGAGTAACGGAGGTAAAATGGACTCATTTTTTGCCGGTAGTCACCCCAGCGTTAAACGTTTTGCCCGTTCACTGAACACCCGAGACGACTTTTTAAAAAAAGTTGCAGATGTCACATTAAAACATGGAATTGCAAATGTTAGTCAATCAGCGCTGACTTTTGATGTGCAAACCACAAAGGCTGAAGATATTGCTTCCTGTCTTCAGAAATTTGGTGTTGTCTGTCTGAACAATGCGGTAGACAGTGCAAGCTTCGACGTCCTCAATCATAAAGTCGACAAATTGTTCTCTGACATATATGCGTCGGTCAAAGGAGCCGGAGACAAGGATTCAGGAGACTTGGGTGAACTCGCATGGCAAAGAAACCTTAGCCTTGCCCGGACTTTCAATGAACTCCTTGATTACAGCAAGCCAATTGTAAATATCCGCGGCAATGCAGGTAGTGATACCGGCATGATGGATATGTTTAACATCCAAAGTATTACTCCACTTAAAGCCGACGATGGTTTCAGACAGCTATATGAACTGTTTACAAGTGGACTGGCTTATCAGGTGATTAGATCCATTTCGTCATTCACTTTTTCGAATGTGCAAATGTATGAGAATGAATCTGTCACAGATACGCGTGGATTCCATATTGATAATATTTTCGGGACTTATAAGGTTTTCGTCTATTTGACTGATGTAACCTCAAAAGACGAGGGGCCGTATTGCTATATACCCGGCAGTCATCGTTTACCTTACTTACATCGTCTGGAGCTCCGGCAAACCGAAAAAAGCGGCATTCGTCCCCGCGATATGCTTAGCAGTGAATACTTACCTTATATTCGTTTCATTGCACCCCGCGGTACGATAATCATCAGTAATCAAACCGGAATTCACAGAGGTTACCCTCAGGTCGATGGCGCTTCGAGGCGGGTAATAGTTGCGAACTACAGTGACCACATCAAGATGGGGCGGCGATACTAGGATGTCAGTACCTTCAAATGATGATGGATTTGCCATTGCCAAAACGCTTTTCAATAGTGGTCAGCGCTCTGAACCATATTCCTTAGACTCATCTGATTACCCCTGTCCTTTACCTTCGTTGAGCCGAGGCATTCTGGAAGTGCTGAATGATGATATTGAAGCTGGTGGACGTACATTAATGGATTTGCTCGATGTTGAGGAAACCCGGAGTCTTGCGCTTACTAATTTGCTGTTTTTAGTCAGCAAGGGCTTTTTAGGTAATCTTGTTGAAGAGATGCACCAAAAAGTTAAAAAGATGCCGGTGTCGGCGGACCAGGTAAAAGCCCGGCTAACTCTGGCGTTGCAAATGGGTAAGTCTGCTGATAACGAAGTCTATGATGAATATGTGAAGCCCTATGTTTTACCTTCAGTCAGGCATCAACGTGATAAAACTCTGGTGTTTTACCACATTCCCAAATGCGCCGGAACATCGGTTAATCAAATGCTGGGAACCTATTTCTATGGCCCGCAACATAACGTGATAACTCCCGGTTATATCCACGCCGGACTGGCAGGGCTCTGCATCAGGGAACTAAGTAACTACTTTCCTTACCTGAGTACAAAGCATATGGGGGTTGATGTATTTCCTGTCGATCGGGAAAGATATTCCGGCTTTACCTTGTTTCGTAATCCTGTTGAACGATTACATTCGATGTTCTTTCAATCTTTGGATAGTGCAGTTACAGGATACAATCTCAGAATTTTGCCTAAATATAATGAGTACTGGCGGTACTGGGATACATCAGAATTGGCCGGTTGGCTGGATAAAATTCCAGATTCACTACGTGATGGTCAGATAAGTACATTTTCGCCGGATTTGGATGAGGTTAATGCGAAAATTGCTATCGGTAAGCTGTCGTTTTGCGGCGAATTGAAAGGCGAAGATGACGGTTTGTTGAAGTGGTTACAAGCAGAGCATGTGCCCGTTGAACAATTGCCACGAGGATTAAATGCCTCTAACCGGAAAAGAATCAATACGACAGACCATGAAAAATTAAAAAGCGCAGCAGCAAGAGAACTGAATTTTTTACGGAACATTATTTAACAGGTTGCAGATTAGTTATGGCAGAAAACTATTACATTGAGACAGGTGAAGAATTTCGATGCGATGCCTGTTCGGCAAAAGAGAGATTTCTAAAACTCTACGATCACCATGATGTTTCAGTAAATACCGGAAATATGGCTGCAAATGTTAAGAAATATCATGACTTTCCGGGTTACCTGTTTAAAGGATGTATTGCCGTCTGTAGCAGTTGCGGATACGGAAAAATGTTATCACCTCCGTCCGGAGAAGAGTTGGAAAGCTATTATAAAGCGCTGTTCTGGAAACAGCGTGAAGTCAGAGTTGATCAGGCCCGTGAAGGTGTTGTATCGAGAAATCATCAGCTACGCTCGGAACATCAGATTGAGATGGCAATGCGATTTAAGTCCGCGAACAATGTGTTTCAGACTTTAGAAATTGGTGCAGGTGAAGCATTTGCCAGTCAATGTCTCAAGACGATAAACGAAGACATCAGGACGTGTATATGTGAAGCAGGCGCTCAGTGGGATTCCCATTATGAGTCTCTGGGCCTTGAGAAGATCGCCGGTTATTTTCCTTTTTCCGGCGATGAGAAGTTCGACTTAATTATCGCCAGTCACTGGCTGGAGCATGTCCTTGATGTTCCGGCTGTATTAACTGCCATCCGTGAAAAGCTTAAGCCTGACGGTCTGTTGGTCATCGATGTACCTAATACTCAATATGATTATTGGGATGTACCGGAACGTGACATTCCGCATATTCACTTTTTTACACCTGAATCGCTGGTTAAACTGTCTGAGAACAGCCGCCTGAAGTGCCGGGCGGTAGAATCATACGGAATTTCTATAATGCAAAGACAAGCTGGCATTGAAATTCAACCAGAAGATTTTGCAGAGAATAAACGTGGGTATGGTATCCGTGCAGTATTTAGTCCTGCCTGAAATGGTATGAGAAATACTCACTGATTATTGTTCTATATACCTAAGATGTCACTCTGAGCGGAGAATTACTTTTTGTGCTATGCTCTAATGCAGAGAGGAGGCGTGTATGATCAATTTCAACAGCAATTCGTCATCGACAACATCATTACTTCAGCAGGTGCAGGAAAAACAAACCAGCCTGATGGAGAAACTGGCGTCGGGCAAACGCATTAACAGTGCTGCCGACGGTGCGGCTGCGCAGCAAATCATCGACCGTCTTACTTCTCAGGTAGAAGGCAACCGGCAGGCAATCAATAATGCCTATGACGGTATTTCGCTGGCGCAGGTTGCGGAAAGTGGCTTGTCCGGCATTAATGACGATGTTAACCGTATCCGCGAACTCACCTTGCAGGCCGGCAGCGGTGTACTGAATGATGCCGATCGTCAGGCGATACAGTCTGAAATTACCCAGTTGCAGGATAATATCTCGCAAACAATCGATCAGACGACCTTTGGCGGTAAGCCTCTGCTGAGTGCTGAAGGGGAAATTAATTTTCAGGTCGGGGCAAATCCTGATCAGTCCGTGGGCGTACGCACTTCTGATGTTGCCGGCAATCTGTCCGGTATTTTGAATATTGATATCACTTCCGGCGATTTGGATGCTGCGTTGCAGGCGGCTGATGAAGCCGTTGAGTCAGTGGGCGGATTCCGCGCAGATCTCGGTGCGACACAGAACGCACTGGCCAGTACGGCAAGAAACCTCAGTGAAGCTGATGTGAATGTGTCTGCAGCCCGCAGCCGTATTCAGGATCTGGACTATGCGCAGGCGGTATCAGAAAATATTTCTAACAGCGTACTGGGTCAGGCTGCTACTTCTGTGCAGGCACAGGCGAACCAACAGCAAGGACAGGTTCTGGCATTGTTAAACTAGAACGGGTGTGATTACGTTTTAATCAAAAAGGCAGGTTAAACCTGCTTTTTTTGCTTCAGGAACAAGAATCAGTGTTTGCGAACTGATCTTTTACCGCTACAATCATGCAGATGCGCTAAACTGTAAATAATAAAAATGCGTTCTCGGGGAATAGATGAAGGAAATTCTGCTCGTTAGTGATGACGGCGAACTCATTCAAAAATTAGAAACCGTTATCACGTTCATGGGGGAAGCTTGCTACGGGCAATCTTTTGCGGATAGCTACGGCTATCTGAATACCCATACCGTTGAAGCGGTCATGATTGATTACGCCAGAGCTGACCAGGTTCAAAACCTGGTGGCGCAGTTTCCCCACATCCCGTTTGTCGCTATTCAGGCGCAGGATGGCCTTATTGCACCGAATTGCAATCTGGTCAGCACCGCTACACTTCCTATTACTTACCCGGTACTGACTCAGGCAATTCATCGTTGCCAGGAATATACCCGTCACCGTCCGGGCCCGGTAAAAACCGCTGGCCTGAAAACCCGTCTTTTCCGTAGCCTTGTTGGTCGCAGCCAGCAAATTCAGACTGTACGTAAACTGGTAGAGCAGGTTGCCCCGACCGATGCCACCGTGCTGATTCTGGGTGAGTCCGGTACCGGTAAAGAGGTTATCGCCCGTAACGTTCACTTTATGTCTGAGCGTAAAGAAGGCCCGTTTATTCCGGTTAACTGTGGTGCCATACCCGGTGAACTGTTAGAAAGTGAATTATTCGGCCACGAGAAAGGCGCATTTACCGGTGCAATCAGTGCACGGAAAGGACGCTTTGAACTGGCAGAAGGCGGGACACTGTTTCTTGACGAAATAGGTGACATGCCGCTGCAAATGCAGGTTAAATTACTGCGGGTATTGCAGGAACGGACATTTGAGCGTGTTGGTGGTCATACACCGATAAAAGCCAATGTTCGTATTGTTGCTGCCACCCACCGTAACCTGGAAAACATGATTAAAGACGATAAGTTCCGTGAGGATCTCTATTATCGCCTGAACGTGTTTCCCATCGACAGTCCTGCACTTCGTGAACGCCGCGAAGACATCCCGTTATTGCTGCAGGAATTGATCAGCCGTATTCAGGGTGACGGCGTATCGGTGGTTAAATTCACCGAAATGGCTATTTCCTCTTTAATGGAACATGACTGGGCGGGTAATGTCCGTGAGCTGTCTAATCTGGTAGAGCGGCTGAGTATACTGTTCCCTAATCAAATCGTTGATATTCAGGACTTGCCGCCTAAGTATCAGTACGGCGAAATTCAGGCTTACGAGCCGGACTATCCGGAAGAGTTGCTGGAACGCGATGCATTCAATGAATTGTTCGCCGAGTCAGCTGCTTCAGAAGATTTACGTTCACCGGTTGAAGATTCGGCTTATGCTGTCCCCCGTGAAGAAGGCGCGGAGTCTTCCCAGCTACCGGAAGAGGGCGTAAATCTTAAAGAGTATCTGTCGGAGCTGGAAATTAATCTGATCATACAGGCTCTGGATCAGCAGGACTGGGTTGTTGCCCGCGCTGCTGATAAACTGGGTATGCGCAGAACCACTCTGGTTGAAAAGATGCGCAAGTATGAAATTCAGCGCGAGGAGTCGGTATCGTCAGATAATTGACTTTAACCTTCTTTACAAAACCTCTTTAACCTACTGTTTTAAATGTAAAATAATACTGGCACATCAAATGCATTAACCCAGTCAGGACGTAATGTCTGCTTTTTGACGAGGGTTATCATGACATACGATGGGCATAGCTACGCAGCCGCTGCCGGCGAAGCATCCGTACATTTATCTGACTATCATTACGCGCATTCTGCACAGGCGGAAAGCAGTAGTGATGATATTGATGTGCTTAAAAAGCAGGCCAGTCGTTTATCTCATTTATTGCAGGTCATGCCTGCCGGCGTTATCGTTATTGACGGGCAGGGGATTGTGCGTCAGGCGAACGGTCAGGCTAAGTCACTGTTAGGTGAACCCCTCGAGGGCCAGCTCTGGCGAACCATCATTGCCCGTTCATTTAAACCCCGTGCGGACGACGGCCATGAAGTGTCATTAATTGACGGCCGCCGGGTAAAGCTATCCATTACCCCTCTTGATAACGAGCCGGGCCAGCTTATTGTTCTGACCGATCTTACCGAAACCCGGCAATTGCAGGCCAGAGTCAGCCACATGCAGCGCTTATCAGCGCTGGGCAAAATGGTGGCGTCACTGGCGCATCAAATCCGCACGCCGCTTTCTGCTGCGATGTTGTACGCCGCTAATATGAAACGCAAAGGCCTCGGCGAAGCGGCCACAGCCGATTTTGCCGGTAAACTTACCGATCGTCTGAAAGAACTGGAGAGCCAGGTAAACGATATGCTGTTGTTTGCCAAATCCGGGGAAGATCAGGTCGTGTCTGTACTGACACCTGCACAACTTGAAGATGCCATTGTTCCTGTTGCAGAAACCATGACCCGTCAGGCCGGCGTGAATTTATCTGTCAGCGGTTTCAGCACTGACGCCACACTTACCGGCAATCTTATAGCCCTGCAGGGAGCGTTACTTAATCTTATACATAATGCCTGTCAGGTCAGTGAAGCAGGCGGGACGGTCTACGTTAATGCTGTTTGCAGCGGGGAACACATTGCTGTGTCCGTTATTGATGAGGGGCCGGGGGTTCCGGCAGCTGTGCGCCAGAAAATTTTTGAACCGTTTTTCACTACCAAAACACACGGCACGGGCCTGGGACTCGCTGTAGTGAAATCTGTTGTGAATGCACACAAAGGCCGGCTTGGTGTGACTAATTTAGAAGGACAGGGAGCATGCTTCACCGTGACGCTGCCTGTTACCCGAACCACTTTATCCCCTGAGAATACAGGAGACCTTGTATGAGCCACTCTACTATTTTGATTGTTGAAGACGACGCGGGGTTGCGTGAAGCATTAAATGACACGCTGAAATTGGCTGATTACCGGGTTATTGCTGCGGCTTCTGCAGAAAATGCACTGATTCAGCTGGCTGCGGAGAAAGTCGATCTGGTGGTCAGTGACATTCAGATGGGTGACATGAACGGTCTGACCCTGCTGAAGAATATTAAAGCCCGTTATCCCCAGTTACCGGTATTGCTGATGACGGCGTATGCCACCATTGATGATGCGGTTCAGGCCATGCGTGACGGAGCGACAGATTATCTGTCCAAGCCGTTTGCTCCTGAGGTACTGCTGAATCTGGTCAGCCGCTATGCGCCGGCACATAAAATTGAGTCCCGTACGCCCATTGCGGCAGATCCCGGCAGTCTCAGATTGCTGGAGTTGTCCCGCAAGGTTGCCGGTTCTGATGCCACGGTAATGGTACTGGGGCCAAGCGGTTCCGGTAAAGAAGTACTGTCTCGTTATATCCACGATCAGTCATCCCGCGCTGCAGAAGCGTTCGTGGCAATCAACTGCGCAGCCATTCCTGAAAATATGCTGGAAGCCACATTGTTTGGTTATGAAAAAGGTGCCTTTACCGGTGCGGTTCAGGCATGTCCCGGCAAATTTGAGCAGGCGCAGAACGGCACTATTCTGCTGGATGAAATTACCGAAATGGACCTGGCTCTGCAGGCGAAATTACTGCGTGTATTACAGGAAAAAGAGGTCGAGCGCCTGGGCGGACGCAAAACTATTGCACTGGATGTTCGGGTCATTGCCACCAGTAACCGTGATTTGCGTCAGGCTGTAGAGGCGGGGGAGTTCCGCGAAGATTTATATTATCGCCTGAATGTCTTTCCGGTAGTCTGGTTGCCGCTGGCGAAAAGGCCGGGTGATATTGTTCCGCTGGCCGAACACCTGATCCAGCGTCATACCGGCGGTCAGCGTGAAAGTACGCTGCGTTTGTCCGGTGCCGCCAGAAACAAGCTGGTTCAATATGACTGGCCGGGCAATGTGCGGGAACTGGAAAATGTTATCCAGCGCGCTTTAATCCTGTGTGACGGTGAAGTTATCGAATCCTCTGATCTGATGATTGATATGGCCGCTACACTGGCAAGCCACAGTATTCAGGCTGATGAAGTGGTAACCGACGACAGTAAGCTCGGTTCTGAGCTTCGTCATCAGGAACATCAGATAATCCTTGATACCCTGCAGTTGTGTAAAGGGAAACGTAAAGAAGTGGCTGAAAAGCTTGGTATCAGTCCCCGTACCCTGCGCTATAAACTGGCCAGAATGCGGGAAGAAGGTATCGACGTTCCTGCCTGATTAATATTACATCAATGTATTCATTGCAAGTGTGTGTTTCACACTAAAGCCTCTTGCCACGGCAGCCGCCGTGGCTTTTTTCGTTTTTCTCTCTTGCCTGTGTCATTAATTTGGCATTCTTTCTAACTTGCTGATTAAATTGAAAAATAAAAGTTGGTATTGCTTTTGCTGTTGTCTGTTTAAGAACCAGTGTCAGACAGCTTTCTGACGATAAGCAATATAATGAGGAGTGGGGTATGGACGTTAAAGCCAACAGTTTGTATCAGGAGATGCAATCAATGATCGGCCAGACTCGTCTGCAGGCTACAGAGATGCCCGAACAGGCACTCGAAGTAAAAAATGCCTCTGCCAGCGATTTTTCAGCCATGTTGAAACAGGCCGTTGAAGGTGTGAACAACATGCAGATGGAATCAAAATCAATGCAACAACGCTTTGAGATGGGCGACCCGTCATTAAGTCTTGCCGAAGTCATGCTGACCAAAGAAAAGGCAGGCATTGCCTTTGAAGCGACCGTACAGGTACGCAACAAGGTGCTGGAAGCTTATAAAACCATCATGAACATGCCGGTGTAGTGGAGTAGTACGTCATGGCCGAAGCAACAGGTACTAACCTGACAGTCAGCGACTCAACCGGCGAAACCGGCGGTTCAGACGCGGAGAATAAATCCGGATTCATGGACACGCTGGGCAGTGCCGACATGGTGCGCCAGATGGCACTGGTCGTTGTACTGGTGATTTGTGTGGCCATCGCCATTTTCATTTTATTGTGGGCACAGGAGCCGGATTTCCGGCCGCTGGCGAAAATGGAAACCGAAGAGCTTATCGAAACACTGGATTACCTGGATGCCAGTCAAATCGAATACAAGCTGGAAGGTAATACTATATATGTGCGCAGCGACGAGTTTCAGGATGTGCGCCTGGGAATGACCCGTCAGGGACTTACCCGTGCAGGAGATGCCGGCACCGATATCATCATGCAGGACATGGGGTTCGGTGTATCACAACGGGTTGAGATGGAGCGTCTTAAACACGCCCGTGAACAACAGATTGCAGCTACAATCGAAGACATGGCAAGCATTCAGAAAGCCCGTGTTTTACTGGCTATGCCAAAAGAAAACGTGTTTGCCCGCCGGGAAAAGAAAGCCAGTGCTACTGTTGTGCTCACGGCAAAACGTGGCAAAGTGATTGCCGGTGAAGAAGTGGATGCGGTGGTGGATATCGTCGCTTCCGCTGTACAGGGCATGGAGCCGTCACGGGTTACCGTTACAGACAGCAATGGGCGTCTGCTGAATTCCGGTTCGCAGGGTTCCATGAGCGCAAGAGCGCGGAAAGAATATGAAATCGAGCGCCAGCGTGAACAGGAATATCTGGAGAAAATTGACGCCATTCTGATCCCTGTTCTCGGAATTGGTAATTATACAGCTCAGGCTGATATCTCCATGGACTTTACGGCCATGGAACAAACCCAGCGTACATACAATCCGGATCTTCCAGCTGTTCGCAGTGAAATGACCGTAGAATCAAATTCCGTTGGCTCTATCGCCGGCGGTATCCCGGGCGCGCTGAGTAACCAGCCGCCGCTGGAGTCCAATATTCCTGAAAACGCCGTCGGACAGGATGGTCAGTCAGCGCCGGTTCCCGGACGCAGCAACCGCGAGTCCACGAAAAACTATGAGCTGGATACCACCATCAGCCATACCAAAAAGCAAACCGGTGTGATCAGACGTCTCAGCGTGTCTGTGGCGGTGGATCACGATCGTACCGTTGCTGAAGACGGCAGTGTCACTACCGCACCGAAAAGTCAGGAGCAACTGTTGAATATCCGCCGTCTGCTGCAGGGTGGTATAGGATTCGACGTCGCCCGCGGGGATTCTCTGGAAGTCGTCAGTGTACCGTTCACGCGGATGGATGCAGAAGGTGTTGAAGAAGTGCCTTTCTGGGAACGACCGGAAATCTTACCTATACTTAAACTGGTTGTGGGTGGGTTGATCATCATTGTATTGATTATCTTCGTGATAAGACCCATGTTACGTCGTCTTATCAATCCTGATGAATCGAAAGACACCGACGAGTTTGATGCAGATGAAAGTCTCGACCTGGGTGATGACACTATCAGCATGCTGAGTCAGGATTTCGACGAAGCACAGGTTGGCTTCGCGCCGGACGGCTCACTGATGCTGCCGGATCTGCATAAAGATGAAGATGTTCTTAAAGCCGTGCGCGCGCTGGTGGCCAATGAGCCGGAGCTGTCTGCACAGGTTGTTAAGGGCTGGTTGACACTGGATGATTAAGGTTCAACGTAATGCCTGATGAAATGGCTCAAAGCGAACAAAGTTACGATATCAGTAAATTAGAAGGGGTGGAGAAAGCTGCCATCCTGTTACTGAGCTTATCGGAAGAAGATGCCGCGCAAATTTTAAAACACCTGGAGCCGAAGCAAGTGCAGAAGCTCGGTGGTGAGATGGCAAAAATTGAAGACATGACACAGCCGAAAATTACGGCGGTGCATAAGCATTTCATCGAAGAAATTCAGAATTACAGTACCATCGGATTCCAGAGCCAGGACTTCGTTAAACGGGCGCTGACTGCGGCATTAGGTGAAGATAAAGCGGCAAACCTGATTGACCAAATCCTCATGGGCAGTGGTGCTAAAGGACTGGATTCTCTCAAATGGATGGACTCCAAACAGGTTGCCAGCATCATCCGGAACGAGCACCCCCAGATCCAGACCATTGTATTGTCTTACCTTGAGCCGGAGCAAAGTGCCGAGATTTTGTCTCAGTTCCCGGAAAAAGTGCGTCTCGATTTGTTAATGCGTATCGCCAATCTGGAAGAAGTGCAGCCGGCGGCACTGCAGGAGCTGAACGAGATCATGGAGAAACAGTTTGCCGGTCAGGCTGGTACTCAGGCAGCGAAAATGGGCGGCCTGAAGTCTGCTGCCGATATCATGAACTACCTCGATACCTCCATTGAAGGTCAGTTGATGGATGCAATCCGTGAACAGGATGAGGAAATGAGCCAGCAGATCCAGGATCTTATGTTCGTCTTCGATAACCTGATTGATGTGGATGAGAGAGGTATTCAGGCCATCCTTCGCGAGGTTAATCAGGATTCACTGCTCAAAGCGATTAAAGGTGCTGACGAAGAGCTTAAAAACAAAATCACCGGTAACATGTCCAAACGTGCTGCTGAAATGCTGCTGGATGATCTCGAAGCACTGGGGCCGGTTCGCTTGTCTGAAGTGGAAACTGCGCAAAAAGAAATTCTGTCTGTTGCCAGACGTCTGGCTGACTCCGGTGAAATTATGCTGGGCGGCGGCGGCGGTGAAGAATTCCTGTGATAAGTGCTTGTGCAGTTAACGGGTGCCAGATTGTATGAGTGATAATTCAACACCAGACGACGAATTTAACGAGGCTAAATCCTGGGATTTGCCGTTTTTGTCTGACGAAAAAACAACACAGGATTTACAACGCACCAATGCGCTGAATCGTCGCAGTGACTGGAAATATGAACCTCCGGAGCCGGAAGAAGAAGAGATCCTGCCTCCTACTGCCGAAGAAATTGAAGCCATCCGTCAGTCAGCCCATGATGAGGGCTACAACGAAGGCAAGCAAACCGGCTTTGAGGAAGGCAAAGCGCAGGGGTATACCGAAGGCAAAGAGCAGGGCCATGGTGAAGGTCTGGAGGCCGGCAAAGCCGAAGGTCTCGAGGCTGCTCAGGCTGAAATAGATGCACTGGCAGCAAACTGGACATCACTGGCAGATAATCTCACTGCGCCGTTATCTCAGGTGAATGATGATACCCGTAAACAACTGGTCAGGCTGGCTGTATCACTGGCAAGGGCAGTGATCCGCACCGAAGTGAAAACCGGTGAAGACGCTATTTTGCAGGCGCTGGCAGAAGGATTAAAAGCCCTGCCGGTGAACGAAACCCGTTATCACATCACCATGCACCCCGACGACATACAGATGGTCACAGAGCATTACGGAAAAGACACGGTAGAGCAGAAAGGCTGGCAGTTTATTGAATCACCGGCAATGTCCCGTGGCGGCTGCGATATTACCACCCAACAGAATGCTGTTGATGTGTCTGTAGAACGCCGCTGCAAAGACATACTTAACAAATTCCTCCTCGACCGGGGGCTTTCAGATGACTAGTCCCTGGGGCAGTTATTTTGAAGATCTAGTCGACCAGATCCCCCAGCCACCCGTGGTTGCCGCCGGAAAACTGGTTCGTGGTATCGGTCTCACTCTTGAAGCCGTCGGCTGTCAGCTGCCTGTTGGCAGTCAGTGTATGGTGCAGACCATCGAAGGGGAAATCGAAGCTGAAGTCGTCGGTTTCGGCGACGATATTACCTATCTGATGCCCACTGAAGCGGTGCGCGGGATTGTACCCGGTTCGAGGGTGTTGCCGCTAAACCGTGAAAGTGGTCTGGCTGTGGGTATGGGTCTGCTTGGTCGTGTGGTCGACGGTAATGGTCAGCCTCTTGACGGATTAGGACCGGTAATAACTGACACCCGCGTACCTACTACCAAGCCGCCTATCAACCCGCTGACACGCCGGCCCATCTCTGAACCTATGGATGTGGGCGTACGCGCAATTAACGCATTGAACACAGTAGGCGTAGGCCAGCGGATGGGGCTGTTTGCCGGATCCGGTGTGGGTAAATCGGTGTTGCTGGGCATGATGACCCGTGGTTGTGAAGCTGATGTGGTGGTCGTGGGTCTTGTGGGAGAACGGGGCCGTGAGGTTAAAGAGTTTATCCACGATATCCTTACTGAAGAGGAACGTCAGCGCGCCGTGGTTGTGGCTGCACCGGCAGACACCTCACCGTTAATGCGCCTGAAAGGCTGTGAAACAGCCGTGACGATTGCTGAGTATTTTCGCGACCAGGGCATGAACGTATTGCTGCTGATTGATTCTCTGACCCGTTATGCCATGGCGCAACGGGAAATCGCGCTCGCAGTAGGCGAACCCCCGGCAACTAAAGGCTATCCGCCCTCTGTGTTTGCACGCTTACCGGCACTGGTTGAGCGTGCCGGTAATGGCAGTGCCGGTCAGGGCTCGATCACTGCTTTCTATACAGTTTTAACCGAAGGCGACGATTTACAGGACCCCATTGCCGATGCGGCAAGGGCTATTCTTGACGGTCACGTGGTGTTGTCACGTACGCTGGCAGACAGTGGCCATTATCCGGCAATTGATATTGAAGCGTCTATCAGCCGGGTGATGCCTATGGTGACCAGTGAGGAGCATTTACAGCAGGCGCGGCGTATCCGTCAGGTGTATTCCACGTATAAGCAAAATCGCGACCTTATTTCTATCGGTGCCTATGCGAAAGGCTCTGATCCCCGTATTGATCTCGCTATCCGTGCGGAACCGGCTATTAATGCATTCCTGCAGCAAGGCATGAAAAACGTTTTGCCCTATGATGAGTGTCTGCAGGGCATGTCGGCACTGGCCGGCGGGTTAGGTAAAGGATAACGTCAATGAGTCAGCTGGCACTGGTTGCAAAATTCGAACTGGAAAAAGAGCAGAAAGCTGCGCAGCAGTTTCAGCTTGCTCAACAGCACGTTACTCAACAGCGTCAAAAACTCAGCAATTTGCAACAGTACCGTCTTGATTATGTCCGTCAAATACAGGCAACGGGCAAAGGTGGCGTGGCGGCGAAAGCTTACCATCAGCATTTGTCGTTTGTCGGTAAGCTGGACAAAGCCTGTCAGCAGCAAATGAATGTGATTTCTCAGGCATCACTGGTCGCTGAGCAGCGAAAACGGGCCTGGCTGGAGCAGCAAAAGCGCCGTAAAGCGGTGGATATGCTCATCGACAAAAAAGCACAGGAAGCACAGCGTATTGAAGCCCGCCGCGAACAGCAAATGCTTGATGAATATGCCTCTCAGAAATTCTACAGAAATCAATTAACTAAATCACCATTCTAACTGCCTGTGCCCCTGTTGCGGTATGAACAAATCCGGCGGTGCTGTAATTAATTTCTTCTTTAAAGTCTGAAACCGGCGATCTGGAACAGGTTTTGCGTAGTTGTTAACGTGAAAGTAACTAACCCGCAAATACCACTGTTTTTTGACAGAAATACGGGGTTTCCGGGAAGAGGATTAAGATTATGATGCAACAAGTTGCCACTCAGCGTTCAGAAATTGCCGCTTTGCCGATAGATATCGATACATCCGCCGGTGTATCGACGTCTGACGGACAGCAACAGGCCTTTGCTGATGTGTTTAACCGCGCTGCCACACCGGCAGAGCAAGCAAGAAAATCCTCTTCTGCCAGCCTGCGTCCTGACAATACTACAGACGCCAAATCCGCGGACAGTAAACGCAGTGTCTCCTCCCGTGATTCACAAACAAGCCGTGAGCCCATGGAACGGAATAAAAACCATGTGGCAGACGAACACAAAGTGACTGAATCTGCGCAAACTGCCGCAAAACAATCTGCTAAAGAAAAGGCAGACGTTGAGAAAAGTAATGCATCTGAAAACGGTGACGCAAATGCCGCTGTAGCAGCAGAGGCTGAGTCAGAAACAAACGTGGAAAGCACCGCCTCTGCAGATACGCAGAGTGCCACTGACGAATCCGGTGATGCCACAGACTGGCTGTCTTTTGTTGATGCCGTGCGGCGTCTGAACGAAGGTGAACTTAACACCGGTGCACAGGTAGAAGGTGATGTCACTCTGGCTACCAGTGTTGAAGCGTTGCCGGAGGAACTGCACCTTGACGCATTGATCAGCGGCGAAGAACTGTTTGCCGGTAACGGCAGTGATGAGCTTGAAGCGTTGATCGCCAGCTTGAAAGAGGCGCAAAAAACGCAATCCGGAACGGGTGAAAGCAATGAAGTTGACGGCAGTGAGTCATTACAGGCCCTTGCTGATGCCCTCACCGAAGCCGCCAATGCGCTGATTGCCGCACAGGAAGAGGAAAGCGCTGCCGCCGGGGATGCAGAAATCTCAGATGAAGAGGCAATGAAGCTGGCTGCCGCCATGATTGCTGCTATGAATAAGGCGTCAGGCAAAGGTGTGAACAAAGCGGCCTCAGAGAATGCTGAAAATGCCGGACTGACTGAAAGTGAACTGGAAGCAGAAGCTGCCTTGCTGGTTTCTCTGATGAAAGCAGAAATGAGCGGCGAATCCGGTGCGGATAATCAACAAAGCGGGAAAGAACAGCAAACACTGAACAACAGTGCATCTGCGAATGCTGAAGCGGGTATTGTCGCACAAAGTGCAGCCGGCGAGTTTGCCAAAATGCTGGCGTCATCATCAGAAGAATCACAGACACTGGTGACAGACAACCTGGCTGATAAGGTGGTGGCTATGTTACCCGATAACGCCAGTGAAGGTCAGAAAGCAGAGGTAAAACAAGGCGTCATCGACGCTGTTAAGCAGTTTCAGGCTCAGTTGCAAAGCGGCAGTGAACAACAATCAGCGCTGGAAGCGATGATTGCCGGTGCCATAGAAGAAGCCGGGGTGGCGCCGGTGGAGAACCTTGAGGTCATGCTGCAAACTGAAATGAGACAACTCACTGCCATTACGGGGACCGCTTCGCAACTGGCGCAGGGCACCACAGTGACAGCTCTGGCATCACTTCATTCGGGCTCAGATACTACCGTAGCTGATATTCAGCAGGCCCGGACTGAACGGTCAGCCGCTCAACAGGTCGCTGATGCAGACAAGCCGGTGAATATTCATCAACCGGAAGGTCAGCAGCAACTGGCTGAGAAAGTACGCTGGATGGTCAATGCCAGAAATTCCATGGCGGAAATCCGCCTCGATCCGCCGGAATTGGGCAGCATGCAGGTGCGGGTGAATGTATCCGGTGACGCAGCGACGGTAAACTTTGTCGTACAGTCAGCGCAGGCCAGAGATGCTCTGGCTCAGGCCGAGCCACGGCTGCGTGAAATGCTGGCAGAGCAGGGAATTAATCTGGGTGAATCTTTTGTCAGTCAGCAACAACAAGGCGGCAACGGTGAAGGTGGTGAAGGCAGTCAGCAGGGGGGCGGAAATGGCCAGCTTGCACAGGAAGCCGGCGAAGACACACAAGTAACAGAACAATCGCTTACCCGCCAGGCACAGGGCGGAATTGATGACTATGCTTAACCATGAGCAGACATACGCAATGGTTATTGCCAATTGTCTGTAATTCACCATAATACTCGCCAAAATGGTTAACGGGGAAAGCGCAATGGCTGATGAAGAGTTACAAATCGAAGAAGAAGGTGGCGGCAAGAAAAGTAAGATGATGTTGATCATCATTATTGCTGTGGTATTGATTGGTGGCGGTGCCGGCGCTTATTTCTTTCTGTTTGCCGGTGGTGATGAGCCTGCAGCAGAAGCATTAGCTGAAGATGAAGAGGGCGCAGCCGCCGAAGGTGAAGGCGAAGCACCGGAAGCTGCTCCGGCATCAGGTTCAGCGGAAGTGGGAACAGCCTTGTATGTTGCTTTACCGCAACCCTTACTGTTCCATATTCCGGGCAGTGGCCGTGAGCGTACGGTACAGATTAAAATTCAGTTGCTGGTCAGGGGCACTGATAATGAAGAAACTGCGAAAGTGAATATTCCGCTTATCCAGGGGCGTTTATTGCAGGTATTCAGTAGCAGTAATGCCGATGATCTGGTCACAGAAGCAGGTAAAATCGAATTGCGGGAAAAAGCCCTTGAAGAAGTACAGTCGGCCATGAAGGAATATACAGGGTCAGAAGTGGTTGAACAGGTATTGTTCACAGGTTTCGTGATGCAATAACGGGTTATCACAGTGAGCGATTTATTATCACAAGACGAAATTGACGCGCTCTTACACGGTGTCGATGATGTCGAAGAAGAAGATGTATCGGACGCACCCTCCGACAGATCTGCGCTGGAATATGATTTCTCCTCGCAGGACCGGATTGTACGTGGCCGTATGCCAACGCTGGAAATTGTTAACGAGCGTTTTGCCCGGCATTTGCGGGTGAGCTTGTTTAACATGATGCGACGGTCTGCCGAAGTCTCTATTAACGGCATCCAGATGATCAAATTCGGCGAATACATTCACACGCTGTTTGTACCCACGAGTCTGAACATGGTGCGCTTCCGTCCGTTGAAAGGAACGGGGCTCATCACCATGGAAGCCCGGCTGGTGTTTATTCTGGTGGATAACTTCTTCGGTGGTGATGGCCGCTATCATGCGAAAATCGAAGGTCGCGAATTTACGCCTACTGAACGGCGTATTATTCAGATGTTGCTGAAAATTATTTTCGAAGACTACAAAGAAGCCTGGGCGCCGGTCATGGATGTCTCTTTTGAGTATCTGGATTCTGAAGTTAACCCGGCCATGGCTAACATTGTCAGCCCCACGGAAGTGGTGGTTATCAGTTCTTTCCACATAGAACTGGACGGCGGCGGTGGTGACTTCCACGTGTCGTTGCCCTATTCCATGCTGGAACCTATTCGTGAATTACTCGATGCCGGTGTGCAATCTGATAAAGAAGACACCGATTTACGCTGGAGTAAGGCACTGCGTGACGAAATCCTTGACGTAAAAGTGGCATTAACTACGCATATGCTGGATGTGGACGTGCCTCTGCGTCAAATTATGGAATTTAAAGCCGGGGATATCATTCCGGTGGAAATGCCGGAGCACATTACTGTGCTGATCGAAGATCTCCCCACGTTCCGGGCTAAGCTCGGACGCTCCAGAGATGCGCTGGCACTGAAGATTTCCGATAAGATCCCGCGTCCGACGTCGGTGAAATCGGAACTGCAATTATTAACCCGCGGCGGGCGCGTTATTGATAACGACGCTGAGCTGCAAGTACTTGAAGAAGATCTGTAGTGACGATCTTAGTAAGAGGGCAAAGTCATGAGTGATAATGACGGAATGGACGACTGGGCCGCAGCCATGGCCGAGCAGGCTGATGCTGAAGCGGGCGAAGGTGAAGGTGGCGATGACGTTCAGGTTGCTGAATTAGATGAGCTGACCGATGATGCGCCGATTACTCAGGAAGAGAAAAAGAAACTCGATACCATTTTAGATATTCCTGTGACCATTTCTATGGAAGTGGGACGCAGCCAGATAAGCATCCGTAACCTGCTACAATTGAACCAGGGTTCCGTGGTCGAGCTGGACAGGGTGGCCGGTGAACCACTGGATGTTCTGGTAAATGGCACGTTGATTGCTCATGGAGAGGTAGTAGTGGTCAACGATAAGTTTGGTATTCGGTTAACGGATGTTATCAGTCAAATCGAGAGAATCAAAAAGCTTCGCTAAAACGCTTTCTAAAACAGGGGGTTGCATTCTGCTGCCCCTGTTATTTAGCCATCAGGCCTGTGCTCAAAGCACCCAGTCAATAACTAATCCCACGTCTGTACTGTCAATTTTCCTGTCATTGCTGGTGGTTGTCGGCATTATATTTTCCCTCGCCTGGCTTATGCGCCGGTTTAATGTCACTCATGCTGCGAATGGGCAGATGAAAGTGGTTGCCAGCATGATGGCCGGTGCCAAAGAGCGCATTATGGTTATTCAGGTGGGTGACGAGCAGCATCTCATCGGCGTTACTGCTCACAACATCAATCATCTCAGTAAACTGGAAACGCCATTAGCACCTGCCGGAAACGGACAGGAGAATAACGGTGCCGATTTTCGTCAGAAGCTGGTTAAAGCTATGGCTGGCGCCATGAATCCGGCAGTGAAAGGAGAGGGCAATGATAAACAATAAATGGTTATGCCGTTTTCTGACACTCTGTCCGGTGTTATTTCTTCTGGCTCTGCCTGCCAGTGCCCAGCAGGGGATTTCTGCTGTCACTGTGACCACCAATGCGGACGGCACGCAGGATTATTCAATGACGTTGCAGGCATTGTTCATCATGTCTGCGCTGAGCCTTATTCCTGCGTTTATTATGATGATGACGTCTTTTACCCGCATTATCGTAGTATTATCCATTCTCCGTCAGGCCATCGGCCTGCAACAGTCTCCTTCCAATCAAATTCTTATCGGCGTGAGCCTGTTTCTGTCTATGTTTATCATGACGCCGGTGTTTGAAGAGGTAAACGAGCGCGCCCTGCAACCTTATCTGAACGAGGAAATGACCTCCCGCCAGGCGCTGGAAGAAGCAGCAGAACCCATGCGGGCGTTTATGTTGTCACAAACCCGGGTGAAAGATCTGGAAACCTTTGTCCGTATTGCCGGCGATGAAGACAAGTATGATGAACCTGCAGATGTGCCGCTGACCATTCTTATCCCGTCATTCGTGACCAGCGAGCTGAAAACCGCATTTCAAATCGGCTTCATGTTGTTTATTCCTTTCCTCATTATCGACCTGGTCGTGGCATCCATTCTTATGGCGATGGGTATGATGATGCTGTCGCCGATGATTGTTTCACTGCCCTTCAAATTAATGCTGTTTGTACTGGTGGATGGCTGGAATCTGATATTCGGCACCCTGGCAACCAGTTTCGGCATGGGCGTTTAGGAGACAACACATGACACCTGAAGTCTTTGTTCAGATTCTCCGTGAATCCATGTTTATGGTTATCCTGCTGGTGTCTGCGGTGATTGTGCCCAGCATGATTGTGGGTCTGATTGTGGCAGTATTTCAGGCGGCCACATCAATTAACGAACAGACAATGAGTTTCCTGCCCAGACTTATCGTGACCTTGCTGGCTCTGGCGTGGGGAGGTAACTGGCTGGTGGAGCAACTGATGGACTTTACCTTTCATATGGTCAATCAAATCCCTCAGGTCGTCGGGTAAAGGTTACGTTCCGTGAACGTGGATTTATCTACCATTAATCAGTTTCTGGCTGATATGTTGCTGCCGTTTATGCGCATCAGCGGCATGTTTGCAGCCATGATTGGATTAAGTGCCAAATCTATCCCCCAGTCGGTGAGAGCCCTGCTGGCTATCTTTCTGACCCTGGTGATTATGCCGGTCGTTAAACCGGTACCCGTGGACGATTTGGTCGGCGTAGGATCTTTTCTGATGGTTATTCAGCAGTTGCTGATTGGAATCGCCATCGGGTTTATTTCTATGATGGTCCTGAACACCTTTGTTCTGGCAGGTCAGATCATCGCCATGCAAACCGGTCTGGGGTTCGCCTCCATTGTCGACCCGGTAAACGGAATTAACGTGCCGGCAGTCGGTCAGTTTTACCTGATCCTGGCGACGTTACTGTTCTGGACCGTTGACGGCCATCTTGCCATGATCCAGATGATTGTTATCAGCTTTGATGCATTTCCCATCGGCGAAGCCTGGTGGACAGCAGATCAGTTCCGCGATATCGCAGAATGGGGCGGCTGGATGTTTGTGTCTGCGATTACGTTATCGCTGGCGCCCATCGTTTCACTACTGATCGTGAATCTTGCGTTCGGGGTGATGACTAAAGCATCGCCACAGTTAAATATTTTCAGCATTGGTTTTTCCATTGCGCAAATCATGGGGTTAATCATTATCTGGATTACCCTCGATAACTTTACGTCCCACTTTGCCACCCAGTGGCAACGTGCTCAGCAATTCATGTGCGAGTTGCTGATGATCTGTCCCGTGTGAGGTAGACGATGGCTGACGAACAGGAAAAAACAGAAGACCCCACGGGGAAAAAACTCGACGACGCACGAAAAAAAGGCCAGCTGGCACGGTCCAGAGAGTTATCTACGACACTGGTTCTGGTGGTCAGTGGCGTCATGTTTCTTGTCATGGGAGGCACCATCGCACAGGCTATTTTCGGCATGATGAAAAACATGTTCCAGCTTTCCCGCGACCAAACCTATGACGCAACTCACATGTTTGGAGCCTGGGTTTACGGTTTTTCTGCGGTGGCAGCGCCTGTTTTACTGTACATGGTCGTGGCGATGGCCGCCGGTATTTACGGCTCTATTGCGCTGGGCGGATACAATTTCACCTGGGAATCGGCGTCGCCGAAAATGAATAAGCTGAATCCGCTAAACGGCTTTAAGCGCATGTTCGGTATTAATGGCCTGGTGGAACTGCTTAAGTCCATTGCTAAGTTCTTTGTAATCGGTGCCATGGCGCTGGTGTCATTAACGTACTTTCAGGATGAAGCACTGCATCTTGACCTTGAGCTGTACCCGAATAATTTGTTCCACGCACTGAATATGCTCGAATGGGCGTTTTTCCTGCTGACACTGGGCATGATCCCCATCGCTATTTTTGATGTGCCGTACCAGCTGTACAAGCACAACAAAGAAATGAAAATGTCAAAGCAGGAGGTGAAAGACGAACGTAAAAATGCCGAGGGTGATCCTCAGGTGAAAGGACGTATACGTCGCCTGCAATATCAGGCAGCAGCCCGCCGGATGATGCAGGAAGTACCGAAAGCGGATGTGGTTGTGACTAACCCGACGCACTATTCCGTGGCGCTTAAATACGATGATAATGGCGGCAGAGCGCCTGTGGTGGTAGCAAAAGGGATTGATGAACTTGCCATGCACATCCGTAAAATTGCCGGTGCCCATGAAGTGCCTGTTGTGCCGTCACCCATGCTGGCAAGGGCTATTTATTATTCCACTGAAGTTGAGCACGAAATTCCCCACAAATTGTTCATGGCGGTGGCACAGGTACTGGCGTATGTGTATCAGTTGCGGGCATTTAAGGCGGGTAAAGGCAAACGGCCTAAACCACTTAAGAAAGACTTGCCGATCCCACCTGAACTCAGACGGTAAACCCGTCAGTACTTTAATCTACAGTAATGATGGCGTCGCGGCCTTTTTCTTTGGCCTGATATAATGCTTTGTCGATGGCTTCCAGTTCTGCGGCCATCGTATCCGGTCCGGTAACGTATCCTATCCCGCCGGATACCGTGAGCGGGCCCAATGCATAGGGAAGCGCATTACCTGCCGCTTTCAGGGCTGCTCTGAATTTGTCTGTAGCAGCTTTTGCCTCTGTAATATCCGCATCAGGAAATATGAGTAAAAATTCTTCACCGCCTATTCTGCCTGTAATATCGGTTTTTCTGAAATTGTCTCTGACCAGAGCACCAAAGGTACGTAATACTTCATCACCGGCAGCATGACCAAAATTATCATTTACCTGTTTGAATAAATCGATATCGAGAAGGGCGACAGCAAGCTTTTTGCCGCAGGCCCCGGCGATGTCAGCCTGTTCTTCCAGTAATTTAAAGGTATGCTGGCGGTTTAGCAGAGATGTCAGGCTGTCAGTCATCGCAATCTGTTCCAGTTTATGCTGATACCTGGCGCGCTTTTTCTGCAAAATAACCAGTGCCACGCACAGACTGAAAAGCAAAACGAGCGCCGATATCATAAAGAAGCCCCGCTGACGCTCTGTTTTAATCCGCAATTCCTGAGCTTTTGTCATCGCTTTGAGGGCGGCATTTTCCTGACTTTTCTTATCAACGTCGAAAAGAGTCTGCAGTTTGAAAAGCTTCTCAGCACTGATTTCATTCAGGCGTTTTACTTGTTTATTGCGTGCGTCTTCAAGAGTTTGATAAGCCTCGCTGTAGTTGCCTAACGCCGCCTGAATTCTTGATTCCAGTAACCGTGACTCAATCATTTCTTTGGGCGTAGCGGATGCGGAGATCGTTTCTGCGCGGGCCAGAGTATCCAGTGCGGTGCCGAAGTTGCCGGTATGATAATGGGCATTTGATAAGCCCCGTAAAATGTCCCCGTAATACTGTTCCGACGGCAGTACTTCCTGAATCGCTGTTAAGTGCTGGTAAATAGCCAGTGCCTCTGCAAAGGCTTTCTTTTTCATCAGCCTGTCAGCGTCAAGAAGTTGTAATTCAACCTGTGCGTTTTTGTCTGCCAGTTCACGGGCAATGGTCATCGCTTCGTCAAAGTAACGCTGCCCTGCAATTTCGTCGCCCGTTGAGAAGTAAGAAAGAGCAAGCTTGTGTAACAGGTTTTGCTGATTAACCCGGTTGTGCCTGGCGATGGCAAATTCCAGTGCCTCCTGCAAATAGGGAAGGGCATTGTCGTACTGTTCAGCCTGCTGAAATACCGATGCAATAAGACCGGCTATGTGAGCAGGCGGGATTTGAGTAGCGTTCTCCGATGCAATTCTGTGGGCAATGATCAGCTTTGTCAGCGCGGCCTCACGATTTTGTAATGATTGCTGAATTAATCCTTCTGTCATCAATGCACCTATGTACAGCTGGGTGACAGTCTGCTGCTGTGCCCACTCTCTGACGACAGCAACATAATGCAGCGCCAGTACCTGGCGCTCTGTTTTTTCGTAAAGTTGCGATTTTTGCAGCAGTAAACGGTGATAGAGCAACGGTTCGCCTATTTGATCTACGTTTTCAAGCCCCTGTTCCAGAAGAGACTCTGAGCGGCTGAAATCACCCAGTTTCATGTAAAAGTACGACAGCAGATATTGAATAGTGGCAGGCGTATATTCGGGTAGGACATCATCAAGCATCTCTTCCAGACCGAGCACGGTTTCCTGCGGGTGCTGATGAAAAGACTTAATGACGCGGATAACCGCATCGTCGGGCGCAGATACCTGTGCCGGTGCCGCAAAGGTGCAATCAGACATAAATATCAGGCCTGTCGCGGCGACAACAGGAAAAAAATAATTCTTAAATGCAATACATCGCTGTTTTAACGGGTATTCCGGCACATGTTGCCCTGAGCATGTCTCATCCGGTTTAACTATAGTTCAAAAAACACCGGTGGGCGCACGTTGGCAAACATTTTCAAACTGGCACATTAGTTGAACTGAGACTGACAGACACGAAGTAAGCGTCAATTTTCTGTTAGCGAGAGCAAATTTTATGCAGCTATCCGGCTATCTGCAGCGGTTCGACAAAAATCAGATTCAAAATATCACCAGTGGTCTGGGGGCGCCTGTCGTTTTGCTGGCGATCATGGGCATGGTTATTTTGCCAATGCCGCCCTTTCTGCTCGATGTTCTTTTCAGTTTTAACATCGCCCTCAGTCTGGTCATTATTCTTGTGGCTGTATTCACCCAAAAGCCGGTGGATTTCGGTATATTCCCCCTGGTTTTGCTGATTGCTACGGTGTTGCGGCTGGCATTGAATGTTGCCTCGACGCGGGTCGTTTTGCTGTATGGTCATGAAGGCGGCGATGCTGCGGGGAAGGTAATCGAAGCCTTCGGAGCCGTGGTTATTGGTGGTAACTATGCGGTGGGTGTGGTGGTATTCGCCATCCTGCTCATTATCAACTTCAAAGTAGTGACAGCCGGTGCCGGCCGTATATCTGAAGTTAGCGCCAGATTTACACTTGATGCCATGCCCGGTAAGCAAATGGCCATTGATGCCGATTTGAATGCCGGCTATATCGATCAGGATGAAGCCCGCAAGCGCCGTGAAGAAATCACTGCAGAAGCAGACTTCTATGGTTCGATGGACGGTGCGTCAAAATTCGTTAAAGGTGACGCGGTAGCCGGTTTGTTCATCATGATGATTAACATCGTCGGTGGTTTATTTATCGGCATGATTCAGCATGACTTGTCCTTCGGAAATGCACTGGAAGTTTACACTATTCTGACCATCGGTGACGGTCTGGTTGCCCAGATCCCATCCCTGTTGTTGTCGGTGGCAACGGCAATTATCGTCACCCGCGAAAACGAAACTCAGGAAATGGGTAAGGAAATCCGGACACAGCTGGGTAATCAGCAGGCTCTGTATATTGCCGCAGCGGTGCTGTTTGTCATGGGTATTGTGCCCGGCATGCCCCACGTGGCCTTTCTGGGATTCTCTGCTATTGCTGCCGGTTATGCATACTGGCAGGGTGTGCAGGCGAAGAAAGCGGCAGAAAAACCGGCTGTGCCGGCCAAAATGGAAGGCGGTGCTGACCAGCCTGCTCCGGAAATTAAAGAGCTGGGTTGGGATGACGTACAGCAAGTTGACACTATCGGCCTTGAAGTAGGTTACCGGCTCATTCCGCTGGTGGATAAATCACAGGGCGGCGAATTGCTTACACGTATAAAAGGTGTGCGGAAGAAACTGTCTCAGGAACTGGGCTTTCTGGTTCCGCCGGTGCACATCCGCGATAATCTGGATCTCGACCCGAATGCTTACACGATCTCCATGCTGGGTGTGACCATCGGCGATGCGCAAATCAGTCATGATGAAGAGCTGGCGATTAACCCCGGGCAAGTGTTCGGTAAGCTGGAAGGACGGGCGACTAAAGACCCCGCTTTCGGACTGGATGCCGTGTGGATACGGCCGAATCAGCGGGAGCATGCGCAAACCCTTGGTTATACAGTAGTGGATGCGGCCACCGTGGTAGCGACACATCTTAGTCAGTTACTCAGCAACAATGCCTACCAGTTACTCGGTCATGAAGAAGTTCAACAACTTCTCGATATGCTGGCGAAATCCAGTCCTAAGCTGGTGGAAGGGCTGGTACCCGATATTCTGCAGCTGAGCACCGTAGTAAAAGTACTGCAAACCTTGTTGTTCGAAGGCGTTCCCATCCGCGATATGCGTACTATCGTTCAAACCTTATCGGAATACGGCCCCCGCAGTCAGGATCCGGATGTGCTGGTATCGGCAGTGCGTATTGCGCTGAAGCGTTTGATTGTGCAGGAAATCAGTCAGGGAGCGAAAGAAGTGCCTGTCATAACTCTGGCACCAGAGTTGGAACAGATGTTGCACCAGTCACTTCAGGCAGGAGGAGAAGACGGCGCCGGCATCGAACCGGGACTGGCAGACCGGCTCCAGCAATCCCTGCAACAGGCCGCACAACAACAAGAACTGAATGGCGAGCCTGCGGTACTGTTGACGTCAGGCATGTTAAGACCTGTGCTGTCACGCTTCCTGAAGTATTCGGTAGCTGGCCTGCATGTGTTGTCTTATCAGGAAATCCCTGATGACAAACAAATCAAAATTGTCAGCTCTGTGGGTCAATAATCTGACGCCGGGTGAGTGAAGAGGTTGAGATGAAAATCAGACGGTTTTTTGGCAAAGATATGCGGGAAGCATTAAGCCAGGTAAAAGCAGAATTGGGCAGTGATGCCGTAATCATGTCGAATCGCAAAGTGGCAGACGGTATAGAGCTGGTCGCCGCTTACGATAAAGAGCCGGAAGCGAAAATAAAACTCAACACCCGCCATGAAGCCGGTAAACCGGCTGCACAGAAGGCGACGCCAAGCCTCAGCGAAATTATCGGTGACGACGGTCCGGATACCTTACGGGCGTTACTTGAAAAGCAGGTTGCAGAAAAAGCTGCGGCTGCCGGAAGTGACCGTCAGAACCCCGCAGTTTCTCCTGCACCACAAACATCGTCTGCCTTCGCCGGAGATACCCGTAGAGTCAATCCGCAACCCGCTGTATCTCACGACGAAGAGGCGTTTTCATTTGCGGATGTATTTTCTGCAAAAGAACACAAGCCTGCACCGGTATCTCAAATGAATCCCGACTTTAAAGCGGCGGAAAGTCAGCAGTCTTCCGGTGCCCCGGCCAGTGAGCTGGATGCGATAAAAGAGGAACTGGCTTCTCTTCGCAGCGTTTTACAATATCAGGTCGCAGACTTGATGGATGCTAAAAAGCAGCGTCAGCGTCCCGTGCACAGCTATCTGTCCCAGTGTTTAACCGGTATGGGGCTGAGTGCTTCACTGGCTGAGCAACTGGTGCATTACACCCCTTCTCAATACACCGAGCGGGAAGCGTGGATTTATCTTCTCAACCTTTTGGCTAATCGCCTTAATGTTTCCGGTAATGATATCCTGACCCAAACCGGTGTGGTTGCTCTTGTTGGTCCAACGGGAACAGGCAAAACCACGACTGTTGCTAAATTAGCAGCACGCTATGCGCAAAAATACGGTGCTGATCAGGTGGCTATGATCACTATCGATACCTACCGTATTGCCGCTTATGAACAGCTGGCAACGTATGGCAAAATTATTGGCTGTACCACAAGGAAGGCTCAAAGCAGTGAAGAATTAGCCGAACTTCTCTTCCAGTTACGCCATAAGCGTCTAATATTAATAGACACGGCTGGTTTCAGTCAGCGCGACAGTCGTTTAATTAAGCAACTTGGTCAATTTAATCACGGACAAATGCAACCTGTCCGTAAATACCTGGTTGCGCAGGCAAATACCCAATATCCTGCATTGCAACGCATCATTGAAGCGTATAATTCCGTTAAGCTTGACGGATGTATCTTCACGAAAGTTGATGAATGCTACAGTTTGGGTGAGGTTTTAAGTGTTGCTGTTGAACAGCAATTGCCAGTTAGTTATGTGACCGACGGGCAGCAGGTACCTGAAGATATTAAAGTTGCTGATGCAAAATCTCTCGTATCTGCCGCTGCAAAGCTTTATAAAAAGTACGGTTTGAATCATACTAAGCGTAATCATGAAGTTAATTCAGTTCAGGCAGTATGATCGAAGATCAAGCGAGTAGCTTACGAAAGATGAATCAATCACGCCTCATAAAGGTTATTGCCGTTACCGGCGGCAAAGGTGGTGTTGGTAAAACCAACATTACATTAAACACGGCGATTGCTATGGCTAAGCAAGGTAAGCGGGTCATGGTACTCGATGCCGATTTAGGATTAGCGAACGTTGACGTCATGCTGGGTCTGCGTGTTGAGAAGAACCTTTCTCACGTATTATCCGGTGAATGCACACTTGATGATGTTCTGGTAACCGGACCTCACGGTATTAAAATCGCTCCGGCGACTTCAGGTACTCAGGCAATGACTGAGTTATCGCCCACAGAACATGCCGGATTAATCCGTGCTTTCAGTGAGTTGCGGTCGCAGATTGACGTGCTGATTGTAGATACCGCTGCCGGTATTTCCGATATGGTATTGAGTTTCTCCCGTGCCTCGCAGGACATCATGGTCGTGGTTTGTGACGAACCGACTTCTCTGACCGATGCCTACGCATTGATTAAAATTTTAAACCGTGAGCACGGCGTGTTCCGTTTTAAAATTGTGGCAAACATGGTTAGGGACATCCGTGAAGGGCAGGAATTATTCAGCAAGTTATCAAAAGTGACAGGCAGATTCCTGGACGTGGCACTAGAATTGGTGGCAACTGTACCTTTCGACGAAAATATTCGTCGGGCAGTCAGAAAGCAAACCGCTATTGTGGATGCATTTCCCGGTTCTCCTGCGGCCGTCGCGATTAGTCAGTTAGCCACCAAAGCGCTTAACTGGCCGGTACCGGCTCAGCCGGGTGGTCACCTGGAATTTTTCATTGAACAACTGGTGACGAAGCAAGCAGTAGGAAGCCAACGTTGAATAGTAAAGCGGCAGCTTACCAGCAGCAGACCGACAAGTCGCAGCTGGTCGAGCGCCATGCATCCCTTGTAAAACGTATTGCCCATCACCTGATGGCGCGTTTGCCTGCCAGTGTGCTGGTGGATGACCTGATTCAGGCAGGGATGATCGGATTGCTTGAAGCAGCCAGAAATTTCGACGGCTCGAAAGGGGCCAGTTTCGAAACCTTCGCAGGCATCCGTATTCGTGGTGCTATGCTGGATGAAATCCGTAAGGGCGACTGGACACCCCGTTCAGTGCATAAAAATAGCCGTGCTATTACGGAAGCCATAACACAAGTTGAAAGAGAAACTGGCAGAGACGCGCGTGATACAGAAATTGCTGCTAAGCTAAATGTCAGTATTAATGATTATCATCAAATGCTTAACGAGGTGAATGCCGGTAAACTTGTCGGTATTGAAGACCTGGGTGTGTCAGAAGATGTAATCAGCACAGAACAGAATAAAGGTAATGATTCACCCCTCGAAGATTTAATGCAGGGGGCGTTTCAAAAGGCGTTGGCGCATGCCATCACAACATTACCTGAACGGGAAGCAATTGTACTGTCCCTGTACTATGATGAAGAACTGAATTTACGTGAAATCGGTGAAGTTCTTGAAGTCAGTGAGTCAAGGGTCAGCCAGATTCATAGCCAGGCCATGTTAAAACTAAAAGCCCGAATGCAATCATGGCAGGCAGAAGAATAAAACATACTAATATTAATAACGATTGATAATCCTCACCGGAGGCTATTTTGGACAAGAGTATGAAAATTCTTGTAGTAGACGACTTCTCTACTATGAGACGAATCATAAAGAACCTGCTTAAAGATCTTGGATTTTCCAATATTCAGGAAGCTGACGATGGAAGTACGGCCCTCCCCATGCTCCAGCAAGGCGACTTTGAATTTGTCGTGACCGACTGGAACATGCCAGGTATGCAGGGTATCGACCTGTTACGCGCTATTCGTGCAGACGACAAACTCAAGCACTTGCCAGTATTGATGGTGACAGCTGAAGCGAAAAAAGAGCAAATCGTTGCTGCAGCACAGGCAGGTGTAAACGGATATGTTGTGAAGCCTTTCACAGCCGCTACACTTAAGGAAAAACTCGACAAGATTTTTGAGCGTTTAGGTTGATCCAGCCGCTCCCGCCAGAGAAGAGGATTACTGGATGTCTCCTACTAAAAAAGTCCCTATTTCGCTCGAAGAAGCAAAACAGCTGGTAGCATATCTTGAGCAGGGCGATGACGATTCCGCCAACGCCCTGCTTGAAGCTGTATCTGCCAAAGAGTCTGTCGAACTTTTTGCTGAAGTTGGCAAACTAACCCGTCAACTTCATGACGCCCTCAACACCTTCCAGTTAGACGAGCGAATTGCTGGTCTGGCTAATGATGATATTCCTGATGCGCAAACGCGTCTCACCTACGTTATTGAAGAAACTGAAAAAGCGGCTAATACTACAATGGACGCTGTAGAGTCCTGTATGCCCATTGCTGAATCTTTATCAGACCGGATCACAACGCTTGAGCCTGAATGGCAAAAGCTTATGACCCGTCAGATTGAGCTCGGTGAATTCAAGAGTTTATGTATGGATATCGACGCCCTGTTTAAGGACATGTCGAAAGATTCTTCTAAACTTAACAGCCTTTTGACCGAAGTATTAATGGCACAGGGTTATCAGGATTTGACAGGCCAGGTTATTCGCAGAGTGATTGACCTGGTGAAAGAAGTCGAAGACAGCCTTGTGAACATGCTGACCGTGTTCGGTGAACGGGATGCACCTGTTAAAGCACAGAGCACCACGAACAAGCCGGACGCTGTTGAAGCGGAAGGGCCAATCATGAACGCTGAGAAGCGGGATGACGTAGTACAAGGCCAGGATGACGTGGATGATCTCCTGTCGAGCCTTGGTTTTTAGGGGAGCGAATGAATGTCGTTTGATGTTGATGAGGATATATTACAGGACTTTCTGGTCGAAGCCGGAGAAATCCTGGAACAATTACAGGAACAGTTAGTTGACCTGGAGAATAATCCGGAAGACGCTGACCTCCTCAACGCGATTTTCCGTGGATATCACACGGTAAAAGGTGGCGCAGGTTTCTTATCTCTGACTGAACTGGTTGAGATTTGTCACGGCGCAGAAAACGTCTTTGACGTAATGCGTAATGGCCAGCGTACACTGACGCCGGAATTAATGGATGTCATTCTGCAAGCGACAGACGTCGTAGTGGAAATGTTTGAGCGGGTAAAAGCCCGTGAACCACTCGAAGCCGCTGATTCAAATCTTGTTGATGTTCTGCATAAGTTGAGCAAGCCAGAAGCCCCCGGCGAAAATATTTTTGGCGGGGAAACGGCAGCACCGGCAGAAGAAGTGCCGGTAGCAGAAGAACCTGAGCTGATAGTTGAAGAGGTACCGGTTGCACCGGAAGCCGCCGCTGTTGCAGAGCCTGCCGGTGATAACAGCATTGAAGATATCAGCGAAGATGAATTTGAAGCATTACTGGACCAGCTGCATGGTTCCGGTGCGCCCGGCAGACCGTCAGTAGATGCACCTTCTAAGCCAGCTGCACCTGCGCCCGCTCCGGCAGCAGCGGCAGGCGGAGATGGTGAAGATATCACCGATGATGAATTTGAGGCTCTGTTAGACGAGCTTCACGGTAAAGGACAGTTTGGTGGCGATGCCGCACCTGCCGCTACACCAGCGGCCGCAGCTCCGGCAGCGGAACAGGCTGCATCCGGTTCTGACGGTGACGAAATCACCGATGACGAATTTGAAGCTTTGCTTGACCAGTTACACGGTAAAGGTCAGGGACCCGGCATTGCCGGTGGTGTTGAAGTAGACACTCAGGCAACCAAAGCCGTTCAGGCTGCCAAAGCGGAACAGTCTAAACCTGCAGAGCCTGCCAAGCCGGCTCAACCTGCTAAAGCTGCGGCACCTGCTCCGGCCGCAAAATCGGCTCCGGCTGCGCCAGCCGCACCCGCTGCACCTTCAAAGCCCGCAGCGCCTGCTGCCAAAGCTGCACCTAAAAAAGAAGAAAAGGCCCCGCAGGCAGAAACTACTGTTCGGGTAGACACCAAACGCCTTGACCAGATTATGAATATGGTCGGTGAGTTGGTGCTGGTTCGTAACCGCTTGTTAAGCCTTGGTATTAATACCAATGACGAAGATATGTCGAAGGCTATCGCGAACCTGGATGTGGTGACCGGTGATCTTCAGGGCGCGGTAATGAAAACCCGCATGCAGCCCATTAAGAAAGTCTTCGGTCGTTTCCCCAGGGTTGTCCGCGACCTTGCCCGTAGCTTGAAAAAAGAAATTACCCTTGAGCTTGAAGGGGAAGAAACGGATCTGGATAAGAACCTGGTTGAGGCGCTGGCCGATCCCCTGGTTCACTTGGTACGTAACTCCGTCGACCATGGTATCGAAATGCCGGATGACCGTGCTAATGCGGGTAAACCGCGCATGGGTACAGTGAAACTGGCTGCATCACAGGAAGGCGATCATATCCTGCTTACTATCACCGATGATGGTAAAGGGATGGATCCGGAAAAGCTGAAAGAAATCGCTATCAGTCGTGGTGTGCTTGATGCTGATGCGGCCGCCCGTATGTCTGACGTGGAAGCGTTTAATCTGATATTCGCGCCGGGCTTTTCAACCAAGACAGAGATCAGTGATATCTCCGGTCGTGGTGTGGGCATGGACGTGGTTAAAACCAAAATCAACCAGTTGAATGGTACTGTAAATATTGATTCTCATCTGGGCAAAGGTACCCGGTTAGAAATCAAAGTACCGTTAACGCTGGCAATCCTGCCAACTCTGATGATTGTTGTCGGTCAGCAAACCTTTGCATTGCCATTGGGTGCTGTTAACGAAATTATCAATATGGACATCAAGAAAACCAATACGGTAGATGGTCAGTTGACGATGATCGTCCGCTCTAAGGCTATCCCGTTATTCTTCCTTGGTGAATGGCTTATCCGCGGCCCGAAAAATATCGAGAAAGAAAAAGGTCATGTTGTTGTAGTACAAATTGGTACGCAGCAGGTGGGCTTCGTGGTGGATGCATTGATTGGTCAGGAAGAAGTGGTGATCAAGCCTCTGGATGCCTTATTACAAGGTACACCAGGTATGGCTGGTGCAACCATTACATCGGATGGCGGAATCGCGTTAATTCTTGATATCCCGAGTCTTCTTAAGCGATATGCGCGCAGGTCATAGTCGCAATTAAAGGAACATCATTACTATGGCTTTTAAAGTCCTTGTTGTGGACGATTCGACGTTTTATCGTCGTCGTGTACGCGAAATTCTGGATGAGGACAGAGAACTCGAGGTTGTTGGCGAAGCCAAAAACGGTGAAGAAGCACTGGATATGCTGATTAAGTTGTCACCCGACGTAGTGACAATGGATGTGGAAATGCCGGTGATGGATGGCATTTCCGCTGTAAAAGCGATCATGCAGAAACGCCCTGTACCTATTCTCATGTTTTCGTCTCTGACACATGCCGGCGCGCAGGCAACTCTGGATGCGCTTGAGGCCGGTGCGCTGGATTTTCTGCCGAAAAAATTTGAGGAAATTTCTAAAGAGCGTAAAGAAGCTGTTGGCTTACTACGGACCAAAGTACGTTTACTGGCGCGACGGGGAGTTGGCATACGCCGCCCTGTTATCTCCAGAAAAGAGCATGTGGCAAAGCCCGCTCCTCCTATGCCTGCCAATGCCCCCAAGTCGACGTTTTTTAAAAGCTCGTCTATTCTCACCGGACGTACTGAGACCGCATCCCAGCCTACTGTTTCTAAAGTTAAGGCATCAGGAAAACGGTATAAATGTCTTGCCATCGGGGCTTCTACAGGTGGTCCGGTGGCACTGCAGAAAGTGCTGTCAGGGCTGCCGGCTAACTTTCCTTATCCGATTTTATTGGTTCAACATATGCCCGGCACGTTTACAAATGCGTTTGCCCAGCGGCTGAACAATAACTGCGAGATTTCGGTAAAAGAAGCTGAACACGGGGATATACTTAAACCCGGTTGTGCCTATCTTGCGCCCGGGGGCAAGCAAATGGTGGTGGAGTCTATGTCACTGCCAAATATTGTTATCCGTGATGCCCATGAACATGAGAAAGATACCTACAAACCCAGTGTGGATATTACACTTAACAGTCTGGTGGATATTTACGGCGGCGATGTACTGAGTATTATTCTGACGGGCATGGGGTCTGACGGACGTGAAGGCTGTGAAGCACTTCACCGTAAAGGCGCCAAAGTGTGGGCGCAGGATCAGGACACCTGTGTGGTATACGGTATGCCACAAGCGGTAGCGAAAGCGAACATCGCAGAAAAGAGCATAGCCATTGATAATATCGCTTCGTGCATACTCACGGAAATGATGCAGAAATAGTTCAGTCAGCAGGAGTTGAAGGTTGAAAATATGGACGATTGCTAACCAGAAAGGCGGGGTAGGGAAGACCACTACCACCGTGACGCTGGGCGGCATTCTGGCGCAACAGGGAAAGCGCGTTCTGCTTATTGATACCGACCCTCATGCATCGCTGAGTTATTATTTTGGTATGGATGCCGAGGAGCTAAATGCTTCTGTTTACGATATTTTTATTAATCATGAACAGATTACTGCCGATAGAGTGCTTGACTGTTTATGTCCGACAAAATTAGACAGTCTGTATATTTTGCCTGCCTCAATGGCACTTGCCACGCTGGACAGGCAAATGGGTATGCAAAACGGTATGGGGCTTATTCTCAAAAAAGCACTGGATACTGTACGCAACGAATTTGACTACGTATTGCTGGATTGTCCGCCGGTTCTGGGCGTGTTGATGGTTAATGCGCTGGCTGCATGCCATAAAGTCATTGTGCCCGTGCAGACCGAATTTCTGGCATTAAAGGGCCTTGACCGGATGATCCATACACTTGAGATTATGGGTCGTTCGTTAAGAAAAGAATTTGATACATTGATAGTGCCGACTATGTTTGACCGCCGGACTAATGCGGCTATTCAGGCACTACAAAAACTGAACGAAGATTACGGTGATAAGGTTTGGCACGGGATGATTCCTGTGGATACCCGCTTCCGTGATGCCAGCCAGGCGCAGTCGCCTGCGTCTGTTGTCTATCCGAAAGCACGGGGCGTTTACGCCTACACCAAATTGTTAGATGAACTGGAGCAGTGAGTCACCTATGAGTAAAAGTACGCCCTTCGCCCGCGAAGATGTGATGCAGGCGTATCTCGACAGCTTGTTACAAAGTCCGGAAGATCCGGCTGAAGTAACGGCTAACACTGCCCGTTTGCTGGAACAGGCCACGGCGGACATTATCGCCAAAGAACCTGTGGTTGCTCCTGTGGCTGAGCCGGTCATAGCGCCGCCAGTCACTGATGATGTTACGGAGACGGCCGTTGAACAACTGAGCGGGGCAGTACCTCCGCCGGTCAAAACCACGCCTGTGAAAGACATGCTGGAAAATCGTTTTCAGGCATTGTTTTTTGAAGTGGCGGGGTTAACGCTGGCTGTACCGCTTATCACTTTAGGTGGCATTCACCGGATTGAAAAAGTGGGTGGGCTGATAGGAAAACCCAAATGGTTCAAGGGCGTAATGCTTCATCGTGATCAAAAAATAAACGTTGTCGATACTGCAATGTGGGTTATGCCAGAAAAATACGACCAAAATCTCGCAGAAACGCTAAACTATCAGTATCTTATTATGTTAGGGGACAGTTTGTGGGGCTTAGCCAGCGACAAACTGGTCAACACCGTTACATTGACCAGGGACGAGGTAAAATGGCGTGAGTCAGGAGGCAAGCGTCCATGGTTAGCGGGCATGGTAAAAGAAAAAATGTGTGCGTTAATAGACGTATATCAGTTAATCGCAATGCTAAATAGCGGCTTAGGCAGTAACGACCAGACGCCATAGCCCGGGGAGCCAGGTTCATGAATGACAAGAGCACAACGAATAACGCGCCGGATAACGATCAGGTGCTTCAGTGGGTTACCTATCGTTTAGGTGACGAAACTTACGGTATTAACGTAATGCAGGTTCAGGAAGTCTTACGCTATACCGAAATTGCGCCTGTTCCCGGTGCACCGGAATATGTGTTAGGCATTATCAATCTGCGTGGTAATGTTGTGACGGTTATTGATACCCGCGCCCGCTTTGGCCTTATGCCAACCGATATGACCGACAACACACGGATTGTAATTATTGAATCCGATGAGCAGGTTGTCGGCATCCTGGTAGACAGCGTTGCCGAAGTGGTTTATCTGAAATCATCTGAAATTGACAGTGCGCCTAACGTGGGTACTGAAGAGAGCGCCAAGTTCATTCAGGGCGTGAGCAACCGTGATGGTGAATTGCTGATTCTTGTAGATCTTAATAAGCTTCTCAGTGATGACGAGTGGGATGAACTGAGCAGTCTGTAATGTCATGCAGCGCCTGCTAATCCGGCGGGCGCTTGTCAATGCCTGTATCTTCGCTGCGCTGTTCAGCGCGCGCTATTATCAAAGGGAGAAAACACATCAATATGGACGTGCCGGCACTATCTTTACTCGCTGTTGCTACAGGGTTACTCGCCGTCATTGCTGTTATATGGATGTATTTTTTCTTCAACCGTCAGTTTAAACAACTCGACGATACTGTCCGCTATCAAAAAGAACACATCGATACCCTGCAACTGGAAATTAATGACCTGGAAAACCAGAACGGTGAAATGCAAACCCGTTCGATGGTACAGGGCAAACACATGCGGGAGCTGGCAGATCAATGCACACAACTCGAAAACCAGCTACGTGAAGTAAAAAGTCAGGACCCGTCCATGCGCTTATACACCCGCGCCGCTGAGCTGGTCAAAGCCGGTGCTGACGTCGAAGAGGTAATGCAAGCCTGCGACCTGCCCCGGGCTGAAGCTGAGCTGCTTATCAGCATGCATCGTCAGCGCAACTAAAGGTAAGTTCTCTCTTCTACCAGGGTTAGATTAATGCATTGAGCCGTTTAGACGTCCAGCCGTAAAGATGTTGACATCTATCGGGATTCAGCCACAATAACGTTATTATCCGTTAATTGTTGGAGCTGCCATGCCTATTTGTATTCCCGAACAACTTCCCGCGCAGGATGTGTTGTCAGGTGAGAATATCTTCACAATGGACAGCACCCGCGCAGCGACACAGGATATCCGCCCCATGGAAGTGGGGATCCTGAATCTCATGCCCAATAAAATTGAAACGGAAGTGCAAATCTTACGTTTGCTGTCTAACACACCTCTGCAGGTGAACGTGAACCTGATCCGCGTAGACAAATTAGCGCCAAAGCACACGCCACAATCTCACATGGACGCCTTCTATCACGACTTTTCTGAAATTGCTGATAAGAAATACGACGGTTTAATCGTGACAGGTGCACCGCTGGCTCACTTGCCTTATGAGGAAGTAAAATACTGGGATCAGATGACAGAAATTTTGGAGTGGGCGCAACGTAATGTGCAGTCCACACTCTATCTGTGCTGGGCGGCTCATGCAGCTATGTATCATTTTTACGGCGTGCAGAGAAAACTCAGGGAAACCAAACTTTCTGGTGTGTTTGAGCATAAAGTGCTCGACCCTTATAACGAGTTGCTGAGAGGTTTCGATCCGGTTTTTTATGCGCCTCATTCCCGTTTCGGGTATATTGACTCCGGTGAATATAACAGTGTTGAAGGTTTGAAGGTCATTACGGAATCTGATGAGGCGGGTGCATACACCATCGCATCTGAAGATAAGCGTATGGTGTTTGTTACCGGGCATCCTGAATACGATCCGGAAACTCTGCATGACGAGTATTTCCGTGATTTACAGGCGGATACCCATCCGGCAGTGCCGGCTAACTACTTTACAGACGATGACCCCGCAAAAGCGCCTTTGGTTCGCTGGCGCTCCCATGGTAGTCTGCTGTTCAATAACTGGCTGAACTACTATGTTTATCAGACAACACCTTATGATTTGAGTCAGCTGGCTGAGAAACCCCGGCCAAAGAGGTAATAAGTGACATCAGGTACAAAACAACAACTTCTGGATGCAGCGGCAAAGCGCGTTTTGATTCTGGACGGTGCCATGGGTACTATGATTCAGGAGCACAAACTGGAAGAAGCCGATTATCGTGGTGAGGCATTTGCTAACTGGCATTGCGATGTAAAAGGCAATAACGATTTGCTGGCGATTACTCAGCCGGACATTATTTATAATATCCATTGTGCTTATCTTGAAGCCGGTGCAGATATCATTGAAACCAATACGTTCAATGCTACCACCATCGCCATGGCTGACTACGACATGGAAGCGCAGTCGAAAGACATTAACCTTGCTGCTGCTAAGCTGGCCCGTAAAGCCTGTGATGAGTTTACTGCAAAAACACCGGATAAGCCCCGGTATGTGGCAGGGGTCCTCGGTCCCACAAATCGCACAGCATCGATATCACCAGATGTTAACGACCCCGGCAAGCGGAATGTAACCTTTGATGAGCTGGTAGAAGCCTACATCGAGTCCACAGAAGCGCTGTTAGATGGTGGTTCAGATATCATCTTAATAGAAACTATCTTTGATACCCTGAATGCCAAAGCGGCAGTATTCGCGGTAGAAACCGTATTTGAGAAACGTGGTGAGCGCGCACCGGTGATGGTATCAGGTACCATTACCGATGCATCGGGCAGAACCTTGTCAGGACAAACTGCTGAAGCCTTTTACTATTCCATGCGTCATGTATCGCCGGTTTCCATGGGCCTCAACTGTGCACTGGGTCCGGATTTACTTCGTCAGTACGTTGAAGAAATCAGTAATATTTCTGAATGCCTGGTCTCGGCTCACCCCAATGCCGGTTTACCCAATGAGTTTGGTGAATATGATTTGGGCGCAGAAGAAATGGCAGCACACATTAAAGAATGGGCAGAGTCCGGTCTGGTGAATGTGGTAGGTGGTTGTTGCGGCAGTACACCTGAACATATCCGTGCCATGGCAGAAGCGGTAAAAGACGTGACACCACGTACCGTGCCGGTTTTTGAACCTAAAATGCGCCTTTCCGGGCTAGAACCTTTTGTTCACTAAGGTGTTATTGTGACAGCAGAGTTTTCAACCTTTATTAATGTCGGTGAACGGACAAACGTTACCGGATCGGCCGTATTCAAACGCTTAATTTTAAATGCTGAGTACGAGAAGGCCCTCGATGTAGCCCGCCAGCAGGTGGAAAACGGTGCGCAGGTAATAGACATCAACATGGACGAAGCCATGTTAGATTCTGTTGAGGCCATGCGTACGTTTTTGAACCTCATTGCTTCAGAGCCTGATATTTGCCGTGTTCCAATTATGATTGACTCTTCAAAGTGGGAAGTCATTGAAACCGGACTCAAGTGCGTTCAGGGAAAGGCGATTGTGAACTCAATCAGCCTGAAAGAGGGAAAAGAGCAGTTTGTTCATCAGGCTAAACTGATCAAGCGCTACGGTGCCGCAACGGTGGTCATGGCGTTTGATGAAACCGGCCAGGCCGATACCAAAGCGCGCAAAATTGAGATTTGTCAGCGCAGCTATAAGGTGCTCACCGAAGAAGTCGGATTCCCGCCGGAAGATATCATTTTCGACCCGAATATTTTTGCTGTCGCGACGGGCATTGAAGAACATAACAATTATGCGGTGGACTTTATCGAGGCCACCCGTGTAATCCGTCAGACTTGTCCTTACGCACATATCAGCGGTGGACTATCAAATATTTCATTCTCGTTCCGGGGCAATAACCCGGTACGTGAAGCCATGCACTCGGTGTTTTTGTATCACGCTATCCGCGCGGGTATGGATATGGGCATTGTGAATGCCGGTCAGCTGGAAGTGTATGATCAGATCCCAGAAGAACTCCGTGAAGCAGTGGAAGATGTGATCCTGAACCGTCGGGAAGACGGCACGGAGCGTCTGCTGGACATCGCACCCAAATATCAGGGGGATGGCAAAGCCGCGGCGGCAGAAGATCTCACCTGGCGTGAGCAGCCGGTGAACAAGCGGCTTGAACATGCGCTGGTCAAAGGTATCACCGATTACATCATTGAAGATACTGAAGAAGCCCGGCTGGCGGCTGAACGTCCCCTTCATGTGATTGAAGGGCCGTTAATGGACGGCATGAACGTGGTCGGCGACCTGTTCGGTGAAGGTAAAATGTTCCTTCCTCAGGTGGTGAAGTCTGCCCGGGTGATGAAAAAAGCGGTTGCTCACCTGCAACCGTTTATCGAAGCAGAAAAGGACGGCAAGTCATCGAGTAACGGTAAAATCCTGATGGCCACCGTTAAAGGCGACGTGCACGATATCGGAAAGAACATCGTCGGCGTAGTACTGCAATGTAACAATTTCGAAGTAGTAGATTTGGGCGTCATGGTGCCCTGCGCTACGATTTTGCAGGTGGCCAAAGACGAAAACGTGGATATGATCGGGTTATCCGGTCTTATAACCCCGTCGCTGGACGAAATGGTACACGTGGCTAAAGAAATGGAGCGCCTGGGGTTAGATTTACCACTGCTTATAGGCGGTGCGACGACATCCAAAGCCCATACTGCGGTGAAAATTGAGCAAAACTACAGCCATCCGGTCGCTTATGTACCTAATGCAAGCCGCGCCGTGGGTGTGTGCCAGAAGCTGATTAACCCTGAGTCCCGCAAAGTCTTTGAAAAAGAGCTGTCAGACGAATATGGAAAAGTACGGGCCCAGCATGCCCGGAAACAACCCCGCAGTAAGCCGGTTACGCTGGCAGAAGCACGGGCAAATGCGTATAAGCCGGATTTTTCTGTTCTGCCTGTAAAGCCCAAAACGCCGGGCGTAACACCTGTGTCCGTCGATTTGGCGACATTAAGAGATTATATCGACTGGACACCGTTCTTTTTGACCTGGTCACTGGCCGGTAAATTCCCCCGCATTCTTGATGATGAAGTGGTGGGAGAGCAGGCGAAAGAACTGTATGCCGATGCCAATAAAATGCTGGATAAAGTCATTGCTGATGGCAGTCTGCAGGCAAAAGGAGTAATTGGTTTATTCCCTGCTAACCGGGTTGGCGACGACATTGAAATTTATCGGGATGATAACCGCGATGCCGTGCTGGGCGTGTCCCGTCACTTGCGTCAGCAAACGTTAAAAGACAAGTTTGCGAATTATTGTCTGGCAGACTTCGTTGCTGAGAAGCAAAGTGGTATTGCTGACTACATCGGTGCGTTCGCTGTTACCGGCGGGATCGGTGAAGATGAACTCGCTGAGTCCTACAATAAAGCCGGAGACGATTACAACGCTATCATGGTGAAAGCTGTGGCTGACCGTTTGGCAGAAGCGTTTGCCGAATATCTGCACGAGCAGGTGAGAAAAGACTACTGGGGCTTTGCGCCTGATGAGCATTTCGACAACGATGCGCTCATCCGCGAGAAGTATCAGGGGATCCGTCCTGCGCCCGGTTATGCAGCCTGTCCTGAACACACTGAGAAGCAGCTAATTTGGGATTTGCTCGATGCCGAAGCGCATACCACCATGAAGCTGACAGAAAGTTACGCTATGTGGCCGGGAGCAGCAGTATCAGGCTGGTATTTCTCGCACCCTGAATCCAAATATTTCGCTGTGGCAAAAATCCAGCGTGATCAGCTTGAAGATTACGCACAGCGCAAAGGCTGGAGCACAGAAGAAGCTGAAAAATGGTTAGCGCCGAATCTGGATGATTAACCCGCCTGACAGCCGGAGTCCCTTATGACTGATGAACTGCCTTTCTCACAGGCATGCGAAAATAACAAAGGGCCCATTTCTGCCATTTTGGAAGTGGCCCTGAGTCAATGTAAGCGTGTGCTTGAGGTGGGTAGTGGCACTGGACAGCATGCGGTGCACTTTGCACCCTTGTTACCTCACCTGATATGGCAGATCAGCGATCAGCCCCGGTATCACGAAGGGGTACTGAAATGGATAGCTGCGTACCCGTCTGAAAATCTGTTACCTCCGCTTAACCTGACCGTGGGCAAAGACAGGTTGCCTTTTTCTGAATATGACGGTGTTTATTCAGCGAATACTGCTCATATTATGCAGAAAGCCGAAATTAAAATGATGATGCAGAGCCTGTCTGAATCACTGCCGCAAGGTGCAGTATTTTGCCAGTATGGCCCATTTACCGACAACGGTGCATTCAGCAGCGAGAGTAACAGAGAGTTTCATCAGCATCTGATAGCCAGTGGCTATGGCGGTTACCGGGATATACAGGAATTGCAGGCATGGGCGCCGGCACTCACGCTGGAGAACATCCATGAAATGCCGGCCAATAATTTGTTATTGCAGTGGGTAAAAAACTGAACGCCGGTACTGCTTAAAATTATTGAAAAACGGTGCTCCGGCACCGTTTTTTATGTCGTCAAATCAATTCTTTTTTCTACAATAACAGGCACACCGTTACGCACTGCAGAAATGCGCACTCTTACCCGTTTATCGTCGCCGCTGCCATTGCGATACTGAATTTGCTTGTCTTCTTTCAGGCGGGTGAGATAAAGACTGTCTCTTCCCATTATTCTTACGCCTTTGCCGGCAATAATGTCAGCTTTTACATTATGATAATCAGGGTGGACTTCATAGCTCAGTAACAGGTTGGCGCGGTTAAAGGCATCATTAGAGACTGACAGCGAAACCTGGATAGGGGCCTGTACCGGCGGACTGAAATGCTGCAACATGACCGGATGCAACGCAGGCTTCAGCGGCGGAAACTGAGGAATATTATTTTCCGTCGGCTCATGGAACTGACAGCTTATCGCATCGGCCGCCATTAAGCTGAGAATGGCTGTCAGACAGTAAATTTTTTTGTTCATAGTGAGGGCTCTGATTAAGTAATAAAGGCGTATGTGCGCCGGTCCTGAGCCTGAAAATGCAAAGCATGAACCCGTTGTCAGTGGCAAACTGCTTTGGTTCTGCAAAAGAATTAATTTATTATATTTCTACTGTATAACCTTAAACCAGCAAAGCCGGAGGGTAAAGTGCTACCGGTTAAGCTTTATCGATGAATGATTAACATCCGACGTATATTCAGCCGTTTCAGAGCGCAACCCGTAGCGGCGGTGGTGGTGGCAGGAACTGACTATCCGTCATACCAGCTGGCGACCAGAATTCAGCAAAATCCTGCGTTTCATCTGGCTTATTTTATGAATGAAGAGCCCTGGCATCACCGCACCTTTATACTGGGTGTTGAACTGCGTTACGCCAGTGAGCTGCTTTCTCTGGTGAAAAAACACGATATAAAAGCCGTGTTTTGTGCCTGCGAAGATGATTATCACAGTTGGCTTTCAGATATGGGAACGGCGTTGACCCAACATCATTGTCAGGTATTGCTGTGCCGCCCGGGTGAAACGCCGCAACTGCCAGCCGTTTAAAGCGTATCTGTCAGTTTCTTTTTAATTGGCATGCTGCCCCTGCTCAGGGCGTACCTAACGCTCTGGCGAGTCCGATAAAGGCTCTGATAAACGGTGCATCAGCATCACTCTTTCTGAACCCCATGTGCAGTGACTTGGCGATACCGTTTTTTCCCGGCCTGACAGTTGTAAGGTTTAAGCTGCCGTCCTGCTCTTCAATCAGCCATTTAGGCAGTGCACCGATGCCCCGGCCGGCACTGATCATTTGCAACATGATTTCAGTGGTTTCAATGGTTTTGTGCTTTTTCACTGTACAGCCCGCAGGCGTCAGAAAGTGTGAAAAGATGTCCAGTCTGGAAGGCTCTACCGGATAGGTCAGTAAGGTTTCTTCTGCCAGCGCTTGTGGCGGTACCCATTCACTGGCTGCCAGTCTGTGGTCGCGGCTCATTACCAGCACCTGCTCATAGCCGAATACCGGCTCGTATTGCAGAGAGGGCAGGTGAAGAGGGTCAGGTGTTAAAAGCAGATCAATATCATAGCCGTGCAGCGCCTGCAGGCCGCCGAACGTAAACTTTTGACGTACGTCTACATCTACCCCCGGATAATCCGCCAGAAACGGTTTGACGACCTTCAGGAGCCATTGATAGCAGGGATGGCATTCCATTCCGATGCGCAGCACGCCTTGTTTACCCGAGGCGATCTGACGCAGCTGCTCTTCTGTGTGCTCAAACTGGGGTAACAGCCGGTGGGCAAGATTAAGTACTGCATTGCCCGCATCTGTCAGTCGCAGTCGTCTGCCATCTTTTTCCCATAGCGGCGCACCGCTGTGCTGTTCCAGCTTTTTCATACTATGACTCAGTGCAGACTGGGTCAGATGCAGATGTCCGGCGGCTTCTGTGAGCGTACCGTAGTCATGAATGGCAGCAATAATTTTGAGGTGTTGACGATCTAACATAGCGGGAATGAGCAAATTTCACTGGTTTTGCTAAATGTATCACTTTAATTCATAGATTGTGAAAGGCAGCGGTGAAGCTGCCACAATATCCGGCTAATGGTTTACCTTGCTCAGGACGGGGAAATATCAGTGACAGACACCGCTGTGGCCAGCCGGTCGCTGATCACACTTCGCATCAGACTCGCCAGTTCTCTGAACGTAGCGCGGGCAGGGGAGGTGTTCCGCCATGCCAGCATGTGCTGACGTACTACCGGCATATCAGCGAGTTCACACACATGAAGGGCTTCCGGGTTATGCAACTCAGAATGAACATAGAGTCCGGGCATAAAAGCCATTCCCATGCCCATAACCACCATCTGCCGCAAGGTATCAAGGCTCGTCCCCTCATAGTCGCGGTCCACATTCGCGCCCAGTTGAGTACAAATTTCCTGTACCTGATAGTGAAAGTGATGCCGGTCTTCCAGTGCCATAATTTTCTGGCCCCTAATTTCTTCCGGTTCAATAAATTGCCTGCCGGACATCGGGTGGTCCGCAGGCAATACAAATTTCAGCGGTTCTATAAACAAAGGCTGAACCTGAATTTGCGAGTCACGGTTCGACATGGGAGACAAAGTGATGTCAAATTCTCCGGTCAGCAGGCCTTGCAGCAACTGTTTGGGTGCTGCTTCGCGGACATAGAATTTCAGCCCGGGACGCAGACGATGAATGTCCGGCAAAATATGGGGCAGCAGGTAAGGGCCCAGCGTCGGCGGGATCCCCAACCGGTAGGTTGTGGATTCGCCCTGGGCAAGTGATCGTGCCATCTCACCGAACTGCATCGTCGACTGAAGCACAGCTTCTGCGTATTCAAGTAACGACTTCCCCTGTGCTGATAACAGCGTGCCTGATCGGGAACGTTCGAATAAAATCAGACCCAATGTGTTTTCCAGCGCACTGATCTGGCTGGTTAAAGTGGGCTGACTGATCCCTAAAATATTTGCCGCCCTGCGAAAATTGAGGTGTTTTGCGACGGTGACGAAGTACCTGATCTGGTTCAACGATGGGGTTTTGCCGTTGAATAACATGGTGTAGTCCTGCTAACTCGATTAAAATCCGCTGTCTCTGATAGCTCATGTCTATCTCCATTTACTCTATAATTCTATAAAGCTATCAGTCAATCTTAATAGTATCTGAATGTAGCAGTATTTTATTCAATTTAATTTAGGAGTATTAAATGGACCACGTAATCTCTGGCGTAGCTAAATTCCAGCGTGATGTTTATCCTGAGAAAAAGGAAACTTTCCAAAAATTAGCTAACGGTCAGAATCCGGAAGTGTTGTTCATCACTTGTGCCGATTCCCGTATCGATCCTAACCTGGTTACCCAAACAGACCCGGGTGAACTGTTTATCTGCCGTAATGCCGGCAACATTGTACCTCCACACAGCAATCAAACCGGTGGCATGACTGCTTCTATCGAATTTGCTGTTGCTGCCCTGGGCGTAACGCACATTGTTGTATGCGGTCACACAGACTGTGGCGCAATGAAAGGTGCACTGGCGCCTGAGAAACTGGACAGCCTGCCACATGTTAAAGAATGGCTGGGTCACTGCCGTTGTGCCACTGAAGTTGTGAAAGAAAAGCACGGCGAACTGACTGCCGATCAGCTTGGCGAAGTAACCAAAGAAAACGTGTTACAGCAGTTACAACACTTACGTACTCACCCTGCTGTTGCTGCGAAGCTGGCTACGAAAGCCGTTCAGCTTCACGGTTGGGTTTACGACATTGAAACCGGCATGATCCATTGTTATGACCCGAAAACGGAAACGTTTAAGGAAATGGAACAGGCCTATGCTGAGCGCACTCTGGTAGCAGGCGCATAAGGATAGCCTATGAAACTTGATTTATCGTTCAAAGAAATTAAAAGCGACTTACCTGCCAGTATTGTCGTTTTCTTTGTAGCTCTGCCGTTGTGCCTGGGTATCGCCCTGGCATCCGGCGCACCGTTATTTTCCGGCGTAATCGCCGGAATCATCGGTGGTATTATCGTAGGTCTGGCCAGTGGTTCTCGCCTTGGTGTGAGTGGTCCGGCGGCGGGTCTTGCTGTTATCGTTTTTGATGCCATCGGTACCCTGGGAAGCTGGGAGTTATTCCTTTGTGCTGTGGTTCTGGCGGGTGTGTTCCAGTTAATTCTGGGCTTCATGCGTGCCGGATTTGTCGCGTACTTTTTCCCGACGTCAGTTATCACAGGTATGCTTGCCGGTATCGGTTTGCTTATCGTGCTTAAACAATTGCCATACCTGTTCGGCTGGCACTCTGATTTTCTGGGCGAAGAAGCTTTTAATCAGGTTAACGGTGAGAATACGTTCTCTGCTATTGAGCACGCGGTTTCTATGATGTCTCCGGCTGCTATTGCCATTTCGGCAGTGTCTCTTGCGCTGCTGGTGATTTGGGATAAGTACCTTACAAAGGCACATAAAGTCTTCCAGCTGATTCAGGGACCGATTGTCGTTGTGTTACTGGGTATCGTAGCTTCAGTCATGCTGGCTCAGGCTGGTATGCCTTTGCAGGCTGATCAACTGGTAAGTTTACCGGTTATCGACAGCTTCGAGGCGTTCAAGGCAGAAATGGCGTTTCCGGCCTTTTCAGAGATGCTGAACATTGATGTTTTCACCATTGCGCTGGTTATGGCGGCGGTTGCCAGCATCGAGACACTGCTTTGTGTTGAAGCGACTGACAAACTGGACCCGAAGAAAAATACCACACCCACAAACCGCGAACTGAAAGCGCAGGGTATCGGTAACATCGTGTCTGGTCTGGTTGGTGGTCTGCCAATCACTCAGGTAATTGTACGCAGTTCTGCGAACATTGCGTTTGGTGGTAAAACGAAAGTTTCAGCCATTCTGCACGGTGTGTTTCTGTTGATTGCTGTATTTGCCGCTGCGTCTATGCTGAATCAGATCCCGCTGGCTTCTCTGGCAGCTATTCTGATTACTGTAGGTTATAAGCTGGCTAAGCCTGCTATGTTCAAAGTAATGTACAAAACGGGTTGGGAGCAGTTCCTGCCGTTTATCATTACTATTGGCGTAATGTTGTTCACAGACTTGCTGACCGGTGTTGTTGTTGGTCTGGGTGTGAGTGTTTTCTTTACGCTTAAACACAGCTACCGCAACTCGTACCAGTTCACTGAAACAGTGAACGAAGACGAAGGTGGCAGCAAAACGCACCACATTGTTATGGCCGAAGAAGTGTCTTTCTTCAACAAACCAAGCATTCTGAAAAAGCTTAACTCTATTCCCGGCAATTCAAAAGTTGTACTGGATTTCTCCAAGAGTAAATCTGTAGCCTTTGATGTGAAAGAGCTGGTGAAAGACTACCTTAATCAGGCTGACAGTAAAAATATCAAAGTTGAAACGATTCAGTTTCAGCAATAGGTAACTTACCTTTCCCAACCTGCCGGTACTTTCGTACCGGCCTTTAAAAAGGGGCGGCAATTTGGCCCCTTTGCTTTACCTCCGCTAACTGCGATATCGTTCATCTGACTGCATTTTTGATACTTATCTCATGTTGATAGTTTTTATCTATCGCGAGATACGGTGTTTTTCTATGAAGCTATCAGTTAAAACTTTCTTTAGAAAATAATGATAACAATATGTTAATATGAGGTAATTATCATGGATCATGTCATTTCCGGCGTTGCCAAGTTTCAAAAAGAAGTCTTTCCGAAAAACAAAGAAGTTTTTCAGAAACTGGCAAACGGCCAAAATCCTGAAGTCCTGTTCATCACCTGCGCTGATTCGAGAATCGACCCCAACCTCGTGACTCAAACCGGCCCGGGTGACCTCTTCATTTGCCGTAACGCGGGCAACATTGTACCGCCGCATTCAAATCATACCGGTGGTATGACAGCGTCAATTGAGTTTGCCGTAGCGGCTCTGGGCGTAAGCCATATCATCATTTGCGGACACTCAGACTGCGGTGCAATGAAAGGCGCACTGGCACCTGAAAAGTTAGACGCCCTGCCGCATGTAAAAGACTGGTTGAGTCACTGTCGTTGTGCCACAGAAGTGGTGAAAGAAAAACACGGAAAGCTGACAGCTGATCACCTTGATGAAGTTACTAAAGAAAACGTGTTACAGCAAATACAGCACATCAGAACCCATCCTGCCGTTGCAGCTAAAATTGCTACAAAGCAGGTGCAGTTGCATGGCTGGGTGTACGACATAGAGTCAGGCAATGTACTTTGCTACGACGAAAAAGCTGAAGAATTCAGACTGTTACAAGAGGTTTACGGCGGTAAGCCTTTCGGTAAAAAAGACAGCAAGGGGGAATAACCCATGAAAGGCTTATTTAATAATGTACGTGGTGATCTTACCGGCGGGTTAACGGCCGGTATTGTTGCTCTACCTCTCGCGCTGGCGTTAGGTGTTGCGTCGGGCGTAGGCCCGATGGCGGGTTTATACGGCGCGATTGCCGTTGGCTTCTTTGCAGCTTTGCTGGGTGGTACACCTTCGCAAATTTCCGGTCCGACAGGTCCGATGGTTGTGGTTCTGGCTGGTCTGTTTGCATCTCTGTCGGGAGACTTAGGCCTCATATTTACCGCTGTTATGCTTGCCGGTTTGTTGCAAATCATAATGGGCTTCACCGGGGTTGGTCAGTATATCCGGCTTGTGCCTTACCCGGTCATTTCCGGTTTTATGTCAGGCATCGGTGCGATCATCATCATCCTGCAACTGGGCCGGTTAATGGGCCATGAGCCTCCGGGCGGTACAATGGGCGCATTAATCTATCTGCCTACGGCTCTTGCTGATATCGATTTTGTGACCCTGGGTCTGGGATTGGGCACGCTTATTATTGCCTATAAGTGGCCTGCCAAACTTGGCAAAATTGTACCCGGCGCGCTGGCTGCCCTTATCATCGGCACACTGGTGAGTTTGTCTCTGGAAACCCCGGTATTAGGTGACATTCCTACAGGATTGCCTGAGTTGCACATGCCGTTATTCGATCAGTCGAAGGCGTTGCTGGTGTTTGAAGCTGCCTTCATTCTGGCCATTCTCGGTGCTATCGACTCATTATTGACTTCGCTGGTTGCTGATAACATGACCCGTACCCGTCACGACAGTAATAAAGAACTGATCGGGCAGGGTGTGGGTAATACGATTGCCGGTTTGATTGGTGGTATTGCCGGTGCCGGTGCAACCATGCGTACTGTGGTGAATATCCGCAGCGGTGGTAAAGACCGTTTATCAGGCATGGTTCACGCACTTGTGTTACTGGCTATTGTGCTGGGTCTGAGCCCTCTTGCGGCTAAGATCCCTCATGCTGTTCTGGCTGGTATTCTGGTGAAGGTAGGTCTTGATATTATCGACTGGAGTTATCTGAAGCGTGCCCACACCGGGCCTCGCTGGGACTTCGCGTTGATGCTGCTGGTACTGGGCCTGACTGTATTTGTCGATTTGATTACGGCAGTAGGTGTGGGTGTTGTTCTGGCTGCACTGGCCTATGTTAAGCAGGTTGCACAACTGCAGTTAGATGAAGTGAAGAAAATCCCTGACACACTTCAGGATCCCGAAGAGGATGCGCTGCTCAAGAAGACGAAAGGCAAGGTGCAGATTTTCAGTTTCGGCGGTCCTCTGAGCTTTGGCGCTGCCGCAGACTTAGGGCATCATGTCCGCGAAAAAGTTAAAGGCGGTTCGAGTGCTCTGATCCTCGATTTCAGTCGTGTACCTGCCATGGATGTTTCCGCTGCCATGGCCGTTGAGACCATTACTTCTGATGCAAAGGCAGCTGGCCGTCAGGTACTGATGTGCGGTGCTGTTGAAGCGGTTAACACGGTACTGAATAATATTAATGCGCATCAAAGTGGTGTGACAGTATGTGCAACACGTAAAGAGGCACTGGCGAAAGCTGTTGAAATGGTGAATCAGCCGGGAAAGGCTGAGGGTAGCGGTTCAGCTACCCAACATCTTGCCAGCGTGTAACTGAATTAAATAACGTTCAGTAAGACTGAAAAAGGCTTCCCGCGGGGGAAGCCTTTTTAGTTTGTGTTTCAGTCAGACTGTGCCGGATATTTATCCGGCACGGCTGTAATTACATGGTGTATCTGGCGCCCAGGAAAATCTGAGTGCCTGTATGGTTGTATTCACGGATAAGGTTTTGTGAGCCGTCACCGGTGGTAAACAAACGCTCATATTCATCAGTAAGGTTAATGCCTTCGATGGTAAACGTGAGGTTCTCGTTGTAATTGTAATAGGCAGACAAATCAACGTATGTCGGGCCGGTAGTGGCTTCTTCCGCATTACCGTTACTGCCGCTGTAGTCCGTAATGTAGTCATCACGTTTGTTCAGCGACAGGCGGATACCGTAATCTTCGCGTTCATAGTAAAGGGTTGCATTATAGGTATTCTTTGACAGTCCGGTAATTTCACCTGCTGACACCCGTGTATAGTTCATCACCGTGCCTAAACCGTCAAACGGAGCCGGCAGAAAACGGAAAGGCTGCTGATAAATAATCTCAAAACCATTTACCGTGGTGCCTTCACCGTTTACTGGTGAGGTATGTGTATACGGCACAGTACGCGGGTCGAGGGCCAGTGCAGGATCGTACTGCGGATCAGAATCAATAAACGGCAGATATACCGCATCAACCAGACGCTCTTCCGTTGCTGAGGTAATAAACGTTTCTATATCTTTATAGAAGTAGTTAGCTGCCAGCAAAGACTCTTCCGCAAAGTACCATTCAAGTCCCAAATCGACGTTGTTAGACGTGAACGGGTCCAGATACGGGTTACCGGAACTGACAGTACCGTTTACGTAAGAAAATGAAGGATTACCCGGGTTCAGTGAACTGAGGCTCGGACGGGTCATAGTGCGTGATAAACCCAGACGGGCAATGACATCTTCAGTCACCGACAAAGACAGGTTCATCGATGGCAGGAAATTGTCATAGTCGTTCTCAACCGTGACTTCATCCAACTGAATGTAGCCCGAGGCCGTGGACGTGGTTTTCACATAACGCATACCGAAGTTAGTGCGTAAGCTCATGTCAGCGATATCGTACTCAGAATTAAACTCAAGGTAACCACCCAGCGTTTCTTCGCCAACTTCCCAGCTTTGCTCTGTGCGGGGAGTCCAGGTTTTATCCAGCAGCTGAGACTCGATGGCACCAAAGTCAGCCACAATAAAGCGATTCAGTTCTCCGTCAAATCCGTTACCAAAGTCGTCGTAAGGGATGAGTTCTGCAAATCCTACCGCCGAGTCCTGATCAGGGAAGCCGTTAATTTGCTCTTCACTGTAGGCGACGGTACGGTCGTTCCAGGCCATACCCATTTTGATTTCTACACTGTCATTGGTATAGATAAAGTCGACTTTCGCGGTGTCGTTCTTGCGTTCAACGTCAGTGGCCCGTAACCGGCCATCAGATAAATCGTACAGGCTGGCGTCGGTGATATCGTAACCGTAATCCATTACCGGTACATTGGCATTGCCGCTGAAATCAAAACTGAACGTATGGGGTGTCAGATTGGTCATGTTATAGCGGTACTGTTCAGAACGGGCGTCTGATTTAGCGGTGCCGGCCATAGCATTCATTTTCAGTTCATCAGATAAATAGAATTCACCACTCAGCACATACTGGCTGAAGTCGGTTTCTGATAACTGCTGACGACTCTCTACCCGGGATGTCATATTGTCAAAGGTACCGGCAACAACCTGCTTACCGCTTTCATCCACTATCAGTGACACCGGTGTGATATCGCTGAATGTGCTGCGGAACATTTCAAAGTTGTTGTACATGGTACGCTGGTTCTCCAGCGTGGAATGCAGGGTATCGAAAGTGATTGTACCTGCGTCTCCGACTGCAAATTGCAATGAACCGGTTATGCCCAGACGGTCCTGATTGTTACCGAAGAAATCATAGCGGGGCAGGCGGGGTGTCCATAAACAGTTTACCGGGTCGACAGCTTCGCCGTCAGCTTCACAGGGACCGGTATTGATTGTGCCGTTGATGGTTGTATTCCCGGTGTCGGTATAAATACCACCACCGTCCCTTACCGGCGTGGTCCAACGGACGGTGCCGAACCCTTCCTGGCGGACGGTACGCTGTGATTTGGCAACGGAAAACAGCGCGCCGATGGTGTCGTCAGCAAAGGTGTTGCTGATCATAAAGACCATACGCGGATCGACTTCTTCCGTAACATCGTTATATCCGGCCTGACCTGACGCAGCTACGTGAAAGCCCGGATTAGAGAAAGGTTTCGCGGAATACAGGTCGACAGTACCTGCAATACCGCCTTCTTCCGTAGATGCTGACGAGGTTTTCTGAATGTCTACCCGGTTAAATAACTCCGAAGCAAAGACGTTGAAGTCAAAAGCACGTCCACCGTTTACACCACCACCGGAATCGGTTCCGTCGGTACTGGACGGGACTTCCATTCCATTTAACGTGGTGCGGGTGAAGTCAGGACCTAAGCCGCGCAGCGTAATCTGGCGACCTTCACCCCCTTCGCGGGAAATTGCCACACCCGGTACCCGTTGCAATGACTCTGCAATATTCAGGTCCGGAAATTTACCAATGTCTTCACTGAGTATGGTTTCTTTTGAAGTCACAGCACTGCGTTTTTCAAACAATGCACGGTTCAGCGCGCCACGAAAGCCGCTGACTTCAATGATTTCATAATCTTCTGCTGTGGTATCTTCAGTTTGTACTTCCTGTGCAAATGCCAGGGAAGGAGTAGAACAGCTCAGCGCAACAATCATCGCGCTGAATACAGGGTTTTTACGGAAACGGTTTTTATTCATGGTGTTCCTCTGCTCAGTTCGTCCTGCATTGTTGTAGGGTGCTTAACAGCGGCACGAAATCAACAATGGGTGTCGTAGGGTATGACAGCCATGTTCACACATATTTATAAATGAAAATGTATGTGTGAATTGGGCAGTGTTAAATTTGCCACCGGTGGCAAATTAAGCGTAACGTTACAGACTTGTTAATGATATTGTCAATAAAAATGTGATCGCGATTACAAAATAGTTAACTAATCTTTCACCGCTTCCGCATCCTTCAACGCAGAGAATTTACCGTTCCAGAACTGGTTGCCAATCTGCAAGTTCTCAAAGTGAATATTTTCTGCGTTTTCCAGAATCAGCGGGATGTCAGCCTTTTTGATACGGATATTCCGGAAGGTCACGTCGTGAACAGGGGCTGCATCCGGAGCATGGATTTCAAGTACGGTGCCCACATTCTCTACGGTCATGTCTTCAATGATGATGTCAGTGTAAGTTGCCGGAAAATTACCGTGGAGATTGCTCGGGTAATTAAGCTGGAACCAGAAAAGATGTTTAAACGAGGCGACTTTACTCCCGCGGATCCGTATCATTTCAACACGTCCACCACGATCTAAGTTGCTTTTAAAACGGTAAGCAGAATCTCCTTCGTGGAGGGTATTACTCTCGAAGAATACCCGTTTGATACCACCGGACATTTCCGACCCCAGGCCAATGCCGTCTTCGCCACCAAGATCATTATTTCTTACAACAATATCAGTACTGGGTATACCTATATTACGGCCATCCGCATCGCGGCCGGACTTGATTACAATGCCGTCATCACCGGTGCGGAAATGATTGTTTTCTGCCAGTACAAACTGGCTGGATTCAATGTCCAGTCCGTCGTTATTGTACAGGTGGCTGTCTACTTTCACCCTGCGAACCGTTGCATGAGAGGTGTATACCAGATGATTAACCCAGAAGGGGGAGTTTTTGGCCGTGTAGTCTTCCAGCAGAACACGTTTGGCATGGAAAAACTGGATAAGCGGGGGGCGAAGAAAATGCCCTTCACCGAATTGCCTTTGTTGCACAGGCACACTGTCAAAACCCATTCTTCTCAGCGCATGCATGTCAGTATTTTGCTTTTCGTACCAGTTGATAAAAGCAGAGTTTGCATTACCATCTATGGTGCCTTCACCTGTGATAGCCACATCTTCCACATTAGCAGCGTAAATCATTGGTGAGTAAGTAAATACTTCCGTTCCTTCCCAGCGTGTTTTCACAACAGGGAGAAATTCAGAGGGCGTAGCTGAAAAGAGAAGTGTGGCGTCTTTCCCGAGATGCAGATTGATTTTACTTTTCAGGTGTAAAGGCCCGTTAACATGCCAGATACCTTCCGGAATATGAACAATACCACCACCGGCAGCCGCAGCTTTGTTGATAGTTTGCTGAATGGTTTGTCTGGCAGCCTTTCTGATTGAAGGTGAGTCTTCGACAACAAACTGTTTATCCGGAATGTCCGGCAAGCGTATTTGCTGCAAAATTCCGGTCGCAATTCGCCAGTCTTGCTCAGTAGAAGCACGGGTTGATAGCGGGATCAGAAAACACAGGATCAGGGTAAGGCGGAATATCATGAAAGCTCCGGTATTCCCGAAAGAGTCGTGTTACAACTGCGGGAAATTAATTGATTTACAATATTTACAATGAGTTAATAATGCTACCGGTGGCATTTGGTGTCAAAGTATTTAATAAATATTGGTTTCTCAGGTGTGAGGAAGTAGTAAGGAAAATAGTTTGTTGGAGGGCATTAGGAGATTATTTTGCTCCCCCGTGCGGAGGAGCATGTTTGTCAGCGTGTTACCAGATCTGAACGCGGTCTTCCGGTGCAAGATACAAGGCATCGCCGGGCTGGACGTCGAAAGCTTTATACCAGATATCCAGATTACGTGGCGCCTGTGTACGGTATCGGGCCGGAGAGTGCGGATCAGAGCGGAGCTGGTTAATCAGGCTTTGCTCAGTGCGTTTCTCACGCCATACCTGTGCCCAGGCGAGGAAGAAGCGTTGATCGCCGGTGAAGCCGTCGATGACAGGGGCTTCTTTGCCATTCAGGCTCAGCTTGTAGGCTTCATAGGCCATTGACAAACCACCCACATCACCAATGTTCTCACCCATGGTCAGACGACCATTTACATGGTTGCCGGGGATTGGTTCATACTGATCATACTGAGCACCCAACTGGTCAACTTTGGCAGTAAAAGAAGCCAGATCTTCTTCAGTCCACCAGTTGCGCTGAATACCTTTGGCGTCTGACTTGGCACCCTGATCGTCGAAACCGTGTCCCATTTCGTGTCCGATAACAGCGCCGATAGCACCATAGTTCACAGCAGGGTCTGCATTCGGATCGAAGAAAGGAGGTTGAAGAATGGCAGCAGGGAATACAATCTCATTAAATGACGGATTGTAATATGCGTTGACCGTTTGCGGTGTCATGCCCCAGCGTTCGCGGTCAGTCGGCTTAAGTTCTGCTTCCACATCTTTAGCGTTAAAGAATTTGCGGAGGTTACGAATGTTTTGCACCAGCTTATCTGAAGATATCTCCAGACCACTTAAATCTACCCATTCGTCCGGATAGCCGATTTTAGGATGGAAAGCTGCCAGTTTTTCTTTCGCTTCTTTTTTCGTTTCTTCACCCATCCAGTCCAGGTTGTCAATGCGCTTGCCCAGCGCTGCGCGAAGGTTTTCAACCAGCTCAGACATTTGCTCTTTCGAAGACTGGGGGAAGTAACGGTCGACATAAATCTTGCCCAGCGCGAAACCCAGAGACTGCGTACCGGACATTTGTGCAACAGCGCGTTTCCAGCGGGCTTCCGGTTCTTCCTGACCATTCAGCTTTTTGTTATAGAACTCAAAAGATGTCTGATAAATCTCTTCCGGCAGCAGAGAGGCATTTTCACTCAGAGTATGGAATGTCAGATACGCCTTCCACACAGCAAGATCCGTTTCGTTGATGATGGTAATGACATCTTTAACGGGTTGCGGGGTAGTGATGTTCAGTTCAGGTACTTTTAAGCCACTTTGTGCGAAAAAGGTATCCCAGTTAAAACCCGGATACGCATCGGAAAGAGACGCTCTTTCAATCTGGTTTAATGTCAGATCACGGTCCCGGCGTTTTTCCCGCGGCCATTGAGCATGAGCAATACGGGTTTCCAGGTCCATAATTTGTTGTGCCTGCTGTGCAGCGTCCTGAACACCGGCAAACGATAGCATTTTTTCGATATGAGACAGGTATGCTTCACGAATATCAACAAAGCGTTCCTGATCACTTAAGTAATAGTCCCGGTCAGGCAGACCCAGGCCGCCAACACTGACACTGACCTGATACTCGTTGGGATCAAGACGGTTGTACCACATGCTGCCCAGCAGAGGCGTTGCTGTGCCGTACAACCAGGCATTCCCGAACACCTCTGTCAGTGCCTGACGGTTATCGATGGCCTGAATTTTCGACAATACATCCGAAACAGGCTCAATACCTTTCGCATTTATGCCTTCCACATCCATATAAGCGGTGTAGAAATCTTTTACCATCTGTTCTTCAGCATTCAGATCTTGCCTGGTCATCAGGTCGTCGATGATGGCTTTAACCTGTTCTTCGCTGCGATCCCGCAGGGCATTAAATGCACCAAAGCGGGTTTTATCTGCCGGAAGTTCATAATTTTTATACCAGGTGCCACTGGCGTAGGAAAAAAAGTCGTCGCCGGGTTTTACGGCTTTGTCCATGGCTGTCAGGTCGATGCCGAAGCTGCCCAGTTCCGCACTGCCTTTCTGTACGGCAGACTGTGACTCTGATGATGAGGCTGTGGTGTTTTGTTCCGGCTTGCTACAACCGGTTAAACTTAAGGCCGCTGCAATGGTGGTAGCGAGTAATTTATACTTCATTGTCGTTTCTCTTTTTTGTTGTTGCAGCGTCCGGAGTGACCACTGCTGTACTTGTTGTTTTTAGTGTTGTTTGCATCGCTTCATTGAAAGGTAACACAGTGGCTGCCTGTTGAAAGTAACAGGCAATCTGTGGCGTTTCCTGCTGTAAAAATTGTTCTACAGCATGGTGGAAATCTGCATCATACAATTTGTGAAGAGATACACACCAGGTGGGCTCAAAGCCCCGTAAAATCTTGTGTTCGCCCTGTGTGCCGGGGTTGAATAAAGGTATGCCACGCTCGACTGCAAAAGCAATGCCCTGATTGTAACAAGTTTCGAAATGCAGGCCGTCGACCTCTTTCATCGCACCCCAGTAGCGCCCGTAAAGCCCGTTATCGTCATAGAAAAACAGTGCACTGGCTACAGGTTCCTGTTCTTGTGCGGCGACGACCAGCAAAACATTCGATGCCATAGAGCTGAAGATCTGGCGAAAAAAAGCCGGAGTCAGATATCCCGTGTGGCCGGAGCGTTTTAAATAAGTTTGCTGATAGCAGCGGATGAAAAATTCAATGTGTTCAGAGGTGAGGGCATCACCGGTAATTCTTGTCAGCGAAACACCGGTCTGTTCAAGTTTCTCCCGTGACTTACGCAGGGCTTTACGCTTTCTCGATGTCAGTGCGGCGGTAAAGTCACTGAACGTCTGATAGCCATAGTTGTACCACTGGAACTGCACGGAATAACGGCGGGCAAAGCCTTGTTCATACCAGCTTTTGCTGTTGTGGTATGGAGAAAAAAGAATATGGGAAGAAGAGCATCCTTGTTCTGATAATGCCTTCAGAGCAGGCACCGCTACTTGGAGAATGTCCCTTTCTTCATACTCAGGGGATATCAGAAGTCTAATGCCGGTGACCGGTGTAAAAGGCACTGCACTTATCCACTTAGGATAATAACTCAGCCCGTGCTGATCGTAAGCATGTGCCCAGCCGTGGTCAAAAACATATTCCCCGTAACTGTCTTCTTTCAGATACCCCGGCATCACCGCAACGAGTTTATCACCGTCGCAGACTCTCAAATGATGAGGTTGCCAGCCTGTTTCAGGACCCACGCAGTGACATGCTTCCATGGCAGCAAGAAACGGATATTGCAGAAAAGGACCTGCATCCCGTGCAAGTGCCTGCCACTGTGATGAATCAATGTCTTTAATCGATGAGATAAAGGATGTGGTATATTTCATTTTTACTTTCGCAGTAAACACGTTTTTAATTCACTGCTGTATCGTGGTTAGTCACTGCATTGTACTGCGACGAACTCTTCCATGAATGCCGGTACGTTTACATTAGAGCTAAATTAAACATTCTTCAACATGACAGACCCTGACCGCAAAATCATTATCGACGCGATTACGCGCATGCTGGCACGACGAGAGCACAGCCATGTGGAGGTACTGACAAAACTGACACAGAAAGGTTTCGGCGCCGGTTTGTCGTCGGCTATTTTGCAGGAATTCACCGACGCTGATATTCAAAGTAATGCCAGATACGCCGAAATGCGCGTCCGCGCCTGCGCATCGAAAGGTCAGGGGCCGGCCAGAATAAAGCGTGAGCTGGCGCAGCATAAACTCGATGACGCTACCATCGCATCTGCGATGAGCGAAGCCGATATTGACTGGTTTGAATTAGCCCTGAAGGTAAAAGAGAAGAAATTTGGCGAAGGGCAGGAGCGGGACTTCAAAGCCAGACAAAAGCAAATGCAGTTTCTCAATTACCGGGGCTTTACTCAGGAACACATCCAATACGCCGTAAATGGTGACTAAATTAACCGCGAATGCCTTAACAACTGCGCGTGTTCCATGATATGTTTGCGCCCTGCGGGCCGTATGCCCGATTTAGTGACTTGTGCACCACAATTCCCAGCATCTGACGAGCCATTTTATCAGAGTAAATTTGTGCTCCCGATGTTCACCGTTAACAAGAGTAGGAAGTTAGGATTTCAATGACATTATCAACTGCTGACATACGCCAAAAGTTTATCGATTACTTTAAAAGTCACGGCCACCAGGCAGTGGCGAGTTCCTCATTGGTACCTGCAGATGATCCTACGCTCCTGTTCACCAACGCGGGGATGAACCAGTTCAAAGACGTTTTCCTTGGAGCAGAAAAGCGCAGCTACTCCCGTGCAGTGTCTTCACAACGTTGTGTGCGTGCCGGTGGTAAGCACAATGACCTGGAGAACGTTGGCTATACTGCCCGTCATCACACCTTTTTCGAAATGCTGGGTAACTTCAGTTTTGGCGATTACTTCAAAAAAGACGCCATTTCCTTTGCCTGGAATTTCCTGACTGTTGAGCTTGGATTACCAAAAGAGAAACTGCTGGTAACCGTTTATTCAGAAGACGATGAAGCCTTTGATTTGTGGGAGAACCACATTGGCGTACCGGCAGAAAAAATCATCCGGATTAACACGTCAGATAACTTCTGGTCGATGGGTGATACCGGTCCCTGCGGTCCCTGTTCTGAAATTTTCTATGATCACGGTGAACACATCTGGGGTGGCCCTCCGGGAACGCCTGAAGAAGACGGTGACCGGTTTATTGAAATTTGGAACCTGGTTTTCATGCAGTTCAATAAGCAGGCAGACGGTACCATGGAACCACTGCCTAAGCCTTCTATCGATACCGGTATGGGTCTTGAGCGTATTTCTGCCATTCTTCAGAATGTGCACAGCAACTATGAAATTGACCTGTTCCAGAACCTGATTAAAGCGACTGCTGACATTACCGGGGCTAAAGACCTGGAAGACAAGTCTTTACGTGTTGTGGCTGACCACATCCGTTCATGCGGCTTCCTGGTATGTGACGGCGTAATGCCGGGCAACGAAGGTCGCGGCTATGTACTGCGCCGTATCATCCGTCGTGCTGTACGTCACGGCTATCAACTTGGTGCGAAAGACATTTTCTTCTACAAACTGGTAGCGGCCCTGGTGAAGGAAATGGGCGAGTTTTACCCTGAACTGGCTGACCAGCAACCTGTCATTGAGAAAGTATTGCGGGTTGAAGAAGAGCAATTCAGTAAGACTCTTGAACGGGGCATGAACATGCTCAATGACACGTTATCTTCACTGGAAGGCGATACAATTCCCGGTGAAGTGGTGTTCAAACTGTATGACACTTACGGATTCCCGGTTGATCTAACCAACGATGTTGCCCGCGAACACGATGTGAAAATTGACGAAGCCGGTTTTGAAAAAGCTATGGAAGCTCAGCGTGCCCGTGCTCAGAAAGCCAGTAACTTCGGTGCCAATTATAACGACCTGCTGAAAGTTGAACATGAAACAGCATTCACCGGTTATACCGATGTGGAAGGCGAGGCAAACGTTGTCGAACTTATTTATGACAATCAATTTTGTGAATCTCTCACCGACGGGCAGGAAGGTGTTGTGGTATTAGACCAGACGCCCTTTTATGCCGAATCCGGAGGTCAGGCCGGCGACCGTGGTGTGCTTAAAGTGGCTAACGGTGAATTTATTGTTACTGATACCCAGAAAATGGGTAATGCATTCGCGCATAAAGGTAAGGTTGTCGGTGAAATACGTAAAGGCGAAAAAGCGGCTGCGGCTATCGACAACAGCAATCGTGAAGCCGTGAAGCAAAATCACAGTGCGACGCACTTGCTGCATGCTGCGCTGAGAGAAATCTTAGGTGATCATGTCACTCAGAAAGGCTCTCTGGTAGAAGCACAGCGCCTGCGTTTTGACTTCTCCCATTTTGAAGGCGTGACGGCAGAGCAGTTACTGACAATTGAAAACCGGGTAAATGAAGAAATTCGCGCTAACCATGCGCTGCAAACTGAATTAATGGAACTGGATGAAGCCAAAGCCTCTGGTGCGATGGCATTGTTCGGTGAGAAGTACGATGAGAAAGTACGCGTTGTCACAATGGGTCCGTTCTCTGTTGAACTTTGCGGTGGTACTCACGTCAAACGTACAGGTGATATAGGTTTATTTAAGATTGTGTCAGAAAGTGGTATCGCATCAGGCGTTCGTCGCATAGAGGCGATAACCGGCGCAACTGCAGTTGAGTTTGTTCAACAACAACAAATTCAATTACAGACCGCAGCCGGATTGCTGAAAACTGACGTATCAGGACTGGTTGACCGTATCGGTGTACTGCAAACGCAAACGAAAGAGCTTGAGAAAGCATTATCAGCGGCGAAGCAAAAACTGGCTTCTCAACAAGGCGCTGACATGCTGGGTCAGGCTATCGAAATTAACGGTGTGAAAGTGTTAATTTCTGAACTGGAAGGCGTTGAGTCGAAAGCGTTGCGTGGAATGATGGACGATCTTAAAAACCGAATCGGCGAAGGGATCGTAGTACTAGGTATGGCTGATGGTGCGAAAGTCAGTTTGATAGTTGGTGTGACCAAACAGCTTACCGGCAAAGTGAAAGCAGGCGAATTAGTAAACTTTATTGCCTCACAGGTTGGCGGAAAAGGTGGTGGCAGACCAGACATGGCGCAAGCCGGTGGTAGTCAGCCAGAAAATTTGGCAAGTGCATTGGCTTCGGTTAACGCATATTTGTCAGATAAGCTATAATCCAGATTGTAAGGTAATCAGTGAGTTTTTGGAGTGACACAAAAACACGGAATCACTGTCGTTACCGTCGGGTCGTGCCGGCGAGTGACATAAGGTTAAAGGATATTTTCATTTGTAAAGGATCAGGAGCAAGCGAATGCTTATTTTGACTCGTCGTGTAGGTGAAACCCTGATGGTCGGTGATGATGTAACGGTTACCGTATTAGGCGTTAAAGGAAATCAGGTACGAATTGGTGTGAATGCGCCGAAAGAAGTATCAGTGCATCGTGAAGAGATTTACATGCGTATACAGGCTGAGAAAGGCGGGCAACCGGGTAACAGTGTTACCGAATAATCCCGATAGAAAAAGGCCGGTTGAACCGGCCTTTTTTGACTCTGAGGTATGACAGAGCGGGCTTTTTATCCGATTTGTTTAAAATGGCAGCATACGATTCATTTTATTGAAAAAAGGGTTTGACTCCCTCACGAGTATCAGTAAAATGCGCACCACTGTTACGGAGAGGTGGGTGAGTGGCTGAAACCAGTTCCCTGCTAAGGAACCATACCTATTACTGGTATCGAGGGTTCGAATCCCTCCCTCTCCGCCATTGTTCAAGGTTGGACGTGGTGGCCAACAATAAGTTTTAATGCGCGTGTGTAGCTCAGCTGGATAGAGTACCTGGCTACGAACCAGGCGGTCGGAGGTTCGAATCCTTCCACACGCGCCATCTTATAAAAGCACCACCTTTTACGGTAAAACGTAAAAGTACAGTTAAAGCGTGTGTAGCTCAGCTGGATAGAGTACCTGGCTACGAACCAGGCGGTCGGAGGTTCGAATCCTTCCACACGCGCCATACCGGAAAGCCCACCATCAGGTGGGCTTTTTTCGTTTTAACCTTCCTCTTTGACTTTTCTACCTTGCGATTGCTTAAATATCGCCCACACTGAATGCATAGCACATGTGCAGGTTTGTCCGGTGTTCTGTCTGATTTTCATCGCAAAATGTTGCTTTTGTTGGTGAATATAAGGCCGAAGTCGCATTGTTTCTGCATGTTTAACATGTTACTTATTCTTAATACTCACATCACAATATAAACAGGTTCTGACATGGCATCGGATTCGTTAGTTAGTTTGCTTGGTGAAGCTGCCACATTAATGTTAACCGGCATGGTATTTGTGTTCGCTTTTCTGGCACTGCTCATCGCAGGTGTTAAAGCCATTGCCTGGTACTGCCGGCGTTATCCAGGCAATGAAGACGTCGCTGCACCGGTAAGAACGCCATCAGCACCTGCTCAGTCAGCCGTAGGCGGGCAAACCATAGCTGCCATCACAGCAGCCATTCATCAGCACAGAAACAATCAAAAATAGCATTAAAGAGGATTTTTTATGTCTAAGCCACTGGCACTGACAGAACTTGTATTGCGTGATGCACACCAGTCTTTACTGGCTACCCGCATGCGCCTGGAAGACATGTTACCCATTACAGGCGAGCTCGATAATGCAGGTTTCTGGTCTGTTGAATCCTGGGGAGGGGCAACGTTTGATGCCTGTATCCGTTATCTGGGGGAGGATCCGTGGGAGCGTATCCGGGCGCTGAAAAAAGCCATGCCGAAAACGCGGCAACAAATGTTGCTGCGTGGGCAGAACTTATTAGGATACCGCCACTATGCTGATGATGTGGTTACCCGGTTTGTTGAACGTGCCCATGAAAACGGTGTAGATGTTTTTCGCATATTTGATGCGATGAACGATGTTCGTAATCTGCAAACGGCAGTTAAGGCTGCTATTGATTGTGGCGCGCATGCTCAGGGTACCATGTCCTATACCATTAGCCCTATGCACACCATCGACGGCTGGCTGGATATGGCTAAAAAATTAGAAGACATGGGTGTGCACTCCATTTGTATCAAAGACATGGCCGGTTTACTTAAACCTTACGAGTGTGAAACGCTGGTTACCCGCCTGAAAGAAACCGTGCAGGTACCTATCGCCATGCAGTGTCACGCCACAACCGGCCTGAGTACTGCAACCTATCAGAAGGCCATCGATGCCGGCATTGATATGCTGGATACCGCTATATCTTCAATGAGTATGACATACGGTCACAGCGCCACAGAGACTATCGTGTCGGCTCTGGAAGGCACAGAAAGAGACACTGGCTTGTCGCTTGAGGGGTTAGAAGACATTGCCGCTTACTTCCGCGACGTGAGAAAGAAATACGCCAGTTTTGAAGGCAGCCTCAAAGGTGTGGATGCCCGTATATTGCTGGCGCAAGTACCCGGCGGCATGTTGACGAATATGGAAAGCCAACTGAAAGAGCAGGGCGCAGAAGATAAGTTTGACGAAGTATTGAAAGAAATTCCCCGTGTGCGTGAAGATTTGGGGTTCATTCCTCTGGTCACACCCACCTCGCAGATTGTGGGCACACAGGCGGTGCTGAATGTGCTTACCGGTGAGCGCTATAAAAGTATTTCCAAAGAAACGGCGGGTGTACTGAAAGGCGAATATGGCGCAACTGCTGCGCCGGTGAATGCTGAATTGCAGGCCCGTGTGCTTGATGGTGGTGAGCCGGTTACCTGCCGTCCGGCTGATTTGATCAAGCCGGAAATGGAAAGCCTGACTGACGACCTCGCATCATTGGCCAAAGAAAAAGGCTTCCTGTTGGCGGAAGAGCAAGTTGACGACGTACTCACTTACGCATTGTTCCCGCAAATCGGTCTGAAGTTCCTGCAAAACCGCGGCAACCCGGATGCCTTTGAACCTGCGCCGGGCAAGGAGCCGGAAGTGGCTACAGCACCTGTTGCTGCTCCAAACGCCGCGGGACAGCCCTCAAGTTACGATGTGAAAGTAGACGGCAAAGTGTATCACGTGGAAGTGGCTGAATCCGGCACGCTGACCAGTGTTACACCGGCCGAAACAGCGCGCGCACCGGCTCAAAGCAGCACAGCCGCACCGGCTGGCGGACAGGCAATCAATGCTCCGTTATCCGGCAATGTGTTCAAAGTTTTAGTATCTGAAGGTGATGCTGTGTCCAACGGGGATGTGGTTATTATTCTTGAAGCGATGAAAATGGAAACCGAAATTCGTTCCGCTTTTGACGGAACAGCTGGCCGTATTCTGGTGAAAGAGGGTGACAGTGTTGCCAGTGGTCAGGCGCTGATAGAGTTAAACTGATGGAAAAATTATCAATTTTATGGGACAGCACTGCGCTGGCGCATTTTCAGGGCGGGCAACTGGTGATGATGGCAGTGGGGTTACTGCTTTTATATCTGGCCATCGTGAAAAAATTCGAGCCGTTATTGCTGTTACCCATCGGTTTCGGCGCGCTGTTAACCAATATTCCGCTGGCTGGCTTCAGTGAACCGGGTGGACTGTTATATTACATCTATGAAGTGGGTATTCATTCCGGCGTGTTTCCGTTATTAATTTTCATGGGCGTGGGAGCAATGACGGATTTTGGCGCATTGATCGCAAACCCCAGGATGTTGTTGCTGGGCGCGGCGGCTCAATTTGGTATTTTTGCCACATTGTTCGGTGCTATTGCCCTTAATTTCATTCCCGGTTTTGACTTCACGTTAAAAGATGCCAGTGCTATTGCCATCATCGGTGGTGCTGACGGACCCACGGCAATCTTTCTGGCTTCCCGTCTTGCTCCTGATTTGCTGGGGGCAATTGCTGTCGCCGCTTATTCTTACATGGCACTGGTTCCTATTATCCAGCCTCCTATTATGAAGGCCCTGACCAGTGAAGATGAGCGGAAAATCGAAATGGCGCAGTTACGCCACGTGTCGCAAAAAGAGAAAATCATATTTCCTCTGGCGGTACTCATTCTGACTATACTATTCCTGCCTTCTGCAACACCACTGGTGGGTATGTTTTGTTTTGGTAATCTCATGCGGGAATGCGGTGTGGTAGACCGGCTGTCAAAAACGGCGCAGAATGAACTTATCAATATTGTGACCATTTTCCTCGGCCTGGCTGTGGGTTCTAAATTATCTGCCGATAAATTTTTAACGGTGGAAACGTTAGGGATCCTCGGTTTAGGTGCGATTGCTTTCGCTATCGGCACTGCCGCCGGCGTATTGATGGCAAAACTCATGAATAAAATGAGCGGTGGCGGGATTAATCCGCTAATCGGCGCTGCCGGGGTGAGCGCTGTACCCATGGCGGCGAGAGTGGTCAATAAAGTGGGTCTGCAGAGTAACCCGCATAATTTCCTGTTAATGCATGCCATGGGGCCGAATGTGGCCGGTGTACTGGGGTCTGCCGTCGCAGCGGGTATTCTGCTGGCGCTGGTGGGTTAATTGTCTTCCCAGGCAACGTTGACCACTCAGGTCAACGTTTGCTGGGGCACCAGTGACTGATATGCAAGGATCAGCTTTTTAGTCATATCATGTTGCGGCCAGCGGAAGATTGTTTCCGTTTTGCCGGTTTCAACAATCTGTCCGTTTTCCATCACGATGATCCGGTCAGCAATGTGTCTCACAATGCCTAAGTTGTGTGAGATAAAAATAAACGACAACCCCAGCTCTTTTTGCAGGTTCAGGATCAGGTTTACCGTCTGCGAGCGTACTGAAGGGTCCAGTGCGGCAAAGGGTTCGTCTGCGACCAGAATCTTTGGCTGTAATACCATGGCTCTGGCGATGGCTACACGCTGCTGCTGACCATCAGACAACATGTGGCGGTAAAAGTAGTAGTGATCACGCAGCAGTCCCACTTTAACCAGAATATCTTCGATGACTTTCTTGCGTTCTGTTTCATCCAGTTCAGTGTTCAGCGATAATGGCTCATCAAGAATACGGCCTACAGGAATACCGGGGTTCATGGCTTCGTTGCTGTGCTGGAAAATCATGCGGATATCGTTGCTGGCGTTATAACTCTTAGTCGATTTCTTTTTGGCTGCGTTATACATTACGTTGCTGAGGAATATCTCGCCTTCATCGGCAGGCACTGCACCCACCAGCAGCTTGGCCAGCAGGGATTTTCCGGCGCGGTTTTCACCGATAATGGCAATGGTCTCGCCGCGCTTCACACTCAGTTCTATAGGCCCTAAGGCAAACACTTCCGGCTTTTTCAGCCAGCGTTTCTTATCACTGTGGCGGAATGTCAGGCCGCTGACATGCATGATCTCACTCATAACTTCTCCATGTGCAGCGGGAAGTGACAACTGTAAGTGTGGTCATGGATACGACGCACGCCGGGCGTACTGACACAAGCGCGCTGGGCGCGGGGGCAGCGCGGGCCCAGCCGGCAGCCAATGGGAACGTGCTGCAATGAAGGAATGGTGCCGTCCAGTGCCGGCAGCACTGACTTAGGCGGTAAGTCATTCCTGAAACTCGGCGCACTGTCCAGCAGAGCTTTGGTGTACGGGTGAAGCGGCCGTTTACGGATATGTTTCATCTTGCCGGATTCAACAGTTTGTCCGCAGTACAGCACTGTCATGGTGTGAGACATACTGGCGATGGCAAGCAAATCGTGGCTGACAAACAATATGGATAAAGACTTTGTTTGATTCAGACGTGTCAGTAACTTCAGTACTTTGGTCTTCGTGGTCGTTTCCATGCCACGGGTGGGATCGTCAGCAATTAGCAGTCTGGGCTGTGAAATCAGCGCCATAGCAATCATGAACTTCTGACCAATGTCGGTAGGCACCTGGTGGGGATACGCATTCAGATAGTGCTTATGATTTTTAATCCCGACTTTGTGCACAGTACTGATAGCAGTTTTCCGGCGGTCCTGCTTACGTTGCCAGAACCATTTACCGTTTACCAGTTCATCCGGGATGGCTTCCTCTAACTGCTCACCTAATGTGGTGGAGGGATCCATGGCTGATACCGGATCCTGAAATACCACGCCGATATCCCGGCGCATCAGTTCACGCCGCTCTTTTGCTGACATGGACAGCATATTTTTGCCGTTCCAGCTCATTCTGTCAGCGGTGATACGCCACTGCTGGGGAAGTGAACCGGAAATTGCCTGAACCATCAAACTCTTGCCTGAACCGGATTCGCCAACCAGCGCGCGGATTTCTCCGCTGTTAACGGTCAGGTTCACTTTATCTAACGCTTTAACACGGGTATTCCCGTTGTCTATCTCAAGCGTCATATTCTTTATATCGAGCATGGGCATTAGTGTGTCAGCCTCCGTCGAAGTGCAGAGCGCAGTCCGTCACCGACAATGTTCACCGCCAGTACCATCAAAAATATCGTCAGGCCGGGAAGGCCCACATTCCAGGGCGCGATATAAGCCACATCCAGTCCGTCTGCCAGAATTACGCCCAGCTCGGGAAGGGGCGGCTGTGCACCGAGATTCAGAAAACCCAGTGCGGAAATGTCGATGACAGCAATGGATAAGGCGAGTGAACCCTGTACCACCAGCATTTCAATCATATTCGGCAGCACCGAGTGAAAAAATAACTGCAAAGGCCGGGCGCCATCCAGCCTGGACGCCAGAATGTATTCTTTTTTCATTTCACTGCGCACATAAGAGCGGGTGTGATGGATAAACTGAGGGATAAGTGCCAGCGTAATTGCCCACATACTGTTAACGAGACCAGTACCCAGAATGGCCACGATAATAATGGCTATCAGCAGAGTAGGGATGGCCATCAGTGCATCCAGAGTATGATTTATCACACTGGAGCGAACACCGCTGGTCATGCCGGCGATGGTGCCGATTGTTACACCTGCCAGCATAGCGATAAGCACCAGCATCAGGCTGGAACCGAAGGTAACACGGCAGCCGTACATAATGCGTGAAAATACATCTCTGCCCAGTGCATCAGTACCGAACAGGTGAGAGATGGTACCGTTCGGTTCCCAGCTCGGCGGCACCAGCAGGGCATCGATGTTTTGTTGTAACGGGTCGTAAGGCGCTACCAGCGGCGCAAACAGAGACACGAAAAAAAACAGTCCGAGCACGATGAAGCCGGCAAAGGCCACATGACTGCTGCGGAACTCTTCCCAGGTGCGCTGCCAGGGAGAGGGCTGCGATTCTTCCTGATATAAACTAAACCGTGCCACGTTCGTACTTTTCCCTGCTTGGATCGATAAAGCGGTTAAACAAATCAATCATAATTGTAAAACTGATCACCACTGTAGCTACTGCCAGCATACCAACACGCAGTGCCGGATAATCGCGCTGGTAAATGGCTTGGATCAGCCAGTTGCCAATACCCGGCCAGGAAAACAAGGTTTCAACAATCATGGCATTGGTGATGAGCGTCGTAATCTGGATCGCCATCAGTGGCAGAATGGGGAGTAAAGCGTTTCTCAGTATATGGCGGAAAAAGATTTGCCGCTTGGAAAGTCCGCGGGATTCTGCCGCTGCAATGTACGGGCTTTTCAGCACGTCGATCACTGAACGCCTTGTCAGCCGGACCATGGAGGCGGTGGAAACCAGCGCGATAGATACCGTGGGCAGGAGTAGGTGGATGAGTGCATCGCTGAGTGCCAGGCCGCTGTCCACACTGTCAGCAATGATGATGTCGATGAGGATAAAGCCGGTCTGCGGAGGCACATCAAATAGCAGGCTCACACGCCCTGATAACGGTACCACACCAAGATTCAGACTGAAAAACAAGATGAAAACCAGTGCTATCCAGAATACCGGAAATGAGTAACTGACCATACTGGCTGAGTTAATCAGGTAATCCCGTTTGGTGTAACTGCGTAACCCCGCGTAACAGCCAAGAGGCACACCTACAAAAATGGCGATAAAAAGCGCATAGGCACTGAGCTCTATTGTGGCGGGCATGGCGATACCGATTTCCTGCCTTAACGGCAGACCGGATATAAAACTGTACCCCCAGTTCCCCTGAAGCAGTTGCTGAACATAATAGATAAATTGAAACAGATAGGGTTTATCGAGCTGAAACTGGCGGATGAGTGCAGCACGCTGCGCCTCATTTTGCGGCGTGATTCCTGTCAGATTCACCAGTACGTCGCCGGGAAACAAATAAGCAAGGGCGAAGGACAATGCCGCCAGCACGAGCATAGTGGTTATAAACAGGGTCGCATAGCGGATCAGAATTTGTATCACAGGGATTTCGTCACTCCGGCAAAACGTACACCACCGTACGGATTAATACTCATGCCCTTCAGATTTTTACGGTAAGCCTGATACCGGTATGCATGAGCAATAGGCACGATGGGTAATTCATCATACAGCAAGCGGTTCACTTCTTCATAGATTGCTTTGCGCCGCTCCATATTTTGCGTTTGCAGGGCTTCATTAATCAGTGAATCGTATCGTTCGTTACACCACATTGCGCGATTGGTGCCGGACGGGATCGCGCCGCAACTGAGCAAAGGCCGGTAAAAGTTGTCCGGATCACCGTTGTCTGCGGACCAGCCAATCAGCACGCTATCGTGTAAGCCTTCCCGCAGATGGCGGCGAAACGTGGTCCAGTCATAAGTGACAATATTCACCTGAATATCCACCGCTGACAAATATCGCTGGATCAGCTCAGCCATTTTGGTGGCATTCGGGTTGTAAGCGCGCTCCACCGGCATTGCCCAAATTGTCATGGTAAAGCCCGGTTCAATACCGGCTTCAGTGAGTAATTTTTTCGCCAGTACCGGATTGTAAGCGGTGTCTTCGGCATCACTCTGGAAAGCCCAGCTGGCTGTAGGAAGCAGGGTTTTTGCCCGTGTGGCACTGTCAAAGTACACAGCTTCAAGGAGGGTATTTTTGTCGATAGCCAGTGCCAGCGCTTTACGCACGTCCGGATTGTCGAATGGAGGCCGGTTGGTATTGAACGCCCAGAAACCGATGTTCAGACCGGGTTTTTCAGATAACTCAAGCTCTTCACGGTTACGGATTACCTCCAATTCTGTCTGGGCAGGGAAGGCGATAGCATCACACTCTCCGGTGATCAGTTTGGCAAGCCTGATTGAGCTCTTCGGCGTGATGTCGTAAATCAGGTGTTCCGTGTTTGTCTGGCCCTCCGGCAGCGACTGTTCACCCCAGTAATGTTCGTTGCGCAGAAAACGGATATAGTGGTCTTTGCGGTAGCTTTCAAATTTAAACGGGCCTGTACCAACAGGGTAATAGTCAATTCTCTCCGGCGTGCCACGGCTCAACAGAAAATCAGCATATTCGGCTGATAAAATAACGGAAAAGTCTGTCGCCAGGTTCGCCAGGAAAGAGCTGTCACGCTGTTTTAAGGTGATCTCAATCCGGTAGCCATTGATGCGCTTCACATCTTCAATATTGGCAGCGATGCCGAGACTTTCGAAATAAGGGTAGCGTCCACCGGACACGCTGTGATAAGGATTAGCCTCCAGCCGCCAGCGGTTAATGCTGAAAATGACGTCGTCGGCGTTAAAGCTCCGGGTCGGGGTAAAGTAAGGCGTGGTGTGAAATTCCACATCTTTATTTAACTGAAATGTATAGGTAAGTCCGTCATCAGATACCAGCCAGCTGCTGGCCAGGTTTGGCACAATCTGACCGGTTTCAGGATCGAAATCCATCAGCCGGTCGTAAACCTGGTGGGCGGTGGCATCGGCGGTGGTGCTTGAAGTATCGGTTTGCGGGTTGAAATTCACCGGATTACTTTCAGAACAGTAGATGATACCTGACTGGTAAAAAGCAACCTGCTCTGATTTATCGCAGGCCTGAAGCCCTGTTAGTGCGACCAGTATAGTTGCCCACCGAAAACCCCGTCGCACCGTTATGCCTCCACAGATTCCGCTGAAGAATCCAGTAAATTGTATTTCTTTAAATAGCCTCTGAGCTGATGATAAGTCAGACTCAACTTTTCTGCAGTCTTTTTCTGATTAAACTGACTGTCTTCAAGTGCTTGCCTGATCATATCAATTTCAAATTGCTGGGAGCGCTCCTTCAGATCCAACGGATAAACCGGAGCTTGCGGAGCCTCGGGCACCGGCGTAAATACAGCGTCGTTGGGAGGCGGGGGTAAATCAGGCTGAATGCCGTTGATTTCAGATGCCGGCTGGGGAGCGGTAATTCTGTCCTGAGTCTTAATGCGACCTTTTGGTCTGAAGGGGGATTCAAACGGGTCAAGAATGATTTCGTGGACAGGCAGGTGAGGGTTATTGCAGCGGTACACGGCTCTTTCCACCACGTTTTTGAGCTCACGGATGTTACCCGGCCAGTGATAATCGAGTAAGGTGCGGCGGGCCTTCTCTGTAAAGCCACTGAATAATTCCATATCCAGTTCCCTCGCCATATTAATGGCAAAGTTTTCAGCCAGTAACAGAATATCATCTTTCCGTTCTCTCAACGGTGGAATGGTAATAACGTCAAATGCCAGTCTGTCGAGTAAATCGGCGCGGAATTCGCCGCTTTCCGCCAGCGCGGGTAAATCTTCGTTAGTTGCTGCTATCAGGCGAACATCTGTTTTGAGTGTTTTAGTACCGCCCACACGTTCAAATTCACCGTACTCAATGACCCGGAGTAATTTTTCCTGAATCAGACCTGAGGTGTTCGCTAACTCATCCAGAAACAGGGTGCCGTTGTTGGCGACTTCAAAGCGGCCCTCACGGCGTTTGGCTGCACCGGTAAATGCTCCCGCTTCATAACCGAAGAGTTCACTTTCGAGCAGATTTTCATTCAGCGCGGCACAATTCAGCTTGATGTAATTTTGATCCCAGCGCTGAGACAGAAAGTGCAGACGGGCGGCAATAAGCTCTTTACCCGTCCCCCGTTCTCCGATAACCAGCACCGGCTTGTTAAGTGGTGCGATTTGGGAAATTTGTTCCAGTGTTTCCAGAAAGCTGTTGGCCTGACCCAGCAAGTTATCCTGTTGGCGAAATCTACTCATTTAGTCCCTCAATTGTTAGTCATTTAGACCAATAATTAGTGTAGATGAAAAACTTCGCAGAATCGAACATTAATTTAATTCAGAAAAAATGAATAAATTCAGTGAATTAAAAAGACTTAGCTAGTTGGCAAGCATATTGAATAGCTTAAGACAGAGATGCGTATTAACTACGAGCATTAAAATCCATGCACTTTTGCATGATTCCATACGAGCTGGAGGTAATGAATATGGGTATCTTCTCGCGTTTCACCGACATAGTGAACTCAAATATTAATGCATTGCTGGATAAAGCTGAAGATCCGGAAAAAATGGTTCGTCTGATTATTCAGGAAATGGAAGACACACTGGTTGAGGTGCGTTCAGCATCTGCGAAAACCATCGCCAGTAAAAAGGAAATTACTGCACAAATCAGTAAGTACGAAGCCGATGCTCAGGACTGGCAGGCCAAAGCGGAACTGGCTTTAAGTAAGGACAGAGAAGATCTGGCACGTGCCGCGTTGCAGGAACGTAAGAAAGCTGCAGAAGCTGCCGTTGCTCTGGGTAAAGAGCTTGCAGTAGTGGAAGAGCAGATTTCGAAACTGCAGGATGAGGTTGGACAGTTACAGGACAAGCTGGCCGATGCAAAAGCCCGTCAGAAAGCGATTATCATGCGCCAGAAAACGGCGAGTTCACGTTTAGAAGTGAAACGTACACTGGATAGCAGTAAAGTAGATGCTGCTATGGGCCGGTTTGAGCAATATGAGCGTAAAATCGACGACCTGGAGTCTCAGGTAGAAGCGTACGACTTAGGTAAGAAAACGCTGAATGATGAATTTGCCGAGCTGGAAGCCGGCGATAAAATTGACGAAGAATTAGCGGCGTTAAAAGCTAAAATAAAAGAAAATAAGAGCGCAGAATAATGCGCGCCCGGTGCCGGTTTCCTTGCTCACAGGAAGCCGGACAATCGGCTTTGTGGGCAGTTCTCACTAGAAATCGGAGGTTATGGTTATGGACGAGGGAATACTGGCATTGCTATTGGTACCCTTATTTTTGTTTTTGATATTTGTCGCACCCATCTGGCTTATTCTGCACTATCGCAGTAAAAAGCAAGTCAGTCAGGGGTTAAGCGCAGAAGAGTTCGCAACGATCAATGAACTCGCGGAAAAGGCTGAAAAAATGTCTGACCGCATCAAAACATTGGAAGCCATTCTTGATAGTGAAGCGCCTCAGTGGAGAGACAGAGCATGAACCGTCAATTCTATCGTGACACCGAAAATGCCAGAATTGCAGGGGTATGCAGTGGTATAGCAGACTATTTCGGGTTGGAAAGATGGCTGGTCAGAATTCTGGTTGTGTCTGCTTTTTTCTTGCTGGCCGGTACCTTCGTGTTCATCGGCTACATCGCCTGCTGGTTTATTCTGGAACCGAAACCTGCCAATATTTCTGCTCAGCAGGATGATCCGCTAAGCCAGTTTAAAGGGCACCAGGGTAAAGGCTGGACGAACAGCAATACCGGCGCACAGCAGCATGAGTCATCCGGCAAGGTGTCGGTAAAGACGAAAGTCTGGCAGGCCGGTGAGCCACCGAAGCAGGCAGTGCATGATATCGCCTCGAGGTTCAAAGAATCAGAATTGCGTCTGCGCAAAATGGAAAAATATGTAACCTCCAGAGAGTTTCAGTTAAACCGTGAAATCAGCCAGCTCTGAATAAAATGACGGCAGAAGCCGACCGGTAGTTAAAGAACTCAAATGAGGGCCGGTGACACATCAGTGTCACCGGCCTTTTTATTTACTTTCAATAATTCAGTGGCTTATATTGATTTGTAAAATTAATGTTACATCGGAGGTCTCAGGCTGAATCAGCCTGAGACTTCCACAGTGTCATAAATTCCTTAGACTAAAATGAGTAACAGCAATTAAGGTTTTTTATGGCGAAGTCATCTGCTTATCAGTCCAGGCAACCGGACGAAAACGGTGTGATCTCCTGGTCCGGAGAAGAAAACAAGATTTGGTCTGAGCTTTATCAACGTCAGGATTCGTTATTACAGGGCAGAGCCTGTAAACAGTATATGCACGGGCTGGCACTACTGGACCTGCCAGCGCACCGCATACCACAATTAGGTGAGATTGACCGGATCCTGCAAGCAACAACAGGCTGGCAAACCGCGCCGGTACCGGCACTCATCAACTTCTCATCCTTTTTCTCGCTACTGGCAAATAAGCAATTTCCGGTGGCAACATTTATCAGAAGTAGGGAAGAATTCGATTATCTGCAGGAACCGGACATTTTTCACGAGGTCTTCGGCCATTGCCCGCTGTTAACCAATCCTTCTTTTGCGCATTTTACCCATACCTACGGCAAGCTGGGTCTGGATGCGTCGAAAGAAGAGCGTATCTATCTGGCCCGCCTGTACTGGTTTACCGTTGAATTTGGTCTGGTCAATACCCCCGCTGGGCAGCGTATTTATGGCGGCGGTATTTTGTCATCGCCGGGTGAAACCCTTTATGCGCTGGAAAGCGATGCCCCTGTGAAAGTGCCGATGAATGCGCTGGATGCCCTGCGTACACCTTACCGCATCGATATTATGCAGCCGCTGTATTATGAGTTGTCCGATTTCGATGATCTTTTTACGCTGGCAGAAAGCGATATCATGCATTTAGTGCGTCAGGCCATGCGGCTTGGCCTCTATGACCCCCTGTTTGAACCTGCGCCCAGACGGGTGAGTTAAACAAATTTAAGCGTTCCAATGTTAGTATATTGTGATATCCTGTAAATATATATTTACAACAAAAATGACAGAATACTATGCGCTTAGAAATCAGTTGTCAGGACCGTCTTGGGATCACTCAGGACATCCTGGATATCCTGGTGGCTCATGAAATCGATTTACGGGGCATTGAAATCGATGAAGCGGGCAAAATTTTCCTCAATTTCCCTAATCTCGAATTCGAAGATTTTCAGCATCTCATGCCAAAAATCCGGAGGATCAATGGTATTGATGACGTAAAAACCACGCCGTATATGCCCGGCGAGCGGGAGCGGAATCAGCTTTCGGCCATTTTGCGTACTTTACCTGACCCGGTATTTTCCATCGACAACCGCTGTCGTGTACTTATGTGCAATGAAGCGGTGATCAGTGGTCTTGAATTACCGTTTTCCGATATTGAGTCCACAGAAATCAGTGAGCTGGTTAAAGGGTTTAACTTTAACCGCTGGATGGAGAGCAAGGACAATGCGGCCACTTCAGTGAAGGTGAAGTTTATCCAGCAGGATTATCTGGCGGATATTTTGCCGGTGATAGTGCCGGATGGTCAGAACAGTGCCATCTTTGCCGGTGCGGTGGTGATCCTGAAATCAGAAATGCGCCTGGGTCAGCAATTTACGGCTTTTCATCAAACTGAAACGGATTCTTTCGATCACTTCATCATCCGGTCACCGGCTATGGCAAAGGTTGTTAACGATGCCAAACAAATTGCCGATCTCGATGCGCCGGTACTGATCTTCGGCGAAACCGGTACGGGAAAGGAAATGATTGCTAAAGCCTGTCACCAGGCAAGCCGGAGAAACAAAGGTGAGTTCCTTGTACTGAATTGCGCTTCGTTACCTGACAGTGTCGCAGAATCTGAGTTATTCGGTTATGCAGCCGGTGCATATAATCAACCGGAGGGTAAAGCAGGCTTACTAGAGCTGGCAGAAGGCGGTACAATTTTGCTGGATGAAATCGCTGATATGTCTCCGCAATTGCAGGCTAAATTGCTTCGCGTACTGGAGCACAACGAATTCAGACGCGTTGGTGATGATAAACCCGTAGCGGTAAACGTACGTTTCATTTGCACTACCGGCCGGGATCTCGGGCAGATGGTGGAAGAGGGCGTGTTCCGCAAAGATTTATACTATCGCCTGAATGTACTGAGCCTGGTCATGCCGTCATTAAAGGAACGCAGACCGGACATATTGCCACTGGCCGAGGCGTTCATTTTGCAACACAGCAGTAAACTGGGACGCCGGCCGGCCAAGCTGAGCAAATCCTGTGTGGATTTCCTGCAGCAGTACCCCTGGCCGGGAAATGTCAGGCAGTTACAGAACGCCTTATTCCGTGCGCTGTCGTTGCTCGATGGCAATGAAATTTCAAAAGAAGATATTCAGTTGCCTTCCTGTGCACCCAGTGTCACGTACATCGATGAAAACTTTGACGGCACGCTGGATGAAGAGGTGAAGAAATTTGAGCGGGATCTGCTGAAACGTTTGTATCCATCCTACCCGAGTACCCGTCAGCTGGCGAAAAAATTAGGCCTGAGCCATACAGCCATTGCCAACAAGTTGCGTGAATATGGCATTAATAAAGGTACTGTAAAGTTATAGATACGCTCTGTACTGCCCGCTTTACAAAAATCCCGGGGCAGGGGGCTTCACAGGCGGGCATTTTAATGGTGTCCGCCTGTTGTTCAGTTTTATTTACGGCTTTCCTCCGTCAGACCTTCAATGCTATCCGCAGGCCCTGTCTTTTCTGATTGTTAAATTTGGTGTTTATTGATCACATAACTTTTACAAGTGTGAGGAAACACCATGTCACAAGTCGATTACTCTTATAACCCGCTGGGCTCAGACGGTTTCGAATTCGTTGAATATACCGCTGCTGATGAGAAAGGTATTGCGGCCCTTAAAGACCTTTTTTCATCTCTGGGTTTTGCTGAGGTAGCCAGCCACCGTTCCAAGCGTGTGTGGTTGTATCGTCAGGGGGATATCAATTTCATTGTGAATGCTGAACCGGCATCACAGGCAGAAGAATTTGCCAAATTGCGTGGCCCCAGTGTTTGCGGCATGGCGTTCCGTGTTAAAGATGCAGGAATTGCAATGAAGCACGCACTGGCAAACGGCGCGAAGCAATTTGTGGGCAATCTGGGACCCATGGAACTGAATATTCCTGCCGTTTATGGTATCGGCGAGAGCACGCTTTACTTTGTTGACCGCTACGGTGATGACAGCATTTACGACGTAGATTTCAGCTTTTATGACGACTGGCAGGCAAGCATGGAAAAAGCCGGAGCCGGCCTGAGTTTTGTCGATCATCTCACTCACAATGTCCGCCGGGGTAACATGGCGTTGTGGGCCAATTTCTACGAGAACATCGGCAACTTCCGCGAGATCCGTTACTTTGATATAGAAGGCAAACTCACCGGCCTGGTGAGCAAAGCGATGACGTCTCCCTGCGGTAAAATTCGTATTCCTATTAATGAATCGTCCGACGATAAATCTCAGATTGAAGAGTTTATCCGTGAATATAACGGAGAAGGTATTCAGCATATCGCATTAGCCACTGACGATATCTATCAGACCGTCAGAGATTTGAAAGCCAGAGGTATGCGCTTTATGGACACGCCGGATACCTACTATGAAGGCGTGGATGCCCGTGTGCAGGGGCATGGTGAAGATTTGAATATGCTCAAAGCATTGCGCATTTTAATCGATGGTGCACCAATGAAAGATGGCATCCTGCTGCAAATCTTTACCGATACAGTCATTGGCCCTGTATTTTTTGAAATTATCCAGCGCAAAGGTAACGAAGGTTTCGGTGAGGGGAATTTCAAAGCGTTATTCGAGTCCATAGAACTCGACCAGATCCGCCGTGGCGTTTTAGATGGCCAGGCGCAGGACGAGAAAGAAAATGCGTAACTGGATCCGGTTTCCGGCTGCGCAGGGGACGCACTCGAAGCAGGCCCACGCCGATTTTCCGGAAGAGGGCATTTATGAACGTGAAATTGGTCGCAGTGGCTTTTTTGGCCCTGCTAGTCATTTACATCATAAACATGCGCCGACCGGTTGGATTGACTGGGAGGGGGATTTACGACCCCGCGCCTTCGACTTGAATAAGTTGCCCCGTGATGCAGAGCACGGGCCTTTTTCCGCTACTCTGATCCTCGGCAATGCTCACTGTAAATACCGCTTATGGCATTGCCATACTGCCATGCCGCGCCTGGCCCGCAATGCTGACGGTGACGACTTATTGTTCATTCATGAAGGTGAAGGAGAACTGTTTTGTGATTACGGACATCTGCCGGTAACCGCCGGTGATTATGTGCTTATTCCCCGCTCCACGCTATGGCGGCTGGAGCCGGCAAAGCCCATGACCATGTTAATGATTGAAGCGACTAACGAAGCGTATCAGTTGCCGGATAAAGGCATGCTGGGAGGTCAGGCGATTTTCGACCCCGCCGTGCTGGAAATACCGCAAATCAATGACAGGTTTATCGGCCAGCAAGACGAGAATAACTGGCAGGTAGAGGTGAAACGGGGCAACAAGGTGTCGGTGATCACTTATCCCTTTAATCCTCTCGATGCCATTGGCTGGCACGGTGAAGTGTGTGTGGTCAAGCTGAACTGGCGGGATATCAGACCTTTAATGAGTCACCGTTATCACTTACCACCGTCAGCCCATACCACGTTTGTAGCTCCGCGTTTTGTTGTCTGCACTTTTGTTCCACGGCCAATAGAAAGTGACCCCGGCGCTTTAAAGGTGCCGTTTTATCACAATAACGACGATTATGATGAAGTACTGTTCTATCACGAAGGCGACTTTTTCAGCCGTGACAACATTGAAAAAGGCATGGTGACTTTTCATCCGGCGGGGTTCACTCACGGCCCCCATCCAAAAGCCTTTGCCGCCGGTCGTGCCCATAAAAAGACATTTACTGATGAAGTCGCTGTGATGCTGGATACCCGTGACGCACTTGAGATGGGGGATGCCGCACTGGCGACAGAAAATCCGGAGTATGTGAATAGTTGGAAGACACCGGTGAAGGAGAATGAACAATGAAATTTGCGACCTATAAGAATGGCAGCCGTGACGGGCAACTGATGCTGGTTTCACGGGATTTGACCCGTACTGCTGCGGTACCGGATATTGCACTGACATTGCAACACGCTCTGGACAACTGGGCGCAGGTTGCCGGCGCATTGCAGTCACGATATGAACAATTAAATGATGGATTAATTGAAAGTGAGGCGTTCAAAGAAGAGCGCTGTGAGTCGCCTCTGCCACGTGCTTATCAGTGGGCTGACGGCAGTGCCTATGTGAATCATGTGGAACTGGTGCGTAAAGCCCGCGGTGCAGAGATGCCAGAGAGCTTCTGGACAGATCCGCTGATGTATCAGGGCGGGTCTGATGACTTCACCGGCCCCCGGGATGACGTTATTTTACCCAGTGATGACTGGGGTATTGATTTCGAAGGGGAGGTGGCGGTTGTCACCGACGATGTGCCAATGGCATGTTGTGAAACTGTCGCGGCTGAACGCATCAGGTTGATTATGCTGGTGAATGATGTGTCACTCAGGGGGCTCATTCCCGGTGAACTGGCTAAGGGATTCGGATTCTTTCAGTCTAAGCCTGCCAGCAGTTTTTCTCCGGTGGCGGTAACACCTGACGAACTGGGTAGTGCATGGAACCAGGCACAGGTTTGCCTGCCATTACGCTCAACCTATAACGGCGAGTTATTCGGCATGCCCCATGCGGGCACCGACATGACATTTAACTTCGCGCAACTGGTTGCGCATGCCGCGAAATCGCGTAATCTGGGAGCAGGAGCTATTATTGGCTCAGGTACCGTATCGAATAAACAGGGTACGGACCATGGCAGCGCTGTAAAAGAAGGTGGTTTGGGTTATTCCTGTATTGCCGAAATCAGGATGATTGAAACCATCCGTGACGGCAAGCCATCCACTCCCTTTATGCAGTTTGGCGACAGGATCCGCATAGAGATGCTGGATGAGCAGGGACACAGTATCTTCGGCGCGATCGAACAACAGATTAAACCACTCAGCTAACAAGAAGTGGCAAGCAAAAAAGGGCGAAACATGAGTCTGAAACTTTATGGTTACTGGCGTTCTTCGGCAACCTACCGGGTGCGCATTGCAATGAACCTGAAGGGGTTGGATTACGAATATGTACCGGTTCACCTGGTAAAAGAAGGCGGTGAACAAACTCATGAGGTGTTTAAGCGTCTGAATCCGGCGCAACTGGTACCTGCACTGGTGGATGACGATGAAGATTTCGTACTCAATCAGTCTCTCAGCATCATCGAATATCTGGATGAAAAGTACCCTGATACTTGCCGTCTGATCCCCGAGCACGCGCTTGAAAGAGCACGGGTTCGCGGACTGGCCCACGATATCGCCATGGAGATGCAGCCGTTAGGAAACTTACGGGTGCTAAATGCATTGCGGGATGATTTCAATGCGGAAGATGAAGACATTGCCGCATGGGTGCGCAAGTGGTCAGAAAAAGGCTTTCAGGCGATTGAACGTCGTTTGCAAACACAAGCCGGAAAGTACTGCTTTGATTTTAATGTCACCATGGCTGATGTTTGCCTGGTGCCACAGGTATACATTGCTAAGCGGTTTAAACTGGACATGACACCGTTTCCGCTCATTTCCAAAATTGTTGATAACTGTCTGGCGCTGAATGCGTTTGAAAAAGCGAGACCAGAGAATCAGCCGGACTGTCCTGAATAACCATGACATAAGAAACAAAAAGCCCGTTGATACTGCCATGTAGCAACGGGCTTTTTTGTTTCTGATAACCGCTTACTGACTTTTTATTGGTAACTCTGTGGTGTTCTTCACCTGCTTCAATGCAAAAGTGGAGCTTAAGTGATCGACCAGTGGCAGATGGGTCAGCTTGGTTTTCAAAAGATATTCATACTCTTCAATGCTTTCAACAACCACTTTAAGAAGATAATCCTTCTCTCCGCTGGTGGTATGACATTCTACGATTTCATCGATTGACTGTACCGCCGCTTCGAAATCGGTGAGTGAATCTCCGTCGTGGTTTTTCAACGTCACGAATATGAAAACCGATACGCCGAGATTCAGTTTTTTGCTGTTCAGCAGCGTCACTTTTCGAAGAATAATTCCTTCTGATTCCATGCGTTTAACACGGCGCCAGCACGGCGTATGTGACAATCCGACCTTTTGACTCAAGTCGGCCATGGAGACAGTGGCATCCTGTTGAAGCACGCGAAGAATTTCGCGGTCAAATTTATCTAATTTCATTAATCAGGCATCTCGTCAGGTGTATGATAATTATTATAACACTCACATAATACTAGGATATATATCCTAGTCTATAGTTCTTGTGAATAACCATATTTCCTCTTGTAAACATAGCTTGAAATTAATGCAAAATCTGTCCTCGTGATGTTCGGATAAGATAGCCGGGTTATCAGTCACGATCAGAAGAAGAAAATCCATGTCAGTTTTTGAACATCCAGAGTTTGACAGTCACGAACATGTGGCATTTTTCCACGATGAAGCTTCGGGCTTAAAAGCGATTATTGCAGTGCATAATACGAATCTCGGTCCGGCATTAGGCGGTTGCAGAATGTGGCCGTATATCAACAGTCATGAAGCGCTGACAGATGTTCTCAGGCTTTCAAAAGGCATGACCTACAAGTCTGCTATGGCCAACCTGAAGCTGGGGGGCGGGAAGTCGGTGATTATCGGCGATCCCCGTAAGCACAAGTCTGAAGAAATGATGCTGGCTATGGGAAGATTTGTAGATTCTCTGGGCGGCAAGTATTTCACTGCTGAAGATTCCGACATTGCAGTGACTGATTCTACCACCCCTGCCCCCCCCTCCTCCCACCCCCCCCCCCCCCCCCCCCCCCCCCCCCCCCCCCCCCCCCCCCCCCCCCCCCCCCCCCCCCCCCCCCCCCCCCCCCCCCCCCCCCC
>NZ_JBSWYQ010000014.1:0-138173 GCF_056161165.1 Alteromonas sp. ABV2_168 | reverse complement strand
TCGCAAGCTCCCTGGGACAGTAACACGTGGGCTCTGTCGCTTCGCTCGGATTTTAGCCCACGTATTACTGCCCCTTATGTGGGTGTTATACACAAGGAAACATCAGTGGTTGTAATATATGGAATAAATCAACATCTCAACCCAATTAAAGCTGCACTTTCAGATGTAATACATCATTGCATGCAGTCAATTCTTGGTATGCCCGAAGACAAACGAGCACATAGATTTGTGCCTCTAGAAAAAGACAACTTTTATTATCCTGGTGGAAGAAGCGATGCTTATACGGTAATCGAAATCAATTTGATGAAAGGTCGCAAGCCGGATACGCAAAAGCAACTTATTAAAACGCTTTTCAAAGAAATAGAGTCCGCCATCGGTATTGAGCCAATCGACATAGAAATCACCATCAAAGAGCAAGAAAAATATCAGTGGGGTTTTAGAGGAATTACAGGCGACGAGGCGGTCGATTTAAAGTACAAAGTAAATGTATAACAAAAAAATTAAGTCACTCACTCCGTTCGCTGGGACGCATACATGCGGGGCGGCTTCGCCATTATGCCCCACATGCCTGCGCCCCTTATTTAAAAGTTAGAAGGCGTCAGCCAAACTGCGTTTGGCTCAATTAAGTAATCAGTTCTACTACCCTCACCTGTTTTCACCAACATCGCTTTAGCTTTTGGTAGTTTTAATGTCACCGCATTAACTTCAAAGGTTGCGCATTAGGCGCTTTACCGCCAAGTTCTTATTTACCGCTAGTCAGCGCCAATGCGTTTGGCAGTTCAAATGGCGGCTTGCTTCATTCAAATCAAAAACATCACTGCACTGTCGTTTTGCTTGTTTGTGTTAATAATCAATCGTATGCTGGTTCTATTAGTTTTTAATAAGGCCAAAGGAACAGGCTCTGCTTCTAACAAAGCGCTCAAGTTCACTCCCTTCGGTCGCTGGGACGCTAACATGTGGGCTAACTCACTTCGTTCGGATTTTAGCCCACATGCTAGCGCCCCTTAGCTTAAAGTTAGTTACCACTGAAATTGAAACAAGGAGGTTTAAATGTCTGAAACAGCAGAAGTAATAGACGCTATTGCTAGTTTAATCTGGCCTGTCTTCATAATCGTTGTTGTCATCTTGAATCAGGATAAATTCAAGAAATTCATTGAATTGCTGTTGAATAGGTTTGAGGGTGGAGCTGAACTTGTAATAGGCTCATTTACAATCGGTAAGAGCGTTGGGAAATTAAAAGAACCTAAGGGTAATGCGCTCGTAACTGATGACCATATAGCTCTAATACACCGAAGCTGGAGAGTTCCTGAACGAGATAAAGAGTTCCCGGGTAGTAAAATGTATCAGATTCATGTAATTGTCTTTGGTACGGAGGCAGCTCTCAAGAAAATCGAAAAAGTAGTCTATCATCTTGACCCGTCTTATCCTGAACCGCTTCAAACCGGAGGAGCTATTCAAAGTCAATTTGAATTGAAAGAGTTAGCAAATGGGCACTCCTTGTTACGAGCTGAAGTTTTTGTAAAGGGCCAAAAAGAAGTAATAAACTTGTCAAGATTTATAGATTTATCTGAAACATCAGAACCGCTAAAGGGGACTTATCAAGTTTTCGGTAACTAACAATCAAATTAAGTCGCTCGCAGGCTCGCTGGGACAGTAACACGTGGGCTCTGTCGCTTCGCTCGGATTTTAGCCCACGCGTTACTGCCCCTTATGTGGGTGTTATATTCCAGTGATAGCGAAGTCTATTGCATCTATCAGCAGTTCTCTGGATTGCTCCAGCGAACCAATGCGGTCCTTGAGCACGTCTTCGGGTATAGAACTAAGCTGTTGTGCTAGAAATAAGTATGTTGTGCCTTCGAATTCTATTTCCGGCGTCAGCTTCTTCATGTAAAAACTGTTTTTAGAATTACTAGTTGTTAACGGTACAACCAGCCTTGTTGCCAATTGGTCAATTACAGAGTTTTGAACATCAACAAGAAAAGGGTAAGCTTCGCTAGTTTTCTTGCTTGGGTTTCTGTAAACATCAAATTGCGCCATTAGAAGTTCCTGTACTCATCACCTATACAACCGTTCTCAGCAACAAACTCGTTGTATGCAGCTATGGCAGCTTTGTTTTCTTTTTTCCATTTTTCGGCTTCAATACTTTTTAGCTTGTCTCTAAGTGCTTGTTCTAAGGTCGCAGACAGGTTAACTTTTAAAATTCGAGCTTTTTGCAATAGGTCGCTATTTAAGCTTAGATTTGTCGCTTTCTTGGGGGCATGGACGTCATATAAATCTTGCATTTTATCACTCCAACTAATTTTACCACCAAGTATACGCATGCAAATGCGCATTGCAAAGCATGGTTGGAATATAACAATCACATTAAGTCGGTCGCAAGCTCCCTGGGACACAAGCATGGCGGCTGTGTCGCTTCGCTCCGATTATAGCCGCCACGTTTGTGCCCCTTATTTGGGTGTTATACAAGTTAAGGAAGACGTTACTATGTCTGATAATTCTCGCAACAACGACAAAGCTGGTTTATGGGAATGGGTAAAAGCAATATGCTTACTCACAACTGTGGGTGTGGTCAGCTTCAAAGTTTATGAAGCTGATATAAAAATGACCGTAGACTTCCCAACTTTACTTTCCTTACTCCTAGCACTATTTTCCGTTGCGTTAGCAGCGCTGTTCTACTTTAAAGCAACAGAAACGAGCAATACATTTTATGACAACACCTATAACTTCACTAAAGATATAGCGCAGTTGCTTGCTAAAATTGAAAGTGGCTTCGGCGAGAAATTAAGAAACTTAGATGAGGGTTATTCATCAGTTAGGGATTATATTCAAAATACCGGAGCCAATCAAAGCATTGACGAGACGAAGGAGAAAATTCAAGGTGAAAAACAGGAAATTGAAAAGGTAATTGAAGAAAGAAATCAAATAGTGCGGGATTTATTTGAGCAAGCTCAACTACAAGAAGAGGAAAAAGAAAAAATTCAATCTCTCCTAGAAGAAAAAGAGAACGAACTGCGTTCATCGCAGAGAGAGCTCACTAGGATGGAGAAGCGTTTATTTATGGAAAAAGTAAAGAAAAGAGAAGCTAGAGAAGTCTCTACAGGGATGGAAGAGTTTACAGTAGAGTTTATTATCAAAAAAATTGATCCACATGTAGTGTTAAATTCTAGTGCAAATGCTCTCAGACGCAAAATAGACGAACAACTAGACAGAGCACCTAGACAGTACATTGAAGATTTAGAAAACCATGGATTTTTCGATAATGGTATCAACAGCAATGGAATAAGATTCATCCGAAACCTTGCGAACGACCTTGTATAACAAACTGCTGTAGTCGCTCGCAGGCTCGCTGGGACACAAACACGGCGGCTGTGTCACTTCGTTCCGATTATAGCCGCCGTATTTGTGCCCCTAAGCAGGGTGTTATGCGCCGTAGTTTATTTCTCAAATGTTTGGTGCGGCGGTAGTTGTTCATGACAAGGTTGTTTCGCTAGGTTGTATTGGTGTCAGGCAGCGTCAGTTTTCAGAACAGTATTATCAGCCCTTCAACTTTCAACTCAGCAACGCCAGCGTTCTTGCTAAGCGGCTTTCTTTGCTAGTTCATTTCTCAGGCGTCCGTTTTATCATCTGGCATTTCGCACAGGGTTGTTTTAGTGTTGTATTTAATTGCTTAATCAGTACGTTTTGGTGACAGGCGCTGGCGGCAAAGCCGCGTAGGGCAGGCACCTCGCAACGCATAACAAGCGCATTAACACTCGCTGCGCTCGCTAGGGACAAAAACACGTGGGCTCCTTGGCGCTTCGCTTGAAATTGTAGCCCACGTGTTTTTGCCCGTTATGCGGGTGTTATGCGCCAAAGCGTACAGGATTTACATCCATACTTTTATGAAGGATTCTTATGATCAAAATTTCCTGACTGCCCGTTTGTTTGTAGAAAATAACATGGCTACCTTGAGGAAATTTTCTGTATCCATCTCTTATTTCGTCGCAGCTTTTACCAATATCAGGATTCTCAGACAACATCCAAAATGAATCGTCAAATTGTTTAAGATATACATTACGCTGTTCTCGGCCCCATTTCCTTTGCGTAAACAATGCAATATCTTTTAGATCTGAGTTTGCTAGTACGGTTAACTTAAACGGTTTCACTCTTTTAATTCACCATCCAGTTCTGATATCAGATGCTCAAGGTCGTATTCAGCTTCGCCGCTTTCTTCACCTGCTACAAGTAATTGACGCAGAGTGTTTAATTTGGTTTCCTGTGTTTCTAGCAAGCGAAGAGCTGAACGAATCACCTCGCTTGCTGAACCATACCGACCAGTTTGAATTTGGCTAGCAATAAAGCCATCAAAATGGTCTCCAAGGGTAATGCTGGTGTTTTTAGCCATCTGGTTTCTCCAAGTACCAATATATACCTAATTATGGTACTTGCGCGTTGTAAGTCAATAGCGCATAACAATCACATTAAGCCGCTCGCAGGCTCGCTGGGACAGTAACACGTGGGCTCTGTCGCTTCGCTCGGATTTTAGCCCACGCGTTACTGCCCCTTATGTGGGTGTTATGAGACAGGGACATGCTCACTCTTCGAAACTTTGAAATTACCGACAAGCCAAAAATCGTCGAAACATTGAATGATCCAGAAGTCACAAGGTTTCTGTCTTCTCGTATTCCTTTCCCTTATGCTGTCAGTGATGCTGATTGGTGGCTCAGCGTTGGTTGCAAAAATGGAATTATCCGAGCAATAGAAGTGGACGGTAATTTTGCTGGTTGTATAGGTATCGAGTCAGGTCAAAATGAGTATACATTCACTGGTGAACTCGGTTATTGGCTCGCTCGCGAACACTGGGGTAAGGGCATCGCAACGGAAGCATTACGTACACTTCTAGGTCAAATTACACGCAATGATTTTGCACGTGTTCAAGCTACAGTTTTTCAAGGGAACATCGGATCAGAATCCGTACTTCTAAAATGTGGTTTTAAGAAAGAAGGCAACCTTGAGAAAGCAGTGTATAAGCATCAGGCATTCTACAATGCTGTTTTATATGGCAAAGTAATCTCATAACAAGCGCATTAACACTCGCTGCGCTCGCTGGGGACAAAAACACGTGGGCTCCTTGGCGCTTCGCGTGAAATTGTAGCCCACGTGTTTTTGCCCGTTATGCGGGTGTTATATGTCATGGAGTGAAATTTAATGATTGAGAAATCATCTCAGCAAAGGGAAATGGAAAAGTACATATTATTTTCCAACGATATCTTAGGTATTCTTTCGTTGTCTTTAGGTGCGTCCGCACTCGGGTTCAAACACCCTCAACCATTTGCCTGTTTCTTTATATTCGTAGTATTGCTATGGCTATTTTCCAAACAAAGCCCTTTCACTCGAGAGTATTTCAGACGTTATAAAACACTCGGAGACAAGTTGTTACTAATGTGGAACGTAAAAATTTATATAATAGGCATAACCTTTCTAGCTTTAATCGCAACGGGCGGATTAACTCAAGAAATTGTCTATAAACTATTTGGGTATGCCACATAACAATCAAATTAAGTCACTCGCTCCGCTCGCTGGGACACAAACATGGCGGCTTTGTCACTTCGTTCCGATTATAGCCGCCATGTTCGTGCCCCTTATGTGGGTGTTATGCGCCGTAGTTTATTTCTCAAATGTTTGGTGAGGCGTTAGCTTGTCAGGGCAAGGCTGTTTCGCAAGGTTGTATTGGTGTCTGCCGGCGTCAGTTTTCAAAGCTGCATTATCAACGTCCAAGTTTTCAACTCAGCAACGCCAGCACTTGTACTAAGCAGTTTTGTTAGCCGGTTCATTTCTCAGGCGTCCGTTTTATCATCTGGCATTTCGCACAGGGTTGTTTTAGTGTTGTCTTAAACCATTTAATCAATTTGTTGTGTTGGCTGGCGTTGGCGGCAAAGCCGCGTAGGGCAGGCACCTCGCAACGCATAACAAGCGCATTAACACTCGCTGCGCTCGCTGGGGACAAAAACACGTGGGCTCCTGGCGCTTCGCTTGAAATTGTAGCCCACGTGTTTTTGCCCGTTATGCGGGTGTTATACCCTAAAAGGATTTTATGAATATATCGTCTCTCGAAAATGCTGAACATTACGTTTGGGGAAATGGCTGCGACGGCTGGCACTTAGTTAAAACCGAATCACTTAGCGTAATACAAGAACGTGTACCCTCTGGGTGCGAAGAAATTCGACATCTTCACCAGTTCTCTGAACAGTTTTTTTATGTCATTAGTGGGGTCGCGTCGATAGAAGCCGACAAAGAGATTTTTCATGTAGAAAAAAATCATGGGCTACATATACCAGCAAATACACCTCATCAGTTGTGGAACGAACAGGAGTGTGATTTGATTTTTATAGTTACTTCGACACCACCTAGTCACGGAGATCGTATTGTGGTACGGGTATAACAATCACATTAAGTCGCTCGCAAGCTCGCTGGGACAGTAACACGTGGGCTCTGTCGCTTCGCTCGGATTTTAGCCCACGTGTTACTGCCCCTTATGTGGGTGTTATACGCTAGGAGTTTAAATGGAACTTAACCAAGTTACGTTACCAGTAAAAGATATGGATATTGCTGCTAACTTTTACCTAAATCTCGGCTTCACACAAATTGTCGATACGCCTCATTATGCAAGGTTTTCTTGCCCGGATGGGAATTCTACCTTTTCCTTATCACTCGAAACCGGTGAATTTGAAAACAGTTCTGTGATTTACTTCGAGCATGAAAAACTTGACGAACTGTGTGCTGAGTTAACTAAAAAAGGTTTTCATTTTGAACAACTGCCGACAGAGCAACGATACTTGTGGAAAGAAGCCATGCTTAAAGATCCGTCTGGTAACAAAATCAAACTTTACTGGGCAGGTGAAAACCGCTTAAATCCTCCTTGGAAAGTTGAGAAACGCGTATAACAATCTGCTGTAGTCGCTCGCAGGCTCGCTGGGACGCAAACACATGGGCTGCGTCACTTCGTTCCTAATTTTAGCCCATGTGTTTCCGCCCCTAAGCAGGGTGTTATACGCTAGGAGTTTAAATGGAACTTAACCAAGTTACGTTACCAGTAAAAGATATGGATATTGCTGCTAACTTTTACCTAAATCTCGGCTTCACACAAATAGTCGATACGCCTCATTATGCAAGGTTTTCTTGCCCAGATGGGAATTCTACCTTTTCCTTATCACTCGAAACCGGTGAATTTGAAAACAGTTCTGTGATTTACTTCGAGCATGAAAAACTTGACGAATTGTGTGCTGAGTTAACTAAAAAAGGTTTTCATTTTGAACAACTGCCGACAGAGCAACGGTACTTGTGGAAAGAAGCCATACTTAAAGATCCGTCTGGTAATAAAATCAAACTTTACTGGGCAGGTGAAAACCGCTTAAATCCTCCTTGGAAAGTTGAGAAACGCGTATAACAATCTGCTGTAGTCGCTCGCAGGCTCGCTGGGACGCAAACACATGGGCTGCGTCACTTCGTTCCTAATTTTAGCCCATGTGTTTCCGCCCCTAAGCAGGGTGTTAGATCCTGTTTAGTTCTCTAGTTTTTCTGTTTGATTCTTTGTGCGTCTAGCCGCGCTAGGTTGTTTCATCTGGGGCTAATTGAGAGTCTGGCGCATCGCTTCTATCTGCGACAAGTCAACGCTGGGTGTTTCATAAATCGCAAAGCCAGCAGCCAGGCATTTTGCATTTCTCAGCATCGCAATGTTGTTTCGGCACGAACATCTATGCTCTTTTGGTTTCAGGCTTTACAAGCGTTGCGCTGTTTAACAGCAGTTGGAGAAGTAACAGCCATCGGTTTTCAGGTGTATCAGCACCGCCTCTTCTCAGGCAACTTTTTCACATCTGGCTTTTCGTACTTGGTTGTTTTAAAGTCAGTTTATGTTTTGAGCTGGCCGCATTTTCAAAGTAGCGGTGGCAGCAAAGCTGCGGGCGTTTATTTCTTCGGTATCTAACAATCTGCTGTAGCCGCTCGCGGGCTCGCTGGGACACAAACACGGCGGCTGTGTCACTTCGTTCCGATTATAGCCGCCGTATTTGTGCCCCTAAGCAGGGTGTTATATTTTTGGTGAAAAATGAAAATTATCTCTCTTATTATTTCTCTAATTGCCGTCGTATTGGCGATTGTCTGGTATTTTAATGAACCAGGATTTGAGCCAGCTATAACAGGACTGCTTGGTTTTGCAGGTATCATTGGCACGCTTACAATAGGCTCTTCTCAGGTAAAGAATTCGGAAATACAAAGACAATTTGAAGCATTAAAAGCCAGATGGTTTGCTGAAAAAGAGTTAGCGCAAGCTAGTCTTGATGATGCCCGATGGATCATATCGGAAATATTAGATTTCTTACATCAAGTAAGGATCGCCCCAAAAACCGATAAGCATCACCAAAATATTGACAAGTTAACTCTAGAATTTAAACGCGTTCAAAATATGCAAATATATATAGATGGTGGCAAAACCTATCGCCAATTTTGGGATAAGGGCACATCGTCGATTGAAGAGCTAGGAAGTTTGTTGAAAAAAATATAACAAAAAAATTAAGTCGTGCGCTGGCGCGCACTGGGACGCATACACGTGGGCTGCTTCGCATTATAGCCCACGCGTATGCGCCCCTTATTTAAAAGTTATATGCCAAGTTGTTTGAGCAACAATGAAATACTTTATTATCTCAAGGACGAATTAGGTTAGTCAGAATGGAAGAGGCAGCAGAAAGCATTGGTCGTTTTTTCTTAAATATTCTCAAGTGGGTTTTTATCGATGCCATTCTTGAATTCTTCATCCGCGGCTTGGGGTACATTAGCTTAAAAATTGCCACACTCGGTAAGTATCCGAGAAAAGGCAGAGATGAAGGCAGGAGCGTGATTGCTGGCTTCGTTACTCTCGCGTTGATACTTGTTTTGATTGGCATGACTAATTGAGGGTTGGCATATAACAAACCACTCAAGTCGCTCGCAGGCTCGCTGGGACAGTAACATATGGGCTCTGTCGCTTCGCTCGGATTTTAGCCCATATGTTACTGCCCCTTAGTGGGGGGTTAGAGGACTTTTATGGAAATACGAAACTGGGTAGGGATTATTCTAATTGTTCTCGGAAGCTCCTTGCAGATTTATGGTTACTACTCTGAAACATGGGTTAGAGTTGTTTCTTTCATTATTATCGTTGTTGGACTAATGGTTTTTGCTACTCAAAGGTATATTGCTAGCAAAGAAACGTCAGAGTTTAATTTTGGGCCAAGCCGCAAAAATACTAGTTTGCCAATAATGGGAGACATTTTTAATACGAGTGGGAACCGCACCGGTGGAAGGAGCGAAGAAAGTTGGTCTGGCGATTCGTCAGGTGGCGATGGAGGCGGTGGTGACTAAGTCCTCTAACAAACAAATGTTGGGGACACAAACACGCGGGCTGCTTCGCAGTATAGCCCACGCGTTTGTGCCGCCAAATTAGGGCGTTATGTACTCAAAGGAATTGAACCATGGTTTACAAGCTTGAACTGCCTATTAAGTTAATCAGTCTACTTGCACCATTTGTAGTTTTCTTATTTCCATCAGGCCCATTTAATTCTGAAAGCCCTTTAGCTCTTTTAGTATGCGCTTTTCCTTACTTAGTTATCTTTGCGTTTACCCATTTCGTCAAACAAAAAAGCCCTAAATTATTGATTGCCACCGCAACACTACTAGTACTTCTAGTACTTTCTAGCCTTTCAATGATTTTCGGAACAGGATCCGATCCTCAGTCATCTATCGGTCTGTTCTTCGTCTACATCGCACAAGTTTTGGCAGCGCTTCTATTTGTTAGTGTATTCTCAGTTATTCGTGCAATTAAAGGCAACGTACATAACAAACCGCTATAGTCGCTCGCAGGCTCGCTGGGACACAAACACGTGGGCTGTGTCGCTTCGCTCTGATTTTAGCTCACGTGTTTGTGCCCCTAAGCGGGGTGTTAGGCATTTGAGATTAAGCACAATGAGTTTTAAAACACTCAATTCCATCACATCAGTTATCGCACTATTATTGTTTGTCAATTTTCTAGTCTACCCTGACTTGCTATTTTACATTTTTGGCGTTGACGGCTCCGGTAGTGCATATTTCATTGGGAAACGGTTATCCGTTTTGTTTCTCGGCATTTCCGTATTAACTTGGTTTAGTCGTAATACCGAGCATTCTGAGGCGCGACAAGCAATATGCCTAAGTATATTTATATCCATGTTTGCAATGGCTTTCCTCGGCCTTTTTGAGTACTTTCGGGGCTTTGCAGGCATCGGAATACTAATTGCGGTACTTACAGAAATGTTGATTGGGTATCTGTACTTTAAAAAATGGAACAGTGGTAAAAATGCCTAACAAAACGCTATAGTCGCTCGCAGGCTCGCTGGGACACAAACACGTGGGCTGTGTCACTTCGTTCCGATTTTAGCCCACGTATTTGTGCCCCTAAGCTGGGTGTTAGCAGTCAAGGAGAGTTCTTTGAGTATTAACCACACTGATATTGTTAACAAAAAGTATTATGTTGAATCCCTTGGAAAATATACATTCTTTAAATACCTTATTATTGAAAATCAATCAGGCCATTTTGTTGCTATTAGCAACATAGAAGAATTTTATAAACCGTACGATATAGTTGAAACAGAAAGAAATATTCAAGATTTATTATCTGCTATTAAATCTAATTCAACTCAAGGTATATTGAATGTAAGTAATTTTGTGAAAGACAGTATTAATATAAATACTGAAAAACGTGATGCATTGAAAAAAATGCAAGTTAACAACACAAAATCACTGCCAGTTGTCGGAAGTGATATGAAACTTATTGGCGTAGTGACGCAGGAAAACTTGGCTGCCAGTCTAGTTGTAGAAATAGCCGATCAAGTTAATAAGTAGATTTGCCTAACAAACGCAATCAGCGGACAAATCTCCGCTTCGAATTTTTGTGTTGGCTTCGCCACTCTACACAAAAATACTTCACTACAATTTATCGCTGTTGCGGGCGTTGGTATGACTCCCTTTGTCAACCCCGAAAGAGCGCTTCCCTGACACTCTTGCAGTCCATAATCAGTTGTATTTCTCATTAAAATTAAATGAGCTAACGCACCGGATGAGGCAGTAAATTCGTCGGTTGGTATGCTGGTATTCGTAGGTTACTTATTCGAGGAATAAGCAGAGCTGACCTTACTCAATCCGCCGTGGTACCTTCTCATCAGTCTATGCGCGTGGGTCAATCACGGTTAAGTGATTGCCATCATAACACCCTCGTAGGTTGTGCCACTTTCCGCGGCCCGATCCGAATGCGTTAGCTCAAACTCGTTTATCATGCGGGTACTCTGCTTAATCTTAGTTTTGGATTAACCGGTGTGAGTACCACTTCTTTTGCGATTGCCCAGATGTAGGCAGCCATTTCTCTGGCTATCGCGGTAATAATCAGATTGTAGTGTTTGCCTCTTTTAATCATGCGCTGGTAGCGTTTGCACAGGCGAAGCTGGGCCTTCCAGGCAATATCAACGATGTCTTTGGGTAAGCCTTCCTGCCTTAATTGTAATTCGGTGGAGATGTTCGCCGGGTATCGGTAACTGTGTGCACCTTCAATCAACAGGCGTCTGGCCCTGCCATTCCCGGATTTGGTAATGGCCCCCAGGCGACGCTTGCCCCCGGAGGATTGTTCACCGGGGACTAACCCCAATACGCCATGAGTTTTCTGGGATGATCGAAGCGTTGTAAATCGCCAAGTTCTGCTACCACGCCCACCGCCACCAACAACCTGACACCCCGCATGGCCTGAATAGCTTTCACTACCGGATAGTAACGCCACTGGTGAACGTGATGGGTCAATTCATTATCCAGCCTTTCTAACCGTCGAATGCGTTCGTCAATGGTCTGAAGTTGTTCCTGCAAAACTATCTGCTGGGCCGGATGGGGAAGTGGACAGGGTAATATCAGTTCGGTGAGCCAGCGTAAGTGTTTCTTAGACCAGTTGGCCGTTCCTTCATAACGAATATTGTTGCGAAGTAGCAAGGCTTTCAGCTGATATTTAGCTTCTTTTAAATCTTTCATTGCTGCTTCGCGGGCGCGGGCTAAATCACGAATTGCTTCATCTTCCGGTCCAGGCACATAGACAGGGGTGAGATCTTCAGACTTTAGTGACCTGACAAGTTTAAGCGCATCCCGACGGTCAGTTTTAATATGCTCACCGGGTTTCTTAGGAATGAGGGAAGGGGCGACAACATAGCAGCAATGACCCAAACTGGTGATGAGACGGTATATCCAGTAACCACAGGGACCGGCTTCATAAACAACGTGAAGTGTGGCACCGGGGTATTTCGATTCGAACTGACGGAGCAGCTTCTTAACGCTAACTTTGGAAGAGGGTATGCGGCCATAGTGAACAGGACTCGCCCCGCGTTGTTCTTCACAATAAGCTACTTCATGGAATTCTTTGTGCGTATCCAAGCCGATAAAAATCATGCTATGTTTATTCATGCTAGCCTCCAAATGAATTAGTCTTAAGCAAACTAATTATGGTTCCGGCCGGTGCTCCGGTGGCTTTCAGCTAACCCACGAAAATGCGGAGGCTAGCATTTCACAGGGAGTCATTGTGTCTATGCGTCTATGGAGAACATGCATGATTAATCGAGCTGCTATTATGCTCAAATATAAGCAACCAGCAATTGACTGGATAAATACCGCAGATCCAAACCCCGATGGTGAGAAAATGACATTGGAGGAGGTTAACCATGAACGAACAGTTTTTCTTATCCGTGACGAAGATGCAGACACGCCCGACATCGTGAATAAATGGATAAAGCTCAACTATGAGAACCTGTTCGAAAATGAGCTTTTCAACTGGTATGTAGATGAAAGCCTTTGGCCCCGGAAGCGAACATTGAAAATGTTTAAACAGTGGTTTGAGGTTGAGTGTCATACTCTTGTAGTTGATTTAGTAGGCACTTCAATTCACAGAGTCGACGCATAACAGACAAATTGAGTCACTCGCTCCGACCCTAAACAGGGTATTAGCTGTCACGATACATTAATGCACAACATCCTGTACATGTGCTCATTTTCGGTCTAAACTTGTCCCATATAATGTACAAGTGGGGTGAAAAATGAGAATTGTCTCTTTTACCGAAGCACGAAATGGTCTAAAGGCCGTTTTGGACAATGTAATCAATGATGCAGATACAACAGTAATCACCCGTCGCGACTCTGAAGATGCTGTTGTAATGTCATTAGATTACTACAACAGCCTTATGGAAACCGTTCATCTACTTCGTTCTCCAGCGAACGCTGAACACTTAAATCGTTCAATAGCACAGTTTAAAGCGGCAAAAACGACCCGGCGAGAACTTATTGATGAGTAACAAGTTGTTATCATGGACTGATGAAGCTTGGAACAGTTACATTTATTGGCAGACTCAAGACAAGAAAACCTTTAAACGTATCAATAAGTTAATTTCAGATGTTAGGCGTTCTCCATTTGATGGAATTGGAAAGCCTGAACCTCTTAAAGAAAATCTTTCTGGTTTCTGGTCTCGCAGAATAGATGACACAAACCGTTTGGTATATGCCGTGGACGACATCGCAATTACGGTTATCTCGTGTCGTTACCATTACTAGTATTTGGCAGCTAACAAACGACATTAAGTCGTTCGCAAGCTCCCTGGGACAGTAACACGTGGGCTCAATCGCTTCGCCCGGAATTTTAGCCCATATGGTGTCGCCCTTAATGTAAGAGCTATTTCGCGAAGGTACATTCCGGCAATGTCTTCGCGCTTGAAAATTAATCAATAGACCGCATAAATGACTCAACGTTTATTTCATGGAAGAAGAAATGTCTCGGTCAAATAGTGTGTTTAAAGAGAAATCTGTAGTCATAGTCCTAGCCTTATGCGTTTTCACTTTTGGGCTTTACGTCATTTTCCGCTTGTGGCAGCTGACTAAAATATTCAATTCAAAAACGGAAAGTTATATTTCAAAGGCTTTCACAACAACTGCAATTTCTATTCACTTAGTTTCTCTACTTGCTCTCATCTACTATTTTCTTTTCCCTGCACCAGTAGCATTATTGATTACTGCTAAACTTCTTCATTTGCTGTCGGCAATATTTCATATCGTATGGATTATCAAAGTCAGAAATAGGATCAACAGAATAAATAACGTCTCAAAAGGCAATGCGTTGTGGCTGGGCCCTTTTCTTAGCAGCTTCTTTCATGTCATTTACTTTCAACACAAAATAAACCAATCTATAGGTTCTGAGGCTGCGGGCAAACTCGCGATATAACAATCACACTGCCACGCAGCCAACTTTGGTTGCAGCCAAACTCCGGGCCTCACGTTACTCATCTTTGAAGAAGTTGTGGGGAAATTAGGGAAGAATTATCCATATAAATACTTAGTCGCTCGCAGGGCCGCCGGGACAGTAACACTTGGAAACCTGGAGCATCGTTTGATATTGTAGGCCAAATGATTTGCACGCTTCGTGTCGGTTTTGCGCTAGCAGAAATTTAAGGACTAATAGAATGGAAAGTTCAGAGATAAAGGACTACGTCAAAGCCAAAAAAGGTGTGGCAATTGCTAAAACCACATCATTATTTTTATTGCTATTCGTTTTTGCATTCCCTTTTTATGACAGCCTGGGGATTACAAAGTATTTATCATATCTTGCACCGGTATTTGCCATGTCGTTGGTAGGGTATATATGGTTTGGTTTTTTTGGTGTCTCTGATCAGACGTTGTTAAACATAATCGAGCGTCAAATTGCAAAAGACCCGGAAGCTATTCAGAAGTTGTTAAATCATGACACATAACAGAGCTGAATTTGGGTATGATAAAGCACCTTTAGAAATCGAGGCTTTCAAAGCAAATAAACAGTATGCAGATGCCTGGTAACTAATCGTAATTTTTTCAAAACTAAAACAATCATATTGGACCGCTAGCAGCTACTTTATTTGGGTTTTAAATTTCCGGAGTATAAATGGAACTTAATCAAATTACTTTGCCAGTAAAAGATATGGATGCTGCCGTTAACTTTTATCTGAAGCTCGGTTTTACTCAAATTGTCGATACACCGCATTATTCCAGATTTTCTTGCCCGGATGGTAACTCGACTTTCTCCTTATCACTCGAAACTGAAGAGTTTGAAAACAGATCTGTAATCTACTTCGAGCATGAAGAACTTGATGAACTGTGTGCTGATTTGTCCCGGAGTGGTATTCAATTTGAACAACTACCAACAGAACAAAGGTACCTATGGAAAGAGGCTATTCTTAAAGACCCGTCTGGTAATAAAATCAAGCTTTACCGGGCAGGTGAGAACCGTTTAAATCCTCCCTGGAAAGTTGAAAAACGCTTATAATAAGCCACTCAAGTCGCTGACAGGTTTACCGGAACATTAACAAATGGGCTGCGTCATTCTTCAACTATTTTTAGCCTGTGTATTTATACCGCTGAGCAGGGAACTATGGAGCAAGAACAAGGAAGTTAGATGAAGTATCCTTTTCTAATTATATTAGCACTGATTTTGTTTGAATTTTTTCCCAAGGCAGTTGGTGAAGATAAATTTGACAGAGAGGTAGCGAGAGTTGCTTTTAAATCAAAAATTGCCGGTTCTACGTGGTCTTACAACTGGAGAGAGCGTGAATATATTTTCTCCTTTTCCGAAGATGGCAGTATTACAAAACTTCAAAGTTGGTCTTCTGTTGCGTGGATTGCGAGTGAAGAAGATCTAGTGGTCCTCGAATCAGGTCGCCAAAAAATGTATCTGCACTTCAATAAGCAAGGCAACGCTTTTAAAACCGTTGACTGGGATGGACAACTCGCGAGTGGTAAGTTGCTGTTTGGGGACGATTTTTAAGAATATGTAACCGGAATAGTTGCCATTGATGTTTGGAGAAATTTCTTAAAAACAGCACGCTAAACAGTGATTCGATAAAGAATGAACAAGGAAAGTTTAATGCGAAAAATAGTTCACTTTTCAAAAAAGAAGAACTGGTTTCTTACGGAGCCAGATTTAGATTTATTAAACCAACAAATCGCAGAAATTGAAGGTGATGGCTGGAACATTATATCCGTTCAGTCTAACTGTAACTTTGCCGGTGTTGTCAGCTCTTATACACTTTTAATTGAACATGAAGCAGATAGTGCGATCTAAAATCGGCATTATTATTCGCAACTGCAGGGAACAAAAACATCCGGGTACTTTGTGCCTCGCCTGTCACTGTCACAGGGGGATATTTGCAGCGTCGTGCGGTTGTTTTACTCTTCAAAGGAATTCATTCAGTTGAACGGATTTAAAATTTCTACGAACTTTGAAGACCTTGATATTAATCTCGTATATTCATTTATCTCCAATTCATATTGGGCTAAGAATATTCCATTTGAGGTTTTTGAAAGGTCTCTAAAAAATTCACTCGTGTTTGGTGCGTATGGCAGTAATGATGAACAAGCAGGTTTCGCCCGTGTGATTACTGATAAAGCCACATTTGCGTATTTAAGCGACGTTTTCGTGCTTGAAAACTATCGTGGGCTTGGCATCAGTAAACTGCTTATGGAAGCAATATGTCAACACGGGGAACTTCAGGGTTTACGGCGCTTTATGTTGGCAACCAGCGATGCGCATGGCTTGTACGCACAGTTTGGCTTTCAGTCAGTTGCCAATCCGGAAATTTTGATGCAGGTATGGCAACCCTCAGTCTACGAATAGACATGTAAATAACAATTTATTGAAGGATTTCGTAACGCTTGCGGGGACCATAACGCTTAAGCTCTGTCCCCCTCACGGGGTGAGTAGCCGGTTTAGTTCTTACAGCATCATTAGATCTTACCGTACAACGTGTTTGTGCCCCCTCGGTATTACGAACCCGTGATATTAAGGCAACAAGAGGAGGCTTTATGACTAAGTATTATGGTTCTTGTTTGTGCGGCACCGTAAAATTCGAGGTGCAAGGGGATTTTGATTGCTTTTATTTGTGTCACTGCCAGTATTGCCAAAAAGACACGGGCTCTGCTCATGCGGCAAATCTTTTCTCAAGCTCAGCTAAATTAGTCTGGCTGTCTGGGCCGGATGTGGTCACTACCTTTACGTTGCCGGGCACTCGTCACAGCAAAAGCTTTTGTATGCGGTGTGGCTCGGCATTACCTAACACTCAGATAGCAGACTTACTTGTTGTTCCGGCAGGGTGTCTGGATACTGATATATCTATATTACCAACTGCACATATCTTCATATCCGGCAAAGCTGCGTGGAATAAGACGTTAGAAGACGTACCAAAGTTCGGTGGCCTGCCAGAGTGATACACGAACCATACAATCCCACAAACCCGCTCGCGACTCGCTATAGCGCAGTAAATCAGCTGTATTTTGAGGAATTGGTTACCTCACAAAGGAGTGTTTTTTAGTGAAATTTAAAAGAAGCGTGTTGTTACTTGGTTTGTCATGTTGTTTCCATGCTCTCGCATCAGGAACTGACGTTCAAAAACTCAACGTTGAAGAAAATGGCTTTGTCGGGCATTACTATGAACCTTCAGTCAGTTCTGCCGGTACAGCCAGACAGCCTGTTATTGTGTTGGGTGGTTCAGAAGGCGGTATTCCTTCCAGACTTGCAAACGTTATTGCCGCTGATGAGTTTCCTGTCCTGGCTGTTGCCTATTTTAAGGAAAAATCACTGCCCGATGAACTGGAAAAAATACCGTTAGAGTATTTTGAGATAGCTAAAAAATGGCTCCTTCATAAGCATCCTGAAAACGAGAACCTGACTGTGGCCGGATGGTCGAAAGGGGCTGAATTATCGCTGTTGCTGGCTTCAAAAGATGCCACATTTAACCGTGTTATCGCGATTGCACCAAGTGCGGTAGTTTGGGCTGGTATTCTGAATGACTGGCAAAAAACACCTGGTTCCAGCTGGACCTCCGGCCAAAAGGAGCTGGATTACGTCCAATTTAATCCGACGGGGGCCGTCAGTGGTTTACTCGATCTTTATTCTCAGTCATTAGCCAACAGACAAGATGGCGGTAAAGCGTCAATCAAAGCAGAAGAAATACAAGGAAGTGTGTATTTGTTTTCCGGTGGAAAAGATGAAATCTGGCCATCTGTTTCAATGGCTGAAAGTATTTGCGAAAGGATGAGGCAAAATGAATCATCCTCGTGTACACACTTTTCTTATCCGGAACTTGATCATTTGCTGGACTATAAGTTACTAGACGGTTCTGAAGAGTTGAATCGTGAGTTTTTAGATAGTGTGGGGGCAGGAGAGTGAAAGTATTTAGTTTTCTGATTGTTTTCGTTGTCAGTGGGTGTGCGAGCATTCCCCTTACTACAATGATGAAGTTCAGCACTTTTCAAAAAAGTGATTTTGTCAGCCTTGAGCCCGAAGATATTAAAGCCAGGCTGATTATTGACCAGCCTGTCGAAATTGATATAGAAAAAGTTAACCTCGGTCTTGAGGTAGAAAGTCAACAAGTAAACAGGGTTTATAAGTTTCCACTATCATTACTCGAAACTCGTGCCATCCCTGCCAAAGAAGGCTGGCTTGCTTCTGATGAGGCAAAAACAGAATATACTTTTGAGCTGAACGAAGAATCTGTCAAAAATTTTCATGAAGTGCAGCAACTGCTGGAGAACGATACAGAGGGAAAATTTGGTTTCTCTGTTGATACGGGCTTTGAGAATGTTCCGCCAGATCTTGAAAAAATTAACTTATCGATACTTCTGAAACTGGACAGTACTGAAGATTTCGTACCCATTTTTGAGGATGCTGCCCTCGACATCAAGCGTGACGATTAAGAGGCTATTTTTACCGCGTGTTTTTCATTCACAAAGGAAAGGTTTATGAAATACAGAAATATATTTTTAGCACTACAGTTCTTACTACCCGTCGCCGGAGTGGCCGCGGCCAATTATGCGTCAGTGGAATTAACGCACATTGAACCAATAAAGACGGAGGCCACCTGGCTGAGGGATAAGCAATTTATGCCTCGTTACCCCATTGAAATGGCGATGGAAGGGGTTACCGGCTGCGGAATATTTAAAGTTAGTGTCGATAAAAGCGGAACAACTAACAGCATTACGCTTGTCAGTTCAGTACCCGAGAAAGGTATTGCCGGGCCGGCAACCGGAGTTATAAAAGAGTGGAACTGGACCCTGGCAAACGGTAAGTCGCCGGCAAGCGAAGAAAAGTTATTAAGGCTGGATTTCTGCATGGGAGGAAGCTCTCAGGACGAATCTGTTTCAAAGTGCCAGCAGCAGGCATCCATGTTGTGTGAATAACCTCCGGTTTTCATCGAATGAAGGACAAGTAATGAACGGCCCCAATCCTGATAACAAATCGCCAATGGCGGGCTTCCCGCAAGTGGGATATTTGAAGAACTTTATTACTTCTGACAATATCATTGTAGGCGATTATACCTACTATGATGACCCGGACGGTCCTGAGCGCTTTGAGAGCAACGTGCTTTATCATTTTCCCTTTATTGGCGATAAGCTGATTATCGGAAAATTTTGTGCCATCGCCAAAGACGTGAAATTCATTATGAACGGAGCCAATCATAAAATTTCAGGCTTCTCTACGTATCCGTTTCAAATTTTTGGCAACGGGTGGGAGAGAGTGATGCCGGGCGATGGAGAGCTACCCTATAAGGGGGATACTGAAATTGGCAATGACGTTTGGATTGGTTACGAGGCTTTGGTAATGCCCGGGGTAAAAATAGGTAACGGGGCAGTCATTGCCAGCAAATCCGTTGTCACTGCAGATGTGCCTGCTTACAGCGTGGTGGGTGGCAATCCTGCGAAAGTCATTAAATACCGTTTTGAGGAAAGTATTATCGAAACATTGCAGTCTGTTGCATGGTGGAACTGGAGTGCAGAGAAAATCACCGCCAATCTGGAAGCGATAGTGGGGGCGGACATTCATGCACTCCGCACAGCCGGCGGTTTATAAAAACCATTTCCATGCAATGAACAACGCCAGGAACCCGAACAGATAAATCAGACCACCATAACTTAACAGCGTTACCAGCGGGCTGGCTTTTACGTCATCATTTAGTGCAGCCTGTTTTACCAGCTTATGATTTAACAGAGCAAACATCGGCGTGGTCATGAAGGCCAGCGTCATAGCAAATCCAAGCATGGCGAGCAGGGCAGATTTAAAGAACAACACAATGCCAAAACTGATTACAGCAACAGCACTGAGCACGACAATAAAAATACTTTCCGGCGTATCTTTTTGCCCTTTAAGCAGCATCGCTGCCTCTGCTACAGCCCTTGAATAGCCGTCATATACCGTAAGAGCGGAGCCGAAAATACACAAAAATGCCACTACGGCTATCAACCAGCGGGCCCACTCACCGATGGTGCCGGCATATAAATCCACCAGTTGTTTTGAAAAGCCAATACCACCTGAGGCCAGCGTGTTGTCGGCACCGTGTAACACCAGGGCACCCAGTGCCAGAAACACCAGCGCCAGTAGCATAGTAGTGAAATAGCCCAGATTAAAATCGAACAGCGCAGACTGCGGGGTTACTGATTGCTCCTGCTTTTGTTTTTTAAGCCACAGCGATGTGATACCTGAAATCTCTATAGGGGCAGGCATCCATCCCATGGTCACTACCAGAAATCCGACTGCTGCCATTGTCCAGGGCGAGGGGGAAACAAAATCATCTGGTGCCACAGCACCATTTTGCCAGGCCATAAAGGTAGCACCCAGCGTGGCTATCACCAGTGTCACCATAATGACTTTGGAAACTTTGTCTAAGGCTGAATAATGTCCGGCAATCAATATGAACAATATGGCAGCCAGAACAATACCACTTAACACAGGAATACTGGTTGTAAAGGGTACAAAGTAGCCAAGCAGGCTGGCTGCAAACATCAGCAGAGCAGCGGCATTCACAACCGATGAAATGACATTCAGTAACAGGGCGGTGATCAGATAGCCTTTGCCCATCTGCAGATAACCGTGTTGCAGGGTTTCACCGGTACTGATGGTATAACTGACCCCGGCCCGGAAAAAAGGATATTTGAGTATGTTGACCGCCAGCACCAGCAATGCCAGTTGCCAGCCGTAATTTGCGCCGGCTTGTGTAGATGCAACGAGGTGGCTGCCACCAATGGCAGCGGTTGCCATCAGAACGCCGGGGCCGAGAAGCTGTGTAAGATGCCGCAAACCGGCAAGGGAAAAGATGGAATGTGCCAACTCTGTGTTCCTGCTACAGAAGAATTAATTCAGATGAGTTGGCACAGTGTACAACAAACTGCTTTGAGATCAGAGATTAAACGTCACTGATAAGATGTGCGGGGATCTCCCATGAGCCCTGATGAATTTCACCATCCCAGGTTTGCAGTGTTACCCAAATTTTCTGCCCTGCAGTGATGCGTTCCTGAGCCAGACCGTGCACATGCTGTCCGTGTCGTGTGCCATGTAAAATACCGAGTTCATGCTGCTGTGCTTCTTCAATTGATAATGGTTTGTCACCGATATTTAAAAAGCCCTGTCTGATTTCATCAACACCACCGTCCTGAAACATCACCAGAAAATCTTTCACGTAGAGACCGTCATGCTGGTAGGGTTTGTCCTCATCATAAGGCATTGCCGTCAGCGTGAAATCACCGGCTTGGGTTTCCGGCAGACTGGCGGGAAATTCAGGATTAAATGACTGATAGATAAACACGACCGGCAATATCAGCAATAATGCATTTAACCAGTAACGTTTTGACGCCGTTTTTTTATTCTTCAAGCGGGCCATGTTAAGCCTCCTGTAAACGTGCAGCTGTTTCTTTCCGGCTGGCTGTTCGTGCTTTTGCCAGACGTAAATACCACATAATGAAACCCGAAACAGACATACCGGAGAGGATTAGACCGAAAACAAACCACAGCAGTTTTGTCCATATTCCGCCGATAGTCCCGAAATGTAAGGGGTCGGCGATGTGCATAATGGTTTGCAGGGGATCCATATTTTGCGGGGTAATGGTTTGCGTGATCTCGCCGTTCCACGGGTTAACTGCCAGTTGGAAACTGGCACCGTCGTAAAAGGGGTTAATGCCGCCCCCGTACAATTTGTAGGTGTCCCGGTTATGTTCCGGCATCATGATATAGCTGGTCTGAAAATTGTCGAAGGTATTCTCTGCCTTTGTAATGGCCTGAGCCAGAGATACCGGCATTGTTGGCGTATTATGAGGGGATACCGGAAGCGATTGTGCGTCAAGCTGCGCAGGCCAGGGATCCACTTCAATGTCTGCATGCCACATGACAGACTGAATCAGGTACCACAGTCCTGTTGCGCTCATGATCACCATGAACCAGATGGACCATACACCGGCAAGCTTGTGTAAGTCTGCGGTCAGTGTACGCGGTCCCTGATGGCTGCGAATTTTGGGGTTACGGTATGCCTGCCAGAATTTCTTGAAGACGAGCAATCCGGTTATCAACGCCCCGAGCATAACCACAGACATCAAAGAAACCAGATAGTAGCCAAGACTGTAACTGCCATGCCACGGGAAATACAGCCATCCGTGCAACGTACGCATAAAACCAATAAAGGTGACACCATCGTTGACTTCCTGGATTGCACCGCTGTACGGATTAACGTACGCAATGGCAAAAGGTTTGCCTGTAGCGGTAAACATGACTTCGTGAGCCATGTAGCTTTCCCGTACGCTGACGCCGGTAACGTCTGCATCCGGGAAGGTCTTTTTAACGGTGGCGACAGACTCTGCAACAGATTGTGCCGGACGGTTATCAGGGTTTACTGCACGGATATTTTCGTTGGTCAGCCAGGCAAATTCATGGCTCATGACCGCCACAGTACCTGTCAGACATACAAAACTGAATAACACCCACACGGGGAGTGAAAACCAGCCGTGGAGTTGAAAGAGAAAGCGATTAGACACACGCGCCATGCAAGACCTGTCCGAAAGTATAATTTCATTACCGGTTGCAGATTCTAGCGAATATCGCTTTCAATAGAAATGATATTAATTCTTTTTTACATACGCACCCATCTGCGAAATACGATAACCGGCACCAGCAGCAGAGCCAGAATTCCGGTACTGCCGCCGCCACCTGAGCTTTGACGTTCAGTCACGGCAACACTCACGGTATCTGTGACCGTATTGATGCCATCACTCACCGTTACAGTGTAAGAGACTGACGAGCCTGCTGCAGAATCCGGGGCCTGAGTACTATAAACGGAACCGTCTACACCATCGATGGTAAATGAGAGTGTGTCGTTTTCCGGATCGGTAGCAGTTGCCCTGATGGTGATCGTGCTGCCAGCACTGACACTGGCAGGAGATGTAACAGATAATACCGGAGGTTGATTCGGCGAAATGGTGACAGTGACAGATGCCACAGATTGATTGCCTGACGGATCGGTTGCGGTTACCTGCAGTACAGCGGTTGTGTCACTTTGTACGAAAGGCGCAGCAATCGTTACTGTCGCAGTATTCGTACCGTTTAAAGTTAATGCCGGACCGGATAACTGCTCCCACGACCAGGTTACCGCATCACCATTAGGCTCGTCAGCTTCTGCTGTTACAGACAGGCTGTTGCCTGATGACACAACGGCTGTGGCTGTTGAACCGCCGGCAATCGTGACTACCGGTGCGCCTTCGACTTGCACGTCACTGAATACGGCTGCATTCTCAGAGCCTGCACCAGGGATATTTGTTACTACTGAGGATGCCTGCAGAGATAGCGGACCTGTGGACGCACTGTCTTCCACTGTGACCGCAAACGATAAGGTTGCAGCAGCTGATGTTTGTGCATCAGCGCCGGTGCTTTCACTGTCTGGTTGAGTGACTTCCCAGTACACACGGTTACCGGTGACACTGCCATTATCAGATACAGAACCGGCGACCAGTGAAACCGTGTCAGGCAGAGTGACGCCTACGGTGTAATCGCGATCTTCTCCGGTTGTGTTGCTGATGATATTTACGTTGAAGGTCTGCTGCCCACCTTTATTCACACGGCCATCATCAGGCGCCGACATGTAGACATCATTTTCTTCCCGTTCAATGACAACATGGGTCACGCCAACATTATTGTTTTCGCTGCTGCTGGTACCCAGCGCGAAAGCACCAAAGAATTTATCTCCTTCACTGCTGTCTCCAAGATCCCATAAAATACGTAAATCAAAGGGCGAGAGGGCCGCATTAGTTTGCGGACCGGAAACGGTGAGGTTGCCTTCGTCATCAGTATCCACCAGCACATAATCCATCATATAACTGTCGGAGGAGGCTGAAGAGCCTTCCCAGTTCTGTACCACGATAAACCAGGTGCCGGCTTCGGGATTGAGGCGGTCAACGACTTCATCGGCTTCAAGGGAACTGCTTTCTTCGCGGATCTCATCGTCTGAAGGGCTGCCATCGCCATCGGCGTCATAAACAAGGAACAAATCCAGGTCACTGGCGGTGGCATCATAAATTTCCGCATACAAACGCAGCGCACCGTCTTCTACGTTGATTTCTGTGATCACAGTACCGCTGGCAGAATCAAACAGTTCATCAGGTGTCGGATCTTCACTGACTGTCTCAACCACGGTGGTTACCTGTGTTAATCCGTAAGACTCAAAGTTAAAAGACTCAATTTCTGCTGTCGTAACATCTTTAAGTAAACGGCTGTCTTCATTCCGGTGGGCTGTCAAATCAACAAACTGAGGAATACTGCCATTTGAAGCATACACAGCAACGGGGATGTGTAAATCAGGTGAGGTACTGCTGGTGAGATTTACACTGCCATATGCCCAGGCGTAGTTAGTGGTTCCGAGGGTATCCATGGTAAACGTGAGGGTCTGCGACTGTCCGCTTGCCAGCGAGAAAGAGGAGGGCGATACCGTTGTGCTTAATCCGGACGTCACTGCTGTTGCAGTCACTTGCCAGCTTCCTGACCGTGTTGCCGTAACTGTACGGGTCCAGCTGCATGAGGTGACGCAATTTTCATCCACTACGGCGGGCACGTTAAGAGAACGCGGTTCGCCGCCTTCCTGCGGATTTGCAGCGGAATAGTTCGCCGCTGTTTCCTGCATAATAAGCCCGGTTTGAGTGGCCGCGTCAACCTGCAGACGGCCTGCGCCCATTTCAAACCAGTTGGCCGCAACATCTGTGCCTGAAAGCGCCACACCGGTATTGGCTGTCATCATCATGGCTGAGCGGATGTTATCAGGTGTCCAGGACGGATGATCCTGCTTAAGCAGCAAAGCCGCGCCGGCTACATGGGGACTTGCCATGGATGTACCTGATGAATACGCATAGTCAGCAGGGGCAGGTCCGGATTCTTCATGTCCATAGTGTTCATCTGCCCATGCAGCATAAATTTCTACACCTGGAGCAGAAATCACGGGCGACAATGTACTGATTGAACTGTTCGGACCCCGGGAAGAAAAGTCTGCCAGTTTATCTGCGGTTGTTTCATCAGTGACAACCTCAGCGGATGCGTCAGTGATAGTTACACGATGACCGGAACCGGATGCCAGCCATTGTTTCAGTGCATCGCCGGCATCAGCATCTATATGAATACCCGGCACTACGTAGGCATCGTTAGCCAGAAAGCTGTCACCGCCCTGCACATTAGCCAGCACGTAACCTGCGGCACCGCCTTCAGCGACATTTTTAGCTTTCTGGATCCGCGCAATATCACCACGGTCACAAACAACAATTTGTCCGCTGAATGTACCGGCAGGATAGGGTTCCAGGCACTGACCGGGATCGCCGGATGGATCGTTGCCGTTGGGAAAATCGCCGGCGTACACGATATCAGCGGTAATTGAACTGGTGTTACTGAAACCTTGCATAGCGGAAGGGGTGTAACTGCCACCGGAAAAGTTTGTGATGGATTTTTCATACGACACTGTGATGCCGTGAGATGTAGCAGCAACAGCGGTCATCCAGGGGGCATGCTTGTCAGTTGTTGCATCATCGGGCCCGTCATTGCCCGCAGACTGGGCAACAAAAATTCCGGCATTATGGGCATTCAGCCACGCACGGTTTAAAGGTCCGTCCCAGGGAAAGTCGCCACCGGAAATCGACATGTTCACGGCATCTACAATGCCGCTGTCAATAATATCTTCAACGGCATCCAGCATGACGGACTCAAGACACCCGGTATAAGTGTCATCATCTTCACCGGGATAGCATACCTGATAAGAAATAATATTCGCATGCGGTGCAACGCCGGAGACTTCTTCAAAAATATAACCGGTCTCCACACCGTCACTGACAGTTTGATCGTAGTCGGGTATCACTTCAGCAACATTATAAAGAATGTTACCTGCAGCGGTTGCTGCTACATGAGAGCCGTGACCGTTGTAATCCTCACCGTTTTCGGGGAGTCCTGACGGAAAAATATCAGTGTCGGAATAGGCATTAACAATCGCCGGATAACTGTATACGCCGATGAGCTTGTCATTACACAAAGCAGGATAGCTTCCTGCACAGTCTCCGAGGTAATTTCCGTTACCCAGCGGGTTGGTGTGAGCATAACCATCGTCACCGGTGGCCGCAAAAGACGGGTGATCTGTGTTGATGCCGGTATCCAGAACCGCAACCACCATGCCTTCACCCAGCACATCAGAGCCGGACGAGGTTTCTGTACCGTCCCACATCTGCGGGGCGCCGATAGTGGCCGGTCCCACATAGGCATTCAGTTTGTGTAACGTGTCACGGCGTACTTTTTTTACCCCTTCTGTTTGTGACAAGGTTTTCGCCTGCGCCGGGGTGAGCTTTGCAGCAAAACCGTTAAAGGCCAGTTGATACTGTGCAAGGGCTTTTGGGGTGTCTGCGCCGTCAGCAATGGCTGACAATACAGTTGACTGGCGGTTCTTAAGGTGACGGCGGTACTGAACGACTGCATCAGAGCGTGTATTTAACTTATTGCGTCTTTTTTCTGAGGACGTCGCGGTAAAACCTTGCACACCTCCTTCATAGGTGGCCACAGGACTTTCATCCAGTTCAACAATATAAACGGATTTACCGGATTTATGTTTTGCCGTATCCGCCATCAGCGGTAATGAAATTATACTGCTACTCAGCGCAAATGAAACCGCTAAGGCGATTCGACAATTCATACACTTCTCCCGTTGCCGCGCGCGTTTTTACTTTTTCAGTTAAAAGCTTATACCAGATTTTATATATCACAGGCGAGTTTTACACTCAGGCTGCCTGAACATCAGTACGTAAAAGTATACCTTCTTAAATATGAACGGCTTATGAACCATTGTCTTTCATTAAACTTTTTATACGGGACGGCTAATGTAAAGTTAAGTGCGGTCTTATTTTAAATCAATGTTAAAACGGTAGGATAAAATGACCACGTGAAACCTGTTGAGGCGGATAACCATTTTCCCTTATTGATGGGACCACCTGCATTTAGCAACACGTATTTTGAGAATTCACACTAGCATTATCACTATCGATATTGCCGTAGTGGCACCACTTAATGAGGGCTTAGTTGTGCAGGACAGAAATCATCTCGCCAGCGTGAAAACCACCCGTCAGGTAAAAATAATAGAAAATGGCCTGATAGACATCCCCATGCTGCAAATTCTGCAGCCGGACGGTACGGTACACCCGGACGCTGAAGAACCGGACATCACCCGTGATACCGCAGAAAAAATGCTGGAAGTGATGCAGTTTATCCGCATTCTTGATGAACGGATGGTGGCGGCGCAGCGTCAGGGCAGAATCAGTTTTTATCTGGCTTCTACCGGTGAAGAAGCGGCTGCCGTTGCCAGCGCAGCAGCATTAACTAACGATGACATGATCATGTCTCAGTATCGCGAGCAGGGCACACTGGCATGGCGCGGATATAAAACTGAGCAGTTTATGAATCAAATGTTCAGTAATGAAAAGGATCCGAATAAAGGTCGTCAGATGCCCATCCATTATGGTGATAAAGCGCTTAATTTTATGACCATCTCTTCTCCCTTAGGTACACAGATCCCCCAGGCATCAGGCTATGCCTATGGCCAGAAAATGGCCGGCAAAAAGGCGCTGACGATTTGCTATTTTGGTGAAGGTGCGGCGTCAGAAGGAGATTTTCATGCCGGCCTGAATATGGCAGCGGTATTGCGCTGTCCGGTCATCTTCTTTTGCCGAAATAACGGCTATGCCATTTCAACCCCCGCTGAAGAACAGTTCGCCGGTGACGGTATTGCCAGCCGGGGGATTGGGTACGGGGTGAAAACGATCCGGGTGGACGGTAATGATCCACTGGCTGTCTATGCCGCCACCAGACAGGCAAAGGAAATTGCGCTTAAAGAAGCGTGTCCGGTGCTTATTGAAGCGATGACTTATCGTCTGGCGGCCCATTCCACCTCCGATGATCCCAGTGGTTACCGGTCTAAAGATGAAGAAGAGAAGTGGCGCCAGAAGGATCCGGTATTGCGTTTAAGTGAGTGGCTCAAATCAAAAGGCTGGTTTGACGCGGACGCTGTAGAAAAGCGTAAAACAGTGACCCGCGAGTCGGTATTAGCGGCCCTTAAAGAAGCCGAGAAAGTACCGGTTAACCCCATCGACGATATTGTGACAGATGTATACGACCACGTTCCCCGGCATCTCAACGATCAGCTTCAGGCACTTAAGCAACACATCGCCCGTTATCCGCAAGCGTATCCGAAAACAGCAGGGAGAATAAAATAATGGCAAAAATGAATCTGCTGCAGGCAATTAACAATGCGCTTATCACTGTAATGACAGAAGACGAGCGTGTGATGGTATTCGGTGAAGATGTGGGTCATTTTGGCGGTGTATTCCGTGCCACCAGTCATTTACAGGAGAAATTTGGTAAAGGCCGCTGTTTTAATACGCCGCTTACGGAGCAGGGCATAATCGGCTTTGCCAACGGTCTCGCTGCGCAGGGTTCAGTGCCGGTAGCTGAAATCCAGTTCGGTGATTACATTTTTCCGGCCTTTGACCAGATCGTTAACGAGACGGCGAAATTCCGTTACCGCTCCGGCGGACAATTCAGTTGCGGCACACTGACCATCCGCACGCCGTACGGCGGCGGCATTGCCGGCGGACACTATCACAGCCAGTCACCGGAAGCCTTTTTTGCTCATTGTCCGGGCCTACGGATTGTGGTGCCGCGTAACCCATATCAGGCAAAAGGTTTGCTGCTTGCTTCTATCCGTGACGACAACCCGGTGTTATTCATGGAGCCGAAACGCCTGTACCGGGCATCAGTTAGCGATGTGCCTGAAGAGGACTATGAATTGCCGCTGGGGAAAGCGGATGTCGTGCAGGAAGGAAAAGATATCACCCTGGTTGGCTGGGGTGCTCAGATTGAAATTCTGCAAAAGGCCGCCGAAAAAGCGCTGGATGACGGCATTAACTGCGAAATTATTGATTTGCGCAGTATTGCCCCCTGGGATGCGCAAACCGTCGCTGAGTCCGTGATGAAAACAGGCCGCTTACTTATCAATCATGAAGCGCCGCTGACCGGAGGCTTTGCCAGTGAGATTGCTGCAACTATTCAGGAGCAGTGTTTCCTGTACCTGGAAGCGCCGGTTGCCAGAGTTTGCGGTCTGGATACGCCGTATCCGCTTTCTCATGAAAAAGAGTACATGCCGGATGAACTTAAAACTTACGAAGCCATTCTCCGTACCATGCATTACTAAGGGCAAACGACAATGACGACAGAATTTATATTGCCTGATATCGGCGAAGGTATCGTGGAATGTGAACTCCTTGAGTGGCTGGTAGCCGAAGGGGATGTGATAGAAGAAGATCAGCCCGTTGCTGAGGTGATGACAGACAAAGCCACTGTACAAATTCCTGCCATGCATGCAGGTACGGTAATGAAACTTCACTATCAACCGGGAGACATCGCTAAAGTGCATGCGCCCCTGTTCGCCATGGCTACGTCAGGACAGGTTACAAAGCAGGAACCTGAAGCTGAAAGCGCTGCTTCACAAGATCATCCGGCCAGTACAAGTACCGCTACTAGTGCCAGCGCCGGCGCAGGTGAAGACTTTTTACTGCCGGATATCGGTGAAGGCATTGTTGAATGTGAGATTGTGAAATGGCAGGTCACTGAGGGTCAGTCTGTTGAAGAGGACCAGGTGGTTGTGGAAGTCATGACTGACAAAGCCGTGGTGGAAATCCCCGCCAAACACGCCGGCGTGATCACGAAGCTTTACTATGGTGAAGGTGACATTGCAAAAGTGCATACACCTTTGTTTGCTCTGGATCATGACGACAATGCCGGGACTTCTTCGCAAGGCGGCCCCGCTCATACACAGGCTGAAGCCACGGCTTTTCAAACAGCAACTTCTGAAGCGGCAACCTCTGAGAGCGCTGCACGTGAAGGCAGTTTTGAGCCGCCGGTGGCGATTCCCGGAAAAGTACTGGCCAGTCCGGCCGTTCGTCGTATCGCCAGAGAGCATAATATCGATCTCAAATCGGTGCAGGGTTCGGGTAAAAAAGGCAGAGTGCTCAAACAGGATGTCTATCGTGCAGCAGAGTCGTTAAATGCAAACAATGAACTTAACGATGGCTCAAAGCAGACAAAAACGGCATCAGAAGATACCAGACGACCTGTTGAGTCCGGTGGCAAACGTACGGAGAAGGTACGGGGATTACAGGCGGCGATGGCAAAACAAATGCAATTGTCAGTGCAAACTATTCCGCATTTCACGGTAAGTGATGAACTGGTAATGGATAAGCTCATTGCACTGCGCGCTGAGCTTAAACCGGCCTTCGAAGCGAAAGGCGTTAAACTCAGTTTTATGCCGTTTTTCATTAAAGCACTGTCTCTGGCATTAAAAGAATTTCCGGTGATCAACAGCCAGATGTCTGATGACGGTGAATATTTGCATTACTTTGACGATCATAATGTCGGCTTTGCCGTAGACAGTAAAATTGGCCTGCTGGTGCCGAATATTAAACGGGTTCAGGATTTAAGCCTGTTTGATATTGCTTCACAGATGCAGACTATTATTGAGCAGGCCAGAGAAGGTAAAGTGCCGGCAAGTGCATTGAAGGGCGGTACCGTGTCGGTTTCCAATATTGGTGCACTGGGTGGTATTACTGCCACGCCGGTAATCAATAAACCTGAAGCGGCTATCGTAGCGCTGGGTAAGACGCAAAAACTGCCCAGGTTCGATGATAACGGGAATGTGACAGCGCAGCATATCATGCATGTTAACTGGTCCGGCGATCACCGCATTATAGATGGTGCAACCATGGTGAAGTTTAATAACCTGTGGTGCCATTATTTGCAGAACCCGTCAGCCATGCTGATGCATCTGGCCTGATAAACGGATGTGGAGTAAAGAGCCGGCTTATGGCTCTTTCTCTGCAAAATAACGTGTTACAATAACGTTCTTAATTCATGCGGAACGGATTGTTTGTGTTAAGTTATAAACATGCCTTTCATGCCGGTAACCATGCGGATGTGATCAAACATTTGTGCTGGACCGGTGTCATTCAATACCTGAAGAAAAAAGAGAAGCCTTTCACGCTTTTCGATACCCATGCCGGGGCCGGTTGCTACCCTTTGAACAGTGAGCAAACTCAGAAGAACCGTGAGTTTGAGTCTGGTTTCGACCCGTTGTCCGGGGTCAGTGCAACGTCGCCGTTGCTTGCATCTTATTTAAGTGCCATGAACGTTTACTGGCAACAACAACAGTATCCGGGGTCGCCGCTCATTGCTGCCAGAGGCTTACGTTTGCAGGATACCGCGCACCTTATGGAACTGCATCCGGCAGAGGCGGGGATTTTGTCTGAAGTGATCAGAGGCGTGGGTGCCGGTAATGCCCATGTGCATCACCGTGACGGGCTGGAAGGACTGATAGCGATGACGCCGCCGAACCCTAACCGTGGTGCCGTGCTTATTGATCCGCCTTATGAACGCTTTGAAGAATATGCGGATGTTACACGCACGGTAACCAAACTTTTCCGTCGCTGGCAGAATGCGCAGGTTGTACTGTGGTATCCGTTGTTGTCTGCCCGGGCGGGTAAAAAGTCCGGCGCCAGCGAGAACATGGTCGATGACTTAAAAGACATTGCAAAAACCGCTTTTGTGGCAGAACTGCATGTAGCGTCGCCGGATGACGATACCGGTATGTACGGTTCCGGCGTACTGGTGATGAATCCTCCCTGGCAACTGGATGAACAACTCCGCGAAGCGCTGGATGAAGTGTGTTCTCATCTCGGCGCTGACAGTCATGCCAGTGTGACCTGGCTTAAACAGGAAGCTGACGATTGACACAACCCCGCGGGCTTAAACATTTTTATATTCCGGAAGATCAGTCTGTCTATCTTCTGGCACATAAAGATGCCGTCAAGCTCAGGAACTGGGTTGAGTTATGTAATCAGCAGCTACGGCAACTGGGTTACACGCAAACGGGCCTGATCGGTAAAGGTGCATTCGGCTTTGTATTCGCCGGCGTGTCACCCGGCGGTGAGCATCGTGTTTTCAAATTCTCCCGGATCAACCTGCCACAGCATGTTCAGGACCGGCTGGAGGAAGAAGCCTTCATGCTGGCGCAGATCAAGCATCCTCTGGTTCCCGCATTATGTGAATTCCAGCAAATAGGTAAACAGGCCATTCTGGTCATGCAGCGTGCTGCCGGTGCCGATATGGAACAGGTGAGTTTACGAAAAGGTATGTTACCGCCACGGCTGATAGTGCGTCTGGCGGTACAGATGGGGGAAGTGCTGCTGGCGCTCCGCCGTCATCAGGTAAATCACGCTCCCCGTCCCGTGGTGCACGGCGACATTAAACCGTCGAATCTGGTGTGGGAAGACGACACTGAAACCGCCCGTTTAATTGACTGGGGTTCATCAGTGTTTGCCCAGCTGGATGAAAATGGTCAGCATACCGGCAACAATGTGATGGATTTGATGTCCGGTGATATGCAGCAAACGAATGCACGTCTGGGTGATGTGTACTTTATCGGTGACGAACAGCTGAACGGGGCATTGTCATCTCCGCGTTTCGACGAACAGGGCCTTGCCAGCACGCTGTATGCGCTGGCATCAGGTCAGTCAAGCCGTTATGGCCGCAAAGTGATCACGCCGCTGTCGCTGGGTTTACCCAAAATGCTGGCAAATATTTTAGATTACATGCTGAGTGATGATTTAACTAAACAACGTCAGGGCGGTGATTACTTCTTTAATCACCTGCATGTACTTCGAAGCATGGTATTTACAGAAGATAGACCGGCGGAATACAAAGCCATGATCCCGTGCTGGTGCGCTCCGCAGGAGAAAGATATTGAAACAGTAGTGTACAGCTCCCGTAAATCATTTCTTAGGGAAGCGGCGCTGGTGAATGATGCTGAACTGAAATACATCAACGATGCCCAGTTTGACCGCTATTACAAAAACTATCTTCAGGGGATGGGTGAAACTGAAAAAGGTTTCATCTCTGCTGTCAGCCGGCTGGGCCGTTTTCCGGTAGTGGGTGGCATAGCTATCCGCTGGATGCCCGACGGCATTTATGTGGATTCAAGTCTGAATTTGTACGATGAAAGTCTGAAAGTCTCCTTTGAACAGTCGGTGAACAACGTGATCACGCTGGCCAGGGCTATCCACCGTAAAGGGATATTCAAGTGTTGTCTGTTTAATGCCAAAGACACACTGCACATTGAAAGGCAGGATGAGTCAGAGCCTTTTATTCCCGGCAGTGAATGCGTGATCCCTTTTGAGCTGTCCAGAGCGCCGGTTGTGCAGGATAACAGCCGGACGCACTCTTATTTTGAAGACGGTGATGACCCGGATGAACTATTACGTCTGCCAGCCAGTATTATGTCGGTACTGGAAGAACTGAACACAATTCATCATACCGGATGCGTGATATTTGAAGCATTGCCGGCGCATCTGAAAATCCACAGTTATTATACGCTGCTTGATCACAGCCAGCGGGAACGCTTCACAGCGTTACTGGCGGCGCTGGTTCAGGCAGTACCTGATATCAGGGGGATAGGCATTTCCGGCTTTATGAAATTGCCGTATAAAGATACCCGTTACTTTGAGCATTGTGCTCAGTTGCCTGAAAAGTATTACCCCCGTAACCCGAAACAAGCGAATATGGAGACAATAAACGCACATGGCTGAAGTTAAACTCGCTTCACTGATGGAGCTGGAGACTATCGAACAGGGGATCTACCGCGCACAAAGCTGGGATCTCGGATTTCGTGCACTGTTTGGTGGTCAGGTGTTAGGTCAGGCCCTCTCGGCGGCCTACAAGACCGTAGGCGGCGGATTTACTGCCCATTCATTCCACAGCTATTTTCTGTTACCCGGCGATGCCAAAAAGCCGGTCATGTATGATGTGGAAATTGTCCGCGACGGTCGCAGTTTCTGTACCCGTCGGGTGAAAGCCATTCAGGAAGGACGAAATATTTTTTATATGACGGCGTCTTTCCAGTTACCCGAAGACGGGATGGAGCATCAGTTTGCCGTTATGCCCGACGTACCACCGCCGCAGGATATCACGCCCGATATCGCTTTCTATGAAGCCAATTATGAAAAACTTGCCCGTCCGATGCAGGAAGCACTGAGTTATCATAAGCCGGTTGATATCCGTACGGTTGACGCCGTGAATTCATTTTCTGCAAAGAAACGTGATCCGCTACGTTATATCTGGTTGCGTGCGCAGGAAGAAATGGGCACTGATGCACAAATTAATCAGGCGTCACTGGCCTATGCGTCTGACTATCATTTTTTAAGTACTGCATTGCAGCCCCACGGGGTTTCTATGGCCGACCGTGCATTGCGTATTGCCACCATTGACCATGCTATGTGGTTCCACAAACCGGTGAATTTTAATGAATGGCTGTTATACGTGGCAGAAAGCCCGTTCAGCGGCAATGCCCGTGGCATTGTGAAAGGCCAGATATTCAACCGGCAGGGTGAGCTGGTGGCTTCCACTATGCAGGAAGGATTGATGCGTAAAATTGACCGGCAGGGTGAATAACTGTGCCGGCTATTCTTTGGCGGTAACTGGCCGGTGAATAATTTTTTCGCAGAATAAAAAATGCCCGGAATTTTCATCCGGGCCTAGGGGAATGGCTCATTGCTGAGCCGTGCGCTAACTTTTACAAGGGAGAAGTTTTGTGAACTTATTCACAACGGATCGTAACTATAGAACAAAACCGCTCACTTTATAAACAAATTTTTGAAAAAATTTATCGATACATTATCAGAGACTTATTCTCAGTTCCATCCCTGTTTAAAAAACAACAGCTTATTTCTGCTCTGACCAGCCACCAGGCTGAACAAAAATTACCCACAGGTTGGTCACATTTTATTCAATAGAACGAATTTAAATCACGGTGAATGATTAACCGCCATAGCCATTCATCTTATTTATACCGGGAATGTGCAATTGTCCGTAAGCGTTGATAGTGCCACAATAGTTTTACATTTAAATTGCAGTCTGAGGCACGATTATGACAACACCATCAACTTTTATTCCGCCAGAGCGTACCTTAATGGGGCCTGGTCCTTCTGATGTTTCTCCCCGTGTACTTAATGCGATGTGCCGGTCTACCCTGGGGCACCTTGATCCGCTGTTTGTTCAGCTTATGGATGAAACAAAGGCGTTACTTCAATATGCATTTAAAACGACCAATGCGCTGACCATGCCGGTTTCTGCACCGGGGTCGGCGGGTATGGAAGCCTGTTTTGTTAACCTGGTAGAACCGGGCGATAAAGTCATCGTCTGCATCAATGGCGTATTTGGTAACCGCATGGTGGAGAACGTAGTCCGCTGTGGTGGTGAGGCCATTAAGGTTGAAGATGAATGGGGACATCAGTCTGATCTCAACAAAGTAGAAGCAGCACTGAAAGCCCACCCTGATGCTAAAATTCTGGCCTTCGTGCATGCAGAAACTTCTACCGGCGTGCGTAACGACGCTCAGGCCCTGTGTAAACTGGCACAGCAATACGATTGCCTGACCATTGTGGATGCCGTTACCTCGTTAGGCGGTATTGAAGTTGATGTGGATGGCTGGGGCATAGATGCCATTTATTCCGGTTCGCAAAAATGTTTAAGTTGTGTGCCGGGTTTATCTCCTGTGTCTTTCAGCGACCGTGCAGTTGACGTTATCAAAGGACGTAACACGCCGGTTCAGAGCTGGTTTCTCGATATGAATCTTATCGTCGGATACTGGGGGCAGGGCGGCAAACGGGCTTATCATCATACCGCGCCGGTTAACAGTATTTATGCCCTGCACGAATCACTGGTCATGCTGAAAGAAGAAGGTCTGGAGCAGGCATGGCAACGCCATGAGCAGGGGCATGCAAAGCTGGTGGCTGGTCTTGATAAACTGGGTCTGTCTATGGCTGTGGATGAGGCATACCGGTTGCCTCAGCTGAATGCTGTTGTTATTCCTGACGGTGTGGACGATGCACAGGTGCGCAGTCAGTTGCTGAATGATTTTAATCTGGAAATCGGCGCCGGTCTTGGTGCGCTGGCCGGAAAAGTCTGGCGTATCGGTCTTATGGGATATGCGTGTAAAGATCGCAATATCGACCATTGTCTGGCCAGCCTTGAAAAGGCGATCCGCTAGTAAGCATCACTGAGCCGGATACCTGGCTCAGGGTTTTAATGCCAGTACCAGCCAGCCCGTTATCAGCGCAATGGCAAAACTCATCAGCGTGCCCAGCATCATGTATTCTGTCAGTCTCATATCCCGTTCCCGGGACAGATCACCTACGCGGAACACGGTTTTTGTTGCCACCAGAAAACCCAGCCCTGTGTATTCATCGACAAGAATAAAAGACAGCGCCAGTAATCTTTCAACATAACCAATCCAGCGCCCGGCATTGCCCAGGCTTTTTCCTTCTTCTTCACCCTGCGTTTTCTTCAGTTGTTCAGCATGTTGTGACAACAGTTGCCCGATAAGAATACTGGCCGGTTTAAAAATAATGATGTATCCGGTGAGGTAGAGCAGGTTTTCACGGGTCAGCCAGATGGCTTTACTGGTCAGCAGCGTAGCGATATCCATTTTGGTGAATGACAGGGCGACCAGCGCGATAACCAGAAAGTGAGCAAGCTGGTCCAGTGCAAAGGCAAGGTGACTTTTGTGTCCTGCTTTCGCCCAGTCGATGAGAAAATGGCTGACGGTAATGACGCCGGCTGCTGCCAGTCCCTGCCATAATCCTGCGTCAGCCAGCCACAGCGCTACCAGTGCAAGGGCCGCATGTACACCGGCATGAAGAAACAGTGACGGTGATTGCAACCCTTTATCGTGACGGCACTGGATCCATTTAGCCGGTTGCAGGTAAAAATCGCCGATAAAATGGGCGCTCAGCAAAAGCAGAAAGAGTGTCATCCGGCATCGTCCTTTAAGTTGGTGACATAATGAATAAATGGCTCCAGTAAATCCCCGCCGGCCGCTTTCAGGCGTTCGCTGATATTTTGCCGTGAGGTTTGCTGTTGTTCTGCCAGAACCTGGTGTAACGGAAACCCCAGATGAATGTAATGGTACAGCAAATCAGCCTGTTTTTTACTGAGCCGGTTCAGTATGTAGCTTAACTGTGTGCAGATGATACCGGTAGCGATTTGCTGTTCTGCCAGCGGAGTGCGTACAACGATTTCTCCGCTGCGGGCTTCGTCCAGAGCGCGGCCTGATTCAACAAATACCTTGCCGGAAGATGTACCGGGCGTGGCTTTTATCACGGCATCACTGCCTGTTGCCAGCGCCTGGGTGCAATTGACCTGCAACCCGTCTATCTGACTGTTGAGATAGAGCTTGAGTTCAAGCATGGCGGTAACGGCGTCCTCCGGTTTTTCGAAAACAAATTGAAAGCCGTCGCCGCGGAATATTTCGTATAAACAGCCTGTCCTTGCTTTTATTGCCTCACACTGGCGGGTTAGCGCCGACATGGTGTGCTGGTAATCAGAGGACGTCAAGGCGGTGGATTTGACCAGATCGCCGGTAAGGACCGCAGCCATAATGTTGTTATCCCTGGTTATTTCGTTACCAAGCAAGATTATACCCTTGCTTTTTAATATGCAAGCCCTGAGTCTTGCTTTTCCTTTTGCAAGGACAGGATGTTGCATAGGAAATGACGCTGAATACCGGATGCTATCACCGGCTTTATCGTATAGAGTTCTCCGTTTGTCATAAATAACATGCGGGAAGAAATAAATCCGGTAGACTACGACGCATAACAATAACAGACACAATAACGGATTATGCTGCATCGTATTTGGTTATCATTCATTGTTCTCGCCTTTCTGGCCACCGTCTGGCAGGCCTTCTTTGACGCCTCACCGGGTGGCTTTCAGGATGTTATGCAATCTGTCACCAGCATGGCGCAACTCAGCGTGGATATCGCTATCGGTCTGATAGGGGTACTGGCATTCTGGCTGGGTATATTCGAAGTTGCCGAAAAATCAGGCATGATAGAAAAGTTTTCAAGGGTACTGGCACCATTTCTGTGCCGGATCATGCCCGATATTCCCCGCAATCATCCTGCACTTGGCAGCATTACCATGAATATGTCGGCGAACGTACTCGGGCTGGATAACGCTGCTACGCCTTTCGGCATAAAAGCGATGCAGGATATGCAAACTCTGGCAACAGATAAAGAAACCCTCACCAACAGTCAGATCCTGTTTCTGGTACTGAACACGTCTTCAGTGACATTGTTTCCCATTGCGGTTTTTCTCTACCGGGCAGAGCAGGGCGCGGCACAGCCTACTGACGTATTTATTCCTATCTTACTGGCAACCAGCGCTTCTACCATGGCTGGGCTTATCATTACCTGTCTGGTGCAGAGGGTGAACCTGTTTAACCGTGTGGTGGTTTTGTATCTGGCCGGTATTTTTGGTCTGCTGGGTGCAGTGATTGTGTATTTTTCCCATCTGGCAGCAAAAGAGCTGGCAGAGCAGTCTGCCATTGTGGCGAACTTTTTGTTGTTCTCGTTTATTGTTGCGGTACTCGTCACCGGCTGGCGGCGAAAACTCGACACCTATGAATTATTTATAGACGGCGCTAAGAAAGGCTTTAATGTGGCGGTTTCGCTGATCCCGTTTTTATTAGCCATGCTGGTTGCTATTGGCATGCTGAGAGCCAGTGGCATTATGGATATGGTGGTTAACGGCATCGGCTACATGGTTACCGCTTTAGGCGGCGACCCCCGGTTTGTGGATGGCTTACCTACTGCCATTATGAAACCTCTCAGTGGCAGCGGCGCCAGAGCGCTTATGATAGAAACGATGCAGCATCACGGCGCAGATTCTTTCGCCGGCAGACTGGCCTCGGTCCTTCAGGGATCGACAGAAACAACGTTCTACGTTATTGCCGTTTATCTCGGGGCCGTGGGGATCAAGCACTCCCGTTATGCCGTAGCATGTTGTCTGGCGGCAGACTTTGCAGGAATTTTTGCTGCAATTTTAGTCAGTTACTGGTTTTTTGGTTAAGAATTTGTTCACCTGCCGTTCAGTTGACGTAAGCATAATCAGGTCTGACATTTAAATAAGGTGACAGAAATGAATTTAAAACAAATCAGTGCCGCAGTAATCTTCGCAGCGATGCCCGTTCTGGCCAGTGCCCAGGCCATGGAACCGGTTATTCAGGTGAGCGGCAAAGGCTCTTTCTCCGTTGTACCCGATGCTTATACTCTGACATTTGTGATGGAAGAAAAAGGCGAAACCGTTTCTAAACTGAATACACAGATGCAGTCAGACATGAAGTCTGTGCTTAAATTTCTGCTCGACAACGGTATTGAAGAAAAGCACGTGCAGTCCATGCAGGTGAATTTAAATCCGTATTACGAATCTACCCCTCAGGGCCGTGAACAACGGGGATTTGTACTCAGCAGAGAAATTCAGGTAACGGATACGGATATAAATAACTATGACCGTATCATTGACGGCGCTTTATCCCGCGGTATAGATCGTATACAAGGGTTTCAGTTTATTGCCAGTGAGCAGAATAATGCTTACGAAAAGGCCTTGATAAATGCAGTTAAAGACGCCAAATTACGCGCCGGACTGTTAGCAGAAGAACTGGGCGTAAAAACAGGTAAGGTAATTGCAGTGTCAGAGAGCGGCAACAGTTACCCCATGCCGGTGATGAGAATGGAAATGTCCGCGAAGGCCGACAGCTTTTCATCAGCCATGCCCGGTGAACAAGTCGTGGAAGCTCGGGTGAACGTCAGCTTCGCGATAGATGAATGAGATTGAGGGTAAGTTGAAAAACGAGTTTTACAAAGAGTTACTGACGCAGGCGAAGGGTTTAATGAGCGGTGAGAGCGATCTCATCGCCAACATGGCGAATTTGAGCGCGTTAATGTTTAACCGCATGGAAAAGGTAAACTGGGCCGGATTCTATTTATATAAAGAGGATCAACTTGTGCTCGGGCCTTTTCAGGGCCAGCCCGCCTGCATACGCATTCCGATGGGCCGCGGTGTATGCGGCACTGCGGCACAAAGCCTGCAAACCCAACTGGTAGAAGATGTCCACGCGTTTGAAGGCCACATTGCCTGTGACGCCGCATCCAATTCTGAAATCGTTATTCCGCTGGTGCTGAACGGCAAATTACTGGGCGTACTGGACATCGACAGTCCCGAATACAGCCGGTTTGACGAAGAAGATAAGGCCGGTCTGGAAGCGCTGGCTGAGGCTTTACTGGATTCTCAGCGATGAAAGAATATGTAGATATCCATGTTGTGCTGGCAACACCGGCCGACATGGAAGACAATTTTGACGAACCCGAAGAGGCAGCAGAGCGGATAAATTTCATTCTGCATTGCATTTACGACAGAGCCGATGAAGATGCGGATACGCACTGGCTTGAGCGTTTATTGCACTATACCTGGGAAACATGGCATCAAACACGCAATTTATTGGACATAGACGACGATGAATTGCTTGATTGGGTTGACCACACGCTGGCAACTTGGGATGATGCTGACAATGAAGATTATTATTAACCACACGTAAAGTATAGATGGAATCACCAGAGAAGTTTTCAAACAGTAAAGAAGTCATCGCCTTTTTGGCAGAAACCTTTCCAAACTGTTTTTCCACCGAGGGCGAAGCACAGCCTCTGAAAATTGGCATTTTTCAGGATCTGGCTCAGCGTTTAGAAAATGAAGAACGGGTTAGCAAAACCTTACTGCGTTCAACATTAAGACATTACACCAACAGCTGGCGTTATCTGCACAGCATCAAAGAAGGCGCTCACCGCGTTGACTTAGATGGTAATCAGGATGCTCAAATTGAAAAAGAGCATGCTGACCACGCAAAGCAGCAGTTGGATGAAAGCAAAGCGAAAGCGGCTGAAAAGCGCAAAGCGAAGCAAAAGACCACTGGCGAAAAGCGTCCACCCCAACGCAAACCACGCAGCGAAAATGGTGAAAAACCTCAGCAGCGCGGGAAAAAGGGAACTAAATTTAATTCTGAAAGACCAAATAAAACACCACCGGCCAAACTTACCGATGCCGATTGCCAGCCAGGCACATCCGTCACAGTGAAGTTGGGTAAAGCCCCGATGCATGCGGTTATTACTGAAGTCGCTAAAGACGGTATTCACGTGCAACTTGATTCGGGCATGGTGGTAAAAGTCAACGCAGACGCTTTACGTTTGGCGAATTCCAAGAGGTCGTAATATGAAAGAAATCCTTCGCATTTCCATTGCCAGTGCATTTTTAACCGTTGGCGTTGGCGCCGGTGCAACTACTACCACTGAACAGGTAGAAGATTTACCCGTTCTGCAGCAGGAAACACAACACAGTGTGGCTGCAAAAAGGGTAAGTGCTTTGTTCACCAGAGCGCACTACAAGGAAATTGCGTTGGATGACGCTTTGTCGGAAAAAATCTACGACCGTTTTCTCCGCTCTCTCGATAACAACAAACAAGTTTTGTTGAAGTCAGATGTGGATGGTTTCGAAAAGTACCGTGATTCTTTTGATGAAGCGTTAAGTCGCGGCAACCTGTCTATCGCTTATGATATGTATAATCAAAGTGCAAAACGTCGTGTTGAGCGCTTTGAGTTTGCGTTAAGCCTGTTAGACAAGCCTTTCAATTTTGAAAAAGCTGACGACAAATTCTATTACGACCGTGAAGACGCAGCATGGCCAACCACAGAAGCAGAGCTGGATGAATTGTGGCGTCAGCGGGTTAAATACGATGCGCTTAATCTGATTATGGCGGATAAAACCTGGGAAGAAGCAAAAGACTTACTGACCAAGCGTTATACCCGTGCCATTAAGCGACTGAAGCAAGCTGAGAGTGAAGACGTTTTCCAGACGGTTATGAACTCTTTTGCCCGCAGCGTTGAAGCGCATACCAGTTACCTGTCTCCCCGAAATGCCGACCGTTTCCAGATGGAAATGAACCTGTCATTTGAAGGTATTGGTGCTGTACTTCAAGCAGAAGATGACTTTACTGTAATTAAAAGCATTGTACCGGGCGGCCCTGCTGATAAATCTAATGCGCTGAAACCGGAAGATAAAATTATTGGTGTGGCGCAGGACGACGAAGAGTTCGTGGATGTTGTAGGCTGGCGTCTGGATGAGGTTGTTGATCTCATTAAAGGACCCAAAGGCAGTACCGTACGTTTACAGGTACAAAAAGGCACATCAGATACCAAAGCCATGTCTGTGGTCAGTCTGACCCGTGACAAAATCAAGCTTGAAGACCGCGCCGCGAAATCTGAGGTTTATGAGCCGGAAACCGGCCCGTATGCCGGTGAGAAGTTAGGCGTTATCACAATTCCCAGTTTCTATAACAACCTGCATGCTGACGTGAAAAAAGAACTGGATTCACTGAAAGCTCAGGACGTCAAAGGCATCATTGTCGATTTACGTGGTAACGGCGGTGGTTCGCTGACAGAAGCGACGTTACTCACCGGACTGTTTATTGAAAAAGGACCGGTAGTACAAATTCGCTATGGCGAAGGCAAGGTGAGTGTTAACCGTGATACTGACGGCGTAGTAACGTACGATGGTCCGTTAACAGTACTGGTTGACCGTTACAGTGCGTCTGCATCTGAAATCTTTGCGGCTGCGATGCAGGATTACAGTCGTGCTTTGATTGTGGGCGAGCAAACCTTTGGTAAAGGTACCGTTCAACAGCACCGCGGACTTGGCCGGATTTATGACCTGTATGACAACCCGCTGGGCAGTGTGCAGTTTACCATTGCGAAATTCTACCGTATCGACGGTGGCAGCACCCAGCACAAAGGTGTCGTACCGGACATTAAGTATCCGTCGCCCATTGATCCGGCAGACTGGGGTGAAAGCCAGGAAGAAAATGCATTACCCTGGGACAGCATTGACCGCGCAAACTATACCACTTTTGGCGACAGCCAGAGTGCACTGGATGTACTGGCAGCCAAGCACAATGCCCGGGTATTGAAAGATCCTGAGTTTATGTATCTCGCCGAAGATATTGACGAATACAAAAAGAATAAAGACAAAAAATATGTGTCACTGGTGAAATCAGAACGGGAATCAAAGAAAGAAGAATCCCGTGAGAATGATCTGAAACGGGCCAATGAGCGCCTGGCACGTATTGGCAAGGAGCCGGTTGAATCGCTGGACGATTTACCGGATGAGCTTGAAGAGCTGGATCCTTTCCTGGATGAAGCGGCTAACATCACTTTCGACATGTTAGACACCGGTAAATACGCAATACATCAACAATAAAATACATACTACAGGGGCTGGTGCCGGGCCAGCCCCTTTTTTGTACCTATAATAAAAATCACACGACAACAAACGATTAAAACAATAATAAAGGGAATACATCCATGGCAATGCGAGGTGAATTTTCATCACGGATCGGATTCATACTGGCTGCTGCCGGTTCCGCCGTCGGTCTCGGAAATATCTGGGGCTTTCCCACGCAAGTCGCCACTAACGGCGGCGCAGCATTTGTACTTGTTTATCTTCTTTTAGCGTTCGTACTGGCTTATCCGGTATTGATGGCTGAACTCATTATTGGCCGTTCCAACCGTGCGAACATGGTGGACGCGCTGACGAATATCTCAGGTAATATTTCCGGTACGCTTACCGGCCTGTGGGGCTGTGTCACTGTATCCATGATTCTGGCGTTCTACGGCATAGTCGGTGGCTGGATGCTGGCTTATTTCGCTGACGGCATTGTGCAAACCGCTGGTCTTGAAGAGACTTCAGTCTGGCTGATGGGGTTCTCTGACAGCCGCAATATGATTTTTTGCGGCCTGTTTATGTTACTGACCGCTTCTATCGTATTGGGCGGGGTAAAGTCAGGCATTGAAAAATGGTCAGTGCGTTTAATGCCGACATTGGTTGTGATCATCCTGGCATTGATTGTCTATGTAAGCTTTCAACCCGGGGCCGGTGAAGGCTGGGCAGCCTATCTCTTACCTGATTTCTCACGCATTCTCGATCCGGACTTATTAATCAGCGCCATGGGGCAGGCCTTTTTCTCTATGTCTTTAGGGGTCGGTACTATGCTGGTTTACGGTTCTTATCTGTCTAAGCAGGAAAATCTGCCCTCAATAGGTGCATGGGTTGCACTGGTTGATATCGGTGTAGCAATTATTGCCGGTATGCTCATCATTCCTGCTATGTATGTGGCGCTGAATAATGGTGTAGAAATTTTTACTGAAACCGGCGCGTTAATGGACGGGGACCAATTGATATTCAATGTATTGCCGGCCCTGTTTGAGTCTATCGGCCCTGTCGGTGTACTGGTGTCCGTGGCGTTCTTTGCCCTGATGGTTATTGCTTCTGTAACGTCTTCAATTTCTATGCTGGAAGTGCCTGTTGCTTATCTGGTTGAGAACCGCAAACAGCCCCGAAGCCGTGCTGTATGGATCATGGCTGCACTGATTTTTGCTGCCAGTTGTATCATCATTCTTAATTTTGAAAGTCTGTTTGGCCTGGTCATTGCTGCGACTACCCAGTACAGTCAGCCTCTGCTCGGATTTGCATTGTGTCTGTTTGCCGGATGGGTCTGGCGCAGAGATGCTATTCTGACGGAACTGAAAGAAGGTTTTGCTGATGCAGAACACAGTCTGTTCTGGAAAATCTGGCCCTGGTATGTGAAATTTGTTTGTCCGGTAGTCATCCTGCTTATGTTCGTCCGTTCTGTCTTATAAGAGTAATAACTACAATGAATAAAACGATTAAAGACCCGTCACTGACGGATGCGCTTATTCCTATTGTTGCACTGGTCATCATGATGGGCAGTGCGGTTTATCTGTTCTCCGACAATTCATCTTTTGGTCCTAACCAGATTGCTCTGTTACTGGGTACCGGCCTCGCTGCTATCATCGGCATGAAAAATGGCCATAGCTGGAAGGAAATCGAAGCCGGCATCGTTAAAGGGATCTCCATGTCACTGGGCGCCTGCCTGATTTTGCTGGCAGTAGGCTCACTGATCGGCACCTGGATGCTGGCCGGTACCGTTCCCACACTCATTTATTACGGGCTTGAGCTACTTAACCCGTCTTTCTTCTATGCTGCAAGCTGTCTGATTTGTGCTGTAGTGGCAATGAGTATCGGCAGTTCGTGGACCACAGCGGCCACTGTCGGTGTTGCCCTGATGGGGGTGGCATCCGGAATGGATATGTCGGCAGCAATTACAGCAGGCGCTGTTGTTTCCGGCGCGTATTTTGGCGATAAAATTTCACCTCTTTCAGAAACAACGAATCTGGCACCGGCAGTGGCGGGAACGGATTTATTTGAACATATCCGCTACATGCTCTGGACAACGATCCCCAGCTTTATTATTGCTTTAATCCTGTTTGTTATCCTTGGCTTCAGTGAGTCCGATGCAGCTTCTCTTGAGCGCATCGAGCAAATGCAGACATTATTGGGTCAATCATTTTCTCTGGGCTGGTATCTGCTCATTCCGCTGGTCGTGTTACTGACGCTGGCGGTGAAGAAAATGCCGGCATTTCCGGCGGTATCCATCGGTGCGCTGCTTGGTGGTATCTGGGCCGTGGTGTTTCAGGGCGATGTGGTCGCCGGCATGGCGGACGCGCAGGATTCTCCGGCCATCGGTACGCTGAAAGTGGTGTGGACTGCATTGTTCGACGGTGTCAGTTTTTCCACGCCGGATGAAAACTTAAATGCGCTGCTAAGCCGTGGTGGTATGTCATCAATGCTGAATACTATCTGGCTGATTATCTGCGCGATGTCATTTGGTGCCGTACTTGAGCGGGGTGGCCTGCTTAAGCGGGCAGTGAGTGCAATTCTTCATGGTGCGAAGTCTGCCGGTGACATGATCAGCCGGACAATTCTTACCTGCCTGGGTACAAATCTGGTAACGGCTGATCAGTATATGTCGATTGTTATGCCCGGCCGTATGTACAAACAGGAATTTGAAAAGCGCGGACTGAACCAGCTTAACCTGTCCCGCAGCCTTGAAGACGGCGGCACACTGACATCACCGTTAATTCCCTGGAACACCTGTGGTGCTTACATGCAGGGCGTATTAATGGTGCATCCGTTTGAATACATCTTCTATACTTTCTTTAACGTAATTAATCCTGTCCTCGCGATTATTTATGCGTATCTGGGCATCAAAATTCTTCGCCTGGACCCTCCCTTCGAGCGCAAAGAGGACGACGGGGAGCGCGCATAACTTTCTTTTTTAAGGAGTACTTATGAGCGTCAATGCAAAACGCCGGCTGGACTACCAGCCGCCGCTTTTTACCATTTCACGGGTAATCATGGATGTAAAACTGCATCCTGTCGCCACACGTATTACAACGAAATCCACAGTAGAAAGAGCAGGGAATCACAATGAACCTCTGTTTCTTGATGGCGAAAAACTCACCTTACATTCTGTAAGCGTTAACGGGCAGCCTTATACCGCCTATGATTTACAGGATGCCGGATTACTACTGAAAGACGTACCTGACAGCTTTGAACTGGTCATCGAGACAGAAACAGACCCGCAAAACAATCAGGCACTGGAAGGCCTGTATCTTTCTGATGGCGTATTTTGTACACAGTGCGAGGCAGAAGGCTTCCGCCGCATTACTTATTTCACTGACCGCCCCGATGTACTGGCGAAATATACCGTCACTGTCAGCGGCGATAAAAAGCAATATCCCACGTTACTGGCAAATGGTAATCCTGTGGATTCAGGGGAAGAAGCCGACGGGACTCACTGGGTTACCTGGGAAGATCCTCATCCTAAACCCAGCTATCTGTTTGCGTTAGTGGCCGGTGATTTTGATTTGCTGGAAGACACCTACCGGACCACCAGCGGCCGCGACGTTAAGCTTGAGCTGTATGTGGATAAAGGTAAGCGTGAACGGGGTCATTTTGCTCTGGAATCTCTGAAACGGGCGATGAAGTGGGACGAAGACACTTTTGGTCTGGAATACGATCTCGATATCTACATGATTGTCGCCGTGGATTTCTTCAATATGGGCGCCATGGAAAACAAAGGCCTGAATATCTTCAACAGCAAATTTGTACTGGCGGATCAGGACAGTGCCACTGACGACGACTTTTTCAACGTAGAATCTGTCATCGCCCACGAATATTTCCACAACTGGACCGGCAACCGCGTCACCTGCCGTGACTGGTTCCAGCTGAGCCTGAAAGAAGGTCTCACTGTTTTCCGTGATCAGCAATTCAGCGCCGACATGACTTCAGCGCTAAGCAACCGGATAAAGCATGTACGTGTGATGCGGGAACATCAGTTTGCTGAAGATGCCAGTGCGATGAGCCATCCTATCCGTCCTGATGAAGTGATTGAAATGAATAACTTCTACACAGTGACGGTATACGATAAAGGCGCTGAAGTGATCCGCATGTTCCATACGCTTCTCGGCCCTGAGGGCTTCCGCAGAGGCATGGATGAGTATTTCCGGCGTCACGATGGTCAGGCAGTTACCTGCGACGATTTTGTTGCGGCTATGCAGACCGCAACAGAAAAAGATCTCAGTCATTTCGCCCGCTGGTACAGTCAGTCCGGTACACCGGTCCTGGCCGTTGAAAGGGTATATGACAAACAGAAGCGTACTTTGCACATTACGCTGTCACAGCACACACCGCCGACGGCAGATCAGGCAGAAAAACAGCCCCTGTATATTCCTGTGGCGTTTGAATGTATTGACGACAATGGTCATCACTACAGCGATGATGAAAGCCTGGTACAGAATGGCCTGGTGATCGTGGACAAGCCATCAGTGTCTCTGACTTTTTCGGATGTTCCTGAGTCCTGTTTACCCGTTGTGCTTGGGAATTTCTCAGCGCCAGTGCGGGTAGATAACCCTTTATCTGCCAGAGAATTACTGCAGATTTTCCGTTTTGCTGATGATCCGTTTAATCGATGGGATGCCATGCAGTCGCTTTACGACTGGTGTATCGGTGAAATAGAGCAGGGCACAGCCATACCCGATACGGTTTGGGATTATCTTCGTGAAGTGTTACATGATGAAAAGGCTAATCATGAGCTGCTTGGCGAGTGTTTATCGGTGCCCAGCTTTGAAACCTTGTGTCAGAGCCGCAGCCAGATAAACGTTAAGGCACTGTGTGCAGCCAGAGAAGCATTCTGCCAGCAGTTTGCTGACGCGTCACATGACGGACTGATTGCTGTGTGGCAGGCTATCGAAACCACGGACTACGTCTACGATCAGCGTAATGTGAATGCCCGCCGTTGTAAGAATGTGGTACTCGGCCATCTTGCCCGCACATCTCATGGCACTTCGCTTATACGGGCACAATACGACAGTGCCGACAATATGACTGATGCTCTGGCATCGTTAAAGGCAGCGCAAATCTGTGACGGGGAACTCTTCAGTAACTTAATGACCCGGTTCGGTCAGCGCTGGGAAAAAGAGCCTCTGGTACTGGACAAATGGTTCGCTTTGCACGCTACCACTGAGCGGGAAGATATTCTGGCACACATCACCATGCTTAAGTCGCACCCTCAGTTTAGTATCGGTAATCCGAACCGGGTCCGCGCACTTATCGGTAGTTTTGCTTTTTACAATTCTACCGGTTTTCACGCTGAAGACGGCAGCGGTTATGAATACGTAACCAGTTATCTGATTGAACTTGATAAACAGAACCCTCAGGTGGCTTCACGTATCGTAACACCACTCACGCAGTGGCAAAATTATGCGCCGGTGCACCAGCAACTCATGAAAGCCCAGTTGCAACGGTTGCTGAACCATGAAGGTTTAAGTAAAGACGTGTTTGAAAAAGTCAGTAAGAGTCTGGCCTACGAAAAACGTGACTGATACTACCTATTTTTTTACTCTCTCCTTATCCTACAGCCGGTGTCAGGCGTTTTATGAAAGCGCCGGCGCCTCTGCTGTACTCACTTCAGAATCCGGCAAAAGGGTACAAATACCTGTAAGCCGGCTTCGTCCCTTCGTCGACAGCCGCGGTCTTACCGGCCGGTTCCGGCTCCTCGTCAGCCCCGAAAATAAAATAAAATCCTTCGAGCGATTAAGATAATTTCAGCTAAAAACTGGCGATTTTGCCACTTTTGTTCAATAACTAGTTGAAAGGAAAAATGTTATTACTAGTGTTAACTGGTACGATTAGTTCTTGCGAAACAGGGAAAATGATGTAATCATTTTGTTAACTACCTTGGTTGGTCACACGTCTGCGCGTCGCTACCTGTTATCGTATGCGCTGGATCAGGAGAATAAAAACTATGACAATTAGGCATAGCACATTTAAAAAGACACCAGTTGCCGCTGGTATCATTGCCTTACTTGGTGCCGCCTCTCCGGCTTTAGCCGCAAACTGGCAATTTGGAGATGTTTCAGTATCACTGGATTCCACGTTTACGCTGGCGACCAGTATTCGTGCTGAAGACAGAGACTATAAATTAATCGGTAACAGCAACCATCCCCAGTTTGACTGGTCTGGTTATAACGCTGCAACGAATGTGATTTATCAGCCTGCTGATGTCTGGGCGCAGGCGAACGGTGATTATTCATCAAATAATGACCAGGGAGATTTGTCCTGGGATCCGGGTAAAGCCTTTTCTACCCAGATTTCCGGTAACCACGATTTAGACATTAATATGGGTGACTGGGGTTTCTTTACCCGCGCGTTCTGGTTCTATGATTTTGTTCAGAACGATAACGACAACGTCGCCGCGAACCCCATCACCGGCAGAACACCCGATTTATGTGCAGCCCCGGAAGCTGATGATTTACTCTGTAAAGATTTCCGTATCCTGGATGCGTATTTCTACGGTGATTTCTGGATTGATGATAAACCATTCTCTATCCGTGTAGGTGATCAGGTGATCAGCTGGGGTGAGAGTACGTTTATCCAGCACGGTATCAATACCACTAACCCCGTGGATGTAAACCGCGCCCGTGCTCCGGGGGCTGAATTAAAAGAAGTGTTTATTCCTGTGGGTATGGTGTATGCATCTCTGGGTCTGACTGACACGGTCAGTTTGTCGGCCTATTACCAGTATCGCTGGGAGCGCAGCTGGTTACCGGTTGCCGGCAGCTATTTCGCGACAAACGATTTTGCCGGTGAGGGTGGTCAGGCAAACAATATTCAGCTCGGCTTTACCGGTAACCCGGATATAGACCTGGATTTCCTGTTAAGCTCATTAAATGGGCTGGGTTCTGCTTTGCGTGCAGGTGCTGATGCATCCACAATCGGGCAGGCATATCTGGCTTATCCCACAAAAGTGGCGGTGCGCGGTTATTCAGACGCTGCTCATGAAGATGCAGATGATCAGGGCCAATACGGTATTCGTCTGACCTGGTTCTCAGAGCTGCTGAACGACAGTGAGCTCAGTTTCTACCACATTAATTATCATAGTCAGCGTCCGCTGATTTCCGGTATTACGTCTGATTTCTCGCAGGAAGGTATTGCGTCAGATCTGGCCATGCTGGCGACCACAGAAATCACTAAAGATAACATTACTCAGCTGGAAGCGTTCACTGAAGCGAAGTTTTATTATCCCGAAGACATTCAATTGTACGGCTTCAGCTTCAACACCAACATTGAGAGCTGGGCTCTGGCCGGTGAATTTGCTTACCGTGTTGATGAACCGTTACAAATCGACGATGTAGAATTGCTCTACATGGGTATGCCGGAACAGCTTGCTAACACAGGCTACCGTCCTGACTTATCCGGTATTTCTCAGTTAAACAACATCGGCCGGGCAGTGGGACCGGGTGAAACAGCTGAAGGTTTTGTATTTTCAGATACCTGGCAGGCTCAGTTTACCTTGTCTCAGGTATTTGGTCCGGCACTGGGTACAGATAACCTGATTGTTTTGGGTGAAGTTGGTTATGTAAATATCGTCGATTTTCCGGACCCTTCAGTATTGCGTCTGAACGCACCCGGTACAGGCAGAACGCCGTCACTTGAACCTACAGCAGACGGCAATCCACGTGTTGGTTTACATACAGGTTTATCAAACGGACCTGAAACAAACCCGTTTGCTACAGATGATGCCTGGGGCTACCGTTTACTGGCCGTTGCTGATTTCAACAACGTGTTCTCAGGCGTAAATATGCAAACCCGTGCAACGTTCTCACATGATGTGAAAGGGACAACACCCGATCCGTTGTATGTTTTCCTCGAAGATTCAAAATCAGCCAGTCTGGCATTTACCTTTAATTATCTGAGCAGCTGGTCAGCCACTGCATCTTACAGTGCATTCTGGGGTGGTGTGGGTACAACAAACCAGCTGTCAGATCGTGATTTTGTATCTTTCAACATCAAGTATTCGATTTAAGGGGTATCGTATGTTAAGAAAAGCAGGTCTTATTGCTGCTGCGTTATCGGTAGCGCTGTCATCTACAGCCATGGCGGCAGTGTCTCAGGCAGAAGCCGATAAATTGGGTAACAGCCTGACACCACTGGGGGGTGAGGCTGCTGCCAATGCTGATGGCAGCATTCCGGCTTATACCGGCGGAATAACAGCCGCACCGGCCGGTTACTCTGCAGGTGACCATCATCCGGACCCTTATCCGGGTGATCAGGTATTGTTTGAGATCACAGGTCAAAATTATAAAGAGTATACGGACTTTCTGTCTGACGGTCAGAAAAAGCTGTTCGAAACCTATCCGGATACTTACCGTATGCCGGTTTATGAAAGCCGCCGCTCAGCGTCTAACCCTCAGTTTGTTTATGATGCGACCAAAGCAAACGCAACCCGTGCATCACTGATTGAATCCGGAAACGGTATCAAAGGTGCGGCAACAGGCATTCCGTTCCCTGTACCGCAAAATGGTCTGGAAGCAATCTGGAATCACATTCTGCGTTATCGCGGTCAGGCTGTTCAGCGTTTTGGCGGTCAGGCTGCTGTAACATCATCCGGTGATTACAATCTCATTGGTTTTGACGAGAAACTGCTGATCAAATATTCCAATGAAAATGCGAAGCCGGAAGAACTTGAAGAAGATAATATTCTGTTCTTCTTCAAACAGAAAATCACTGAGCCAGCCCGCCTTGCCGGCGATATTCTTCTGGTTAAGGAAACCGTTGACCAGGTGAAAGAGCCCCGTGAAGCGTGGAAGTATAATACGGGTCGTAAACGTCTGAACCGTGTTCCGCAAATTGCTTATGACACACCGGGAACCGAGGCCGATGGTCTGCGTACTACAGACGACTTCGATATGTACAATGGTTCTCCTGACCGTTACAACTGGGAGCTGAAAGGCAAAAAAGAAATGTACGTTGCCTATAACAACTACAAGTTGCACAGCGATCAGGTGAAGTATGAAGACATTCTGCAACCTAACCACATCAATCCGGATCTGACCCGCTGGGAAAAGCACCGTGTATGGGTGGTTGAGGCAACCTTAAAAGAGGGTTTGCGTCACATTTACCAGAAACGTGTTTTCTTCCTTGATGAAGACAGCTGGCAGATTCAGGAAGCAGACATGTACGACAAGAATGGTGAGTTGTACCGCGTCGCGATGACGTACGGTGTGAACTACTATGATGTGCCGACCCAATGGTCTACACTGGATGTGTATCATGATTTGAATTCCCGTCGTTACCTGGCAATTGGTCTGGATAACGAAGAAAAAATGTATGATTTCACTATCCAGCCACGTGAAGCCGAATTCACATCTCAGGCTCTCAGACGGGAAGGCCGTTAATTCTACAGAATCAAACGGTTGGCAGTGCCAACCGTTTTTGTATTGTTCTGCGCTATTAGGATAATAAGACTTATGAAAAGCACTCTGGCGGCAATTATCGCGTTGTCGGCACTGTTTTCTGTCCATGCTCAGGAAGCTTATCAGGCTCCGCTGGTAACGAAATCAGTACTGCTCGATATCGATACCGCAGACTACGTTGTTGTGGCCGGGGAAAGAGGCCATATTCTGACGTCATCAGACGGCGAAAACTTCGTTCAGCAGGCTGTACCTGTCACTGCTACCCTGACAGCGGTGGATATTGTTGGCGACGATGTATGGGTGGCCGGGCATGATGCAACCATATTGCATTCATCCGACCGTGGCACTACGTGGACGGTGCAAATGTCTGCCCCTGAGCTGGAAAAGCCCTTTCTCGATATACTCTTTTTTGATCGTCAGCATGGCGTCGCTGCGGGGGCTTACGGTTTATTCTTCCGCACCCGTGATGGCGGTAAAACCTGGAACCGGGAGCTGCACGCTACGTTACTCAATCCCTACGATCAGGAATATCTTGATGAAGTAAAGCGGGATACACCGGAATACTACGAAGAGGAACTCCGCGCTATTTTGCCTCACCTGAATAAACTGGCGCAGGTGGGAGAAACCCTTTACCTTGTCGGTGAAGCAGGCCTGGTCGCCATGAGTGACAATATGGGAGAAACATGGACCCGTATGGATACCACCTATGAAGGGTCTTTTCTGGACGTTGCTGAGACAGCAGATGACACAATCGTCATCGCCGGCCTGCGGGGACACACCTTTGTCCGTCGCGGGGCAGGTGAGTGGGAAAACGTACCGACCTGTCTGTCAGGTTCGCTGAATAAGATTTTACCGGCCGGTGAGCGTGTACGCCTGTTCGGCAATAACGGGATAATGATTTCAGTACCGGCATCGCTGGAAACAAGAAAGTTCGATCCCTGGGGGCCAGCAGACAGTTGTGAGCCGGTTGACGGTCTCAGCCGCGAACAACTTAAGGACAAAGCCAGCATCGTCAGCGTTGCACGATTTAACGGTCATCTTATCGCTGTCACGGCGAATGGTATCAAACAACTGGATATGGATTAAAACACTGACATGGCAAGTTTTACCTCGCTTTTAGAAAGACTAATTTTCGGATACCGGAAAGTTGTAGTCGGGCTCTTTCTGCTGGCCACAGTGTATCTTGGCTATCAGGCGTCGATGATGCATCTGGACGCCGGTTTCGAAAAAAATGTGCCGCTTAATCATGAATACATGAAAACCTACATGGCTCACCGCAGTGATTTCGGTGGTGCTAACAGCGTACTGGTTTCTGTGTGTGATACCAGCGGGAATATTTATAACCAGCACTTTATGGACACATTGCAACAAGTCCATGATGCGTTGTTTTTTATCAACGGTGTGGACCGTTCGCTGGTTGTCAGCCTGTTTGCCCCGTCTACCCGTTTTACTGAAATTGTGGAAGGGGGTTTTTCCGGCGGGCCGGTTATCCCTGCGGATTTCGATTCATCACGGCCGGCAGCACTGGAGCAGGTCGCTACCAATGTGGAAAAGGCTAAGATTGTTGGCCGCCAGGTATCCAACGATTACAGTTGTGCCATGGTGACTGCGCAGTTACTTGATTTGGACCCGAAAACCGGCGCTCAGCTGGATATGCTCAAAGTCGCAGATGACCTGGAACAACAGGTCAGAGGCCAGTTTGAATCGGATAAGGTCAGCATCCATATCATCGGCTTTTCCAAAATGATTGGTGATGTGGCAAATGGCGCAAAAGACGTGGTGCTTTTCTTCGCCATAGCCCTTGCTATCACTGCTGTAATGGTTTACTTCTTCTCCCGCAGTATCATGATGACGCTGTTGCCCTTAGTTTGCTCTGTGGTAGCTGTTGTCTGGCAGTTGGGCTTACTGACTGTGCTGGGATTCGGTCTTGATCCTATGTCAATACTGGTGCCTTTCCTGGTATTTGCTATTGGTGTGAGTCACGGCGTGCAGATGATTAACGCTGTGGAGAAAAAGGTGGTTGCAGGCATGGGCGCGCAACATGCAGCCATGAGTGCATTCCGCGCTTTACTTGTACCCGGCGGTATTGCTCTGCTTTCCGATACAGTAGGTTTCATGACTTTACTGGTTATTGATATCGGCATTATCCGGGAACTGGCAATTACTGCCAGCATGGGGGTCGCCGTCATTATTCTGACCAACCTTATTTTGCTGCCGGTACTGATGAGCTTCCTGAATCTGGATGACAAATATGTTCAGCAGTTCAATAAAAAGGAACAACGGAACACTGCTTTCTGGAATGCGATTGCAGCCTGCACCCGTAGAAAACCGGCCATTATCATCATGGCTGTGACGACTGCCTTATTCATTTTCGGCTTGATACAATCTCAGCAAATGAAGATAGGTGACTTACATGCCGGTGCGCCGTCTTTACAGGAGAGTTCCCGCTATAACCAGGATACTTTCCTGATCACCGACAAATACTCGGTGACCGTTGATTATCTGTCGGTGGTAGTAGAAACCACGCCGGAAGCCTGCACATCGTACGGTGTTATGCGTGCAATGGACGACTTTCAGTGGAAGATGACTAACGTTAAAGGTGTGCAATCGGCTGTCTCGCTGGCGTCAGTGGCAAAAGGCGTCAATGCCGGTTACAACGAAGGCAATATCAAATGGCAGGTATTGCCCCGGAATCAGCAGACTCTGGCGCAGGATATTTCGCTGGTACCTACTTCGTCCGGTTTATTAAACGGAGACTGTTCGGTAATGCCGGTCATTTTGTTTATGGAAGATCACAAAGCTGAAACTATTTCTCACGTGGTTGATGCTGTGAAAGCATTCCGTAAAGAATATGAAACCGACGACATGAAGTTCAAACTGGCCTCCGGACCTGTAGGCGTAATGGCGGCGACTAATGAAGCCGTGGAAGCGGCTCAGGGCCCGATGATGGTATACGTGTTTGGTGCGGTTATTGTACTTTGCCTGATAAGCTTCCGTTCTGTCAGAGCGACTTTGTCTGTCGTACTGCCACTTTATGTGGTGTCGGTGCTGGCACAGGCACTGATGACTTTCCTGCAAATCGGGCTGACCGTGTCTACACTACCAGTAATCGCACTGGGTGTTGGCATTGGTGTGGATTATGGTATCTACATACTTTCTACCATGAGTCATAAACTCAAATCCGGTGAGACAGTGCAACAGGCTTATCTGGATGCACTGAAAGAGCGGGGAAGTGCAGTACTCTTCACGGGGATCACACTGGCAGTTGGTGTGAGCACCTGGGTGTTTTCCTCACTGAAATTCCAGATGGATATGGGTATTTTGCTGACATTTATGTTCCTTGTGAACATGCTGGGCGCGATTATTGTGCTGCCGGCACTGTCCAGATTCCTCTGGTTAAGTAAAAACGCCCCTGATGCATAAAATATTTTTGCATAAGTAACTACAAAAAAGGGCCGTTTGGCCCTTTTTTTTATGCGTTTTCTGCATAGTTATCTATGCTGTTAATAAAGCGTTAAAACTCCTCTTTCAATAAGGCCGGAGATTAGCGAAAATAGGTAAGGATTCTGTGCACTTACGACTAATAAAGGTTAAACCATGACAGTCACCTCACAGCGGCAGTCGGTGCTGCTTGATAATGTTTTCTCACTCATCGAAAAGAAAGTCGATGCGCAGCAAAATGCGCTGGTTAAACAATTCGGCCAACATCTTTTCCAGACAATTTCTAATGATGACCTGGAAGATCGCAACGACAGCGACCTCTACGGGGCAACATTAAGTTTGTGGAACGAGTTCTCCTCGTTCGATCCGTCGTCACCGTATATCCGGGTTTTCAATCCTGAAATCGCCAAACATGGATGGCATTCAAGCCATACCATCGTTGAAATTATCGTGCGGGACATGCCGTTTCTGGTTGATTCCGTGCGCATGTCGCTGAACCGCCTGAATATTACTTCTCATCTCATGTTGCACAGCCCCATCTGGCTGAAACGTGGCGATAAAGGGCAGGTGGAAGCTTTTTACGAAAGCGGCAAGAAAACCAAAGCGGCAGTTAAAGAAACCGTGCTGCTGATTGAAATCGACAGACAGACCGCGAAAAAAGACATTGATAAACTTACCAAAGAGCTTCGTTCAGTGGTTGATGAAGTCTCCCTTGCGGTTGAAGACTGGCAGTCCATGTCGGGCAAGCTGGCAACCGTTATTAAAGATGCTGACAAACACAACTGGCCGGTAGATGCCGATAAGAAAGCCCAGACTCTGCAGTTTTTAAGCTGGCTGGCTGATCATAATTTCACCATGATGGGCTACCGTTATTACGACGCCCGTGCCATTGAAGGTGATTACCGCTGGATCCCTGATAATGACAGCAGCCTGGGGCTGATGAAAAAGTCTGTCAGCGATCGTGAGCGTCTGATTTCTAATTTACCGTCGTCTGCGCGGGCTGAAGCCCTGAGTCAGAATCCGCTGATGCTGACTAAAACCAATTCACGCTCACGGGTACATCGTCCTGCCTATATGGATTATGTGGGTGTGAAGGTTTTTAACAGCGATGGTGCTGTTGTCGGTGAACACCGTTTCCTCGGTCTGTTCAGTGCTTCTTTCTATAACTCAAGTGCCACTGAAGTGCCGGTGCTGGCGTCAAAAATTAAAGAAATCTGTACGTTATCCGGCTATGAGCCGGGTACCCACGCGTACAAAGCGTTCGTGAACATTATTGAAACTTATCCACGGGATGAGTTGTTGCAAACTCCTGCTGCGGAAATGGCCCAAATCATTATGGGTATCTTCCAGATGCAGGAGCGGGGCATTACCCGGTTGTTCGTTCGCAAGGATGTATTTGGCCGCTTTATTTCCTGTATGGTGTTTGTGCCCAGAGAGCGCTACAACACCCAGTTGCGTAAAGATACCCAGAACTTGCTGCAGCGCTCATTTGGCACTGAAGAAGAAATCGAATTTACGACGTTCTTCTCTGAATCTGTGTACGCCAGAACGCACTATATCGCCCGCGTCAAAAACAACAATGTGGAATACGATGTGAAGGAAATCGAGCAAAACATCATTGAGCTCACCAAAACCTGGAATGACCGTCTGGCATCTGCCATAAAGGCAGCCCATGGTGAAGCATCAGGTAAAGCACTGGAACGCAAGTATACCAATGCTTTTTCCCGCAGTTATATGGAACAGAACCTGCCCAGCGCTGCCCTGATTGATATGGAAAAACTCGAATTGCTGAGTGATGACCATACGCTGGATATGTTGTTTTACCGTCCGCAGGAAGAAAGTGCTGACAGTCAGGTTGTGAAACTGAAACTGTTCCACCGTGCAGAGCCTATTCACCTGTCTGACGTGTTACCTATGCTGGAAAACTTCGGCTTGCGCGTTATTGATGAAAGTCCGTACAAAGTCAATTGCGCCGATTCGTCGCTGAACTGGGTAATGGACTTCACCATGCTTCATAAGTCCGGTAAAGACCTGGACATGGAGCAGGCGCAGGCGTTGTTTCAGGATGCGTTTGCCAAAGTGTGGGCAAACACACTGGAAGATGATGCCTTTAACCGCCTGATCCTGGGTGCCGGCATGACCGGTCGTAAAGTAACCATTCTTCGTGCCTACGCAAAATATATGCGTCAGACAGGCAGCTCTTTCAGCCGCGATTACATTGCCAATACGCTGTCTGCCTATCCTGACATTGCCAAGAAACTGGTGGAGTTTTTCGACTTACGTTTCGACCCGTTTAAAAAGCGCAGTAAGAAAAAAGAAGAAGCGCTGCTTGATTCAATCAAAGTAGCGCTGGATAACGTCAGCAACCTGGACGACGACCGGATCATCCGTCGTTATCTGGATATGATGCTGGCGACACTCCGCACCAACTTCTATCAGAGCGACGATGCCGGCAACGAAAAGCCGTATGTATCGTTCAAGCTGATGCCGGAAATGATTCCGGAAATGCCGCTGCCATTGCCTAAATTTGAAATCTTTGTGTACAGCCCCCGTATGGAAGGTGTGCATTTACGGGGCGGCAAAGTGGCGCGGGGTGGTCTGCGTTGGTCTGACCGTCAGGAAGATTTCCGTACTGAGATCCTTGGTTTGGTGAAGGCCCAGCAAGTTAAAAATACCGTTATTGTGCCTGTGGGCGCAAAAGGTGGTTTTGTCTGCAAAAAACTGCCAACAACAGGCGGAAGAGCGGCATTCCAGGCAGAAGGTCAGGCGTGCTACCGTACGTTTATCCGCAGCCTGCTGGACATCACAGATAACATTGTAAACGGCGAAGTTGTGCCACCAAAAGATGTGGTACGCCTCGACGAAGACGACCCGTATCTGGTTGTTGCCGCTGATAAAGGCACGGCCACGTTCTCAGACATCGCAAACGGCATTTCTGAAGAATATAACTTCTGGCTGGGTGACGCTTTTGCTTCCGGCGGCAGTGTGGGCTACGACCATAAGAAAATGGGGATTACGGCCCGTGGTGCATGGGAATCGGTTAAACGCCATTTCCGTGAAGTGGGTATCGACTGTCAGACGAGAGATTTCACCGCAGTGGGTGTAGGTGATATGGCCGGTGATGTATTCGGTAACGGTATGTTGCTGTCAAAACACACCCGGTTAATTGCTGCGTTTAACCACCTGCACATTTTCTTTGATCCTGATCCGGATGCAGCTTCCACCTGGGAAGAGCGTAAGCGCCTGTTTGAAAACCCGGGATTAAGCTGGGAAGACTATGACAGTAAACTGATTTCTAAAGGCGGTGGTATTTTCAGCCGTGCGAGTAAGTCTATTAAGCTTACTCCGGAAATGAAAAAATGGCTGGGTACCCGTCAGGTCACGATGACGCCGAACGAGCTTATTCATAATATTCTCAAAATGCCTGTCGATTTGATCTGGAACGGTGGTATCGGTACTTATATTAAGAGTACTAAAGAGTCTCATGCTGAAGTGGGTGACCGTGCCAATGATGATTTACGTGTTAACGGTAAAGACGTTAAGGCGAAAATTGTAGGCGAGGGCGGTAACCTGGGTCTGACGCAGCTTGGTCGTGTGGAATATGCCGCAAACGGCGGCCGCGTGAATACCGACTTTATTGATAACGTGGGCGGTGTGGACTGTTCAGACAATGAAGTTAACATTAAAATTTTGCTTAACAGTCTGGTGAGTAATGGTGATTTAACCGTTAAACAGCGAAACAAACTGCTTTACGACATGACCGATGATGTGGCCAAAATCGTGCTGGAAGATTGCTATCGTCAGACCCAGTCGATTTCCATTACAGAACGGGCAGGCGTGTCGCAACTTAAAGAGCAGCTGCGGTTCATCCATGGTCTGGAGCGTGATGGACGTCTTAACCGCGAACTGGAATTTATTCCTACCGATGATGAAATTTCAGACCGCGTGGCGAAAGACCGGGGACTTACCCGTCCGGAACTGAGTGTGCTGATTGCTTACGGCAAAATGGTACTCAAAGACGCGTTTAATATTCCGGAGATCACGGAGAATCCGTATCATGGTAAACTGCTGGTCAATGCTTTCCCGCCGGTACTGCGTGACAAGTATCCTGAGCAGATGGAGCAGCATCCGCTACGTGGCGAAATTATCGCAACTAAGTTGACCAATAACATTGTCAACGATATGGGCCTGAATTTCGTGTTCCGTATGCAGGAAGAGACCGGTGCAACGGTGGATGAAATTGCTGATGCTTACGCGGTGGTGAAAGGTATTTTCAATATCGATCCGCTCTGGCGCAAAGTTGAAGCGCTGGACAATGTCATCGACGCTGATCTGCAACTGAGAATTCTGGAGAGTGCCCGTCGTATTATGCGCCGCACTGCGCGCTGGTATATCCGTCACGGCAATAAATCTCTGGGTATTCATTCTGCGATTGAAGCTTACCGCGGTACCTTTGATAACCTTGCCAGTAACATGCAAAATTATCTGGTCGCTGATGAATATGCTTCCTTGCAGAAAGAGGCGGCGAAACTGGTTGATAAAGGTGTACCGGAAGATATTGCCACACAAGTGTCCAGTTTCTCGAATCTGTTCTCCAGTCTCGACCTGGCGCAAATTGATGAAACAGACAGCCATGATACGTCTGTCATTGCCAAGCTGTACTTCCAGTTGGGCGCGAAACTTGAACTGCACTGGTTCCTGGCGCAAATTACCAACCAGAACGTCAGTAACCACTGGCAGGCCCTGGCAAGAGCATCCTACCGTGAAGAGCTTGACTGGCAACAGCGCTCCATTACGCTGAACTTGTTACAGTCGCGTCCTGACAGCAAAGATGCCGACGAAATTCTGCAAAGCTGGATGGACAATAATCAGGCTCTGCTGAAACGCTGGTATCACATGATGTCAGAGTTCAAAACCAGCTCTACACATGAATTTGCGAAATTTTCTGTGGCTTTACGTGAATTGATGCTTTTAAGCGCCAAGTCTAGCCATTAGAATACGCCTATTCAGAAACGACGAAGCCCTGTTTTGACAGGGCTTTTTCTTAGAGAAAGACCATGCAATCCATCGCCCAGAAAATTTTGCTCCAGTGCGAGCCCGAAAAAAGCCACGATTTTGCCATCAAGTGGCTGCACAGAACCCAGCATACGCCGCTGAAATTACTGTACAGTAATGAAACTATCAGTAAGCCGGTAAAAGTTGCCGGGATCACATTTCCAAATGCGGTAGGTCTGGCTGCCGGTCTGGATAAAAACGGCGAATGTATTGATGCCTTTGGCAGCATGGGCTTCGGATTCGTAGAAGTCGGTACAGTAACCCCCCGTCCCCAACCGGGTAACCCCAAGCCCCGTATTTTCCGTCTGCCTGAAAAGCACGCTATCATTAACCGCATGGGTTTTAATAACCACGGTGTGGATCATCTGGTCAGTCAGGTAAAAGCGTCCCGTTTCGAAGGGCCGGTGGGAATTAACATCGGTAAAAACAAAGATACCGAAGAAGCTAATGCCATTGATGATTACCTCATTTGTCTGAACAAAGTGTATCCTTACGCCAGCTACGTGACAGTGAATATTTCATCTCCCAATACGCCTGGACTGCGTAATCTTCAGTATGGTGAAGCACTGGATAAACTGCTTAACGGTCTGAAAGATGCACAGGAAAAGCTGTGTCAGTCACATGGTAAATATGTGCCCCTGTTCATCAAAATCGCGCCGGATCTGGCGGATAATGAAATTGAAAGCATCGCCCGTTCACTGATCAACAGTAAAATGGACGGAGTGATTGCTACAAATACCACGCTAAGCCGTGACAGTGTTCAGGGACTGAAACACGCTGATGAAGCCGGCGGTTTAAGTGGCGATGTTCTGACGGAAATGAGTCTGGATGTGACACGCAAATTGTCTGCTGCACTGGATCGTGCAATTCCAATCATCGGCGTGGGCGGTATTCATGACGCGCAGACTGCAAAAGACCGGCTCGCCGCCGGCGCTTCACTGGTACAGGTATATTCGGCGTTTATCTATCAGGGGCCGTCACTAGTGAAAAACATCGTAAAGGCGCTGTAAAAGCCCTTTTACTTCGATTATTTTTAATCACTGCGCGGGTGCAGAACGTGTGCAGTTTCTATGAGTGTTATGAATCAAATTATTGTTACAACCAGCCGTGGTCTGGATGAGCTGTTAAAAGCTGAAATTGAAGCGCTTTGTCCTGATACTGATTGTCGCTTATCGCCCGGCACAGTAACGTTTACCGGCACCCTTGAACAGGCCTATACCGTTTGTTTATGGTCCAGGCTGGCGAACCGTGTTATCTGGGTGCTGGCCGAAGGAAAGTGTGACTCAGCAGAATCTTTATACGATACCGCTTCATCCGTTGACTGGCAGCAACACCTGCGGGCCAGTGACACGTTGAGTGTACAGTTCAACGGCACCAACCATGCCATTAAAAATTCTCAGTTTGGTGCTGTGCGAATAAAAGACGCTATTGTTGATCAGTTTATGGAAGAGTTAGATCAACGGCCGTCTGTAGAAAAGAAATTTTCAGATTTTCCTATCTGGGCCCGCGTACACCGGGACAATGTGGTCATCGGTCTGGATATGTCCGGAAACAGTCTTCACCAGAGAGCTTACCGTTCGAAAACCGGTGAAGCACCGTTAAAAGAACACGTGGCATGCGCGATGCTGATCCGCTCAGGCTGGACATCAAACACAGATAAACCGCTCACGGATCTGTTCTGTGGTTCGGGCACCATCGCTATTGAAGCCGCGTACATTGCCAGAAATATTGCTCCCGGCATCAAACGCAGTTACTGGGGCTTCAGTCGCTGGTTGCAACATAACCAGCCTCTGTGGGACAAGATTAACGATGATGCTCTGGCAGCACAAAAGCCCTGTGATATTCGTATTACTGCTACAGATATTGACCGTAAGCTCATCAATATTGCACGGACGAATGCCGATCAGGCCGGTGTATTTAAAGACATTCATTTTGATAGCTGCGATGCGCTGAAAGCGGAACCTCAGGTTAAAGAAGCCGGTTATCTGGTGAGTAACCCGCCTTATGGCGAACGGCTCGGCGAACTTACAGACCTTATCCCGACCTTTTCAGAACTGGGTAAGCAGTTGAAAGCGGCCTGGTCAGGCTGGCATGTATCCCTGCTCAGCAGCAACCGCGATTTATTGCGAATGATGAAACTGCGCTCGTCAAAAGACTACGGCATGAATAACGGTAAGCTGGAATGCCGGCTGGTTAATTATGTTATGGACGAAGACAACTGCCGGCAATTTGGCTCAGACGGAGTGAATCACGAATTTGCTAACCGGCTGAAAAAGAATCTTAAAAAGCTGAAAAGTTGGGTAAAGCAACAGGACACCAACTGTTACCGTATTTATGACGCCGATTTGCCTGATTACAATGTGGCTATTGATGTGTATGGTGACTGGCTTGTTGTGCAGGAATATGCGCCACCGAAAACCATTTCTGAAGACAAAGCACGTCGCCGCTTACAGGAAGTGCTGTTGCATTTGCCGGCAGTAACCGGCACAAACCCGAAGCAAATTGCGTTAAAAGTGCGCAGTCAGCAGAAGGGTAAAAACCAGTACGAAAAAATGGATCAGAAAGGTGATCGGCTGACTGTTTATGAAAACGGTGCGAAACTGCTGGTTAACCTGACAGATTATCTTGATACAGGATTATTTCTGGATCACCGTGACACCCGTAAACTGGTGTCACAACGGGTGAAAAATAAAGATGTGCTGAACCTGTTTTCATATACTGGCAGTGTTTCTGTGCATGCTGCTTTGGGTGGTGCCCGTTCTGTGACTACTGTCGATATGTCGAAAACCTATCTGGACTGGGCGAAAGACAACATGACACTGAATAAAGTGAAAGGCGCCAATGCCTTTATTCAGGCTGATTGTACGACGTGGCTCAAAACACACCCCGGCAAATACGATTTTATTTTTATCGATCCGCCGTCGTTTTCAAATTCAAAACGTATGCAGGATACCTTTGATGTTCAGCGCGACCACGTTGCTTTGCTGAAAGATGCGTTCCGTTGTTTGAATGATGGCGGTGAAGTGGTGTTTTCGAATAACCGCCGGGGCTTCAAACTTGATACTGATGCGTTAGCCGGAGCCGGATATAAAGACATAGAAGATATTTCCGCAAAGACTATTCCGGAAGATTTCGCCCGTCATGCAAATATTCATCAATGCTGGACGTTGAAGAAGTGAAATTAGCGTTTTATACAGGACCGGGTTGTCATTTATGTGATCTTGCCAGTGACGTGCTGGCACAAACTCACCAGGCGCCTTTGCTGGACATTACAAAATGTAACATCCGCGACGACGCAAACCTGTATCATCTGTATGCAGTCCGTATTCCTGTGATCAAACGCATGGATACCGGTGCCGAACTCGGCTGGCCTTTTGACGTAGAACAGGCAGAATCCTTTTTATCATGAGTGTAATTCAGTTAAAAAACATCACCGTTATCTACGGTAATCCGCCATTACTGGATGGCGTTGAATTAGTGGTTCAACCCGGAGAACGGGTTTGCCTGGTCGGACGAAATGGCAGTGGAAAATCCACGCTTATGAAAGTGCTGGCCGGAGACATTATCGCTGACGACGGGCAGCGTATTATCGACAGTAAAACCATTGTTGCGAGACTCGAACAGGATCCTCCGCAAACTGTTGATATCTCACTGTTTGACTATGTGGCCGAAGGGCTTGCCGATGTGGGCGATATTCTTAAGCAGTATTTTCATCAGACCCGTAAGGTGTCGGATGATCCTTCCGAAGCTAACTTGAATAAACTGCAACACCTGCAGGAAGCGCTCGAAAGCCGTGATGCCTGGCAATTCGAGCAGCAAATAGAACAAACCCTTACCATGCTGAAACTGGATGCGGACATGTCTTTGTCCACGCTGTCCGGTGGCTGGAGAAGAAAAGCGGCACTGGCCAGAGCGCTGGTGCGTCAGCCCGACTTATTACTTCTTGATGAGCCGACTAATCACCTTGATATTGAAATGATTCGCTGGCTGGAACAAAGCTTAACGGCGTTCCGCGGTGCAATCGTTTTTATCAGTCACGATCGTGCATTCATTCGCAACATGGCAACCCGTATTGTGGATCTCGACCGCGGTTCGCTGACCAGTTACCCCGGTAACTATGCCACCTACCTGGAAAAGAAACAGCAGGATCTGGATATCGAGGCTGCTCAGAATGCAGAGTTTGATAAGAAACTCGCTCAGGAAGAAGTGTGGATCCGTCAGGGCATTAAAGCCCGCAGGACCCGTAATGAGGGCAGAGTAAGGGCACTTAAAAAGCTTCGTGAAACCCGTAAAGCCCGTCGCGAGACCCAGGGCAATGCCGTTGTAGCACAACATGCCGGTTCCCGCTCAGGTAAAATGGTGTTCGAGGTAACTGACGCCAGTTACAGCTACGGCGAGAAAGCCATTGTTAAAAACCTTACCCTAAACCTGTTAAGGGGTGATAAATTAGCGCTCATCGGCCCGAACGGTAGTGGCAAATCTACTCTTATCAAGTTGTTGCTGGGTGAACTGGCTCCGCAATCCGGAAACGTCCGCCAGGGCGTTAATCTGGAAGTCGCGTATTTTGATCAGCATCGCCACGGCCTGGAACTTGAGAAGTCAGTCATTGACGCTGTCGGTGACGGAAAGCGTGATTTGATGGTAAATGGCCACCCCAGACATGTGATCAGTTATCTGCAGGACTATTTATTTACCCCGGAGCGGGTGAATGCCCCGGTAAAATCTCTGTCAGGTGGTGAGAAAAACCGTCTGATGCTGGCAAAGCTGATGCTGAAACCCAGTAACTTACTGGTGCTCGACGAACCGACCAACGACCTGGACGTTGAGACGCTGGAAATGCTGGAAACCCTGCTGAATGAATATGAAGGCACGGTATTACTTGTCAGCCACGACCGTGAGTTTGTGGATAACGTCGCTAACAGTTGCCTGGTGTTTGAAGGCGAAGGTGAGCTCAAAGAATTTATCGGCGGCTTCACAGATGTGGAGAGCTGGTATAAGCAAAATGCAGCACAGAAAACTGCAGAGGCAAAGGTAAAAGATGAAACTAAACCGGTTTCTGACAGTCCTAAGCCAAAGTCTTCAGTACGCAAGACGAAAAAGTTATCATATAAAGATCAACGTGAACTGGATTCTCTGCCTGCAGAGATAGAAACGCTGGAAACCGCGTTAGCAGAATTACAGGAACAAGTGAATGATCCTGAGTTTTTTAAACAAACTGCCGACAGCACAGCCGCAACTCTGGCCACGTTATCAGAAACAGAAGAAACCCTATCCCGGAAATATGCGCGCTGGGATGAACTGGAAAGCATGCTGGAAGACACTCAGCAGTAATTAGGATTATAAATGAAATTAACACAGCTTGCCGCTGCCATGGCAATGACCACTGCGTCAGCTTCTGCCCTGGCCGCCACCTATACAGTCACACCTGTACCAGTCAGGGATATCAGTATTAACAATTTTGCCCAGTCTATCGACGAGTCCGGCTTCACGGTGACGATGACATCAGCAGAATTTAATCCACCCATCGACCTCGATTTTCTGGAAGAATCCGGATTTATCGACAACAATGCATCGACTTTCGAAAGTGAAGACGACGTCAGACAGGGCATTTTCTCAGATGTGGATTACACCACGATTGTTACCGGTTTACTGTCTCACAGCACGACTGCCCGGAATGCTTTTGTTTACCAGCACCTGACGCCTTACCGCTCGTATATCACAGATACGACAGATGCCGATCTCATCCCCGGTCTGGATGCGTGGTCGGAACTGTTTGATGATTACGCCCATGCGGTTACAACCTATGCACGTGACAGTCTGAACGGTGATTATGTTACCGGCTCAACTGAAGGCCCGTATTACGAGCTGGATTATGAAGATGAAGACGGCAACGATACCACTTATGTACTTAACGACATCAAGTCTACGGCCTTTGTCAGTGTAAACGGTGAAACCAAACTGCTGGCTTCTGAAGATGATACGTTAAACGGCCTCAGTCAGGCGTTTGCCATTAACAACAATCTTCAGGTTGTGGGCAACAGCATGGTTGACCACATTGAAGGCATTGATGACGCCATTGAAGCCTGTGAAGAAGAAGAAACCCGTGGTGACATTCCTGTGGAATATTGCTACCGCAGTATCCGTGTAGACGCATCTTCAGATACATCTACCTACGGCTTCCGTTTACCGGCCGTGGGCGACCGTTCAACGCCGGGTGTGCACATCCGTGCCACTGTCTGGCAGTTAGATGCTAACGGCAACACGATTACTACAGATACGTATCCGCTTGTGTTTGAACCTGATGCCGATGATGAGTCTGCATACTGGTCGCTGGCGCAGGATATTAATGATCAGGGTATCGCTGTAGGTGCGTCATCTCTTGACGAAATTGCTTACATCCGCCGTCCTTCAGGTTATAGCTATGAGCGCCTGAATGTTGCAGTGAGTTATGCAGAAGGCGAAACAACCGAAATGTTACCCCGTGACGAAAATATCATGTCTGAAGCAGTTGCCATTAACAATGACAACTGGGTAACAGGTTACGTACTACGTGCCCCTAATGATACTGCCCGTAACCGTGTGTTCGTCTACAACCTGGACACAGGTGAAGCTCTTTATCCGGAAGGCTTCTTTACCAATGCCGGCGCAGAAGGTAAAGGCATCAACAATAACAACATTGTGGTTGGCTCGTCAGAATACGACTCCACTGTTGATACAAACCGTGAAACCCACGGCTTCATGTACGACATTGAAGCGAAAGAAATGACGGATCTGAACGATCTGTTACCTTGTGACAGTGTATACACCATTGTCGACGCCATTGGTATCAATGACAGCAATGAGATTATTGCAAATGCCCGCTACCGTACCGGTGAACGTTATGTAACGGGTGTGGAAGTGATTGACGATGAAGGCGAAACGCCCATCGACGATACCATTATTGCAGTGAAACTCACGCCGCTGGAAAACGGTGAAGTAGAGACCTGTGACATTCCTGAAGATGAAATTGACGATGTGGCTTACGAGCGTAAAGGTGCGGCAATTTCTCCATGGTGGCTGTTATTAACAGGCGGCTTACTCGCGTTCAGACGACGTAAACAGTAATGTGAAATGAGCACTGTTTAGCCGCTGCATAGCACGTAAACTGTGCTAAATATGTACAGCGAGCCTATCAAAAACCGCACCAATGTGCGGTTTTTTTGTACATATAGTTTGACGTTTTAAAAAACGTAATATTTATGACAAAAAAATGTAACATTAAATTAGACAAATTTTCATTAACTTACTATTTGTCAATACCAAAAAAAATTTAATTAAGTTGAACCAAGCCTGCCTCTGCACTATCACATATATGTGCGTGAAAAAACTTGAAGGCACCATCAACCCATACTGACAGGAGAGCCCGATAGTCAATCACGGCACAGTTAAATAATCAAAAGAGGCTTATCAATGAAACGACAAAAAAGAGATAAATTGACGCGTGCACACGCAAAAGGGTATCAAGCTGGTATCAGCGGTCGTTCAAAGGAGAACTGTCCATTTCAGGCTTTTGACGCCAGGTCACAATGGCTCGGAGGCTGGAGGGAAGCCGTTGAAGACAGACAATTAGGATTCAACGTGCGTTAAGCATCTCTTTCAGTATAGGTAAGCCCCGATTTAACGGGGCTTTTTTATACCTGAAAAAAATCAGAATTTAGACGTGTCCTGGAACAGACCGACTTTCAAATCTTTTGCGGTATAAATAACACGGCCGTCTACTTCAACCTGACCATCAGCCAGACCCATAAACAGTTTACGTTTAACTACACGCTTCATGTTGATGCGGTAGGTTACCTTTTTAGCCGTAGGCAGAATTTGACCGGTAAATTTCACTTCACCTACGCCAAGAGCACGACCTTTACCGGGACCACCGCTCCAGCCAAGGAAGAAACCCACCAGCTGCCACATGGCATCCAGACCCAGACAGCCAGGCATTACAGGGTCACCCGGGAAGTGGCAGTCAAAGAACCACAGATCAGGCGTGATATCCAGTTCGGCAATGATTTCGCCTTTATCGTACTCACCGCCTTCTTCACTGATATGACTGATACGGTCCATCATCAGCATATTAGGAGCCGGTAATTGACTATTACCCGGCCCGAACATTTCACCGCGGCTACAGGCCAGCAAGTCTTCACGGTTAAAACTATTTTGTTTGTCGGACATGATATCCCTTTGTTGTTAGATTTTCAGCGTGGTAATTTAGCGAACACTTGTACGCTAAACAACTCTGAACAGTCATTTATTGTGAAAATTTACATGTTACACTGTGCACGTAACCACGAGATGACAACGGTATGACTGAAAAGAAAAAAGCCAATCCTTCCGCCAATGCTGAAAAACAGCGTCGTTTCCGCGAAAGACAAAAAGCAGCAGGAAAAAAAATGGTTCGTGGCTATGTCAGCCCCGAAGCCATGCAGTGCTATAAAGAAATCAGCGATAAAACCGGATGGAGTGACAGTGAAGTACTGTCCAACGCGTTACGCATAACCTATGCAGCCTACAAGTGTGGTCAAATCCGTCTTTTGAATCAGTGGCTTAAAGATCAGAAGCGCTAGCCCCGGATTTTAACCAGCGCCGGGAAGGACTCGCGGATGTCGTGTGCTTTCTGACGATCCGGGCTGACTCTCTGAGCACCTCTTCAAGACCACAGCCGCTCTCTGGTTTGTTTATTGTGCTGTCTGATATCAATCACCGGCAGCATGTAATCCCGTTGTATATCAAAATCCAGCATCGCTGCTTCCAGCGGCGGAATATCTGCCGGATTATGACACAGCGCTGCCGGCAGATTTTTTATTTCCGCTACCCATTTTTTTATAAACACTGCTTCAGGATCGAGCCTGGCGGACTGGGTTGCAGGATTATATAACCTGACGGTGTGTATACCGGTAATACTGGCCTGCATCTGAATCTGCGGCAGATCCCGTCAGCTGGTCGTTTATATCGGTGATACTCTGACAGATGAAGCGCCAGTGTCTGTCACTCATGTGCGGATCCTGCATGAGTTCCGGCTCAAAACAGAATACTAACAGCACCGGCAAACCGCTCCGGACGGCTTCTTTCAGGGGGGCATGATCGCGCAGACGCAAATCCCGTTTGAGCCATCCCACCGCAATATCGGGCTTCAGCTCAGCCATTTGTTGATAAATGTCCGGTCCGGATCATACATATTCGTCTGCTTTTCAAGGTCAAACTGGCGGTGACCACGGGGATCATGACCCACTCCTCCAAGGTAGAGCCAGTTACCCCAGTTACTGCCGGGGTCGTAATCTACCAGACATTGTTCAAACCAGGCCGCCCCGTATTGCCAGTTTTGTCCCAGCTCATGGACCAGACAACTGGCAACCAGTTGTCTGCCGCGGTTAGACATGAAACCGGTTTGCATCAGTTGCCGCATGCAGGCATCAACAATCGGGTAGCCGGTTCTTCCATGTTGCCAACGGATTATTTTGTCCGCATCGTAGTGACAGGGACGTTTTTCATCCCGCAGTCCTGCTTGCAGATACCAGTCTTTGCCGGGCTTAAGCTGGGCAAAATGAAAAAACTCCCGCCACAATAATTCAAAATAAACCCAGTATGTGGACTCATTGGCTTCCACTTCATCTTCAAAACGCCTGAGCTCAAAATATACCCGGCGGGGAGACAAAGCGCCTGCCGCAAGCCATGGCGAGAAACGTGTACTGGCCGTTTCGTCATCCAGCGCATTTCTGGTTTCTTTATAACGCAGCACATGCCGTTGTTTGAATAAATACACATTCAGCCGTTCCAGCGCAGCATTTTCTCCGCCACGAAAAAGAGGAGGTGTTTTGCTTTTCTCATGTACAGCCGTCACAGATTGCACTTCGGTGGCGAAGGGCGGTGGGTATGATACCGGAGGATCTAATGGTAACTCCGGTATTGTGTTCCTCTCTGTTTGCTTGCGGAATTGTGTAAATTGCCCGGGCATTTCGTTAAGAGAAAAGGGGAGCGAAGACTGATTAAACAGGGATGCGGCATCTTTATACACCGTATTAATACCGTCACAAGCATCAACCACATGTTGCCAGTCCTGCAATTCGTAAAAACCCGGATTCACATGTGCGCCAAGCCAGCTTACATCGTATTTTTTTATCAGTTCTGCAATGATAACAGCCGGGTTACCTTCAAGGATAAGTAACCTCTGGCCAAGAGGTACCAGGGCATCATCCAGTTCATCCAGACATTCAGCGATAAACTGTTCCCTGATTGCGCCGGTGCGTTGTGTGCCGAAAGGTGTGGTTTCTGACAGCCGGCTATCTCTGACATACACCAGCAGCAACTCCGTGACGTTCTGACACATCTCTTCCAGTGCCGGCATATCGTCAAGCCGTAAATCCTGACGGAACCAGAAAATGCCCTTCACACGGGCCGGATAACTGCTTTTTGTATAGTGCGATGTTTTCATTACAAAACCTTAATTTTCACCCGTTTGTAATCAGATTTATTACAATGCCGTATCTATTGCATCATTCTGAATAAAAAGGATAACAACGTGCCGGTACCCGTCAGCATTATGTGGTTCCGCCAGGACTTGCGCGTGAAAGATAATCCCGCGCTTAACGCCGCCTGCGACCTTGGAAAAATTATCCCAGTATATATTGCAGATACGTCTGTACCGGAAAAACGACTTCCCGGTAGTGTAACTAAATGGTGGTTACATCAATCATTAAACTCCCTTAATGATCGTCTTAACGGTCATCTGAAGGTATTCAGCGGCGATCCGGCAGAACTCATTCCTGAACTCATGACACGGTTCGATGTGCAGCATATCTTCTGGAACCGGTTGTATGAGCCCTGGCATGTGGCCAGAGACAAAAAATTGAAGCAGGCTCTGAAAGATGACGGCATAACGGTGAAGAGTTTCAATGGTTCGTTGTTGTGGGAGCCCTGGGACATTGAGAATAAATCAGGATCACCCTATAAGGTATTTACGCCGTTTTACCGTAAAGGATGCTTACAGGCCGCTGAGCCACGTTTTCCCCAGGCGCCGGTAGCCAGAATCACTTACGCGGACGTGGACAATGCAGGCACGTTAATTGATGAACTCGGGTTGATGCCTGATATTCAGTGGTACGATGGCATTGAAAAAATGTGGACACCGGGAGAAGACGGTGCAGCCGACCGGCTTGCTACCTTCATAGACGAAGCGGCAGCGAATTATAAAACTGACCGGGATATTCCGGCAGTGCAGGGCACATCGTTGCTCAGCCCGCATCTTCATGCCGGAGAAATATCTCCTAATCAAATCTGGTATGCCATTAAGGATGCCTTTGGCAACAGTGATGATAAGAATATCGATACCTATCTGAGTGAACTGGGATGGCGGGAATTTGCCCACCACCTTATTTATCATTTTCCTGATTTCCCCGATAAGAACTTCAATGAGAAGTTCGATAAGTTTCCATGGCGCCGGAGTCAGAAAGATCTGCAAGCGTGGCAGAAGGGCCGCACAGGTATCCCTATTGTCGATGCAGGCATGCGGGAATTATGGCATACCGGCTATATGCACAACCGCGTACGGATGATAACCGGCTCATTTCTGGTGAAGAACTTGCTTACCGACTGGCGTGAGGGAGAAGCCTGGTTCTGGGATTGTCTGGTTGACGCTGACGGTGCGAATAACACCGCCGGATGGCAGTGGGTGGCGGGGTCGGGTGCCGACGCTGCGCCCTATTTTCGGGTGTTTAACCCGGTGTTGCAGGGGGAGAAATTCGACAAGCAGGGCGAATACGTACGTACCTGGTGTCCCGAACTGAAAAAATTGCCCAACAAATATATTCATAAGCCCTGGGAGGCGGACAAGGCAACACTCAAACAGGCTGGTGTCGTGCTCGGAGAGCAATATCCTGAACCTCTGGTAGATTTAAAAGCGTCACGGCAACGGGCACTGGATGCCTTTAATGAAATTAAGGGGTAACCATGGGCTGTACTCTGCGATTGATACTTGGCGACCAGCTCACCGCCACTTTACCGGTGATCACTGACGCGGTGAAAACCCGCGATATTTTATTGATGGCAGAGGTGAAAGAAGAAGCCACATATGTGAAGCACCATAAAAAGAAGATTGCATTTTTATTTTCAGCTATGCGGCATTTCGCAGAAGAACTGAAAGATGACGGCTTTAAGGTGCACTACAGGAAGTACGATGACCCTGACAATCAGGGGAGCTTGCTGAATGAAGTAAAAGCGCTGGTGAGCAAACACGATGTTGATAATATCGTTGTAACTGAACCGGGTGAATACCGTTTACTGAAGAATATGCAGCAGTGGGAAAGTCAGCACGGTGTGCCTGTGGAGCTGTTACCCGACGAACGGTTCTACGCCAGTAAAGCCAGGTTTGCTGAATGGGCTGAAGGACGGAAAACCCTTCGTATGGAATTCTGGTACCGGGAAATGCGCAAAGAAACCGGCATTCTTATGGAAAATGGTGCGCCGGCGGGGGGAGACTGGAACTACGATGCGAAAAACCGTGAGTCCATGCCCGCCAGTGTCACTCCGCCATCACCGGTAAAATTTGAACCCGATGTGATAACCCGGGACGTGATCAGTCTGGTTGAAAAAGAGTTCGGTGATCACTTCGGTGAATTAGATGATTTTCATTATGCCACCGATCGTGCCGGCGCACTTGAGGTATTAAACCGCTTTATTGACGAACGGCTACCGGACTTTGGTCGCTATCAGGACGCCATGCGTCACAACATGCCCTGGTTGTTTCACTCCCATCTGTCCTTTTACATCAATTGCGGTTTGCTGAGTCCCCGGGAGGTGGTTCAGCAGGCAGAAGCCGCCTGGCATGCCGGTGAAGCACCACTGAATTCCGTAGAAGGCTTCATAAGGCAGATCATTGGCTGGCGTGAATTTGTGCGGGGGTTTTACTGGCATTTCATGCCGGGGTTACAGTCAGATAATTATTTCAATGCAAAAAGAACCTTGCCCGACTTTTTCTGGGACGGCTACACCAATATGAATTGTCTGCGTCAGTGTATTACTGACACTAAAAAACATGCCTACGCACACCATATTCAGCGTTTGATGGTGTTAGGTAATTTTTCATTATTGTGTGAGTTATCACCCGCTGAAGTACAGGAATGGTATCTGCTGGTGTACGCAGATGCCTACGAGTGGGTAGAGTTACCTAATGTGTCCGGCATGATTTTATTCGCCGATGGCGGCAATCTCGCAAGCAAACCTTATGTAGCAAGTGGCAGCTACATTAATAAGATGTCTGATTACTGCAAGCATTGTGGTTACAGTGTGTCGAAAAAGACCGGGGAAGGAGCCTGTCCGTTCAATTACCTGTACTGGCGCTTTCTCGATGCCCATCAGGACAAGTTACGGAAGAACCCGAGAATGGCGCTTGTCTATAAAAGCTACGACAGAATGGCGGAAGAGAAAATAGCGGCAATGCGGGATGACGGTCAACGCTTTCTGACAAAACTGAGTAAAAATGAAGAAGTCTGATTTACCGCAGAAGATGTGTCCGGTTTGCCAGCGGCCATTTACATGGCGCAAAAAGTGGGAACGGAACTGGGAAGCGGTAAAATATTGCTCTAAAAGATGTGCCGGCAATAAACAAAGCCGGCACGACCGTTGATATCAGAACATCCAGCCCGCAGGATCCGGATGGGCCTGATTGTTATCAAGATATTTCATGCCTTTCACACAACGAACAATCAGCCAGACAACCCAGAAAAGAATAACCAGCCAGCCTATCAGCACAACAGACAGAACCGAGCCGATCACCAGATAGAGGAAACCTATCCAGAAAGTACGGATTTGGAAACGGTAGTGGCTTTGCAGCCATTCCGGTGCATCTGATTTATTTATGTAGGCCATCACAACACCCACAAGGCCGGTGATACCAAATAAAATGCCTACCAGATACAGGATATAGACAATTTTGGCAGTGCTGCCTGATGCATTCGTGTTCGCGGGAATTTCGCTCATTTTATTTATCCTTTTTTAAAGTTATTTTTCCATACTATTTTCAGTCGGTTAGAAAGGCGGCTTGATAAATAGTCATGAAATAGTGCGATGAAACCGGACAAAATGCAATGCTCTGTATAGATTGATGGCAAGTTCCTGTGATTAAGTTTTGCTTTTTTTGAGTTTTACAATTGAAACTTATTACAGAAAAACTACGGTTTACATTGGCTGTGTACCGGGACAGTGATAGACAAGTCAGTTCAACCGACATCACTGGTATCCCTATGATCACAAAATTACCTGTTTCTAATTCTGCTATTCTGCTTAGTAGCTTGCTGACACTTTCTGCCTGCTCAACGACTCAAAACAACAATGATGACTGGCAAAATTTACTGTCGCCGGCAGAACAGAAAAACTGGACTGCAAAAATTAATCATCATCCTTCAGGGGTAAATTTTGCCAACACATTCCGGTTTTCAGGAGATATGCTGCTTGTACGTTATGATAGCTATGATGACTTCAACGAACAATTCGGCCATCTTTTCTATGAAGCTGAATTAACCAGCTTTCATCTCAAATTTGAGTACCGCTTTACCGGAGACTTTCTCGAAAGCGCCCCTGGCTACGCACGATTAAACAGTGGTGTAATGTTTGCCAGTCAGTCTGCTGATTCCATCCTCACGGATCAAAACTGGCCGGTTTCGGTGGAAATGCAGCTGTTGGCTGAGCGTGAAGCCGGTGTAGTAAGACCTACAGGAAATATGTGTTCGCCCGGTACAGAAATTTATTATCAGGGCGACATTTATCCTGAACACTGCCTTAACTCGTCATCGCCCACGTTCCCCGCCGGTGAATGGGTGAGAGGCGAATTGATCGTTAAAGACGGGCACGTTACTCAACTTATCAATGATGATGTGGTTCTTGAATATGATTTAGCTCTCGCTAAAAAGGACGATCTGGTCACCGGTGAAAACCCGGCGACATGGGAACAGATGAAAAACCTGAAGTCAGGTTATATTGCATTTCAAAGTGAAGGGCAGCCCATTGATTTTAAGAATATTTACTTAAAAATACTGTGAATGGTCAGCCTATTCAAAGCTCACTCTCACCGGTCACTGCCTGAAGCGTTTCCTGCGTTGTAAAATAGTTTTGTCAGCGGGAAATTATTCATAATTGAAACCCGGTGACACAAAATGACGTCATATAATTGTTTTTGATTGACCCTGAATATCTTCAAATTTAACGTGAATTTATTGTAAATAAATAGTGAAAAGTCATGCAGCTTGAATGTGTGACGTTTCACTCTTCAAAGGATCCGTTATGAAATTGAAGAAACTGTCACTCTCCATTATTACCGTATTGCATGCCGGCTTAACTACAAATGCGCTCGCTCAGGACAACACACAGGAGAGCGCTACCGGCGATCAGTTAGAAGTTATCGAAGTAAAAGGCTTTCGAAGCTCACTGAACAAATCCCTGCTTACAAAACGCGCTAACGTGAATTCCATGGAGTCCATATCCGCCGAAGATATTGGTAAGTTCCCTGATCTAAACTTAGCCGAATCGCTGCAACGCATTTCAGGTGTCTCAATCAGCCGCGAAGGCGGCGAGGGCAGACGTATCACACTGCGGGGCCTCGGCCCGGACTTTACCCGTGCAACACTGAACGGTATGGAAATACCGGCGGAAACCGATCAGCTGGACTCGTCAATTTCTGCTCTGAGCGGCGGGCGTGCATTTGACTTCAACGTGTTTGCGTCTGAATTATTTAATCGCGTGGACGTGCAAAAATCTCCCACTGCATCAATGGAAGAAGGTGGTATCGCGGGTTCTGTAAATCTGTATACCGCCAAGCCTTTTGATAATCCCGGATTTCATTATGCCGGTTCAGCGCAGGCGAACTACAACGATGTCTCCGAAGAGACCACCCCCCGCACGGCGGTAATGGTGAGCAATACCTTTGACGATGATAAGTTTGGTGTCCTTTTCTCACTGGCTTATTCGACCCGGAACGTTAACCAGCAAGGCTTCGGAACCGTAGGCTGGCAAACGCCCGTTAACAATAATATGACTTACGCGGACACCAGCAGTACAAACGTTACCGGGTCGCCGTCGGGTGGTGATTGTCAGTTAAATGGTGCGGATGTGGACGCCATCAATTGTTTATATGCCCCCCGGATCCCGCGGCCGGATTATTTCGGTAACGAACAGACCCGCCTGGGTATTACTTCTTCATTTCAGTATGCACCGTCTGATAATGTGTTACTTACCTTCGACTACTTACATTCACAACTGGAAAATGAGCGCTCGTACTATCACATGTACGCAATGTTCAGAAATTACTTCAATCAAATCACGCCAACATCGGTTACCGTAGCGCCCAATGGCCAGCAAATTATTGCCGGCGAATTTGATGGCATAACTAACCGGGTTGAGAGCCGTGAGACCACCAGTGATACAGCATTTAATCAGTATGTGTTATCGGGAGAGTTTGGCTTAACAGATCGTCTCATTGTGGATGCTATGGTGGGGTATGCAGAAATTGATTTTTCCCGTGATGAATTTCGTCACATTATGGACAGCACTGAGCCGCATAGTTTCGGTTTCGATTTTACGGGTAACCCCAATGCTGCGCTGCTCGACTTCCAGTTCGATTATAATGATCCTGCCTTGTACAACTTGTCCTCTTATGATTTTCAGGATCAGACTGATAAAGAAAACCTGACCGCTAAATTTGATGGAAAATATGTGGCGGATATGGTCGAAGTTAAGGCCGGTGTGGCCTACAACAACCGCAAAGTCTCCCGCCAATATTTCGGTCTGCCAACTTTTTCTACGGGATCTGCAGAAGGCTTAACAGAAATGCTGCCCATCAGTAATTTTGGCGACGGCTTTGACGGAAATTTGTTTCCTTTTGTAGTGGCTGATTTTGATGCAGTAAAAGACGCTATCGGCCCCCTCAACTGGCAATCTCAGGATCAGAAAAACACGCAGGTAGAAGAAGAGACCATGGCCGTTTATCTGGAGTTTAATACAGACTTCGATATCGCTGATATGATTTTGCGTACCAACTTTGGTATGCGATATGTCGATACCACCGCCACGTCAACGGGATATATCCGGCTGGAAAATTCTGTAGAAACCATCGTCGCTGAACATGACTATAAGAACTTTTTACCGGCTCTGAATCTGGCACTGGAGCCTGCAGATGATCTCATCGTGCGCTTAGGACTGACGCGGTCAATGACACGCCCCAGCTTAAATACGCTGAACCCGGGCAATCCTGCTTTTCGCTACATTGAAGGTTTCGTGACGGTGGGTAATCCGTACCTTGACCCTTACGTGTCTAACAATGTGGACTTTGGCGTAGAGTGGTATTTTGACGAAGAATCGTTATTGTCTGCCACACTGTTTTATAAAGACATAGAAACCTATATTCGCAGCACACAGGAAGAAAAACTGGTCGACAGTATTTATTACACGGCAATCAATAACGATCCGGTTTATGATCCCGCGATAACGGTTAATCCGTTCAGCGAACCTTATACCCATTATTCCTATGACAATGGCGACGGTACAACCATAAACGGCTTTGAAATCAGCTACCAGCAGCCATTTAACTTCCTGCCCGCGCCCTTCGATAATTTTGGGACAGTGGCGAACTATACCCGTGTCAGTTCCGGTGAAATCGTGGGTGTTTCCGAGAATTCTTACAATTTCACCTTGTACTACGAAACAGAGAAGTATGGTGCCCGCCTGTCGGCAAACAGCAGGGATGACTACTTTATCGAAGTACCCGGCATCACCGGCAATGCTGAAAATGGGGTAACGGGTCCCACAAATATCGACTTTTCCTCGTTCTATAACTGGTCTGAAAAGCTGACGTTCTCCTTTGAAGTCATCAACCTGACGGATGAGTATTCACGGCTGTTCGTCACCGGCGACGGTTCGCTGGACATGGTGCGGGAATATAACAACACGGGAAGACAGTTCTTCCTTGGCGTGCGATATCACAACTAGGCAGCTTTACGTTACGGGGTCATAAGTTCTTATGACCCTATCCTTACCCCGCAACACTTTATTCAGGCCAGGCTCACTATGCTCACACGTTGCTTTCTCTTCGTTGTTCTGTTGTCTGCGTCACATGCCGTATTTTCTTCGGGAGAGCGGTTCACTATTTCGGTCGATGAACCGTCTGTGCGTTTTATTGTTGTACAAAGCCGTGATCCGCTCATTGAATGGGCCGCCAAAGATGTGGCGGATGATTTATCTGCCCGCACCGGTTCGACTTTTGTTGTGGTCCAAAGCGATGACGAGACAGCTTCAACACCATTTATTCGCATAAACGTTGATGGCTCATTACCGCTACTCAATGCCAGTGCATTTCCTCATGGTAATCATGAAGCATTTGCCATTCACACAAACCAGGACACTCTGGTGATCACCGGTGCTGATGTTAGGGGCACGGTATACGGTCTGTTTACGTTAGCCGAAAAAATGGGTATTTCACCGTGGCAATGGTGGGCGGATGTGCCGGTGAAAAAAGCCAACGTGCCGCTAACGCTGGACAAGTTACCGGTTGTTGAAGGTCCTGCTGTGAAGTACCGCGGTATTTTCATTAACGATGAAGACTGGGGCTTACTTCCATGGGCGTCTCGTACATTCGAGCCGGATACTGCCAATATAGGGCCCCGGACTTATGAAAAAATTTTTCAGTTACTGCTCAGATTAAAAGCCAATACCATCTGGCCTGCCATGCATCCGGGTACCCGTGCCTTCTTCACTGTGCCGGGCAACAAGGAGATGGCGCAGCGCTACCACATTCATGTGGGCAGTTCTCATGCCGAACCCATGTTAAGAAACAATGTGGATGAATGGGACAAGCAGCAATCAGGTGATTTCAATTACACCAATAATGCGGCAAGGGTCAATGAATACTGGCGAAGCCGTGTTGTGCAAGTCAGTGATATGTCTGATCTGGCGATGTTTACCCTGGGTATGCGTGGCATTCATGACAGCGGAATGGAAGGTACCAATTCACAGCAGCAAGCCAAAGACACTTTACAGCAGGCTATCAATACCCAGCGTGCACAACTTGAAGCGGTTTTTGGAAAGCCCGCTGAAACGCTTACGCAAATGTTTACGCCTTACAAAGAAGTACTCTCACTGTACGAAATGGGATTATCTGTGCCTGACGATGTCACACTGGTGTGGCCTGATGATAACTACGGTTATATCCGCCGGCACAGCAACCATGCTGAACAAACACGGTCAGGCGGAGCAGGGGTGTACTACCATTTAAGCTATTGGGGCAGACCCCATGATTATTTATGGCTGAGCAGTACCCACCCCGCGTTAATACAGTTTGAAATGCAACGTGCATTTGAAAATGGTGCTGACCGTATCTGGATAGCCAATGTGGGTGACATCAAACCCCTTGAATACAATATGGAATGGTTCTTACATCTCGGGTGGTACGGGCCGGATAAAGTGTCTGACGCAAAGATGTTCGCTTCTTATCAGTTGGGCAGAGACTTTGCGATTTCTGAACCCCGATATGCCGCAGAGCTATTATTTGACTATTACCATCTGGCCTTTATCCGTCGCCCGGAATTCATGGGATGGAGTCAAACCGAACCCACGACACAAACCCAATTATCCGGCTGGGACGGCAAAACCATTGAAAATCGTCTTCAGCAATACCAAAAGCTTGAGACATCCATTTTTGAACTGGGCAAAGGCATTCAGCCAGAAGAGCAATCAGCCTGGTTTCAACTTATGAGCTATCCGGTGCAGGCGGCATCAGAAATGAATAAAAAGTGGCTGTTCAGACACAAAGCTGCTTTTACAGTCTCACAATCTGTAGCTGATAAGCTGATGGAAAAAGCACTGGATGCACATAACACTATCGACGGGCTAACTCAGCAATATAACAGATTGTCTGACGGCAAATGGGCCGGCATGATGGATGCTGCACCGCGCAAACTGCCGGTTTTTAGCAAGCCGGAACTGATTACGTTGACGGATGACGAAAAACAAAAGCGAGAAAGAGTCAACAACGGATCCCAAAGTAAGCAAATCAAACCGGCATCAGTAAAGTTCATTTCACCTGAGGGTTACAGCTGGCAGGAAGTGAGAGATCTGGGCTATTCCGGCAAAGCATTAACACTTTATCCGCTGAAGCAACAATACTTCTCAGAAAAGGCCGCTGTTACTTACCAGTTCAACCTTGATATTGCACAGGATGTAACGTTAAACGTTGCCACGTTACCTGTGCATTCCAATGATTTTTCTCATGAGATTGCAATATCTCTGGCACAAAAACCAGTGACGATATTCACGCTGAACACCATAGGACGAAGCGAGCAGTGGAAGCAGGGCGTATTGAACAACCGCATTCACAATAGTGTCAATCTGGGAAGGCTGAGTAAGGGTGCTCACAATGTGACCCTTTCAGTGAATCAAAACGGTATTGTCATTGATGAGGTCTGGCTATCTGAACGTGGTTCTTAATAAGAGAATAGGGCACAATGCCGGCTGTTTTTCAAATAGCGGAGTTCTTATGTCTTTCAGTAGTGTTGAAGCGTTAACCTCTCAACTGGCCAGCGCACCGGATGAAATTGTATTCAGCGATGTGATTTCGTTTGTTGACGATAACTACATTTTCACGCCTTCGGCTTTTAGTAATGGCACAGTAAACAATGAAACGAATCAAAATAACGGGTCCTGTAAACTGTTGGCCCTCGGCCAGCTATTAGGGTTAACACAGGCGCAGACACTCGCACTTTTTGGCAGTTACTACCGTGATGATGTGCTTAAGCATCCTGAAGGTACCGACCACGCAAATATTCGCAATTTCATGGTCTCAGGATTCGACGGTTTGCAGTTTGATACGTTTCCCTTAGCGGAAAAATAAAGCGCCTGTTTATCTAACCCCGGCGCTTTTGTCCCTTGGTTAGTCTGGCCATGCCGCCTTGTTTAACAGCCGCCTGCTGGCCATAGTGACCGGGCATTTCCGGAGAGCGCCAGCCTCCGGCAAGCTGCATTTCAGGTAGCGTGGCGCCATTTTCTGCCAGTGAAACCGCCGCTCCCACACGACCGCTGTGAGGGGTGATATTTTCCTGAATACCAGCAAGTGCAGCAATGCGTTTCCAGGTGCGATAAATGCTCGAGTATTCCAGCTTCGGGGCCTGTTTGAAATTCGCACTTTCATCATAAGGCAACAGAGCGTGGCCTCTGTTTGAGACGCGGCGGAACAACACGCCTTTGTTTATCCTTCGCGGATCATCTTCACTTCGCTCAACTTTTTGCTGAGCGTCATAATTCGCTTCAGCAACATACTCGTCAATCATATCCAGCGTATTGGGAGAAATGTACCTGTACTGGCCTTTGCCGGTCTGGTCACTTTTTGATGTTAAGACGAGCAGGGCGTTAGTACGCTTATTAATGTCAGATATACAAACGCGAACGACTTCATCGGCCCTGAGCAGCGCGTCGAACATCAGATTAATCATGGCCAGATCGCGCATTTCCAGCAGTGTGTCCGGGATCACCCGATCATTAATTTTTTCCAGCAAATCCAGTGTCAGCGGTACCGCCTGATGGTGACTGAACTGGTATTTCTCATTTTCAGCCAGCGACAGCCGGATGAAGTCTTTAAGATAGACAGACTGCACAATGGGGTTCGGTAATTTGGCAATACCCAGAAATTTACTCAACGCACTGAGCCTGCGTTTGATGGTGCGGTAAGCCAGTGGTGACTGACATAACATCTCTACATAACGTTTGACACAGAGTTCGTTATTTTCAAATGAAGCATTGAATCCGCTCAATCCGGATTGCTCACAGAATATAACAAACTCGTTGAAATCGCTGATGTAAGCACGCTGCGTGTTACGGGGTAACCGTGAGAAAATATCATTGAAGTACTGATTCACAGCATCGCGGTAACAGTCTGTAAACTGTAACTGCTGAGATGCCGGCAACTTCATGTCAGCTCCTTAAAATATACAGGTATTTAAACGGATGGCACGCATGAAGGGTAAAAGCCGGCATACGTGGGAGTACGATGCCGGTAGTATATCTAAATTGATATTTGCTGTATATAAATACAGCTCTTGTGTGTTTCGGGCAGGGAAAGCCTATTCAGCGCTATCCCGTAAAGTAAAACCCGTCAGCCATTCAAGGATCAAATCTTTATGATTGTCAGCCCATTGTTGAGACACGGTTTCAATATCCTCACCATTTTCTACAGCGGAGAGCATTGTCACCAGTTCCGCGTCATCAATCACAAACCGGTTTAACAGCTTCAGCAGCTCGGGGGAACGCTCTTCCAGTTGTGAACGAAAACCCAGTTTGATTTCACTTTGCGGCCAGGAGGTACCTGTGCTGAGTTTATTGAGTCCCTGAGCTTTGAAAATGGCTTGCCATATTGCGGCGTCATGTGCAGGCTCTTCAACGAAATGTACATGGCGGTTTCCAAACAATGCATCAGGGTAATAGCAGAAGAATAAGCCCGGTTGTTCATTCTGATTGTTGCGGTTAATCAGCTGCTCCAGTAAGTCCAGGTCAAACACGTGATAGTCATAATACGCATCCAGACCATAGGCGTTGAGACGTCGCTCCTCAATTGCCACTGATGCCCAGCCTTTGGCTCCCACCCAAATATCACCACGTCCATTACCGGACAAGTCAAAACGTGAAGCGTTTTCCGGAGTAACCAGATCGTTTACTGCTAACGTTGCCGGCGCTGTAAAATCGGTATAGCAGAGGCCTTGTTTTCCCATGCCGGCGCTTTCACCCAATTTAACAGTTTCGAACGCCCGCACATACCGGCGGATCAGGTCGGCATTGTTAGCCAGCCAGATATCCGGATGCACATCAATGTCGCCGTCGTGCTGGCCCATCTGTTTAAAGGCTTGCTCATGAGTAACGTTGATGAGCTGTGCCCGCGACTCTGTGTGTTCATTAATAATCGTGGCAAGAATATGAGCTTTAACTTGAGCGGTCGGCCAGTCCAGTAAGGCAATATTCAGTTCTGCGTTATTTAAATCGCGCTTCGACAGAATGGGCGCTGACTCATCCCGTTTCACATCATCCAGCGTTTCATATAAAAAGCCGTAGCCGAATCCACAAAACAAAAACACAAAAATACTGAAAATCCAGTAACTGTGACTCACGGTTTCGGGACCGACCGTTTTCAGGCTCAAAGTACGCTCTACAGCTTCATGCTGCACGTCAAACTCCGGGGCGTCTGATTTCTGCTTAAATTCGTCTGCATATTCCAGTAAGTCACGGCACACCAGCGCGTGATCGTGGCGTATCTGGATATACTGATTCCGTTCATTAATAACCAGAATGAGAAATATAACCGAAGTAGCCAGAATGAGCGCAAACAATGCCGTGGAGAAACTTTCAGGACGAAATATGAGTGAGAAGAAGACGTTCGTTGCGCCAAGCAAGATGAGAATGACCAGTTCTTCCGGTGGAATTCTGTCACTTTCCATGGTCATCAGTTTCTGACCCACCTGGAAATTATCCAGCAAACGCTCTCGATATATCGGAGTATTTTCAGTACCGGCAATCAGTACTTTCTTAATGTCCTGAATTTCCAGCTGAGCATTGCGCATATCCTTTGCGCCGTTAAAAGCCCGTAAGAACACGTATAAATGTTTAACGATATAATTATTTATCAGTGCTTTGTACTTCTCAGCAGATACGCCGCCGGACGGTGAAGAGGAGGGGAGTTGCATCACCGAATCATTAAACTCTACCAGCAAACGTTCCCGTTCCCGGTTAAGGGAAGTTGTCCGCTCAAGAGCAAAGGTACCCAACAGAACAAAAAAGACCGTGGATACAGCGAGTAAATCGTAATACGAGTCAATGGGATAAGTTGGCGCGAATAACACCCATATCCCCACCATGCATACGGTACTGAAAAGAATGAGCAGCGATGAACGCAGAGGAAAGCGCAGCCCGAGAAAAATATTGGCCGACACAATAAGAACGGATGCAACCGCTTCATATTGATTGAGTAATCGGCCCTGTAACAGAGCAAGGATCACTACCGCGCCAACAGGCATGAAATACCAGAACACGCTGACAGACGCATTCGTCGCTGAAAACACGGATAAGTCGTAGAGCAAACTTCCCAGTGCCAGAATAGCGATACCGGCAAAGGCCACCAACGCATAATCCATATAATCAAACTGATTTGCCGTATCGCCAAACAAAAACAGGATGGAGAGCATACCGGGGGCAGCTACACAACGAACACCTGATTCCGTCAGTAAAGCTTTATTCAATGAACTGAGGTTGAGAGCATTTTTATCTGAGATAGCAGACCAGGCATCCATGCATTTCATGCGCATATAGCAGTTAATTGCCATAGCAAGCCCGCCTGATGCCGCCAGTAAAATGGTATTTATCATCGGACTTTCCAGCAGCAGCCAGTCTGCAATATCCAGATTCGGGCTCATCAGAACGATGAAACCGGCAAACGCTGCTGCAGAGAAAATATAATCGTTCGCCGTGGTTGTTCTGTGCTTTTTACGCAACGTGCTGTCTATGTAAAAAAATACAATTGGCCAGGCTTCGAATATGAGAATGGCAATAACATCAAATTCCTGCGACATGTTCAGTGCCGCATATAAAAGCAGATGGTTTGCACAGATAAGGGCACCGGAAAACAGCGTGGGTACAAGCAGCGCCGGTGTTTTGAAATGGACTGCAATATCAGAGAAAAAGCCTTGTTGCCGCTTTGCAAACATGACCATGACGACCACAAGCGTAGAAATAGCAGCCAGCGTATGCGAAGTAGCAGCGACAAAGATTGGGCTGGAGCGGTCTATCAGGTAGTTAACCACCGGCGGATAAAGCATCCACAAAAGAATAGAGGCGCACATTAACACTATGGGTGAACGCATAAATTGAATGACGAGATGCTGCAAGAAGATAGCTCCTTTATCCTGTATTTTAGCGGCGGGAGATAGACGTTTATCTACTCAATGACCTTTTAATCTGTTGAATAGTATCATGTTTTACTTTTGTTTATTTTCTAATTTCTTTGAATTGAAGGTGTATGTGTATGTGTATGTTCAAACGGGGGCTGAGAACTTTATGGATTTAAAGAACTAAAACTCACTGGAAGTGTATATGGTCGTTTTTGGTGTTGCAATCATGTTAAGTCCGACCTTGGCTTGTTCTTCAATTGTGTGCATATATTTTAAAATTGAACATTTCGTTTACATTAGCCATTCATTCACATATTATACCTTTGTCTAGGGTTAACGTTTTACCTTAGTTTTGCTCCCAGATTCGAGTGCTCAATTCAAACTGGGATCAATAAATTGTTGCAGAATACAAACCAGTTTCCGCTAATTTATTCAAGCGGTTCGCGGGACAGGTCAGACGCCGGACATGAAATCCATTTTTATATATAAAAATGAAAAATTTAATTTGCAAGGGTAAACGTATAACCTTGAGTCCTATTTAAATGCGGTGATGCATTCGAGTGATTCTGCACATATTTTTGACACATTGAGGAAGCGGGGCAGACGTTTGCCCTCTGAAGGAGACATACATGACTGCAAATACAAAATTCAATAAGAATAATAAAAAAAGAGTTTTTCTGAAAAGTTCTTTATATTTGGCAATACTTTCTTCTCTGGGCACGCCTCTGGCTATGGCGCAAAGTGATGAAGCAGAAGCGAATGCCGGAAACACTGAAGTCATTGAAGTGCGTGGATTCAGAAACTCGCTGAAAGAGTCTATGCTCAACAAGAAAGCGTCAGATGTGGTATCTGACGGTATTTCGGCAGAAGACCTGGGTAAGTTTCCCGATCAGAACGTCGCGGAATCGCTACAGCGCATTACCGGTGTAGCCATCGACCGTAGTGGTGGTGAAGGCCAGTTTATTACTGTTCGAGGATTTGGTCCGCAGTTTAACACCGTTCTGATCAACGGTCGCCAGATCGCCACGGAAAACCAGGGGCGAGAATTCAGTTTTGATACCTTACCGGCAGAACTTATTAGCGGCGCTAATGTATATAAAAGCCCGGTTTCTTCGCTGCAGGCAGGTGGTATCGGCTCCACGGTTAATGTAACTACAGCCAATCCATTCGATTTTGACGGGTTTGCCGGTGCAGCCAGTGTGAAGGGCATGTATGAAGAGATTTCGGAAGAAACCTCGCCTCAGATTTCCGGTTTGATCACTAACCGGTTCATGGATGACAAGCTCGGGGTGCTGGTAGCCGGTTCCCTGCAAAAACGTAAAGCGCAGACCAATATTCTTCAGGTACGCGACTGGCGCTCGAATGTCAGCCTGACCAATCGTTCTCAAACTGATGACCCTCAGTATGCAGATTCTGAGCAGTTCAACGGCGTATACGTTCCGCAAAACTTTGACCAGATTGTAGATCTGGCGGATCGTCAGCGCACTAGCGGGAACGTAGTGGTGCAATATGCGCCGCAAGACAACATGATGATCAAAGTCGACGCGCTCTACTCTAAATTTGAAGTAGGCTCCCGTCGTAACACCGTTGGTCACTGGCTGTCGGACAGCAACCTTGATAATCTTGAAGTGAATGAAAACGGCACCGTTACCTCTCTGGACAGCACATTAGTAGATGGCGTGGGTGGTGCAACCGACTTCATTCAGAGCAGCGACTCCCGTGACGTGGAGATCCAGGCGTACGGTATCAACTATGAATGGCTGGTAAATGACTACTTCACAGCAACCTTCGATATCTCAACGTCGACGGCGAAAAACAATAGCGGTGGTAATAACTACTTTACTGTAGTGGGCTACAACAACTCTTACAGCCTGGACTTTTCCGGTGAAACGCCCACGATTGATATCGAAGGCGGTACAGACGCGCTGACCAACATTCCGGCCGGTCGTATGCACGTCACCAACCGTGAAGGTTACGATATTGAAGACACTATCGATGAATATCGTGCGGATTTCACCTGGTTACCTGATTCCGGTAATGCGTTTTCGAAAATGGAATTCGGTGCGTACTATCAGGATCGGAACAAAGACAACAACAGTCTGACGTCCAGCCTGTGTAACGTGTACTGTGGTTATCAAACTGATATTCCGGATGACTTGCTGTACATCTACTCACCACAAAACTATTTCTCAAACGCCAGTCAGCAGTGGATTGCTTACGATCCTGAAGCGTATTTTGACTATGCCGTGTCAGACGAGGCAATTCAGCAGGTAGCGGATAACACCGGCCAGACTTTTGATGAAGTACGTGCCATCGTTGATGCTGAGGGCCTGAACAGCCCGTCGCTTGCCGGCAATTCATTCTCAGTGAATGAAGAAGTCATCAGCCTGTACGCACAGATGTATTTCAGCCTGTTGATTTCTGACATGCCAGTGGATATTAACTTCGGCCTGCGCTACAGCGAAACCGATACCACCACAACCGGTTACGGTCGTGAACTGCTGGACGTGGTGCCTGTGCCAAACGACCCGTCTGACTACAGCGATGTGTATGCCACCAACGAAGGTGTGCCGATTGCAGAGTCCAACAGCTATTCTAATCTGCTGCCTAACATTAATGCGAAGATGGATCTGACTGATGATTTGATGCTGCGCGTTGGCTTCTCTGAAACGCTGACCCGTCCAACCATGAGCGATCTGGTGCCGGTGTTCAATGTCTCGGTGACCCGTCCGAATAACCTGCAGGCAGATTCCGGTAACGCTGATCTGAAGCCCTTCCTGTCGACTAACTTCGACCTTTCACTGGAATGGTACTATGCCGATACCAGCTACCTTTCTGTAGCGGCGTTCAAGAAAGAAGTGGAAGACTTCATTGTGGCGTCGTTCGAAACCCGCACCCTGAATCTGGCAAGTGGTGCTTACGATTTCACCGTTCGTCTACCTGACAACGGCGAAACAGCTGACGTGAATGGTCTGGAAATCGCGTGGCTGCACACCTTCGACAGCGGTTTTGGTATTCAGGCTAACGCCACTATCGTAAACAGCGATGCATCACTGGATAGCGAAGACAACAGCCAGGTGTTCGCGCTGGAAGGTCTGGGTGATTCACAAAACATCATCCTGTTCTATGAACAGGGTCCAATGCAGGCTCGTGTGGCTTACAACAACCGAGAAGGTTTTATGCAGGATCTGGTTAGCCCGCTGGGTGGCACAGAACCGCGCTTCACTGAAACCTACGGTCAGTTCGATGTCAGTGCCAGTTACGATATCAACGAAAACTTCACGGTTTTTGTTGAAGGTATAAATGTAACTGGTGAAGAGTTACGTCGTCACGGTCGTTACAGCGAACAGTTCATTCAGATGATTGATAACGGAGCACGTTATACCGTGGGTGTACGCACCAGCTTCTAAGTTCTCAGCTCGACAAAGGCAGGCACAGCAATGCGCTTGCCTTTTTTAGTTTTTCTCCATGCTGCATTTCTGACAGGATAGCTATGTTTAAAAGATTCCTTATACTTTGTACTGTGTTGACGCCATCGGCAGCAGTTCTGGCTCAGTCCGGAAACGCTGACCTCCCTGACTGGCAAAATCCGCAGGTTTTACAAAAGAACCGTCTCGCGCCACGGGCGCATTTTTTCGCATTCTCAAAAGATCCCGGGAAATTTGTTTCAACGCCCTGGGATAGCAATGATTACCTGTCTCTTAATGGCACATGGCAATTTAAAATGGCGGAAAATCCGCAGGCCGCGCCGGATGATTTCATGCGCCCTGACTACGCTGAAAAAGGCTGGGGCGAGATCCCTGTACCGGGAAACTGGGAACTAAACGGCTATGGATATCCGAATTACGTGAATATCCGCCTCGATTATGGTCCGGAAACGCCTTCTGGCCAAATCCCTTCCGAAAATAACTCCACCGGTTTATATCGCAAGCACGTTACCTTGCCGGATGACTGGACCGGTGATCGTGTTGTCGCTTATTTCGGCGCAGTTAAATCTTCTTTTTCAATCTGGGTAAACGGCGAGTACGTGGGTTATTCCCAGGATTCAAAAACCGCCGCCGAATTTGATATTACTGACAAATTAAAAAGCGGCGATAACCTCATTGCGCTGAAAGTGCATCGTTGGTCTGACGGCACGTATCTGGAACTGCAGGACATGTGGCGGTTATCCGGAATTGAACGGGATGTGTATCTGTATCGCACGCCCAAAGAACAACATATCCGCGATATTGAAGTCGTGTCCACACTGGATGACAGTTACCAGCAAGGTGTACTTTCTCTGAGCACCGATATAGAAACCGATTCTGACGTCACGTTGTCACAGTGTAATGTCAGCTACCGTCTGCTGGACGATGACAAGCTGGTCTGGCAGGGCGACGGGGAAGGTGCTGACTGTTCGGCGTCAGCCACTCTTGCCAATGTGCAGAAGTGGACGGCTGAAACACCGAATTTGTATGATCTGCAAATTATCGCCGGCGAAGGTGAAACAGCACAATATGCCTGGCAACGCATCGGCTTCCGACGCAGTGAGCTGAAAAACGGCAATGTGTTGATTAATGGTGAGCCTGTTCTTATTAAAGGCGTAAACCGTCATGAGCATGATCCTCGCACCGGTCACGTAATCACCCGTGAATCGATGCGCCGCGACATATTATTGATGAAGCAACACAATATTAATGCCGCCAGGAATTCACATTATCCGAATAATCCTGCCTGGTATGAACTGGCTGATGAGCTCGGACTATACCTGGTTGACGAAGCGAATCAGGAAGCTCACGCGTTCGGTGCCACTGATAGTAATTACGATCCTGAAAAACACATCGTGAACAACCCTACATGGAAAGACGCCTTTCTTGACCGCGTTCGCAACATGTATGAAGCCAGTAAAAACCATGCTTCGGTGGTAATTTTGTCTGTTGGCAATGAAACCGGTGATGGCCCGAACACCGAACAACTTTATCACTGGCTGAAAACCCGCACCGATCGTCCGGTTATGTCAGATCAGGCGCGCACCAAATCTCACACCGACATGTACGCCAAAATGTATGCGTCTATTCCGCTGCTGGAAAATTATGCGCTGTCAGATCCAACCCGTCCGATGATCCTTTGTGAGTATGAACACGCAATGGGCAACTCGGTGGGCGAACTTTATGATTACTGGCAGGTTATTCGTAAATACCCGGCGCTTCAGGGCGGCTTTATCTGGGACTGGGTTGATCAGACTATCGAAACAACTGATAAGAATGGCAACACCTATCTGGGGTACGGCGGTGACTTCGAACCTGAAGGCGTTTACCACGATGAAAACTTCAGTGCGAACGGTGTAATGAATGCGAATCGCGAACCGCATCCCCACGCTGAAGAAGTGAAATATGTCTATCAGGATGTGGAAGTATCGTTTGCTGGTAGCAGCGAGCGTCAGGTCAGGGTGTTCAACCGCCGTTACTTTACCTCGCTGAATGATCTTTCATTAAACTGGACGCTGGAGGAGGACGGCAAAACAGTGGCTCAGGGCGACATTGATAATTTAGATATCGCTCCGCAACAGTCAGGCACGTTTACGCTTCCTGCATTTACCAGCAAAACCCGGGAAGGGAAGCGCTACTATCTGACGTTCCGATTCTATCCAAAGCAGAACAGCGAGCTTTATGCCAGCGATGTTGCGATAGCGACTGAACAGCTTCCATTGGCGATCAATGCTATGGCGGCCGCTCCGTCTCTCGGCGAAGGTAAATTACCAGCCGTGAACGCGGCGTCTGATGCCATTACTGTTACAGCCGGAAAGCAAGCCTTTACGTTTGATAAGCAAAACGGCTGGCTGAGTCAGTGGAAAGCAGACGGTGATAAACAGTTGGCATCCCCTATGGTGCCGTGGTTCTGGCGGGCACCTACAGATAACGATTTTGGTGAGAAGTATCCAGAAAAAGCAAAGGTATATCAGAAGCTTTATGAAGACGCGACACTGACTTCGATTTCCTCCGGAAAAGAGGGAAACCGGATTGTTATCAACACTGAACATGCACTACAAGCAATAGAAAGCCGTTACTTCACCCGCTATGCCATTGCCGGCGACGGTACAATGGAAGTCAGCGTGAATTTCTATGCGGCCGCGCACAAGAAATACCCTGAGTTGCCGCGCATTGGCTATCGTCTGGAGTTAATTGGAGAGTACGACGAGGTTAGCTGGTTTGGTAAAGGGCCCCACGAAAATTACCGGGACCGGAACCACTCGGCTGTGTTTGGTCGCTACTCACGCTCTGTTGAACAGTTAGGTCACGACTATGCCCGACCGCAGGAGAATGGTCATCGTGCCTTTGTGTATCAGGCAGACTTCAGCGGTGGTGATGCGGAAGGTTTCAGCGTATTCGGTGAACCAACATTTGGCTTTAACCTGGCGAAAGACAACCTGTTTGATTATGACCAGTTCGAAAAGCAGGGGCTTCACGGCTATCAGATCCCTGAGTCTGAAAATACGTTCCTGTATATCGACTACCGCCAGCGCGGCGTAGGCGGCACTAACTCCTGGGGAGAGTCGCCGCTGTATCGCTACACGCTGCCATGGCGTGATTATCAGTACAGTTTTGTGCTGAAGCCTTCTGCGAATTAACAAACGAGTAGATTGAGAGCGTTTGTAAGTAGTTTTCTAGGCTCCAGCTAAAAATTTTAAGCCCGCTAAAGCGGGCTTTCGTTTATCTGCGGATAAGCTGAACTTGTTCTAAAAATTACTTAAGTACATGATTAAAATAAATAATTATACACATCACGCATGATAACTGGAATTATCATGCGTGATGAATTCATAGATGAAAAGTACCTGTTTGCAAGGAGTCTGTATATCTATCCAGTATCTCGAAAATATTTGAATATCTCTGATTTCAGGCTTCGTACAAACGTTCAAGTGCCTGGTGAATGATTCAATAAAGAACTTTTGAAACAATTCAAATCAAGCCATCACACGCAAAACATCAGATTTACAGTAATTACCACATAACACCATTTTGCCGATATATTGGCACATCCACAGTTTATCGTATGGATCAGATTTACTTATACGGCGTTTACCGTGTATGAGTCTGGTAATGTCCGGAAAGCTCTTATCGGCATTAAACTTGGAAAACTCTTAAAATCCGGCAGCGCAGATTCTGACAAGCTGTTGGAAATTCATACTTCAAAAGTCATGTTTAACGCCTGAAAACGAATCGTGCGCTACGTGAAATCTGCAAGGTTTGTGGTCGCAATTTTTCTCAGATTTCACGTAGCGCCGCGTAACAATCAGGCACTTTGTTAACCAAAAATCCGCACATGCGGAGAATATCAATTTAGATAAGCTGCATGCTGAGTAATAGAAGGCTTTCAGGGAATCAAAAGAACGCTGAAGTCTGGTGTCAGAAGTTTCATTTATCGTAGACAACGGTAACGGCAATGGAAATGGAAATGGAACTAAGCCACTGTAAATCGCTAATACAAGCGAAAGGAGCATGTGAAGCATTCGTTTCAAATGCTTTCTGTTGGTGCGCATGATTCCTGCAGATATGTGAACCGCAACGAAAGGCCAACGAGCACAAAGCTGCACGGCTGTGTATTAGCCAATATCTCAACAGCCGGAAGCGACACTGTGCCGCCCCAATCCGCATTAACACTTAATTACGCATAATGTATATTTACTAGTCTGCCCTTGGGGACACAAAATAAGGACTCTTTTTGCGGATTTCTATGCCGTATTTTGATGCCAGTTCTTTGGCATGTCTGTAGTACGTTTCCCTGCTCATCAGAAAATACGGGTCAAACCCTAATAGCCATGTGATGTACGTCCCTCTTAGCCTGCAAGGCATGCGGACCAAAAGTAACTGTTGTTCAGTGGTTAAAGTGACGGGTTTATTCATCTCATTTTTTTGCGCATTTTTTGCTATGTAAATTTAGATGTTATGCGTAACCTGCTTAATAGCAAAAATAACACCTTTGGAAAATAATAAATTGGGTTATCATCAGATTGAATTAGATTTTACTTTTTGATGGCTTTCCAATGATTAAGCTATTGAATAATATAACTAAAAATATAATTGCTTAAAAAATCTACAGATTTGAAGGATAACCAGTAGTAAACTAGTTTTTCAGACAAAAAAAGAGGAGATATTTATAGATAATGACTCTAAATAAAGAGAAGCTTCGAGAGTTTAATGTTTCAGGAACGGCAATTCGATGAACATATTAAACCACGAAGCTTTGATAACGCTGTTTTTAAACGATACGCGTACTTACTACGCTCTCTTAGCTCTGATTCTAGCATTACGTCTGTGTAAACTGCTAGAGTCTTACATAAAGCGAAAAGAGAAATAATGTACAAAGGTCCTCAATATGAGGGCTTTTTTATGCCGCTTGCGGCATGTAGTGAGCTTTGCGAACGGTAGCCCTGCGATACTGAACAAAGGTACTATCCAAAATCGGACATCCCTGTTCTAAAACGGACATTAGCCCATCCTTGTCCTGCTAAACCAAGTTGCAGTGCATGAGCGACCTATCGAAAATCGGCTTTAAAGATAGTTCGTCCGTGCCACTGGCTTTAAGATTCTGGTTGTTTACTCTGTTCAATGAGTTTAGCAATTTCAACATCTGGGTCGAGCCCTTGCTCCTCATAAATCTTGCGGATCACTTCACCTCGGGGGTCTGGATCCTTTTTATAAATAGCATCAATCTTATCGATAAATTCTTTGTGGTCTTTAACTTCACGCCACACAATGACAGCTGTTCTCATGTCCATACCAGAACGGTAATCGATTGAGGCAATGAAATCCTCCAATGACATAATTTCGTGCTCTGGTTTATTAAACAGGTCATTTGCAGAGCAGCCTAATGCTTCCATCACCTTTTTAAGCGTTGATGATTTAGGGTCTGTATCGTTGTTCTCAATCCGCGAAATCTGAGTTAGCTGAATGCCAGCAGCATTAGCCAACTCAGACTGTGTATAGCCTGCACGAAGCCTTAAAGCCTTTACATTTTCACCTATAGACATTGTTTCCATCCTGATTTACACATATAGATGAAATCATACACCACGTTTATGCAATGAAATTGTTGATTTGCTCTTTATGTGAATTTATATTTCACATATAGGCGTATTGACAGGTTTTAGGATGCAAACCAAATTCACCAAGTCGGGGAGTCTAGTAATACCCGACTTTAGTCTCAAAATGAGACTCTGCAGGATACAACACGATGATTGATTGGGTGCGTGCCACACTCCCGATCGTTCACGCTCCGCTTAATGCGGGCGAAGTGTTCTGCACGAATGAAAACGGTGAAATCGAATGGCGCACCCCAAAAAGAAAGCAAGCTGTCGGCAGCTATGAAAAGAAAATCTCTATCAAAAGCGTAGGCGCTGACGGGCAGGGAAACGCAACGCATTTATGGATAAGCGGCAACCCTGCCAAATTCCTTCAAGGCCATAACGTGTTTGGCTCAGATGACCTTACGGCTCTGGTGTACGACACGTTCAAAATCATCATCCGGCAACTTGGTCTGACACCGCAAATATCAGAGATCGCACAGATCCGTGATGGTGCTTACGACATCGGAATGATTGACGTAAATTACTCATTCGAACTTCCAACGAAAGCTGACGTTCTGGCATTTATACGTGCTATGGAATTTAAAGCGAAAACCCGTCATGGACGGCCATCTATGAAAGGAGGAACACTTTACTTCGGAAAAACCTCTGAGCGCTGGGCAATTAAACTGTATTGCAAAGCCGAAGAAATCAGAACTAAAAACGGACAGTTACCTGAGCCATTAACCAACCAAGGCATAGAAAACTGGGTAGACAATAAACTGCGGATTGAGCTCCGGTTACACAGAAAAGAACTGGAAAAGCTCGACTTAATTACCGCTAATAAAGTGACGTCTTCCCAAGTGAAAACCGTGTTTAACGAATACTTAGGTAGAATCGAAATGACTGATCAAATCCGCTTAACCAATGATGTCACGGCCAAGTTACCAAACAATTTAGTTGCCACTTATACCTTATGGACTGAGGGCCATGACTTACGCGAAATGATGTCAAAAGCCACATATTACCGGCAGCGCAAAGCGTTGATGGAGTACGGAATTAACATCGATTTACGGCCATGTGAACCGGCAACGACGAACGTTGTGCCGCTGTTCAGAATCCTTGAAGCGAAGCCAGCACAAATACCTGAATGGGCATACAGTAAACAGCTGATTCATCAATCAGCAAGGAATGCATTATGAAAATAGAAGCAGCAATGGACTATGCAAAGCACGCTGATACAGACAAAGAAACGGTGGCTTGTTTATGCAAATGGCGCGGCAAATACTGCGCGTTCAAACTTAGCTATGAAGTGGTTGAAGATGAAGAACCTGAAGATAATGGCCCGAGGTTCAGCATTGAATATGTTGGCGGTAGTTTAATAGATATGTATGAAGTCGAAGGCGATACATATACCGGTGCAGATCTCGATGCGTTACAGGATGACATGATTGAATCGGTGATAGACCCGGTAAATCTGGACTTCCAGATTTACCCGGCAACAACAGACGCAGAACTTATCCCATACATCTACAACGAACTGATGCCGGAATACATGCCGGCAATCGACACAGTAAAAGACCTTGATGTTTACCAGCATCAGGTCGACCGCGTATTACATCATCTGAAACAAAAGTGAGTGCAGCTGACGCTGCGCTGTGATGCCGCGCAGAGCCTGCGGCGCGCGAGCGAACAGAAGCAGCGTAACCAGAGGCAACGCTCCAATCCACATTAATACTTAATTGCGCATAATGTATATTTACTAGTCTGCCCTTGGGGACACAAAATAAGGACTCTTTTTGCGGATTTCTATGCCGTATTTTGATGCCAGTTCTTTGGCATGTCTGTAGTACGTTTCCCTGCTCATCAGAAAATACGGGTCAAACCCTAATAGCCATGTGATGTACGTCCCTCTTAGCCTGCAAGGCATGCGGACCAAAAGTAACTGTTGTTCAGTGGTTAAAGTGACGGGTTTATTCATCTCATTTTTTTGCGCATTTTTTGCTATGTAAATTTAGATGTTATGCGTAACCTGCTTAATAGCAAAAATAACACCTTTGGAAAATAATAAATTGGGTTATCATCAGATTGAATTAGATTTTACTTTTTGATGGCTTTCCAATGATTAAGCTATTGAATAATATAACTAAAAATATAATTGCTTAAAAAATCTACAGATTTGAAGGATAACCAGTAGTAAACTAGTTTTTCAGACAAAAAAAGAGGAGATATTTATAGATAATGACTCTAAATAAAGAGAAGCTTCGAGAGTTTAATGTTTCAGGAACGGCAATTCGATGAACATATTAAACCACGAAGCTTTGATAACGCTGTTTTTAAACGATACGCGTACTTACTACGCTCTCTTAGCTCTGATTCTAGCATTACGTCTGTGTAAACTGCTAGAGTCTTACATAAAGCGAAAAGAGAAATAATGTACAAAGGTCCTCAATATGAGGGCTTTTTTATGCCGCTTGCGGCATGTAGTGAGCTTTGCGAACGGTAGCCCTGCGATACTGAACAAAGGTACTATCCAAAATCGGACATCCCTGTTCTAAAACGGACATTAGCCCATCCTTGTCCTGCTAAACCAAGTTGCAGTGCATGAGCGACCTATCGAAAATCGGCTTTAAAGATAGTTCGTCCGTGCCACTGGCTTTAAGATTCTGGTTGTTTACTCTGTTCAATGAGTTTAGCAATTTCAACATCTGGGTCGAGCCCTTGCTCCTCATAAATCTTGCGGATCACTTCACCTCGGGGGTCTGGATCCTTTTTATAAATAGCATCAATCTTATCGATAAATTCTTTGTGGTCTTTAACTTCACGCCACACAATGACAGCTGTTCTCATGTCCATACCAGAACGGTAATCGATTGAGGCAATGAAATCCTCCAATGACATAATTTCGTGCTCTGGTTTATTAAACAGGTCATTTGCAGAGCAGCCTAATGCTTCCATCACCTTTTTAAGCGTTGATGATTTAGGGTCTGTATCGTTGTTCTCAATCCGCGAAATCTGAGTTAGCTGAATGCCAGCAGCATTAGCCAACTCAGACTGTGTATAGCCTGCACGAAGCCTTAAAGCCTTTACATTTTCACCTATAGACATTGTTTCCATCCTGATTTACACATATAGATGAAATCATACACCACGTTTATGCAATGAAATTGTTGATTTGCTCTTTATGTGAATTTATATTTCACATATAGGCGTATTGACAGGTTTTAGGATGCAAACCAAATTCACCAAGTCGGGGAGTCTAGTAATACCCGACTTTAGTCTCAAAATGAGACTCTGCAGGATACAACACGATGATTGATTGGGTGCGTGCCACACTCCCGATCGTTCACGCTCCGCTTAATGCGGGCGAAGTGTTCTGCACGAATGAAAACGGTGAAATCGAATGGCGCACCCCAAAAAGAAAGCAAGCTGTCGGCAGCTATGAAAAGAAAATCTCTATCAAAAGCGTAGGCGCTGACGGGCAGGGAAACGCAACGCATTTATGGATAAGCGGCAACCCTGCCAAATTCCTTCAAGGCCATAACGTGTTTGGCTCAGATGACCTTACGGCTCTGGTGTACGACACGTTCAAAATCATCATCCGGCAACTTGGTCTGACACCGCAAATATCAGAGATCGCACAGATCCGTGATGGTGCTTACGACATCGGAATGATTGACGTAAATTACTCATTCGAACTTCCAACGAAAGCTGACGTTCTGGCATTTATACGTGCTATGGAATTTAAAGCGAAAACCCGTCATGGACGGCCATCTATGAAAGGAGGAACACTTTACTTCGGAAAAACCTCTGAGCGCTGGGCAATTAAACTGTATTGCAAAGCCGAAGAAATCAGAACTAAAAACGGACAGTTACCTGAGCCATTAACCAACCAAGGCATAGAAAACTGGGTAGACAATAAACTGCGGATTGAGCTCCGGTTACACAGAAAAGAACTGGAAAAGCTCGACTTAATTACCGCTAATAAAGTGACGTCTTCCCAAGTGAAAACCGTGTTTAACGAATACTTAGGTAGAATCGAAATGACTGATCAAATCCGCTTAACCAATGATGTCACGGCCAAGTTACCAAACAATTTAGTTGCCACTTATACCTTATGGACTGAGGGCCATGACTTACGCGAAATGATGTCAAAAGCCACATATTACCGGCAGCGCAAAGCGTTGATGGAGTACGGAATTAACATCGATTTACGGCCATGTGAACCGGCAACGACGAACGTTGTGCCGCTGTTCAGAATCCTTGAAGCGAAGCCAGCACAAATACCTGAATGGGCATACAGTAAACAGCTGATTCATCAATCAGCAAGGAATGCATTATGAAAATAGAAGCAGCAATGGACTATGCAAAGCACGCTGATACAGACAAAGAAACGGTGGCTTGTTTATGCAAATGGCGCGGCAAATACTGCGCGTTCAAACTTAGCTATGAAGTGGTTGAAGATGAAGAACCTGAAGATAATGGCCCGAGGTTCAGCATTGAATATGTTGGCGGTAGTTTAATAGATATGTATGAAGTCGAAGGCGATACATATACCGGTGCAGATCTCGATGCGTTACAGGATGACATGATTGAATCGGTGATAGACCCGGTAAATCTGGACTTCCAGATTTACCCGGCAACAACAGACGCAGAACTTATCCCATACATCTACAACGAACTGATGCCGGAATACATGCCGGCAATCGACACAGTAAAAGACCTTGATGTTTACCAGCATCAGGTCGACCGCGTATTACATCATCTGAAACAAAAGTGAGTGCAGCTGACGCTGCGCTGTGATGCCGCGCAGAGCCTGCGGCGCGCGAGCGAACAGAAGCAGCGTAACCAGAGGCAACGCTCCAATCCACATTAATACTTAATTGCGCATAATGTATATTATGTTAAATTAAGAGTAGAAATACTATTGTTAATCAAACCCTTGTGAATACTGCCACATAAAATGAGATTTTCTGCCAGCACGAGATTTTTGTGTGACTACCACATGACTTACTTGTGTTTTTTAAACATAGTCACCTTAATAAGGATTCTTACTGCGACTTGTTCTATCAGAAGTATCTTGAAGCAAATCCTATAGCCGGAACAACAGGCTGTGAAAAATTAATCTCGTTTTAAGTGACAGTGAATTTCCAGAGAATTTATAACTCATTGATGCGTTGAAGTTGTCGCTGGCAGAGATTCTCAAATTAAGTGGCATTCGCCAGTAGCGACCATCTCATGGTCATAGATTTCGCTGCCATTTATCCTGTTTAACCGGTGATGATCGTAAAGCCGCTGATGCTTTTGCTGCTTTACGTTACAAAAGCGATACAGCTAACAAATAATAAAAGGCACACAACAACAATGAAACTTCGCCACCTCTGTTCTCTTGTCAGTTTACTCAGTTGCAGCGCATTAGCAGCCAGCACCACTGAGCCTGCCAAACCTGCATTTTCGGATATGGATGTTTTTGAGCTAGAATGGGCTTCTGCGCCTGAGATATCGCCTGACGGAAAGCATATCGTTTACCGCCGTAACGGTATGGATGTTATGTCCGATGCACGTACCGGTAATCTGTGGATGATGAATGCTGACGGCTCTGAGCACATGAAGCTGACAACGGATGATATCAGTGAAGGCAATGCCGTATGGTCGCCTGATGGCTCACGGATTGCGTACACCAGAAAGGGTCAAAACGGCGCTGAGATTTTTGTTTATCGCGTCAGGGATGGCAAAGTTGCAAGATTAACCGAACTTGAGCGTGCTCCATCGGGTTTAAGCTGGTCTCCGGACGGTAAAACGATTGCGTTTTCGATGCTGGTGCCGTCTGCACCGCCGGTAATGGTTAAAATGCCGGCCAAACCTGAAGGTGCCAAATGGGCGGATAATCCGCGTATTACTGACCGTCTGAAGTACGAACAGGACGGTCGGGGTTACATTGAGCCCGGGTTTTCGCATTTATTTGTGGTGCCGGCTGATGGTGGCACTCCAAGGCAAATCACCTCCGGCGATTTTCAGCATCGTGGTCAGCCTCAATGGACGCCTGATGGTCATAATCTGGTTTTCTCAGCAAACAGACAACCGGATGCAGAGCATAATTTCCGCAATACCGATATCTATTCTGTAGAAATAGAGAGCGGCACTATAAAGCAGCTAACCACACAAACCGGGCCTGATCACCACCCTGTCCTTTCGCCTGACGGCAAAAAAATTGCCTGGCTTGGCTATCCTGATAAATTGATGGCTTATCAGACAACCCGTTTGTACGTAATGGATGTTGACGGTTCTGATAAAAAAGAAATTGATTTAAAGCTGGATCGCTCTGTCAGCAATCCGGTCTGGAATAAGCAAGGGATCTATTTTCAGTATGATGACCATGGCAACACGAAAATTGCTGTTACCGGATTAAATGGCAAAGTTAAAAAACTGGCTGACAATGTGGGTGGAACCACCGTGGCAAGACCATATGGCGGCGGCAGTTTCAGCGTAAATAACAAGGGTGTCATTGCCTATACCCACACTACCCCTTACCGTCCTGCTGATGTTGCCGTGCTGGCTAAGAACGACGCAAAGCCTGAACTGGTGACCGGATTAAATGAAGATATTCTGGCCTACCGTAATCTGGGCCGCACTGAAACCGTATGGTACAAGTCTACCGCCGATGGCCGTGACATTCAGGGGTGGGTGACGTTTCCGCCTGACTATGAAGAAGGTAAAACCTATCCGTTGATTGTTGAAAATCACGGTGGCCCTATCTCAAATTACGGCGATCGTTTTTCTCCGGAAATTCAGCTCTATGCGTCAGCAGGCTACGTCGTGTTTTATCCGAATCCCCGTGGCAGCACCAGCTATGGCGAAGAGTTCGGAAACCTGCTGTTTAATAACTACCCCGGTGAAGATTATCAGGATGTCATGGACGGCGTTGATGAAATGATTAAACGCGGTTATACCAGTGAAGATCAGTTGTACGTTACCGGAGGCAGTGCCGGTGGCATTATGTCAGCCTGGATGATTGGTAAGAATAACCGCTTTGAAGCTGCTGCAGTCGTGAAGCCGGTGATGAACTGGATAAGCAAGTTGCTCACGGCAGATAACTACTATGGTTATGCTGATTACCGCTATCCCGGTCAGGTGTGGGAAAATCCCGAAACCTATTGGAAGTTCTCGCCGGTTTCTCTGGTCGGTAATATTCAGACACCGACGCTGGTAATGGTTGGTGATGCGGATATGCGTACACCGTTGTCTGAAGCTAAACAGTTATACAGCGCCCTGATTTTACGGAAGATTGATACCGCGCTGGTTGAAATGCCGGGGGCTTATCATTTCATTTCAAACCGTCCGAGTCAGATGATCAGTAAAGTAAAACATGTACTGGCCTGGTTCGAAAAATACCCCGCGGAAGCGGAGGCACCTGTTAAACAGGAAAAATAATCCTAATTGTTCTATTAACAGGCCGTTTGCTTCAGAGGCGCGGCCTTTTGTCTTATTCCGCATTGACTCCCCGCTGACTTCTTCGCATTATAGCCGCCTGATTGTCTATTGATGTTGCTATGAAAAAGTTTCTTCCTCTGTTAACGCCTGTTTTTTTATTTGCCTGCCAGCCTGAAAATAATATGGCCGGTTTAGACCGCGTTTATGTTACCCCGGTTACACTGTCCTGTGTGGCGGAAACGATTCAAAGTGAACCTTTTGTATCCGGGTTTAAAGCCACTGATGATGTGTTCCATTTTAATATTGATGGCTACGAAACCCGTATGCTGAATAAAACGCTTGGCGGCAAAATTTCCGGCTATGCCATGACAATAAATGGCATGCACAAGGGAGACGAACCCAATGCGTTCTATAAAATAGTGCGGGAATTTGAAACGCAAATCTATACCCATATTACAGAGCGTTGTTACGGAAGATCAAAGTCGTAAGGTTAGGATAAATATCCTTTTTATAGCCAAAAACACAGATAATCCGGTTAGGATACCTTTTAACATGGTGTAATTCTGTTCAGAATGGTATTTCACACACGCATTCAACCCGGAATTTCATCATGGACAGACCTTTTTCTTTTCTGCGTAAGTCGCTGCTCAGTGCGGCGATTGTCAGTATTTTCTCAGCGCCGGTATCTGCCGGCACCGAAGATGCTGTAAAACACATTCTTCCTGAATATCTTAAATACCTGACATTACCCAACGTAGCGAAAGAATCGCCGTCTGATATTAAAGCGGTGGCTGAATGGACCCGCGATACTTACCGGAAACACGGGCTGAATGCCAAGCTTCTTCCTGATGGTCAGACACCTATGGTATATGCCGAATACATGGAAGCAGGTGAAGATGCGCCGGTCGTCCTGTTCTATGCACATATGGACGGACAGCCGGTAAATCCGGAACAGTGGGATCAGGAAAGTCCGTGGCGGCCAGTGCTTAAAACCCTCGAAGGTGACAGCTGGCAAAGTAAACCTATGACTGCCCTCACCTTCACAACGGATCCTGACTGGCGCATTTTTGCCCGTTCAGCCTCTGATGATAAAGCACCCATTATGATGTTGCTGGCTGCTATTGATACATTGAAAGCGGAAAACAAAAAGCCGGCTGTGAATATCAAAGTGCTCCTTGATTCACATGAAGAAGGCGGGCCTCCTACCCTAATCGATGTGATTAACCGTAATAAAAACCAGCTTCAGGCCGATGGAGTCGTTATGCTGGACGGACCAATGCATCCGTCAAACAAACCTACACTGGTTTTTGGTCACCGTGGTGCTTCTATGGTGAGACTGACTGTATTTGGTCCGGCATCCGACAGCCATAGCGGCCATTATGGTAACTACGCTGCCAATCCGGCTTTCCTGCTGGCTGATTTGCTTGGCAAGATGAAAGATGATGATGGCCGGGTGACGATTCCCGGCTACTATAGTGCAGTTAAATTTGATGATGATTATGCCACCGCACTGGATGCCGTTCCCGCAGATGAAGCGGCTTTAATGAAGCGGCTGGGCATTGCAACAACAGAGAAAGTGGCCGGAAACTACCAGCGGGCAATTAACTACCCGTCTTTAAATATTAACGGGCTTTCTGCTGCCAGCACGGAAGCGACCCGTACCATTATTCCCGCTACAGCAACGGTGACAATGGATATCCGTACAACAAAAACATCGACTGCAGAACGTCAGATAAAACTGGTTAAAGATTTTGTTATCGCACAGGGCTATCATCTGGTTGAAGATGCGCCGACAGCGAAAGAACGGGCGGAATATCCCCGTATTGCCCGCTTTATCTCGCATACCGGAACGGCTGCATTGCAAACGCCCCTGGATGAACCATTGGGACAATGGGCATTAACAGCCTTGTCTCATGTCAGTGATTCTAAACCGGTTATTATTCCCATGATGGGAGGCACTGTACCTACCTCACCGCTGGTATCCGGTTTGCAAAAACCGGTCATTCTGCTTCCCCTTGTGAATGCAGACAACAACCAGCATGCACCGAATGAAAACCTCAGGCTGGGCAACTTCTTCAGCGGTACTGAAACCCTGTATCAAATGTTCACAACGCCGTTGACGCAGGATTAACAGATAAAAAAAAGACCGCCTTCCGGCGGTCTTACTTTCTGTCCTTGCTTCCGGTAGATCAGAATTGTACGGTGACTGACAGTTGCAGTCTGCGCGGATTGTAATAATCTCTTGGCTGACCGAACTCTTCAGAAACAACGTACGGGTTATAGTTGTAACCTGTTTGCTTATTAAACACGTTGAACAGATCTGCACGGAACTTCACGGTATAGTCGCTCACATCCCAGTTTTGCGTATAATTCATATCCAGCTGCCAGTGGCTTGCACCACGGCGGCTTCCCGCAGGTTCTGCATAACGGCTGACCCCTGATGTATAACCGTAAGGTGTGCCATCCCATGCTGTCCAGGCTTCACCGGACTGGAAGATAAAGTAAGCACCGATATTGGCATCCCAGTCAGTGGTGTAATAACCGAACACTTTCACTTTATGGGGTTTGTCGCCTATCAGCTTGCCGTAGCGGTTGTCCCAGGGCATACGGCCTACACCGTCACCGTAGTACGAAGAACCGATGAAGTTGTTCGCATCGTTAGTCGTGGTGGTGCTGTCCTGGTCGAAGTTACCATAGTAATGACTCCAGGTATAAGACGCATTCAGGTAAGTACGTTCACCATACCATTCTGCTTCAGTGCTCCATTCCCAGTATTTGGTCTGGCCACCGTCTACTTCTGCGACCACATAGGAAGAGCCGCCTACTTCTGCACGTAACTCATCCAGATTGTCGATATATAGCCCTTTCGCGGCGATATCTTCAGGTACTGCGCCACCTTCATATTCACCAAACAGGCGGGCGTTGTTTGGCATATCTTCCCAGAAATGGCTGCCGTAACGGAAACGTACGTGTGAACGCAACATCAGATTATTGCTCACAGCACGGGTCGTTCCTACAGTGTACTCATCAATTCTGCGGGGACGCATGTTATCGGCAAAGAACTTACCGGATGAGCCGGCTTTGTTACCTGATGCCAGATAATCGCCATTTTCATCAAACTGAACCTCAACCGTTGCACGGGAATTTCTGTCCCAGGACGCGGCACGGGCCAGGGAGCTGGCACTGGGGTTATAACTGGCATAGTTGGCGAAGACAGTGCTCTCATCTTCGTATTCCCAGGTTACGCCTAACCGGGGCTGCACCATGTCTTTCCAGTCTACAGTGTACATTTTATAAGGGTTTCCCGGCGCAACTTCATATCCGGAAATATTCTCACTGTTTTCAGCAAGGCCCTGCCCGTACAGTACATCTTTTGAAACCAGTAAGCCCACGTTATACGTAAAATCACCGTGTTCAATGGTATCGTTGATTTCAAAATTGAAAGACTCTGCCGAAGACACAATGGACGGTGTAACCGATCCGTCTACCGCAAGACTCATCTGCTGAACCTGCGCAACGTAGTAGGCACCGGGATACTCGGCATCTATACCACCAACGTACTCTATGAAACCCCAGCCGTTAGATAGCCTTGCCAGATCTTCGGAAATTTCCTCCCACTTAAAGCCGGCATGAATGGTGTGATAAGTGTTTCCGAACATGGACTCTGTATCCAAAGCAAGCTCAAAACTTTCACGTTCGAAAGACTGCCGGTTATACTGTGAATAAGCACCGACACCACCGCCACCTGTCATTTCACCGTCGTCGCCCACGTAGCCGTATTGTTGCACCAGTGGTAACGCACCAGCATTAAACTGAATATCATCAGCAGTCAGGTCGCCAGTACGGATACTGGGTACGCTGAAATACCCCATTTCATCCAGTGCACTAATATCAATAGAGTCGCCGATAACCGGTGTAACTCCGGTTAGTTCTGTGTCCGGCGTGTCGATGAAGTCTTCTTTATATTTACCGTATTTGAAGGAAATGCTGGAATCACCAATCAGCCAGGAACCATCCAGCGAGTAGATACTCAGGTTAGAGTCTGAACCCACTGATACACTGTCTGCTTCGAATTCACCAATTGACGAGCCGGACACGTTCCTTTCAGAATCACGGATACTGGCATTTAACAGCACATCAGCGGTAGGTGCCCAGGTGAGCTTACCAAAATATTCATTCCGTTCACTTTTATAATCTTTTGTGGCGCCGTAGGCTGTTTCTTTGCTGCTGCCATCGACAACCGGGCGGTAAAAAGACCCGTAGAAATATAACTCATCTTCAATAAGCGGACCGCTCACAGAAGCAACAATCCAACTGCTGTCTGTATCTTCAATGACACCGTCTTTGGGCGTTGCTGAAAACGAAGAAGGCTGAATACGGTATTCCACGCTGCCATGGAATTCGTTAGTCCCAGATTTAGATACCGAGTTAACTGCGAAACCGCCTGAACGGTTAAAGCCAACAGCTTTTGCGCCTCCGCGATCTACCGATACGCTGGCAATGTCATGGGTTGAAGGTTCTGACGACAAGTTCCCGAACATGGGCATAGAAAGGTCGACACCATCAAAGCCGTAACTGTTATCAACACCGGAGCCACCTGCAGACGGACCGAGGGTACCGTTTTCAGAATACTCCACGCCGGGCAGAATTTTCAGCATGTCACGGTATGTCTGACCGGTCGGCAGAGACTGAATGACTTCTGCACCGAAGGAGTTGGTGAGAGATGAATCGCCGGTAGTCACAAAGGGACTGCCGGTAATGGTGATCACCTCTGTGTTGTCCGGCGAATAAACGAAGTTGATTGCTGAAGCCTGCTCTAGCAACACTCTGGTGCTGAACTGCCGGGTATCGCCATTGGGAAGCGTAAATGTGACCTCGTACTCTCCCGGTACAAGAAATGGCATCGTGAATGTACCGTCTTCCCGGGTTGTGGCAGAGCGGTCTTTTGGCATGACGGGACTGCTGGCTACTACCTGAATACCCGCGACGCTGGTACTGCCGTCGCCGGCGGTCACCTGCCCCTTAATGCTACCTGTTTGTTGTTGCGCTAAAGCGGGTGAAGATACGGCGGCTACAGCAAGACATAAAGGCGCGGCGAAAGATGCGGTCTTCCATGTTTGCCGGATTTGTCTGGTGAGATAGCGTGCCGCGAAACGTGCTTTTTCCTTTTTCATAGTGACACCTGTTGTAATGTGTGAATTATTATTACCGGAACGTTACGTTTTTATTATGACTGAACATTTAACAGACAGGATTGTGCCCAGTCAAGAATACTTTGTTCAAAAATATTTATTATACAGTAATAATTTATCACAATAATTCAAATGTCAGATCTGAAACGAAGGGCAAGAAGAATCAGAAGCCGCCGGCATATCCATAGCTAACACGCCATTTTAAGGCTATTTAAGCGTTAAACAGCGTTTTAGGTAATGAAAGAAGCCGGTCATGAATCATAACCTGAGGTTATAGACTTTAGAATGAAATGAATATCTGTATAAATGGGAAGTACGCAAGTATTTTTTTATTCCGTATGTCCGGCATTATTTATAACGTAATTATTCAACAAGAATAGCAAATGCAGCAAGAAATCAATCTGTTTTCGTTATCATGCCGTAGCAAAAGTAACTGCAAACAGGAGCTATTACTATGTCATCGGAAATCAAAGAAAAACACGCTAAGTTGCTTGCTGAAGTCGTTACCCAGTCGTCACACTGGAAGCTTCAACCTGAGAAAAAGTCACCCTTCCATTCTGCTGAAGAGGTATTCACGTACATTGAATCCCATAATGAACCGCTCTACGTTGTAGTGCCGGTGAACGGTGACGATAATGACGTACTGGTGAAAGTGTCGAGTGAAGAAGATGATCTGTTGTTTGAGACCGTGTCTAATGAAAACAAAAAGCAGGCGAAAGTGCATCACTCCCATCTTAAGCTTATTGAAAGCACAGTTACAGAACTGGTTAACAGCCAGTTGGAAGAAGGAAAGAAGGCGGCGTCAATGTGACACCGCCCGGGTGTCCTGACGTTAAACTTTCACGGCCAGCACGTCTGTTTTCACACCGTGCAACACCGCATTCGCTGTGGATCCCAACAGTAACCGCATGCCACTGCGACCGTGTGTACCGATGACAATTAAGTCACTTCCCAGTTTTTCCGCTGCGGCATGGATTTCATCGGCTGCAGCGCCCACAACCACATGAGTGTGAGAAACCGGAATGTTATGCCGGTGCGCGATCCCTTCAAGTTTCTCTTTTGCCTGCTGGCAGATCTCATCAGAAAAATCACTTTCGAGAAACAGCCCGTAAGGCTCGATACTGGTTTGGGGATAGACAACATAAAGCAGATTCAGCTTCACGTTGTTACCCGCCAGTTGCATAGCCCGGTGAACCACGCCTTCATAATCAGAATAAATATCGATAGCAACTAGTATTGAGTCATAAGCAGCCATAAATGTCTCCGGTTTTTCTTTCACTATAGAGCAAAGTCAGACAACAATCTTGATACGCATCAAATTTAAACCGCTTTGGTGTCTTCTTCTATTTTTGCCAGATGACTCACAGGCATAAAACTCATAGGGCTGGCTTCTGCCACATGCAGTTTGAATGCATCAGCAATTTTATCCGTTAAAAAACTGCCCCGTTTTACCAGCGGAAAAATCTCGTCGTAGCGCATTACCTGTGTCTGGTTAACCCTGCGGAAAATATGCGTGCGGTTCAACGACGAATGAGACTGATGGCCGGTGGAAGACAGAATATCCATAAAAGCAGTAACCGTCTTTTTATGAAATCGGTACACGCGCTCGTATTTGTCTTCAACAACCAGCCCTCTTGCCAGTTTCGGATCCTGGGTGGCTACGCCGGTAGGACACTTATTCGTATTACAGGACAAACTTTGCACACAACCTAGAGACAACATCATTCCCCGGGCACTGTTACATAAGTCTGCTCCCAGGCTCAGGTTTTTGACCAAATCAAATGCAGTAATTATTTTCCCTGAGGCAATGAGTTTTATTTCCCGCCTTAAATCAAATCCGGTGAGACAGTCATCCACAAATGCCAGAGCTTCACGCAGCGGAAAGCCGATAGAGTTGGCATATTCCAGCGGCGCTGCACCCGTTCCGCCTTCACCGCCGTCTACGGTGATAAAATCCGGACATATACCGGTTTCCACCATAGCCTTACAAATGGCGATAAACTCGCTCTTTCGTCCCAGTGACAGTTTAAAACCCACCGGCTTCCCCTCTGACATATCCCGTAAATCGCGGATAAAATGCATCATTTCAAGAGGCGTTGAGAATGCGGTATGTCTTGGCGGCGAGTCCACCTGAGTGCCGGGTTCAACACCTCTGACTCGGGCAATTTCCGGTGTGTTCTTATGTGCAGGCAAAATACCGCCGTGGCCCGGCTTAGCCCCCTGAGACAGTTTTATTTCTATCATTTTCACATTCGGGTGACGGGCTTTCTCTTCAAATAATTTCGCATTAAAGGTACCGTCATCATTACGGCAACCAAAATATCCTGTACCGATTTGCCATACCACATCGCCACCATTGTCCAGATGGTACGGTGTCAGACCGCCCTCACCTGTATTGTGGCTGAAACCACCTTTGGCTGCACCTTTATTCAGCGCCTGTACAGCGTTAGCACTGAGTGCGCCAAAACTCATGGCTGAAATATTCAGCACACTGGATGCATAGGGCTGTTTACAGGCTGAAGAGCCGATTACTACTCTGGGATCCTCTTCCATTTCATCAATTTCCATTGCTGAAAGAGAATGTCCAATCCATTCATACCCATTTTCATAGGTGTCCAGCTGAGTACCGAATGGTGAACTGTCTGTAGCATTTTTTGCGCGCTGATACACAATTGAGCGGTGCATGCGACTGATGGGCTTACCGTCAGTTTCAGACTCAAGCAGATATTGCTGGATGAAAGGACGTAATCCTTCTACCAGCCAGCGGCCTCTGCCGATAAAAGGAAAATTCCGCAAAATTGAATGGTGATTCTGCGTCAGATCATAAAGTGCAATGAGAAGACAAAGTCCGGTGAGAGGAAGCAACCACAAGAGATAATGCCAGATCACTGCCAGAGCGGCATTAATCAAAAAGATAAGGGTTAAACTTACAATAATTCGTTTGTGCATAGTGCCTGTTCCGGTAATAACTGCGCCGTATTACGCTTTTAAGCGCAAGACCATAACAAAGATCATGAAAAGAAAGGCATTTTTTCGCTCACAGGGTATTTATTTTATGCCGCCATCTTACCGTAAAGAACCATCGTTATCGTTGAGGCAGATCAGATAAATAAGCACAATCAAAGATTTACAAAATGATGCTGTTATCGCATCCTTTTATCAGGCTTTTTTAAACCGGAATAGATCAGCGGGTTTCATGGAATATACATTTCTTCTCTTTGCTTTCGTATGTGGACTCTCAGTGAAAATGATAGGCATACCACCTCTGGTAGGATATCTGGTTGCCGGTTTCGCGCTGAATGCAGCGGGACAACAAATGACCGGCGAGCTGCAACATATTGCAGATCTCGGGATCACCATCATGTTGTTTACCATCGGCCTGAAGCTTAATGTTCGCGATCTCAGCAAACGTGAAGTCTGGGCCGGCAGTATCGCCCATACCCTTATCTGGGTTGGTATCGTTGCCGGAGCGCTCTACATACTGGCTGCTGTCGCTGCTTTCTGGTTTGGTGACATATCTTTTGAATCAGCTCTACTGATTGCCTTTGCGTTAAGTTTCAGCAGTACCGTTTGTGTTATAAAAGTCCTGGAAGAAAGCGGAGAAAGCAAAACCCGCCACGGAAAACTGGCTATCGGCATACTTGTTATGCAGGATGTGTTTGCTGTGGTGTTCCTTGTCGCTGCAACGGGTAAACTGCCGTCTGTTTATGCGCTGGGCTTACTGGCTGTATTTCCGCTGATGCCGCTGCTTAACCGTATTATCGATAAATCAGGTCACGGCGAGTTACTGCCACTTACCGGGTTTGTGCTTGCGCTGGGCGGATACCACCTGTTTGACCTGGTGAATATTAAAGGGGATCTCGGCGCCCTGCTCACCGGAATCATTCTGGCTAAAAACCCCAAAGCCACAGAGTTGTCCAAATCATTGCTGGCTTTTAAGGATTTGTTTCTCATCGGCTTCTTTCTGTCTATCGGCCTCACGGCCCTGCCGGATTTCAATATGATCATGGCTGCACTTATTTTGTGTGTATTCCTTGCCGTTAAAGCCGCGCTTTTCTTTGGTTTATTCACCTGGCTGCGCTTACGGGCGAGAACCAGCTATCTCACTTCACTGGTGCTGGGGAATTACAGTGAATTCGGCCTCATAGTCGCCGCATTAGCAGTAAGTCTGGGAATGTTGAGCGAAAGCTGGCTGGTCATTATTGCGCTGGCCGTTTCTATTTCATTTGTAATCACCAGTATCATGTACCGGAACAGTCACAGCCGGTATCTGCGTATCAAAAACGGCATTCAGAAATTCGAAAGTCCTGTCCGCCTCAAAGAAGACATTTATCCGGTGGTCACCAATGCCGAGTTCCTTGTTATCGGTATGGGCCGTGTAGGTCTGGGTGCATTTAACTCTCTGCATAAACTGGCCGACTCTGCTGTATGGGGAATGGATGCCGACAGAGTTAAAATTAACCGCCTGCAACAGGAAGGACTCAATGTTATCTGCGGAGACGGTGAAGACGTGGACTTGTGGGAAAACCTTGATACCTCCAATGTAAAACTGATCCTGCTTGCTTTACCTTCTATTGAGGACGCGGTGAATATTACCCGACAGCTTCAGTTCTCGGGATACACCGGTAAAATCGCTGCCATCGCCCGCTATGAAGATGAGGTGGAAACCTTATTAAGTAAAGGTGTAGACAAGGTATTTAACTTTTTTACCGAGGCAGGCCTGGGTTTTGCCGAAGAATCATTGGCTTATGTTAATGATTCATCTGGTAAATAGAGGACTAATAAGAACACAGGACGACATGGAAATTGTTATCATTTGCATATTATTGATTTATAAAGATTTTTTTGATTTAACGCAAAGATTGCCATATACTGTGTGTAGTTAATTTAAGGAATACCGTTATGAAAGGCGATAAACAAGTCATCGCGAAACTCAACGAAGTATTGACCAGTGAACTGACGTCCATTAATCAGTATTTTCTGCATGCACGGATGTTTAAAAACTGGGGCTTCGGCGAGCTCAACGAAAAGAATTACAAGAAGTCCATCAAAGACATGAAACAGGCTGATGCTATCATTGAGCGCGTACTGTTTTTAGAAGGACTTCCGAACCTGCAGGCACTGGGCAAGCTGTATATCGGTGAAGATACCGTAGAGATGCTTAAGTGCGACAGTCGTTTTCAGCTGGAACAAATTCCCCTGCTGAAAGATGCCATCAAGCTTTGTGAAGAAAAGCAGGATTACGTAAGCCGTGACCTGCTCGAAGATATTCTGGAGTACGAAGAAGAGCATCTCGACTGGATTGAAACCCAGGAATATCAGATTGATGCAATGGGTCTTGAAACGTACCTGCTAAAACAGATTGAGGGAGATGACTAATGAAAGGTAACGCGAAAATTAATGACGCGCTGAATGAGCTGTTGTCTTATGAACTGGCAGCAATGGATCAGTATTTCATTCACTCTCAGATGTATCTGGACTGGGGCCTGAACAAGCTTTACGAGCGCATCAACCATGAGTTTGATGACGAAAAAGGCCATGCCACGAAACTGATTGAACGCATGCTGTTTTTAGAAGGCACGCCTGACATGGTTACCCGTACCGGCTATAAGGTTGGGCACGACGTACCATCAATGCTGGAAAGTGACTTACGCGTTGAATACGAAGTCGATGCGAAATTGAAAGAAGTTATCGCTTTGTGTGAACAGGAAAATGACTACGTTACCCGTGATATCCTGGTTGAATTACTTGACGACACGGAAGTAGATCACGCTCACTGGCTGGAACAGCAACTGGGCCTGATTAAGCGCCTGGGTCTGCAACTTTACATGCACTCGCAGATGTAAGCCGGATTGTTTCGATAAATGCCCTGACCTGTTCAGGGCATTTTTGTTTCAAAGAACATCACGTAGGGGTCCGGTTTATCTTCTACATGGATCAACATTTTCCAGCGCATCTGTGGCTCAGAACAACTACCCAGCATAAACCATCCGGACCAGCTACCTTCTTTTATCCGTTCAGCCAGCACCGGCACCTTGCCCATATACATGTTTACCCCTTCAATCCAAACACTCTCAATTTGTTGAGAAAAGGGTAAAGAAAAGTTAACTGTTATCGATTCTTCTGCCTCCGGTATACTTTCAAATGTGGCAGAAACCTTATTTTGTTCATGGCCAATTTCACAGGTCAAATTGACAAATGTACACGGATTGCCTAAACCGTTATCTGTGTCAGTTGTTGTTACCTGTTGCTTTGAAAGATACACACCCAGCGCCAGGATCAGAATGAGTGTGGGGATGATGAATTTTTGCGCTTTTTTTGTTGTTTTCATGTGAAAATTATACTGTAAATAGCGACGGTTTATTACTACCTTTGACGGAGATCAACCCCGACTAGTTTATGGTATCTTTTTGTAAATAAAAATCTTATTATCCGCGTACCAGCTGACCTGTCTATAATTACAACAGAATTAAAAAGGTCAAGCGTTAAGCCTGCAACTTGCGCAAAACCGGAATCCGGCAGTTGGAAACCCATTTACCATTGAAGTGGAATATCAATCAAATGAGTGAAATAAGCCAAGCACAACCTGATTACAACTATAAAGTAGTCAGGCAATTTACCATCATGACAATTGTCTGGGGTATTATCGGCATGGGGCTGGGAGTATTTATTGCTGCGCAATTGTTTGCTCCTGCACTTAACTTCGATACACCCTGGCTGACGTTTTCCCGATTAAGACCGTTACACACCAACGCAGTCATTTTCGCTTTCGGCGGATGCGCACTGTTTGCAACGTCTTATTATATTGTTCAGCGTACCAGTCAGGTACGTTTATTCAGCGACAAACTTGCTGCCTTTACCTTTTGGGGCTGGCAGGCCGTTATCGTTCTTGCTGTTGTCACTTTGCCCTTCGGCATTACTGCCAGTAAGGAATACGCTGAACTTGAATGGCCTATCGATATCCTTATCGCGCTGGTCTGGATTGCTTACATCATAAACTTTTTCGGTACCATCATCATTCGTAAGGTATCGCACATTTATGTAGCAAACTGGTTCCTAGGCGCGTTTATGCTTACCGTAGCAGTGCTCCACATCGGTAACAGTATGGCGATTCCGGTTTCTTTCACGAAATCTTATTCACTGTATGCAGGTGCGGTGGATGCTATGATGCAGTGGTGGTATGGACACAATGCGGTTGGCTTTTTCCTGACAGCGGGTTTCCTTGGCATGATGTACTACTTCGTGCCTAAACAGGCGGGACGCCCGGTGTACTCTTACCGCTTATCCATTATTCACTTCTGGGCTCTGATTTCGCTATACATCTGGGCCGGTCCTCACCACCTTCACTTTACGGCGCTGCCAGACTGGACACAGTCACTGGGTATGGTGATGTCGGTTATCCTGTTCGTGCCCTCCTGGGGCGGCATGATTAACGGGATCATGACGTTGTCAGGTGCATGGCACAAGCTGCGTACTGACCCGGTGCTGCGTTTCCTGATTGTTTCGTTGTCTTTCTACGGCATGTCGACCTTTGAAGGTCCGATGATGGCCATCAAAACCGTCAATGCGCTGTCTCACTACACAGACTGGACTATCGGTCACGTTCACTCAGGCGCACTGGGCTGGGTAGCCATGGTGTCCATCGGCTCTGTATATCACCTCATTCCTGTATTGTTCGGACAACGTGCAATGTACTCCACCAAACTGGTGAACGTGCACTTCTGGCTGGCTACTATTGGTGTGGTGCTTTACATCGTTGCCATGTGGATGTCCGGTGTACTGCAAGGTCTCATGTGGCGTGCAGTGAACGCCGACGGAACGCTGACCTACAGCTTCGTTGAGTCACTGGAAGCCTCCAAACCCTTCTATGTGGTGCGCTTTATCGGTGGTGTGTTTGTGGTTGCCGGCATGCTGGTGATGGCCTACAACACCTGGAAAACTGTACGTGCGCCCAAGGGCAGCATTGCAGCTGAACCCGCCGCACAGGCAGCATAAGGAGTCGTTGTTGTGAAGAATCCACATGAAATAATTGAGAAAAACATTGGCCTGATGACTGTGCTCATTTTGATTGCCATCAGCCTGGGAGCCCTGGTTCAAATTTTGCCGTTGATGTTCCAGCAGCAGGTACTTGAGCCGGTAAAAGGATTAAAACCTTATACAGCACTGCAACTGGAAGGCCGCGATATCTACATCCGTGAAGGATGTGTTGGCTGTCACAGCCAGATGATTCGTCCGTTCCGTGCTGAAACAGAACGTTACGGCCACTATTCAGTAGCCGGTGAGTCGGTATGGGAGCATCCCTTCCTGTGGGGTTCAAAACGCACCGGTCCTGACCTGGCGCGTGTTGGTGGCCGCTACAGTGACGAATGGCACCGTGTTCACCTGATTAATCCCCGCAACGTGGTACCGGAGTCTAACATGCCCGGTTTCCCGTGGCTGGCAGAGAATACGCTCAGCGGTGAAGATACCGCGAAGAAAATGGAAGTGTTCCGCGGCTTTGGTGTGCCTTACACCGATGATGATATCGCCGGTGCACAGGCGGCAGTAAAGGGTAAAACAGAAATGCAGGCCCTGATTGCTTACCTTCAATCCCTCGGCACATATCTGAACTGATATGGATCAGGGAATAGCGGGCAGCATTTTTACTGTCGTAGTGTTTGTTTGCTTCATTGGTGTGGTCTGGTGGGCGTTCAGCGGTCGCAATAAAAAGCGGTTCGATGAAGCGGCTAACCTGCCCTTTGCCGACGAAGTGAAAGAGAAATCTCAAAAGAATAAGCAGGAGTCTTGAACTCATGAGCACGTTTTGGACAATTTGGATCTCAGTGATCACACTGGGTACCATTATCGGCTGCTTCATCCTGTTACGCTGGGCACTGGCTAATAAAACCGGTGTAGCAGAAGGTGAAGGCATGGGGCACGTCTTCGATGGTATCGAAGAAATTAATAACCAGTTACCCCGCTGGTGGACTATTTTATTTTACGTTTGTATCGTCTGGGGCTTTGTGTATCTCGCTTTGTTCCCGGGGTTAGGTGCATGGCAGGGTTTCCTTGGCTGGAAAAGTTCGAACCAGAACATCCAGTCACTGGAAGAATCTGCTCAGGCCCGTGCTGATGCGAAAGAGAACGGATTACTGGTTAAATACGACCGCGAGCTGGATCAGGCTGCGGAATTGTATGACCCGATTTTCGAAAAATACGCGGCAGTACCGGTTGAAGAACTGGCCAATGATCCTGAAGCAGTAAAAGTAGGACAGCGTCTGTTTTTACAAAACTGTTCACAGTGTCACGGTTCTGATGCAAGAGGCGCCAATGTGGGCTTCCCTAACCTCACCGACGACGACTGGCTTTACGGAGGCAGTGGCGCAAAAATTGTTGAAACCCTTACACTGGGTCGTCAGGCCGCTATGCCTGCATGGATTGCTTCCATGGGTGAGCAAGGTATCAAAGAGACGGTTGCCTATGTACTCAGTTTGAGTGGCCGGGAACAGGAGCCTGAAATGACTGCGCTGATTGATGACGGAAAAGCCCGCTTTATGGTGTGTGCTGCCTGTCACGGCATGGACGGTAAAGGTAACCAGTTACTCGGTGCGCCGAATCTGACGGACAATATCTGGCTGTACGGTTCTTCTGAACAATCGGTCACTGAAACGCTGACTTACGGCCGTAATGGCGTGATGCCTTCATTCAAGAAAACCCTTGGTGATGACAAAATTCACGTTGTCGCCGCCTACGTGTACAGCCTGTCTAACTGACCCTGGTTAATTACACTGCTGTCATTCAAAAAGCCCTGTTTTCAGGGCTTTTTTGTGTGAAAATACAAACAGAACTTGATGGAAATCATCATAGTAAGTTTTATTTCCTGTAATCTTGCACCTTCAGATGTGCGCAGTTAAATAAGTGGTGATATGCAGACGCCCTGGTATAAACAATTCTGGCCCTGGTTCCTGATCACGGTACCTGTGCTGACAGTCATTATGAGCGGTTTTCTCATCCATTTTGCCACTTCCGGTGAAGACAGTCTGGTCATTGACGACTATTACAAAGAAGGAAAAGCCATCAATGTGCGTCTGGACAAAGTCGAACGGGCGAAAAAGCTGAATATCACCACCGATCTCACCATTGAAGGAAGCCGCGTCGCGCTGAAGTTTCATTCCGGTATTCCCCAATCCGGTGCCGCACTGAAACTGACCTTTTTCCACGTAACCCTGGAATCACTGGATACCGAATTATTACTTACCCGTGATGCCGGTGGCGTGTACCGCGGCACAACGGATACCGTTTTGTCGGGTAAATGGCGCGTTTCACTCACACCGCTGGATGAAGAATGGAAAATCCAGAATACACTCCAATTACCGGCCTCCGGTATCATTAAGTTTAACCCGTGAGCGACGACTCTTCTTGTTACCACTGTGGCGAGCCTAATATACCCGGTAAGCCGTATACTGCATTTGTACTCGGGCAGGAACGTCATTTTTGCTGTCCGGGCTGTCAGGCCGTGGCTCAGGCCATCACCGGGAACGGACTGGAAGACTATTACCGCTTCCGCACTGAACCGGCCTCTAAAGGTGATGCAGCATTAAGCGAAACACTGGATAAACTGTCTGTCTATGACGAGCCTGCCTTACAGGAAGAGTTCGTCGTTGATAACGGTAATAACAAGCATATTGAGCTAACTCTTGAAGGCATAACCTGTGCGGCCTGCGGCTGGCTGATTGAAAAGCAATTGTCGCGTATCACCGGTGTCAGCCAGATTGCGGTGAATGTAGCACAGCGACGCGCAGTGGTTATATGGCAACCTGAGGCAGTATCGCTCAGCAGCATCATGGCTACGCTACGGCGTATTGGTTACCCGGCGCTGCCGTTTCAACCGGACCAGCATGAAGCTTCATACAAAGCGGAAGATAAGCGCTTTTTGAAAAAACTCGGCCTCGCAGGTCTGATGACCATGCAGGTAATGATGCTGGCGGCGGCCCTGTATTTTGATTTATTCGATGCAATGGATGCACAGACACGGTCTTATTTTCACTGGATAGCGTTGGTTCTGACCACACCGGTGGTGCTGTATTCCGGCAGTACGTTTTACGTTGGCGCGCTTAAGGCTTTGTCGGCCCGGACCGTGAATATGGATGTACCGGTGAGTATTGCAGTGTTGGGTACCTGGCTGTCCGGTCTGTTTGCAACGGTTACCGGTCGCGGCGAAGTGTATTTTGAATCAGTTTGCATGTTTATTTTCCTGCTTTTACTGAGTCGTTTTCTGGAACACCGGAGCAGGCACCGCGCCGCGCAGATCTCAGCGAATATGTTGCAGTATATTCCGGTAACCGCTAATCAGGTGGCTGCGGATAACACCGTAACACAGGTACTGGCGAAATCGCTCAAAACCGGCGATGTTGTTGTGGTCAAAGCCGGAGAGACCATTCCCGTAGACGGTATTGTGACTGACGGTGCCAGTGAAACCGATGAATCGATGCTTACCGGCGAGTTTAATCCGGTGCGTAAACAAACCGGCGATACGGTGTTCGGGGGTACGGTAAACCGTACCGGCGTAATAACGGTAACGGTAACCAGGGCGTTAAAATTTGCGCTGGTAAATCAGATCATCCGTCTGCAATCCACCGCTATGGCTGCGAAGCCCCGGGTCGCTCTTATGGCTGACCGCTTTTCCAGTTATTTTGTCGCCGTAGTACTGATTACGGCTGCATCTTCATGGGCTTACTGGCACTGGCAGGGTAATGATAATGCCTTTTGGATCAGCATCGCGGTACTGGTAGCAACCTGCCCCTGTGCGCTGGGGCTGGCTACGCCATCTGCCCTCACCTGCGCAATGGCAAACCTTAACCGGCATGGCATTTTATTGAAAAGAGCCGATGCACTGGAGCAAATCAACCACGTAGATACCCTGGTGCTGGATAAAACCGGAACGCTGACCGAAGGAAAGTTTGCTCAGATAAACAGCTGGTTTGCTGAACCGGCACGGGAAAATGAAATCCGTGCTTTGATGGGAGCAATAGAGTCCCGTTCAGAACATCCGGTTGCCGCTGCCTTTGTTTCTGATAACAATCAGGGATTAATTCTGAGCCAAGTTGACGTTGTGGCCGGAATGGGCATCAGCGCGCAATGCAATGGCCGCAGTTATAAAGCCGGTTCGGCTTCTTTCACCGGTGTTGATGCCGGCCTGTCGCCCTTTCCCGCTAACGTGTTTCTTACCGAAAACGGTGTGCCCGTTGCCGCCTTTCGTGTAGCAGATAAAATTAAAGCGGATGCCGCAGACAGCCTGAGCAAATTGGCGCAACTGGAGCGGATAATTCTGAGTGGCGATATTCAGCAAAATGTTGACGACATTGCAGCGAATTTACCTGTAGACAAAGCCACAGGCGGGAACAGCCCTGAAGATAAATTAAATGCCGTGACAGCCCTTCAGCGGCAGGGCCGTCATGTCATGATGCTGGGGGATGGTATTAACGACGCGCCGGTGATGGCAGCGGCTGATGTTGGCATTGCAGTGGGTAATGCCACGGATATCGCAAAAAGTGCCGCGGATGTGATTTTATTAAATGATAAGCTGGCTGTACTCGGACACCTTACTCTGATGGCCAGAAGAGTAAAAGCGACAGTCAGGCAGAATATGGGATGGGCCGTAGGCTACAATCTGGTTATCCTGCCGTTTGCAGTGTCCGGCATCCTGACGCCGTGGATGGCGGTGATTGGTATGAGTCTGAGTAGTATTCTGGTAGTAACAAATTCGACGAGACTGTTAAAGTAACGCTATGAGTATAATTTACGTCCTTATTCCCCTTGCTGTGATCATTGTGGCCATTGCCATCGGCGTATTTTTTTGGGCAGTAAAATCTAACCAGTTTGAAGACCTGGATCGCCAGGGCTACAGTATTCTTTTCGATGATGATTTATCTCCTGAAGAAAAAAAACTGGCCGAAGAACGAAAAAAACTCAATGAGTGATCTGTCGTTTTTTTCTGCCTTGCTGGTCGGGCTGGGCGGAGGCGTTCATTGTGTGGGAATGTGCGGCGGCGTATCGCTGGCACTGTCTGCCGCCACGCCGGCAGGCTCATCGCCTTTACCCTATGCGCTTAGCTACAACTTTGGTCGTATATTCAGTTACATACTTGCCGGCGCTGTGACCGGCGGCATCGGGCAGATAGCGAAAGAAGCTGTACCCGTGACCGGCCCCGTACTCGCCGTCATCAGTGGCATTATGCTGATTGCCATGGCCTGCTATCTGGGTAACTGGTGGCGTGGCCTGACCGCTGTTGAAGCCCTCGGCAGTAAACTCTGGCAAAGAATTCAGCCGTTGTCGAAACGGTTTTTACCTTTCAGGTCTCCTACTAGCGCCTTTCCCTATGGTATGATTTGGGGATGGTTGCCCTGTGGACTGGTTTATTCCACCCTGACATGGGCACTGGCTTCAGGGACGGCAATATCCGGTGCTGTAATCATGGCCGGTTTTGGTTTAGGAACGCTACCGGCGTTGCTGGCTGTCCGGGCTGGTGCAGACTGGCTTTCCTCAGGTTTCAGACAACCCGTAGTTCGTCAAATCATTGCTTTGAGTTTGCTGTTGTACGCATTATTGCTGTTGTGGCGGGCTTTAAGTACTATACATTAGAATTATCGCAAACAGCGGAAAGTGAGCATGCAAAAACGTTCGGATTTTTCTATACACTGCCAGAATTGCAGTTTCAGTCATTTGTGTCTGCCCGTGGCCCTCAATAAAACTGAGATTGAGTCACTGGATGACATCATTGAACGCAAAAAGCCTTTGCATAAACACGACACCCTGGTAGAAGCCGGCGATAAATTTACCTCTCTGTACGCTGTGCGGGCAGGTTCATTTAAGTCTTTTGTCACCGATAAAGAAGGTGAAGAGCAAATTATCAGTTTCCACTTCCCGGGCGATATTATCGGTTTTGACGGTTTACGTGACGACACTCACCAGAGTTACACTCAGGCGCTGGAAACTGCCATGGTGTGTGAGCTGCCCTATTCCACCCTTGAAAAAATGTCTGAGCAATTCCCGAAATTGCGCCATCAGATCATGCGTTTTATGAGTGCTGAAATTAAGCAGGATCATGAAATGATGATGCTGCTGAATAAAAGGACGGCAGAAGAACGTCTGATTTATTTTATCGCCCATCTGTCCGGTCGCTTCGAAGAACGGGGTTTTTCTCACCGTCAGTTCAATCTGAGTATGACCCGCAACGAAATCGGTAATTATCTCGGATTAACGGTAGAAACGATCAGCCGCTTGCTGACCCGCTTCCAGAAAGAAGGCATTATCAAAGTAGACGGGAAGCTCATTACTGTTCTGGATTTTGCGGCTATGGATAAAAAGCTGCACTCTATGGACATTCCTACTCTTTGCGTGGATTAATATCCCGTTGAAATATTGATCTGAAACAAGGTCTCTCCTGCTGTAAGTCTTATACTAAAGATGAAGGCAGTATTTATTGTCTGCATCAATAAGGAGAGACGCCATGATCACCTGCAAACGTATTCTCGCCGTCGTTCAGGCCGACAACCCTGAACAACCTGCCCTTTCAAGAGCCATCGAAATTGCCCGTAAAACCGGTGCAGAAGTACACGCACTGCTTGTTGTATACGACTTTTCTTATGACATGACAACAATGCTCACCCGCAGTGAGCGTGAAGCCATGCGTGATGCGGTAACCAAAGACCGCATTGCCTGGGCAGAAAAAAATCTGACCCGCTACGATGATTATGATGTAAAGGTTGCTGTTGAGTGGAGTGATAAACGTTACGAAGCCATTACCCGCTACACCATTAACCGTCAGGTTGACCTGGTCGTTAAAGCTACCCGCAAACACGATGATTTTGCATCAGTGCTCTTTACACCAACAGACTGGCACTTACTAAGAAAATGTCCGGCTCCGGTTTTACTTGTCAAAGCTCATGCCTGGCCTGAACACGGTAATATTGTTGCGGCAGTCAATGTGGGTACAGAAGACAAAGAACATGCACAACTGAATGACAAGTTGACCGGTATCGCAAAGGATTATGCAGAGTTACTGAGCGGTCAGGTACATCTGGTTAATGCCTATCCTTCTGCCCCACTGAATATCGCCATTGAGATCCCCGATTTCAATCCTGAGACGTATCATAACGCTGTGCGCAATCATCATGTTCAGGAAATGGAAAACCACAGCGCTAAATTTGGGATCGGCGTAGCAAATTGCCATGTTGTTGAGGGATTACCTGATATAGCCATTCCGAAAGTGACTGAACAGCTGGATGCAGAACTCGTCGTCATCGGTACCGTGGGACGTACAGGCATATCAGCCGCCTTTTTGGGCAATACTGCAGAGCATGTTATTGATAACCTGAATTGCGATGTGCTGGCGGTTAAACCTGACGGGTTTACGTCTCCGGTTAAGTAAATGCGCGATAACGGAATGCTGCTTGTGTAGCAGCATTCCGTCTGCTTTTGTATAATGGTACTTTTATTTTTCCAGCCAATTCTGAAGTGCCATGAATCAAGTAACATCTACGCCATCTGAGAACGCCAGTCACAGTGCGCAAAGTAAACAAAAATACAACTTTAACAAGTTGCAGAAAAGACTTCGCAGACATGTTGGCAAAGCCATCGAAGACTTCAATATGATTGAAGACGGCGACAAGGTCATGGTGTGCTTATCCGGCGGAAAAGACAGCTATACCTTGCTGGATATCCTGCTATTTTTACGCAAAATTGCACCGGTCAATTTCGATATCGTCGCGGTTAACCTCGACCAGAAGCAGCCCGGCTTTCCGGAGCATGTGTTACCTGAATACCTGAATTCTCTGGGTATTGACTACAAAATTGTAGAAGAAGATACCTATTCCATTGTTAAAGATAAAATCCCTGAAGGGAAAACCACCTGTTCACTGTGTTCAAGATTAAGACGCGGGATCCTGTACCGTACTGCAAAAGAACTCGGCGCAACCAAAATAGCCCTCGGTCATCATCGTGATGATATGTTGGAAACATTGTTTCTGAACATGTTCCATGGCGGAAAGCTAAAAGCCATGCCCCCCAAACTGGTAAGTGATAATGGTGAACACATTGTTATTCGCCCGCTGGCTTATTGCAGTGAGAAAGACATTCAGAAATACGCTGACGCCACTGAGTTCCCGATCATCCCCTGTAATCTTTGCGGTTCTCAGGAGAATCTGCAAAGACAGAATATTAAAATGATGCTGCAGGACTGGAATAAGCGTTTTCCGGGTCGCATTGAGTCTATGTTCCGTGCAATTCAGAACGTTGCCCCATCACACCTCGCTGATGGCAATTTGTATGATTTTAAAGGGATCAAGGCCACAGGCGCACCGGTAGAAGACGGTGATACAGCCTTCGACAAGCCGGATTTTACCAGTGCGGTCAGTGATGATGCACAATCCCCTGTTCAAATTGTTAATCTGACGGAATAAACCATGAAAATCGGACTCGCACTCGGTGCCGGCGCTGCAAGGGGCTGGACACATATTGGCATCATTGAAGCACTTGAACGGCTGGGCGTTAAGATAGATGTGGTTGCGGGTTGCTCGATAGGTGCTTATGTGGGTGCAGCCTATGCAAGTGGTAAGCTTGAGCCCCTCAAAGAGTGGGCTTGCTCGTTAACAGAATGGCAAATCCTGTCTTTAATGGGTGTTGGCATCCGCAAAGGTGGCATTGCCAGCGGACAAAAAGTGTTTACCAAACTGGCGGAAGAATTTTGCGCCCCGTCTTTTGAAGAGATGAATAAACCCTTTGCTGTGGTTGCCACGGATTTATACTCCGGCCGCGAAGTCATGTTCAACCAGGGGCCCGTTGATAATTGTATTCAGGCATCCTGCGCAATTCCTGCCCTGTTCAGTCCGGTTGAATATAATGGCCGGTGGCTGGTGGATGGTGCTGTCGTCAATCCTGTACCTGTAAACCTTTGCCGTCAACTGGGCGCAGATTTTGTGATTGCGGTGAATCTCAACGCTGATTTCAAGCCTCAGCGCCTGGAAAGACCAGCCGCAGAACATGAAAAAATCCAGAAAAAAACCGATGACTTTTTCTCTAAAGGTTCAAATATTGTCAGGCAGTGGTTTTCACCGGAATCCAGGTCAGATAAACCGGAACCGCCGGGGATCCTGAGTGTCATGAGCAGTTCTCTTGAAATACTGCAAGCCCGCGTGACCCGCTCCAGACTGGCCGGAGATCCGCCTGACGTACTGATAGAGCCTCATCTTTCAGATGTAGGACTGATGGAGTTTCACCGTGCTGGTGAATTATGTCTGGAAGGGGAAAAAACAGTAAACCGGCTGGCGGAAGAAATTAAATATCAGTTAGTCATTGAAGATAATATCGAAGAAAATACGACAATCGGCACCGCTTCATAGGAAGCGGTTCCTTTACATTTTCTGCTTACCGGCTCAGCGCACGGCTTTTGCCGTTATCCTCATCGGCACATCCGGCAAAGTCAGGCCTTTACTTTGTTCTATCCAGTCAGCAGGTAACGTCACGATGCCCATATTGATAGAAGGCGCATCTTTAAGAGGCATACTGATGTTATCATCGGCAAACTGTATATTCAGCCCGTCGACAGTAGGCATCATGAATGACAAAAAACTGCCCATAGCATTGAAGAATGATTTGTATTGTTCGAGCAGAAATACCAGTTCTTCTTTCGTGTAGGTTTTGGAAAGATAAGCCGGCTTCGTCTCGAGCTGAACGGACATATCACACAAGTTCGCCGCTTCCGCCAAATCAATTTCAACCACTGCTTCTGCCATTTTAAGTATCTTATCATCAGGCACGGTGAAGCGGTTTTCCGGCGAAACAGTAAGTGGCATCACCTGTTTTTCTGTGATGATTTTCGCATCGTTAATACCACACAGATACCCTTCCCCTACACGCACAAAACCAAATGCAAATTGCAGAGCTTGCGTATCTTCACCATCGAGCTTTTTAACATGGCTATAGAAACGGCTGTACTCAACCTGAATGGTTTCAGCCGACGCCTGATACATGTTCAGACAAAGAAAGCTTGCTGCCAGTAAAGCCTTTTTCACTACATATAATCCTTGTTATAACGGATCATCGCCTGTAATTCCTCAACATAAGCGACCCCGCGTTCCGAGTAATTCATCAGTCCTTCAGCCAGCGCAACGCCGGTAACAGGAAGCTGATTGCTGCGCAGTGTATTTCGAATATCGCGCAGTTCCTTGTAGGCATAATGGCGGTTGATGTTTCGCATATAGGTATAAGTGGCTTTCGACAGGTTCGGGAACCTGGCCACTTCATGATCGAGTCCGTCACTTCGCCGTGACGGGACAAAACCGCATCCTTTTCTGAAACACCATAGTCCGAAGAAGTTATATCCTTCAGTAGCAAAGCGGCTGGTTCCCCATGCAGATTCATTTGCTGCCTGAGCAAGAACCAGTGATACCGGTAAAATATCTACACGGCGCATCAGTACCTGAAGTTGTTCTGTTAAATCTGCGCCTTCGTCCACTTTGTACTCATTGACCAGCCAAGCTATGCGGTTGGTGTCGTCTTCACTTAACGTTTCACCCAACGATAACTGTCGCTGCAATGTTTGAATATAATGACGCAGAGACAGAAGATATTCGTTTTGTTTCTCGACTTCAGGCTTGAGATACGAGAAGAAAGCTTCCTTTTTCTCCTGCACATTTTCAATCTCTTTGAAGTCCGGTACCGGCTTTCTTGCCTGTTCTGTCACCGGAATATCCAGAATATCCGGCTCCCTTGAGGACATGATCCAGGCATTGATAACAATTACCAGTAATACGGCAACTGTGATCAGTACAATTTTCATCGTTTCTCTTTTATGCATCGAACGTCGACTCCTGTCCCGCTGATTCGTTAACCTGATGATTTTCCGCAGTATCAAACAGTGTGGTATACAGCATACCAGTCACCACAAAATATAGCGGCATAATCACTAAAAAGGCTAACCCGAATGTAAAAATGCTTAACAGGAACAGTACGAGAAAAATAACAAAAAGAACAATAAACGATAGTATAAATTGATTCACTGCTTTGCAGGATGTGATGATGGCCTGCAATACCCCCAGCTTCTTATCTGCAATCAGAGGTAAGGTAAAGGTGGTGGCTACGAAGAGGTACAAACCGGGCAGGATGAGCACAGTCAGCCCTATTTGTACCAGAATTGTAACCAGCAGCTGTGCCAGAGCCAGCGGTAAAACCCAGGACAAATAACGAAATACATCACTGGTTTTAATTCTGTTACCCCTGGCGATATTAACTCCCATCAGTGACAACCCGGCTGACAACGGCGCAACAATCAGGATCATCGCGATATCAAGAATACCCTGTTGTTCAGCGGGCATTGCAGTAAGTTGCTCTATGGGATAAATACCGGAGATCACCATGGCAAACGCAAACACGACCAGTATGATAAGCGCGCACGCCTGAAAAATCGGCCAGAAGTTACTTTTCAGCAGGTTTACTGATGTGGAGGCCAGTTTTCTGAAATCAAATAACCCTTTGCCGTTCAACAGGTTAAAACGGTCATTGTACAAGGCTTTTTTGTTGTCAGGTTGCATATCAGGCACTCAGATACTTCTTTAATTCAATAAGTTGTGGCGATTATACCCCAATGGGCCAGATTGCCTACTACGCTAAGACTAACTTCACAGCCAGCCCGATGAGTAAGACGCCCATGGCCCGGTCGAGCCAGTAGCCTTTTGACCGGATAGCACCTGCAACACGACTGGTGCTGAGCAAATAGGAAAGCAGACAAAACCACGCCCCCGTCGCGAACGACAGATAAAGCCCGTACATTAACCGGATATCTGAAGGCGTTTGTGAGTCAATGATGACAGTGAACAGTGACAGGAAAAATAAAGTGGCCTTAGGGTTAAGGCCATTGGTAAGAAACCCCTGAATGAACGCTTTTTTAGCGCTGATAGCCGGTTGTTTAGCGGCGATTTCAGCACCTGCTTCATTGTTTGTCTGTGCAGGGCCGCTTCTTAGCGCTCCCGAAGCGAGATATAACAGGTAGGCAGCTGCAATATAGGTAAACGCAGTATAAAGCCAGGGTGTGGTTTTCAGTAGTACGCTAATTCCGACGAGTGAATAAGCCACATGGACCAGAATTGCCACGCCAATCCCCACACTGGTGAACATGGCTGTCCTGCGACCATAAGCAACACTGTTACGCACGACTACAGCAAAATCAGGCCCCGGGCTGGCTACTGCCAGCAGGTGTACCAGAGCGATAGTAATAAATTCATCGAAATACGGCGACATTTACAACGTGGCGGTCAATGATAACTCTTCAAGCAGACTGTCGACAAAGTTAGGAACAACTTTAGATGCCGGGCCGTGGTATGACTCATCGAACATGTCGCAGCGATCACTGGGTTGAAGATTCAGCTCCACAGTTCTGGCTCCGCTGTCCTTCGCAACCTGCACAAAGCCGGCTGCCGGATAAACCTGACCTGATGTCCCCACTGAGATAAACAAATCCGCTTTAGTCAAAGCCAGGATTATATCGTCCATTTGTAGCGGCATCTCACCAAACCACACAATATCAGGACGAAGACCTGCAGAAGGTGTGCAACACGGGCAAGGGGTTTGATCATCAAAAGACTCATCCCAGGAGTGAGACTGGCCGGAACCAGTACAACGGGCTGAGAGTAACTTTCCGTGCATGTGAATCATGCGCTGACTGCCGGCTCGTTCGTGAAGGTCGTCCACGTTCTGGGTTACAAGCAGAAAGTCTTTACCAAGCTGCTTTTCAAGTCTGGCCAGTGCACTGTGTGCAGCATTAGGTAACACACCGGGTTCCTGTAATTGTGCCCGCCGTGCATTATAAAAGCGGTAAACCAGTTCAGGATTTGTGGCAAACGCCTCAGGTGTCGCAACATCCTCAACTTTATGGTTTTCCCATAAGCCATTGCTGTCGCGGAATGTCTTCAAGCCGGATTCCGCTGAAATACCTGCCCCGGTTAACACGACGACACGTGGTTTATTGCTCATCATTTAACCTCCACAGGAAAGTGTGAATTAGCTCCCCACTCTGCCCATGCGCCATCATAAACGGATACGTCTGTGGCACCACATAACAGAGCGGCCATGCCGGTAATACATGCTGTAACACCGGAGCCACAACTGCAGATGATTGGTTTATCAAGGTCTATCCCTTTGTCTGCAAAAATCTGTTTGAGTGCTTCCGGTGATTTAAAACATCCGTTGTCTAAGACACATTGAAAAGGCAAATTAAACGCGCCGGGCATGTGACCCCGACGTAGTCCTTGTCTGGGCTCTTCTACTTCGCCATAAAAGCGGGCTTCGCTTCTGGCGTCGATAATCTGGATATCTTGTGAAAGTGCGTTGCTGACTTCTTCAGCATTAACAAACCATTTGCGGGCAGGCGAAGACGGATTGTAAAGTGCATTCCCGCTTTGCGGGACCGCTCCGGAATCAGGATAGCCCGCCGCTTGCCAGGCTGGCCAGCCGCCGTCTAATACAGTCACTTTATCATGGCCTGCTGCTTTTAGCATCCACCAAAGCCTTGGTGCCGTAAACATGCCACGATTATCATAAATCACAACATCACTATTTTCGGTAATGCCTAAGCTTCCCAGTAATACCGCCAGCGCATCAGGAGAGAGATTTGTATGCGGCAAATCTCCTGAATGGTCACTGCCTTCTTCATCAAGATTAATATCAAGGGCGCCGGGTATAATTTGTGAACCGGTAATATCAGCAGTACCGTTTACAGGATCCGACATAATGGCACGGAGTACGCAAATGGCATTTTCATCAAGAGTTTGCCGAAGTGTACCGGCTGAGATTAAGAATCGATTCATTACGTCCCTGCTTAGAACGGCTGTAAATAAAACTGCACGATTCAATCACTATACGAAGATTCATCCTAAAAATACAGCCAATTATCGTCACAAATTTGAAAATTTACGGATTTAAACTAAGGATGCTAAGAATATGAAGTCATTAAGAAATGGTGCCCGGGGCCGGACTTGAACCGGCACGCTGTTACCAGCGAGGGATTTTAAATCCCTTGTGTCTACCAATTTCACCACCCGGGCTTGGGTTGTCTTTCGACTGGTACAGGTTGGAACCTGTTATCGCTGTTGCGATGATGGAGGCGGAACCCGGAGTCGAACCGAGATCCACGGATTTGCAATCCGCTGCATAGCCATTCTGCCATTCCGCCAATTTGGAGCGGGAAACGAGATTCGAACTCGCGACCCCGACCTTGGCAAGGTCGTGCTCTACCAACTGAGCTATTCCCGCATTTTTGCTACCGTTTCAGTTCGCTGCTGCTCTCTGAAACGTGGGGTGCATTCTACCTGCACGGACAAAACTGTCAACAGCAAAAACCATCAAAATACACCTAAATACCTAATTTGCTGTCTGTTTGCCTTTTTTTTATTCGTATTGCACAACAACCAGCCAACCCTTATGGCTTATGACGTCCGGAGAGATGCTTCCAGGCCGCACCGGTATACACAAGCATGGACCAGACTGACAAAACTGCCGCTATATAAAGCAGAATATGCCCCAGCGTTACCCAATAAATGGGGAAGCCCATAAACGTTTCCAGGCCTGATAACAATCCGATTAATGCCAGCATCTGCGCCATGGTTTTCGCTTTACCGATAAAGCTGACTTTTACCGTATCGCTGTAACCCCGCTGTGCCATCCATTCACGTAATGCAGAAATATAAATTTCGCGCACCATCAAAGCGATAGCCGGCAACGTGATCCACAAAGAACCATAGGTATGGGTAATCATGATCAATGCCGTTGCAACAATGAGCTTATCTGCCACAGGGTCAAGGAAAGCACCGAACGGTGTTGACTGTTTCAGCTTCCTTGCCAGATAACCGTCAAACCAGTCAGTTATGGCTGCGAGCCAGAATACAAATGCACCGGCTTCTTTTGCCCAGCGCCAGTCAAGAAAATACACCACCACGAATACAGGAATAAGCACAACACGAAAAAGCGTGATGATATTTGGTACCGTCCACATATTATTACTTCTCAATTTTCATCAATGACATCACACAGGTAAGCATGGTAACACGTCCCTGATTATTCACCTGCTTAAAGATGCAGATGATCGTAAATGGTTTCCGCCAGCTCAGCACTGATCCCGGGGACGTTTGCAATCTCGTCTTTGCTGGCTTTTTTCAAACCCTGCAAACCGCCCATGTATTTAAGCAGGCTTTGTCTGCGCCTTGCTCCGATACCGGGAATCGATTCAAGACTGGAGGTCGTTTTAACTTTTTGCCGGCGGTTTCTGTGCCCGGTAATGGCAAACCGGTGAGACTCATCCCTGATATGCTGTATAAGATGCAGCGCAGGTGAGTGACTTTCCATAGGAATGGTTTCATGAGAACCGGCCAGGATAAGCGTCTCCAGTCCGGGTTTCCGGGTTGTGCCTTTCGCCACACCGATAAGCATGGGCTTTTTATCTTCCGGCCAGTCTTCAAAAAATGACTCAGCCTGTGCCAGTTGCCCTTTACCGCCATCAATAAAAAGGATGTCAGGAATTTTACTGACCTCTTTGACGTTCTTATAACGGCGTCTGAGCGCCTGAGCCATCGCGGCGTAGTCGTCACCCGGCGTTATACCTTCGATATTGTACCGGCGATAGTCGCTTTTATGGGGCCCTTCACGGTTAAACACCACACAGGACGCCACGGTTTGCTGACCGGATGTATGACTGATGTCGAAACATTCCATACGCTGTACCGGCGTATCAAGTTCAAGAATATCTTCCAGATCGAGGTACCTGGCATGCACAGATTTCTGCTGACTGTACTGGGCATCCAGTGCATTTTCAGCATTGGTTTGAGCCAGTTTCAGATACCGGCGCTTTTCTTCCCGTGCACCTTTAAATATCTTAACTTTGCGTTTTGCTTCTTCGCATAACACATCAAGAATACTGTCTTCTTCGGTTAATGCGCGGGGCAACACAATTTGTTTCGGAATAATTTTATTACCTGAAAGATAAAACTGCAGAAAGAACGACTCAAAGATTTCATCTTCACTGGCAGATGCAGGGACTTTAGGGAAATAGGCTTTCGAGCCCAGCAACTGACTGTCGCGGATAAACATAACCTGAATGCACGCCATATTCCCCCGCACTGCGAAGCCGAAAACATCCATTTCATCCTGTGTACCGGACACCCATTGCTGTTCCTGCACTTTACGCAGTACATTTATCTGGTCACGGTAACGTGCAGCAGCTTCGAAATTCAGTTGCTCACTGGCCTTTTCCATTTTATCAACCAGCGTGCCGATGACCTGCTGATTTTTCCCGTTCAGAAATAAGCGCGCAAGCTGGACCTGCTCCTGATATTCCTCATCACTGACATAGCCTTCCACACAAGGGGCGCTGCAACGCTTCATTTGATATTGCAGGCAGGGACGGCTGCGGGCACGGTAATAACTGTCTTCGCACTGTCTTACCGGGAAAATCTTTTGCATGGTACGCAGGCTTTCGCGAACAGCCCATGCACTGGGATAAGGGCCGAAATATTCACCTTTCTTTTTTTGCGGGCCCCGGTGAAAAGACAACCTGGGATGCTCGTGGGCAGAGAGGAAAATAAACGGATAAGACTTATCATCCCGCATGACCACGTTATAACGGGGTTTGTACTTCTTAATGAAGTTATTTTCCAGCAGAAACGCTTCGGTTTCACTGTTCACCACAGTGACGTCCATTGAAGCAATGTTCGCCACCAGAGAACGGGTTTTAGCGTTATCTACGTTTTTGCGGAAATAACTGGATACGCGGTTTTTAAGATTCTTTGCTTTACCGACATAAATCACATCGCCCTGCTCGTTGTACATCCGGTAGACACCGGGCTGACTGGTCAGGTTTTTAAGAAACGCGTTGTGATCAAATGCCGGCATTGAAATTAAAGCAAATTAGAATCGATGAGTTTGTGTCGTAGCGCCAGGTGAGTCAGTTCCACATCAGTGGATACCCCCAGCTTTTCAAACATCCGGTAGCGGTAACTGTTAACAGTTTTTGGGTTAATACAAAGTTCGCTGGCGATTTCAGGTACCTTCTGACCTTTGGTCAGACGCATAGCAATATTCAGCTCACGGGTAGAAAGCGAATCGAAAGGATTGTCGCTTTCCGGAGTAATACGCCGCATAGCAATACTTTCAGCGATGTCCGCAGGCAGATACTTCTGACCGGAATGTACCTTGTAGATAGCCCGGATCATCTCTTCCGGATCAGCGTCTTTGGTTAAAAATCCGAATGCACCAAGTTGCATAACCTGCGTGGGAATGGGGTGTTCTGTATGCATAGACAAACAAATCACCCGCGTATTCTCAGACATTCGTACAATTTTTTTAGTGGCTTCCAGTCCGCCCATGCCGGGCATATTGACGTCCATCAGGACAATGTCGGGCGCATCAGTTCTGCAATGTTTAACAGCGTCTTCCCCGTTTTTCGACTCGGCTACGACTTTGAAGTCGGATACATCGTCCAGAATACGTCGAATCCCTGTTCTGACCAGTTCATGGTCATCTGCCAGGATAATCTTAATCACGTTTTTTGCTCACTGAATCATCGTTATTATTGATTTGATTAGCGGTCTGTTTACCACCACGGGCATAATAACATGATATCTGCGGCTGTGAACATGCTGCCGTCAGAAAGGCGATCAAAGCTGTGGTAAATCAAACCACAATGCTTCTGTGTCAGTCCCGGCAGTGAGTTTAAGCATGTCATCCTGATAGACGCCGATGCCGTCACCGGCTGAAAATTCATCACCTTCCAGTGTCAGGTCACCTTTAATCAGATGCAGATAGCCAAGCCGGCTGCCTGTTGACAATGTAATGCCCTCACCTTCTTTTAATATTAAGCGGTGTAACGACATGTCCTGATGTACCTTTACTGTACCGTCAGCACCGTCCGGTGTCATCAGAGCTGTGAGCGCCCCTTCCTGAGCGATGGTTTTCTGTTCATAACCCGGCGCGATACCTGTTTCTGCAGGCAGCACCCAAATTTGTAAAAAGTGTACCGGGTCAGTTTGCGACGCATTGTATTCGGAATGCCGTATCCCTGTACCTGCAGACATGCGTTGAATGTCTCCGGCCGGAATCGTATCACTGTTCCCTGTGCTGTCTTTATGTGCCAGCGCACCACGGGTTACATAAGAAATAATTTCCATATCGCGGTGACCATGCGTATCGAAACCACGTCCCGGCGCGACGTTATCGTCATTTATGACTCTGAGTACCGAAATTCCCATGTGCTCAGCATCATAGTAACGGCCAAAGGAAAAGGTATGTTTTGATTGCAGCCAGCCAAAATCAGCTTTGCCTCTGGCATCTGCTCTGCGAATGTAACGCATACTAATACTCCGGAAAAATTGGACAGGCCTAGTGTAGTCCTGTTAACCGGGATTAATACTCCATTATCTACAACGAAATGTTCTATTTATTAGAACTAATAGTGAGCAGCAATTCGCCAACATGCTTTATCACCTCGCTTGAGGTGGCAAAATTAAGCCGGACAAAACCGGGAGAACGAAAGTCGGCTCCGTCATTGGCAGCAATGCCGGTACATTTGAACAGGTAGTCAGCGGCAACGCCCGGAGCAACATGATTCAGATAATCGCGAAGATCCAGCCAGAGAAAAAAGGTCGACTGAGGTATACAGGCGAGTAACGATGAGTTGTGCAGTAGTCCGGTGAGAAGAGCACGGTTTTCACTGATCTTTTCCCCCATAGTCTGCAGCCATAAATCGTTAAGCTCGTCGTATGCCAGAATTAATGCCTGTCTTGCCAGTGCGCCTGCAAACAAGTGGGAACGCGTGATCGCTGCGCGGACTGCATCCCGCCATTGCTGATTAAAAATGATGGCGTAGGCTGCCGCCGGAACATGGGTGAGATTGTAAGATTTAGATGGCGATTGCAGCACAATGATATTGCTTTGATATGCTTCCCCGATACTGACCAGAGAAACAAATTCGTTTCCCTCAGCAATAAAACCGCGGTGAACTTCGTCACAAATTAACGGAATGTTTCTCCGAGTACACCACTCAGCCAGCGCCTCCAGTTCGTCCCGTTGCCAGAGCCGGCCGGTTGGATTATGAGGATTACAGAGCAATACCGCAGATAAGTCATCCGGCAGTGACGATAAATCTATGTGAACATTGCCATCGCTGATATCCAACGTCAGCGGGCAAACTTTGCGTCGTGTTTTTTCTGTCACGGCGAAAAACGGCCCGTAAGAAGGTATGAATATCCCCACCTTATCGCCGGGCCGCGTCAGACTTTCCAGGGCAATGCCCATTGCAGCGATAATACTGCAGCAATCTACAATGGAAGATTCATCTATATATTCCCCTCTCCGCCAATGCCACTGACTGACAGCGGCAGTAACAGCCAGTTGCTGATAACCAAAATGAGAAGACAGGAAGCGGGAAAGACCATGATTGACCATTTCCGGTGGCGGAAAATCCGTATCCGCCACCCACATGGGAAATACCGGTTTTTCGGATGCGCCATAACGGTTTGTCACATCATCAAATTTAAGTGAACCACTGTTAAAACGCTGCTGAAATTCCTGCACTATTTTATCCGTTCAAAGACATTAAATTCAGATAGTGAATGCTGGAATTTTCTCTTCGTTTCTCTTATCACAAAGGGAATATCCTGTGGGGCAGCCACACGACGGAAATCATCACCTAAGGCTTGCTCCAGTGCCATCGTCGACGTGAGTGTTTCACCATTCGCGTCTTTATAGCCACCGAGCCAGTTTTCTCTGGCAGTATATTCTTCTAACCAGGTAAACGGCGATGCAATGATCAGCAATCCTCCCGGATTTAACCGTTCACGAATGCTTTCGAGTAACCGGGCGGGTTCGTAAACACGGTCAATCAGATTGCTCATAAGGATAAGATCATAACCAGTAAACTGGGGCTTCAGGTTACAGGCATCGCCCTGGGCAAAATGCACTCTGTCTTTATTTTCGCTCAGGCCAAGATCTGCCAGTTTTGCCACTTTAAATTCGGTCAGCTCCCCTTCTTCAATCAGGTTGTAACGGATCTCACCGTGTTCCTGCATGGCAAAAGCGGTCTTAATAAAGCGTGCAGAAAAATCAATGCCGTCAACGTGATCGAAGTATTTAGCCAGCTCAAATGAAGCGCGGCCTGTTGCACAGCCCAAATCTAACGCCCTGGCTTTGGGTTTAGCACCGGTAAACTGCATGGCAAAAGCTACAGATGCGGCACCAAAATTTGGCACACCGTAATATGTACTGCCATAGTGGAATTCACTGTACTGTGATACCTGCGTGTCACTCTCGTAATCGAGATCGTTCACTTTAATTACCTCGGTAGATTCAACATAACGGAAACCCGCATGCTGGAAAAAATGACGACGGAAGGCATAACGACTGTGCGCCATGGCTTCATTTCCCGTCGAAATCCATGAACCACCTTTAAATAAATTGTGCTTATTGTCAAAAGTCGGCGTGGTGAAATCATCATACAGAGGATGCACCTTGAAACCGTCGAAGGGATAGATGGGCGTTTCTGTCCACTGCCACACATTACCCGCCACATCGTAAAAGCCCCCCATTGAGAACAGGTTCACCGGTGCTGATGATGCACCATGATGCAGACCCGTGTTCCACTCTTCGCGCCATAGTGACTCTTTCATCCCTGCGTGTTCACACAAACGCAACCACTCATCTTCTACCGGTAACTGAATATGCTTGCCACTGCGCTTTGACAGCCAGTTACAAAAGGCCTTTGCTTCATGGTAATTGACGTCCACAGGCCAGTCTTCCGGCAGCGGAATTTCTGTTGCCAGCGTGCGGTAAACATAGCTATTTCCCTGCTCCCGCCAGAAAACAGGGTGCCTGGCGCCGGTATAGGACAACCATTGTCTGCCCTCTTCCTCCCACAAACGAGGCTGAGCGTAACCACCATCTTTCACAAACGCCAGAAACTCACCGTTACTGACCAGGTACTGTGACGCAGAAAAAGATTTTACTTCTGCACTGTGCTCACCGTATTCGTTGTCCCAGCCATAGTAGTCTGCGTTAAATGGTTTACCTGCTGAGACTTTTCCGCCGGGCACGGGAAGCAAAGTATTCTCAGGGGCTTCACCGGACTCCGGATACGGTGCCCATTCTGGTTGGGGTTGTACAAATCGCAGAGGTAACTGGCGGATGAGAACAGAAGACGTTTCAAGGTGAATGCCTTCATGCTCAATGCCCATCAGAACAGGCCACATAGGGCTTTCCCAGTCTATGGGTAATGAAAAATCCATTGTCAGAATCAAGTCGCTGACCAGGCGTCTTACCTGAGCACGGTAGGCAGTGACTTCTTCAACGGCAGGCCAGTCATAGTGAGCGTCATTGAGGTCATCCCAACTCATCTCATCTACACCGATGGCAAACAAAGATTCAAAATCAGGATTGATACGGTCATTAATAAGTTTCGCCAGTACCAGTTTATTAATAAAAAAAGTGGCAGTGTGACCGTAATAAAAAATAAGCGGATGACGTAATTTTTCCGGCCGCTGATAGTAACCGTCATCTGATTTTAATAACGAGAAAAGACTTTCGTAACGGTCAAAAGACTGTTGAAAATAAGCCAAGATTTCTTTTCTTTTTTCTTCAACAGTTCCCTGTTTCAGATGTGGTGTGTGAAGAGCGTTCATGAAAACCCCGGATGGTGAATTTTTATTAGGTGTTTCTCTGTTATGGATATCTTTGTTACGAATCGAGGCCGGTACCTGACAACACTGGCGGGAGCCATCTGATCTTTTGTACAGAAAACAGTAGCAGAATTCCAGACCTTACCGTGGGAATACGGAAAGAGCACCACTGAGATCAATGAATTAAATGTAATGGAATTGTGTGACCGGAAAGTTTCAACCGTTTACACGGTGCGAAAAGTAAAAAGGCCCGCTTAAAATAAGCGGGCCTTTTTGGAATGTGGCGGAGAGAGAGGGATTCGAACCCCCGGAAGGTTTGACCCTTCGCCTGATTTCAAGTCAGGTGCATTCAGCCGGACTCTGCCAT
>NZ_JBSWYQ010000013.1:0-152691 GCF_056161165.1 Alteromonas sp. ABV2_168 | reverse complement strand
TGCCTGGCTGCTGGCTTTGCGATTTATGAAACACCCAGCGTTGACTTGTCGCAGATAGAAGCGATGCGCCAGACTCTCAATTAGCCCCAGAAGAAACAACCTAGCGCGGCTAGACGCACAAAAAATCAAACAAAAAAATAGAGAACTAAACAGGATCTAACACCCACATAAGGGGCAGTAACACGTGGGCTAAAATCCGAGCGAAGCGACAGAGCCCACGTGTTACTGTCCCAGCGAGCTTGCGAGCGGCTTAATGTGATTGTTATACGCAATTTACAGCTTCAATAGCCTTCTCAAACCTTCGATTGTCAGCGCGGAAACAATTGCAGTCTGAAGATCGCTAGTTAAATAGACTATTACATCTATCGATACGTTAAAGCAGAGCCAGCAAAGTATGTAAACTCTACGGAAAGCTATAACCTGATACAAGAGTTCGTGTCTCATTGCAAATCGACATCGAGTTAAGTCAACAACAGAATCACTTTCTTGAACTTCACTCTCTGATGCTAAAAATAGGTATATTTTAAAAAACTTAAAATAAAGAAGTTGCAATATCTTCTGTCTAAATATATTAGTTAGCAAACCTGCCGGTATTATGTCATTTAAGTGGAGCATATGACCGGTTTTCTGATTTTTACCAACATTATTGTAAGACGACGTTAGCGTTAACTGTTCAAGTAATTCTTCACCGAACATCAATTCAAATAATGTAAGTTTTATCCAGTCAATAATACCTATTTTTTTCGCTTCGTTTGATTGTCTAGTTAGTACTAACCAAAAATAGGAAGAAGTGTGTGACTTGGTGTCGTCTTTTATCTTAAGCATACATAATGAGTTCGATAGATTGCGTATAACATCCCGCTTAGGGGCACAAACACGTGGGCTAAAATCAGAGCGAAGCGACACAGCCCACGTGTTTGTGTCCCAGCGAGCTTGCGAGCGACTACAGCGGATTGTTAGTTCCAATGCTAGATACTTCTGTCCACTTCCGCTTGTGTGATCGCGAAATTTTGAAGCCGGTCCAAGCTAACCTTTGATGTTGTAACTGCTGCAATAAAACATGCCGGTGCAAGAATTAATGTTAACGGATGAAACCCAAAAAGATAAATTGCTGCACAATGTAGGACTACCGCAAGAGTGCCAGCAAAGATACGAGGTCTAACATTAAATGGGCGCCCTTCGAAACGCGCAAATAAACCTATAACCATTGATGGTATAAAGAGGAAAATGGCGAGAACACCACCTAACGTTGTGAAAAAAGCATATATAGCGAACGCCGGAATGCATCCAGCTAATGCGCCCAGTATTGTGAGAGTAACGCTCTCATTTTTAACTAATTCAGCGTAAGCTTTTTCTGACTCATCTTGAGAAAACATAAATTTCCCTCCTTGGAACTAACACCCCACATAAGGGGCAGTAACACGTGGGCTAAAATCCGAGCGAAGCGACAGAGCCCACGTGTTACTGTCCCAGCGAGCCTGCGAGCGACTTAATGTGATTGTTATGTGCGTGCAGGTTACAACACGTGTACGTTATTGATACATGCAGCATATTTCGAGTTACCAAGAGATGTAAATTCAAACTCGACTGTTAAGTCTGTTATTTCGCCATTTGCTGGCAAATAAAAACCAAATAACAATGCACCATTTTCTGTTTCTAGAAATTCAGGATAACAGTTCTCAATGTCTTCGTAATGAAAGCTCACATCGGCGTTATCATTAAAGTAGTCCTTAACAGCCTCTTCTATCTGATCAATCTTCCAAGTTTCGCCATAGCTATTCACAGAATTTATGAGCTTTTCGGCTTCGAAATATGCGTTACTTGAAAGGAGTTTCAGCCAACCTTGGCAATAAGCCTTTACTGTGTTTTGTTTATCATTTTCAGCGATTGAAAGCATGATATTCCTAGAAGCACATAACACCCTGCTTAGGGGCGCAAACACGGCGGCTATAATCGGAACGAAGTGACACAGCCGCCGTGTTTGTGTCCCAGCGAGCCCGCGAGCGGCTACAGCAGATTGTTATGTTGCGGGTAAATACATCCTTGTGCAAACTTTCCGGCTAAATACGCACTTGGCACAACGAAACATAAAAGCAAAAATTCAAGTGCTAATGCACCTTGTGAATTTACTGTACCGGCTAAGAAAAGCATTACTAAAAACGACAATACATGGTGAGCAATTGCTGCAACAATCAAGTTAAGTAAAGTTTTATAACGCTGTTTGAATGCAAAAACTGACAGAGCGAAGAAAATAACTACAGAGTTCGAAACAAGCTGGAATGTAAATGAATTCATAAATTCGAACTTCCAAAATACGCTAGCAATACCGAGAATGATTTGGGTTATTGCGATGCCGAAAATGGTTTTAAATATACCAGTGAAATTCATGCAGTTCCTTTGCAACATAACTTCCCACTAAGGGGCGCTAATACATGGGCTAAAATTAGGAACGAAGTGACGCAGCCCATGTGTTAGCGTCCCAGCGAGCGAAGCGAGAGCCTTGAGTGGTTTGTTAGAACTTATTGCTTAGATACCCGCCTAGCTTTGATTACACGATTTACACATACAACAATAGCAAATATATATGCCGCAAGAATGGATAAAAAGATGAATGGCGATGTTTCATATCTATAGGTGCTTCTCCTCAAACTAACTGTACCAGTATTTACCGCATCTAAGCTTAGCCATACGAAGAACAGTGCAGCAATTATCAGAACAACTTGTCCACCTGTACCAAGTTTTTTTTCTTTAGAAGAAAGAGCTTCATCATCCTCTACTAAATTATTGTTAACTTCTCGTCGCTCCAGTTGAGATTTAATTAGTTTCACCCGCTCCGGGAACTCATCGTGATTAATCGATTCCAAAGCATCTAAAAGTTCTGACGTAGCGTATTTTGAATAATCCGGTTCCATCAAGAGCACCATTGAGTTCTAACACCCACATAAGGGGCAGTAACACATGGGCTAAAATCCGAGCGAAGCGACAGAGCCCATGTGTTACTGTCCCAGCGAGCCTGCGAGCGACTTAATGTGATTGTTATAACTCAAGTATAAAATCGACCCCGAAATATAAAACTGCCAGCAAAGAACCAGCCAGTACAAAGATACCAAAATAAACTTCACGTTCAGAACCACTCAACGTCAAGCTAATTTCTCTTTCTCGTACACTTTTGAAGTTAGCAATCTCAGACATTCCGGCGAACACCCACTGAACGGCAACGAAATATGCTGATAAAAACAACGAAAGAAGGAACCAATTAAATGACCCTTGTTCAATGGCAACTGGAATAGATAAACCCAAAGCTACACCACTTATTACTGCAGCAAAATTGAAACCAATAGCGGCAATAGAAGTAGCGGCCCAAGCGAGCAAATTTTGCATGCGATCAATGTAATTAAAATAACACTTGATACCTACAATCACTATTCCGATTAGAAGAGCTAAGTGAAGGCCGTCTAGTTGTATGAATTCGAAAATAGCATTCTTAAGTTTTTCACCTAACTCATTCGATTCAAATATGAGTACCCCAAACCCTAAGAACAAACTGCAAAGTGCAGGAACCAATGCATATTCAATGCTTAACTTAAAAAAGTTTTTTGAATTAATCGAAGAGAAAGTATGCAAGAAAATACCTGTTTAGTTAAATGTTACAGCTGAGTTATAACGCCCGCATAACGGGCAAAAATACGTAGGCTACAATACCAAGCGAAGCGCAGGGAGCCTACGTGTTTTTGTCCCTAGCGAGCGAAGCGAGTGTTAATGCGTTTGTTAGCTGCCTGACTTTGCCTTAATAAATTCCTTTTCTAATTTTGGGTCTAATAGTTCATCTGGTGGAATATATATATTTAATGCTTGTCTGACTTTTTGTGCAGAATAACAGTTTAACGTGCCCTGATTAGCCAATACATGATCGTGACCATTGTGTAAGCGAATTAAGTTTTTGGACGCTTTAGTAACATTCTCAACACTTGGTAATGAAAATATTTTCGACATTAACTTATAAGATGGAACCAAATACATAGTTGCCTGAAGCTTTGAAGACAAAATACGAAACTCTTTACAAGCTTCCGCTTGCTTTGGCTCATCTAGTGTTTTGGGGTTCGCATAGACATTAGCATATAAGATAAGTTTGTCAGCGATTTCTGAGATAACACTTTTGTATGCTTGGATTGGTTCGATGTATAACTTGAGAAAGATTTGACCAAGTACAAAAGTACATGCGCCAGCAATAATCGTTAAAAATATCTGCATAATTCCCTCTTGGCAGCTAACACCCACATAAGGGGCAGTAACACGTGGGCTAAAATAGGAGCGAAGCGACAGAGCCCACGTGTTACTGTCCCAGCGAAGCGCCTTAATGTGTTTGTTAACTACCCGTAGCCTTTTTAAACCACTGATTTGCCTCGGCAGAGCCATCCGGCTGAGAAGTGAGTTCGACCTTATCATAAATCCCGTCCGTAACTCTTTGGATAAACTCTGACTCTAATGAATCTATCCCATCTAAAATTCTGCGTTTTGCAGACCCTAGGAGTTTTACGAAAGTGAAGGTGGAACCAGAATCAATTACTTTAAGCTTCTTATCTAAAATAGGTATTAGTTCGTCTAATGTACTGATCGGAGTTTCTAAATATTTAGAAACTTCATTCTCGAATATATAAACAGAGAGGAGCAAATGCTCAACTATTTTTAAAGCTATCATCACAGATTCTTTTTTTGCTTTTTTTATTTCGTGAGCCGCATCATTCCCCATAAACCTGATCGCATGTAATCGTTGGGTGTCGGACTTTGAAATCATGCCCGACCTACTCATATTATTAATTCTGACTTGTAAATTTTTACCTGTTATTTCCTTGTCGTTGCATATTGCTTCAATTGTTGCTCGCAGGCCTAATCCTGCGAGAGTATAAGCCTCTCGTTGGATCGCTGTAATTGACTCTCTATAAATGTTTTCGACAATAGTTGGTAAATCGAATGAGAATTCAAGAGGGATATGATCTTTTATAAAATGTGGATAAGTCTCAACCGATATAGGGTGTTCATACTCATCTTCACTGATAGGGTAATATTGTTCATAATCATGATATTCTTCTCGAAAAGCGATAGTTTCACAACCGTTGCACTCCAATAGATAGTACTTTGTTTCATCGTGGTAAATATCTGGAGGAGTTACCTTACTAGTCTTTCCAAGAACTGTATGCTTTGTATTTTGATTACACTTCCTGCAATCGTTCCATATAATTTCAGAGCTCATATCTTTCCATGTTCAATAGGTAGTTAACTACTATTTAGATCCCAAACAGTCTGTTTTAAACACACCAATTTGGGGTATTTTCTGCGTTCTATAACACCAAGACTAAGCCAAAAATTCAACCAAATCCATCTGTTAGTCGTTATCTGGGTTTCTGAGCGTGGATAAAAAGCGACAATACAGCCCGGTCTCAAAAATGGTGTATTTCACGCGCCAATATCACTGCTCAAAAGCAGTAAATAGAAAAATTACTCACTTTCACCATCGACCATTAATCCTGCAGACAGCTTCTTCTGAGGCTGCACGCCGAGTTCTCTGAAGTATTCTACCTGACGTACCAGGTTGCCCCGTCCTTCAGTAAGTTTATTCATCGCCGATTCATAGGCCTTTTGGGTGCTCTCGACACTTTTACCAATTTTTTCCAGATCACCCGTAAAGCCGACGAATTTGTCGTAAAGCTTACCTGCGTGTTCGGCAATGTGCTGAGCATTCTGATGCTGGTATTCGTATTGCCAGATGTTGTTGATAGTCCGCAGCGCCACCAGCAGATTGGTGGGGCTGACTAACAGTATGTTGTTGTCCAGTGCCAGCGATACCAGTGACGGATCTTCCTGAACGGCAAGTAAAAATGCAGGTTCGACAGGAATAAACATGAGTACGTAGTCGAGAGTACGCAGTGACTTTAAATCCTGGTAGCGTTTATTGCCCAGGCCTTTAATGTGAGACTTTAATGAATTTACGTGCTCTGTAAGAAAGCGTGCCCGCAGTACTTCGTCATCGCAGTTGAAAAATTGTTCGTAGGCGCGCAGGCTCACTTTGGAATCGATGATGACATCCTTTTCATTCGGTAAATGCACCACAACATCCGGCTGCTGCAATTTGCCATTCGCATCCTTTGCCGACACCTGAGTTTCAAACTCATGGCCCTCACGTAAACCGGATTCTTTTAAAATACGTTCAAGTACCACCTCACCCCAGTTTCCCTGCTGCTTGTTGTCACCTTTCAGCGCCTTGGTCAATGCTGCCGCTTCTTCGGTAATGCGTTTGTTCAGTTCTTTCAGTGTGAGAATTTCAGTTTTAAGGGATGCTCTCTCCTGCCCTTCACGGCTGTGCTGTTCGCCCATCTGCTTGCGGAACGTATCGATTTGCTGCTTCAGAGGTTCCAGTAACGCATTCATGCCGGTTTGATTAATTTGCGTAAAACGCTCACTTTTTTGTTCGAAGATACGGTTGGCTAAATTTTCGAATTGCGCCTGCAGTCTTTTCTCTGCCGCTTCCATTAAAGCTAATTTTTCTGTACTGGCTTTACTGGCCTCATCAAACTGTGCCTGCTGTGATTGCAATTGTGCGGTCAGCGCCGCATTGGTTCGCTGTTCTTCACGGCACTGCAACTTAAGTTCACTAATTTCATCTCTTAAAGGTGCCAGCAGTGCTGCCTTCTGACTAAGCTCTCCCAGTTGCGCCTGATTATTAAACAGCCTTTCACGGTATTCAGCCAGCTCGTCATCAAGTTGCTCACACTGTTGCTGCTTTTCATCCAGTTTGTCCTGCAGTTGCTTGATCTGAAGAGCATCCTGTAACCGGCGCTGGTTTGAGCGCATTGCCGCCAGGAGCCAGGTAATACCCGCAGCGATTACAGCAGTAAAAACGGGGAAGTAGGTTGAGGAAAGTAGCGCGTCCATAGTGTCATTCTCATTTTTATTGAATGTCTATTGTGCCACTCACAAACAAAAACGGGTACCCGAAGGTACCCGTTTACAGTAAAAAATACTGTTTATTTAGCCAGTTCTTTGTCCAGCTCTTCAATTTTCGCTTTCCAGATCGCAGGGCCCGTTTTGTGCGCGTTGGCACCGGTGCTGTCTACCGCAACGGTAACCGGCATATCTTCGACTTCAAATTCGTAAATCGCTTCCATGCCCAGGTCTTCGAAAGCAACAACACGGGCTTTCTTAATAGCTTTGGAAACCAGGTATGCCGCGCCGCCAACAGCCATCAGATACACTGACTTATGTTTGGCAATGGAGTCTACAGTTGCAGGGCCACGCTCAGCTTTACCAATCATGCCGGCAATACCGGTTTTTTCCAGCATCATATCGGTAAATTTATCCATACGGGTAGCGGTAGTCGGGCCGGCAGGGCCTACTACTTCATCACCTACCGCATCAACCGGACCTACGTAATAAATGAACTTACCATTTAAATCAACGCCTTCCGGTAAACCTTCACCGTTCTCGAGCATGGTTTGAATGCGCTTGTGCGCCGCATCACGGCCTGTCAGCATTTTGCCTGACAACAGAACAGTCTCACCAACTTTCCATTCCTGAATGTCTTCTTTGGTGACTTCATCCATGTTCACACGGCGGGTATTCTCACCCACTTCCCAGGTCACTTCCGGCCACTCTTCCAGCTTAGGTGCTTTGAGATCTGCAGGACCGCTGCCATCAAGGTAGAAGTGCGCGTGACGGGTAGCGGCACAGTTAGGGATCATGGCAACCGGCTTGGAGGCGGCGTGGGTGGCTACTGATTTGATTTTTACATCAACAACCGTGGTTAAACCGCCGAGGCCCTGAGCACCGATACCTAACTTGTTCACTGCATTGAATATATCAACACGCAGTTTCTCATCAGTGGTTTCAGGACCGCGTTCGATGAGTTCCTGAATATCTACAGGGTCCATTAAGCTTTCTTTTGCCAGCACAGCGGCTTTCTCAGCCGTACCGCCAATACCCAGACCCAGCATACCTGGCGGACACCAGCCTGCGCCCATGGTAGGTAGCGTCTTTACAACCCATTCTACGATATCGTCAGACGGGTTCAGCATGACCATTTTAGATTTGTTCTCAGAGCCACCACCTTTTGCGGCAATCATCACTTCGATTTTCTCACCGGGCACCATATCGATATGCACTACAGACGGCGTGTTGTCTTTGGTGTTTTTACGTGCACCGGCCGGGTCTGCAACAATAGATGCCCGCAGCGGGTTATCCGGGTTGGTATACGCACGGCGTGTGCCTTCATCAACCATTTGCTGAACAGTCAGATCGGTTTTGTCCCAGGTGACACCCATACCAATTTTAACGAAACACGTAACAATACCGGTATCCTGACACAGAGGACGTTTACCTTCGGCAGACATACGGGAGTTGATAAGAATTTGCGCCATGGCATCTTTTGCGGCCTGGCTTTGCTCTTTTAGGTAGGCCTGTTCTACGGCTTTGACATAATCCAGCGGGTGATAGTAGGAAATAAATTGAAGCGCATCTTCAATACTATCGATGAAGTCTTGTTGACGGATAACGGTCATGGCGTCCTCTTTTCTTATAGCCTTTGTGGTGTTAGGGAAAGGAAAAAGCGTATACTAGCGCATCTTGACAACCTGCACCACGCTTTACACGTGCGACTTTGGTGTCGGTTATGCGTTTTATTTATATAGGTGAGTAAGCTAGTTTCTTCCATGAGTGAACATCTGTACACCCCGCCGTCGACTACCCTGTTAATATCAGAGATATGTGGTTATCCGCCTATGACCGGCCTTTTTGAAAGCGTGCAGCACCAGCCTTATGCCATGCTGCTGGATACTGCCGGCAGCGACAAACGCTTTGGCCGGTTTAATGTTATGGTGTGGGAACCGGATATCATCGTAATAACCCGCAATAACATCACTACGGTATCCCGTCCCGGTTCTGATGACTCAGTTGAAATCAACGGTAAGCCTCTTGCTGTCCTTGATACCGTTCAGCGTCATTATTTTTCTGCGTTAAAAACAGTGAGTGATGTACCACAAGAAATACTTGAACAGCTACCGTTTCAAACAGGTACGGTGGGGCTGGCAGGTTATGATTTGGGACGCAGCTATGAAACCTTACCTTCAAAGGCCCGCAATGATTACCTTTGTCCCGATCTTGCTGCCGGTCTTTACTCCCAGTCGCTGATTGAAGATAACGAAACAGGAAAATTATATTATTGCAGGCTGGATAACAAACCTTCACAGCCTGACTTCATAACGCGGGAAGATAAACTGGCTAAAGCCGGCTCGTTTTCATTAACAGGCGCCTGGCAGTCTAACCTGACGGAGCCGGAATACATCAGCGCCCTTGAAACGATTAATGAGTATCTGCTCGCCGGTGACTGCTATCAGGTCAACATGGCACAGCGCTTTACCGCGACATTTAACGGTAACGAATGGGACGCTTACAAAACCCTTCGAACCGCAAACAAAGCACCGTTTTCCGCTTTTATCCGCCTCGACGATGCCGCCATCCTGAGTATTTCTCCTGAGCGTTTTTTATCGGTGAAAGACGGTTGTGTGGAAACCAAACCGATTAAAGGCACCCGGCCACGCTTTGCCGATAAGGATAAAGACCGTGCCAGTGCGGAAGATTTGTTATCGGCTGAAAAAGACCGTGCTGAAAATTTAATGATCGTGGATTTGCTACGTAACGATCTGAGTAAACATTGCCGGCCCGGCTCTGTGAAGGTACCGGCATTATTTGCCCTTGAAAGTTATGAAGCTGTGCACCATATGGTCAGTACGGTCACCGGAAAGTTGAATACAGGAGCAAGCCCTCTTGATTTGCTGGCTGGTGCCTTTCCCGGCGGCTCTATCACCGGTGCGCCGAAAATCCGCGCCATGGAAATTATCGATGAATTAGAGCCCGACCGGCGTAATGTGTATTGCGGCAGTATTTTTTATATCGGACACAGGCAAGACATGGACTCGAGCATACTTATCCGCACCCTGCTGGCTGAAAATAGCCGGCTCCATTGCTGGGCTGGCGGTGGCATCGTTGCCGACTCCGTTGCCGGGGATGAATATCAGGAAACGCTGGATAAAGTCTCGAAAATATTACCGGTACTGGAGACAAAGCGTGAACCGCAGTGAGTTTTTACAGCGATATCATCATTTACGGCAAATTGATTATGAAGCCGATTACCCGCTGCGCAAAACCGGGCGCGCAGCGGGTGTGCTCATCCCGCTGATCGATCATCCTGACGGCCTGACGGTATTGCTGACAGAACGAGCGCATCACTTACGCCATCATCCCGGTCAAATCAGTTTCCCGGGCGGCGGCGCAGAACCACAGGACAATACACTGGCAGATACTGCCCTCAGGGAAGCCGAAGAAGAAGTTGGCTTACTCCGTTCTGAGGTCGACGTCATCGGCGCTCTGCCTGAATACCGCACAATCAGTGGTTACGCCATGACGCCGGTTATCGGTTTTGTGAAGCCCTGCCCGGTTTTGACCATCGACCGTAACGAAGTTGCTGATGCTTTTGAAGTACCGTTAGCATTTCTTATGGACCGGCGGAATCACTTCGCCCACTTTATTGAGCGTAAACAACAACGTTACCCGGTGTACTTTATGCCGTGGCAAAACCGCCTTATCTGGGGTGCAACCGCCGCCATACTCAGAAACCTGTCTTCCCACCTGTGTGACGACTGACCATCAACATTTCTTTACATCCCATTAGGTTTACTTATTTCTGCATTAGGATTTCTGTATTGTAGTTGATCCGGTTCAGATGCATGATCATTAACTATAATTAAAATAAAGTGAGAAACGGTTAAGTATGATCAGTGTTTTTGACATGTTCAGTGTCGGTATCGGACCTTCGAGTTCCCATACTGTCGGCCCGATGCGGGCGGGTGCGGAATTCGCCTCAGAGCTTGCAGGTGAAAACCGCCTGGAGTCCGTCGCGTCTGTAAGGGTGGAATTATTCGGTTCGCTGGGGCAAACAGGCAAAGGCCACGGTACCGGTAAAGCGGTAATCCTGGGGTTACTCGGCGAATTACCGGAGTCAATTAACGTTGATGCCATCGACAACATGCTGGATACCATTCACCATGCCGGAAAACTGATGCTTAATGGTACCCGCAGTGTCAGCTTCCCGAATAAAGACGCGGTAATTTTTCATCGCCGTAAAACGCTGCCACAGCATGCCAACGCCCTCACATTCTTTGCCTACGATGACAATGATGAACTGATTAAAAGCCAGACTTATTACAGCATTGGCGGCGGCTTTATCATTAAAGATGAAGACTTTGACGCAGCCAAAACCCTTGCTATTGCTACGCAGGCGTCTGTGCCCTACCCGTTTAAAACGTCAGAACAACTGTGCCAGCAGTGCAACGCCAACGGTTTACGCATCAGCTCTCTGATGCTGAAAAACGAAAGCGTATTGCGCCCTGCCGCTGAAGTAAAACGCATGCTGTTCGATATCTGGCTGGTCATGAAAGCCTGTATTGACCGTGGTATTGATAATGAAGGTATATTGCCGGGTGGCCTGAAAGTAGTACGCCGGGCACCGGGTCTCTACCGCCGTTTGCAATCTGAGCGCTCTGCCGATCCGATGCAAACCATGGACTGGGTAAATCTGTTTGCGCTGGCAGTGAACGAAGAAAATGCTGCCGGAGGCCGTGTCGTTACAGCACCAACCAATGGCGCGGCCGGCATTATTCCGGCTGTACTGGCATATTTTGATAAATTCATCCGTCCTGTTGATGAAGAAACGGCTGCCCGGTTCCTGCTAACCGCCGGTGCTATCGGTATTTTATACAAAGAAAATGCCTCTATATCCGGCGCAGAAGTTGGTTGTCAGGGTGAAGTGGGCGTTGCCTGTTCAATGGCAGCCGGTGCACTGGCTGAAATTATGGGTGGCACTGTAGCCGCTGTGGAAAATGCCGCAGAAATTGGTATGGAACATAACCTGGGGCTGACCTGCGATCCGGTCGGCGGACTAGTTCAGGTGCCGTGTATTGAACGTAATGCCATGGGCGCCATCAAGGCTATCAATGCCAGCCGTCTGGCGCTTCGCGGTTCCGGTGAGCATAAAGTATCACTGGATAAGGTGATAAAAACCATGCGCGATACCGGTAATGATATGAAGACTAAATACAAAGAAACCGCCAGAGGCGGTCTTGCAGTCAATATTATCGAATGCTGATGAAACACAGGCCGGAACAATCCGGCCTGTTTTGTTTCACGAAGGTGTTATTTCACCGGCAGCGTAATGCCTCTGAACATCTTCTCTACTTCATCATTATTTTTCAGCATCATGGCTTTTTCGACTTTGTCTTTGGTCAGATGCGGAGCGAAACGCTCAATGAAGTCATACATGTAGGTACGTAAGAACGAGCCTTTGCGGAATCCAATTTTTGTGGTGCTGTAGTCGAACAGATGAGACGCATCGATTTTCACGAGATCATCATCCAGCTCTTCACTCACCGCCATAGAAGCAATTACACCGATCCCCACACCTAAGCGCACATAGGTTTTAATGACATCAGCATCGGTGGCAGTAAACACAATCTTCGGCGTCAGACCGGCACGTTCAAATGCCTGGTCCAACTCCGATCGGCCGGTAAAACCAAACACATAGGTGACCAGCGGATACTTGGCGATATCAGCGATATCAATTGAACCCTTTTTCGACAACGGATGGTCTTTATTCACTATCACGCTGCGGTTCCAGTGATAACAAGGCAGCATCACCAGATCGTTGTACAGGTGAAGCGCTTCGGTAGCGATGGCAAAATCCGCTTCGCCTTTCGCTGCAAGGTCAGAAATTTGCGACGGCGTTCCCTGGTGCATATGTAACGACACCTTAGGGTATTTATTCATGAAGCCTTTAATCACATCAGGTAACGCGTAACGGGCCTGAGTATGAGTGGTGGCGATATTCAGCTTGCCCTGATCAGGCAGCGTATGCTCCCGGGCTACAGACTTTATACTCTCAACTTTGGCCAGTATTTCTCTGGCAATGTTAATCACATCGTTGCCCGCGTCTGTTACGTGAGTCAGATGTTTGCCGCTGCGACCGAAGATTTGCACACCAAGTTCATCTTCCAGCATCCTGACCTGCTTACTGATGCCGGGTTGTGAGGTGTAAAGACTTTCTGCTGTAGCGGATACGTTGAGATTGTTGTTCTGCACTTCTACTATGTAGCGAAGCTGCTGTAATTTCATGTTGTGTGTCCCTCACCGGCTGGAACGTATTGGTTCTGATTACCGTTATAACTAAAACCGCATGCGATTGCTATAGTCGATTTGGTTATAACCGAAGAAAGTACTATAAATGCAAATAATCGTTAAACACTTAGTGTTCAGGTATTTAGTTTCTCTGAAAATCACCGATAAACGAATAGTAAGCTATACTCAATGCGCCCGGGGCATCCTTTACAATTGCTGTACACCGTTGTTTCATAACATAAGACGCGCACATTCAGAGGATTTATGTCGGAAAAATTTCCGTTACAGACCATCGATTTTTCGTCCGTACTGGCAGCAGCCGTACACGATATGAAAAATTCACTGTGCCTGCTTATCCAGTCCATCGAATCGCTGGCGGAGAACCTGCCTCCTGAAAACAGTCAGGCAAATGAGAAAGTTGCCAGCGTGCATTATGAGGCAACTCGGCTTAATACCAATCTTGTGCAGATCCTGTCCTTATACCGCGCCGAACTCAATCAGTTGCCCGTAACCATTGATGAATGCTTTATCGACGATTTGTTTGAAGATGTCATGTCTTCCGTCCGCATTTATATGGAACAAAAAAATCTGCTTGTTACCATTAACGTGGAAAATGATATCAGCTGGTATCTCGACCGAGAACTCATATTCATGTTAATCAACGACGTATTGATTAACGCTTTGCGCTATGGCACATCACAAATTATTTTGAATGCGGCGGTCCGTGACAAAGCGCTTGTGATTACGGTAGAAGATGACGGGCCCGGCTACCCCTCTTCCATGCTGGAAAAAAGCACAGCAGACCTTGCCGGATTCGATTTGAGTCAGGGCCGGACAGGATTGGGCCTCTTTTTCGCGCGGCTGATTGCCAATGCCCATGTAAATAACAACCATTGCGGGGAGATTTCACTAAATAACGGTGGTACTCTGGGTGGTAGTGTTTTTGAAGTAAAATTGCCTTAAACTTTAACTGGATAGGACGTTGATCAGTGAAGTCCCGGTGACACAGGCAATTGAGACATTTTTAATGGATATATACTCATGTTTTTCACAATAATAATAATACTCATTGTTGTACTGGTCATTGCTGCCATTATGATCAATGCGTTTCAACAACACCGTGCTAAACAGGAAGCCGACCGCCGTAATGAGGCATCCAAGCACCGTAAAATTATTGATGAAACAGAAAATGTGATCATGGCCTGCTCAAACATGCCGGTATCCCAGCGTTTAATGGGGATCCTTCATGCCCGCGTGCACAATGCATTAAAAGCCATGGCGGAACTCGGTGCAGGCACGCCTGATATTAAACAGCGTATAGCAGACGCTGAGAATTCTAAAAACAGTGCTATGTCGCTGGACTCTCCTGCAACGGCAGACTTTTCCCTGCCGGATAACGACAAACTGATTATTCAGTATATTCAGGCAGTGAAAAAACTCCGTATTTTGCTCCGTTCTGAGCATTCCAAAGGAAAAATAGAAAGCCGTATTTTTGCTGAAGAAGATAAAAGCCTGGAACGTTTGCAGCTAAAAGTGAATATCGAAACCTTAATCAAACGCGGTCGTGGTGCCATGCAATCCAATATGCTGGGCTCTGCAAGACAGTATTTTGAAAAAGCCATCAAGGCCCTGGAAAGTCAAAGCCAGCCGGATGAATACATCTTATCCCGCACTGCCACACTGAAAGAATGGCTCACAGCCATTCAGGACGATCTTAAAAACGCCAATGCTGAAGACCGCGAGCGTCGCCGTGAAGCAGAGCGGGACGAACTTGATGAATTATTTGCACCGAAGAAAAAATGGTAGTGAATACCTAACTGTTCCGGGCTGATGAAGAAAAAGGTATTTTTCGTACTCTGTGCGTTTATCATTAACGCATGCATCGTGCTCTGGCTTGTCCGCGAACCAATGACGGAACTGCTTACACAGCAAGACAATCCAGCCATTCAAAAGATCACCAATGCGATGCCGTCACTTAACATGCCCGGCATCCCGCTACCGGAACTTCCGGACTTGCCTGAATTAACATCCATTGAATTACCTTCACTGACAGGTTCTGCTGACGATGAGAATAGCAACCGCCTGGCAACCAAATCCCAAGCGGGCAAAATCTGTGGCAGCACCGGCTCAGGCCAAATCACAGGAGGCAAAACACTGTATCGCTGGCAAGACGAAAACGGCATGGTACATCTGTCAGATACGCCTCCTGAAAATCACTCACTGGCTGTCACCACACTTAAACCATGCGATTAATAACCGCGATGTTTCATAGTAAGTTATTCTCTGGCCGGGTATAGGCACGCTCACATAATTGCCAGAATTCGCCGGCCGCAACCGACAATCCCCCCCGCTGACTACGGATCATACCCACGGGTTTCTTAAGCGGATTATCTTTGATGGCACAGCACACCAGCCCGCGACTTTCCATTTGTTGCCGGCAAATAGCCGGCACCACAGAAATGCCCATGCCCTGCGCGATAAACTGACCGACTGACCCAAGCTGACCGGTTTCCGCGATGATGTTCAGCTGGCCGGGCCCCCGGGCCGCCTGCTCAGTCCAGCGGCGCACTGCAGAGCCCCGGTTCATGGCGATAAACGGATGGGACAGCAATTCATGCCAGGGAACAGCATCCTGCATTGCCAGAGGATGACCCGGATACATCACGGCGATAAATTCATCGGTAAACAAAGGCTTAAAAATCAGACCATCTGCTATTTCGGGCTCAAAAGTAAACCCAATTTCTGCGTTGCCCTGTAAAACATTATCAATCGTTGCTTCCATGACCACGTCCAGCACCCGGAGACGGATATTATTAAACTTGCGGTGGTAATCATTCAGTAACGCGGGAAGTTTACTCTCGGCAAAAGACGGCATTGCAGCAATGGTAAGTTTACCCTGCTGCATGGCAAACAGGTTTTGCATGTCATGGAAAGTTTCATCCCATTCATTTACCAGACGCTTCGCATTGGGTAACAGGGTTTGCCCTTCAGGGGTCAGTGAGACGCGTCTGGTACTGCGGCTGAACAGTTTGCCACCCAACTGCTCTTCCATTTTTTTAATGGCAGACGACAAAGCAGGCTGCGTCAGATGGAGTTTTTCCGCTGCCTCAGCGAAAGTGGAAGATTCGGCCACACGGATGAACGCCAGCATGTTACGGTACGATATGCTCATATTGATAAAAATATTTTATTAATATTGATATAAAATCAATTTTACAAAATTTTATCAGTCACGGATACTTTAATTGATTCATTATTCATCAACAGGAGATTCATATGTCAGGTTTCGATAAAGTCGTTACCAGTTATGAAGCAGCACTGGAAGGTCTGTCTGACAACATGACCGTTGTGGCCGGCGGCTTTGGACTGTGTGGTATTCCGGAAGGGTTAATTGCACAAATCAAAACAGCAGGTGTTAAAGGCCTGACTGTGGTATCAAATAACTGCGGTGTCGACGGCTTTGGTCTCGGTATTTTGCTTGAGGACCGCCAGATCAAAAAAATGGTGTCTTCCTATGTTGGTGAAAATGCCCTGTTTGAAAAACAGTTGCTCGACGGCGAACTTGAGGTCGAACTGACCCCGCAAGGTACGCTGGCTGAAAAACTCCGTGCCGGTGGCGCCGGTATTCCCGCGTTCTACACGGCAACAGGCTACGGCACACCTGTCGGTGAAGGCAAAGAAGTCAAAGAGTTTAACGGCCGGCCTTATATTCTTGAAGAATCGATTACCGGTGACTTTGCTATTGTCAAAGCCTGGAAAGCAGACCGCTACGGAAATTGCGTTTACCGTCACACCGCGCAGAACTTTAATCCCATGGCAGCCACCGCAGGTAAAATCACTGTGGTTGAAGTTGAAGAAATTGTAGAGCCCGGTGAACTTGAGCCCTCTCAAATTCACACCCCGGGTATTTTCGTAAACCGCGTGATTAAAGGTACATTCGAAAAACGTATTGAGCGTCGCGTTACCGCGAAGAAGGAGGCGTAATCATGGCATTAACCAGAGATCAAATCGCAATGCGTGTGGCGCAGGAATTTCAGGACGGCAGTTACGTAAACCTCGGTATCGGTATTCCTACTCTGGCCGCTAACTATGTACCCGAAGGCATAGAGGTTATGCTGCAATCAGAAAATGGTCTTTTAGGCATGGGCCGCTATCCTGATGAAGACGAAATTGACGCAGACATGATCAACGCCGGTAAAGAAACTGTGACGGCTATCACCGGCGCTTCTATTTTCAGTTCCGCCGACAGCTTCGCCATGATCCGTGGCGGGCACGTTGATTTCACTGTGCTGGGCGCATTTGAGGTCGATGTAAACGGTAATATCGCCAGCTGGATGATTCCCGGCAAACTCATTAAGGGCATGGGTGGTGCCATGGACCTGGTGGCCGGTGCGAAGAACATCATTGTTACCATGACTCACGCTGACAAACACGGTAATTCAAAACTGTTAGAGGCCTGCACCCTGCCCCTTACCGGCGTGAACTGCATTACACGCATCATCACAGATCTGGCCGTACTTGAAGTCGCAGACGGTGCTTTTCATCTGTGTGAACGGGCGCCCGGTGTTTCCGTGGACGAAATCCGTGAAAAGACCGCCGGCAAACTGATTGCCGCTGATGATGTTCCGGAAATGCAACTTTAATCTTCCTGACATAAAGTAAGAAGGTGCCTTACCGCACCTTTTTACTTTGCTTCCCGCCTTTATCTGACAAAGCCTTTCGTGGATAATACCGCCATTGTTTTATACGGGGTATTCACTTGAGCTTGTTAATTGCCGATCTTCCGGTTCACCATAAAATTGTCAAACGTTTGCAGGAAAAAGGCCTGGAAAGCCTCACTGAAGTGCAGGAACAAACTATTCTGCCGGCTCTGCAGGGCAAGGACATCATGGCATCGTCAAAAACCGGATCCGGTAAAACCTTTGCTTTTCTGATCCCTCTTGTTCACCGGTTAATGACCAACAAGGCGCTCAGCAAGCAGGATCCCCGCGCACTTATTCTTGCCCCTACCCGCGAGCTGGCCAAACAGGTGTTCTCTGAATTACGCAGCCTTGCCAACGGCGTCGGCCTGCAAAGCGCACTGATTGTTGGTGGTGAAAATTATAACGATCAAACCAAAGTGCTGCGCCGCAACCCTCATGTCATTGTGGGCACCGCTGGCCGGATTGCAGACCACCTGGAAGACAAATCATTTTTTATTAACGGGCTGGAACTGCTTATTTTCGATGAAGCAGACCGTATGATGGATTTAGGCTTTGCGGAGCAGCTTAACCTGATCAACCGCTTCGCGGATCACCGTAAGCGTCAGACAATGTTGTTTTCTGCCACGCTGGACAATATTGCCCTGAATCATTTAACCCGCGACTTATTAAAGGCCCCTGTACGTGTGGCCGTTGGTGAATCTACTGCTGCCCATCAGGATATCGACCAGACTTTGTATTTTGCCGACGACGTGGGACACAAAGATAACCTGCTGCTCACGGTACTTAAAGAGCAGGCATACAATCAGTCGGTAGTCTTTACAGCAACCAGAGAAGACACAGACCGCATTGCTGCCATTTTAAATGAACAGCACCTTGAAGCTGTTGCTTTACGGGGGGATCTGCCGCAAAACCAGCGGGCTGCTATCATGAGTAATTTCAGTCGTGGTCAGAATAGCGTGCTGGTTACAACGGATCTCGCTTCCCGGGGCCTGGATTTGCGCAAAGTAGGCTTAGTCGTCAACTTTGACTTGCCAAAACAGTCTGATGAATATATCCACCGGATTGGCCGTACAGGCCGGGCCGGAGACAAGGGGGTTGCTATTTCATTTGTGGGTCCGAGGGACTGGGCAAGCTACCTGACGATTAAAGATCATGTCAGCTATGATGTTGACTGCACCACGCATCCACTGTTACCGGCGAAGTTCAGCGGTAAAAAGCAGATGAAGCCGAAGAATACAAGAGGACAGGATGAGCGCAATCGCAGTAAAACCGGCTCTGCCGGTCAGAAGCCTCCGGTGAAAAGGCGGGTGAATACAATGAAAGGCGATGAAGCCGGTCACATGCCGGTGATGAAGAAAAAACGCAATGATGTCATCGACGATGACGAAGAAGAATGACACAAAAATACGGGCTGAATAAGCCCGTTTTTTTTAAAACAATGCAGGATTAATATTCCCACCAGCCTTCCTGCCACCAGGCAAGAAATTCTTCAAAATCGATATAGCCGTCATCATTGTCGTCAATAATTTTGAACCCTTCTTCCACATGGCTCATTTTCGTTTTCGGCGACAATACGGTCAGCAGTTCAATAAATTCAGGCAGATCGATTTGACCGTTACCGTCTTTATCAAAGAAGCTGAAATCACTTTTGATTTCGGCGATTTTTTCTTCTGTAAGTTGGGTGCTCACTTAATGTCCTGATTAATTACGACTTATGAACAAAGTGTACAACCCAACTTCCCGGCTGTCTACTTAACCTGTGCCTGTTTTGCTGCCAGCGCACGTTGACGCTGCTCTTCTGCTTTTTCCTGACGACGTTTTTCCATTGCCAGTCTGGCATCAGAACCCACGTGCTCTTCGCTGCGTGCTTTCGCCAGCTGAACCTGTTTTTCACGCTCGCGGAAGCGGGCAATCTGGTCGTCACTGTGTGTACCGTGACAATGGGGGCAACTCACACCCGGCTCGTACTTATCAGACTGTTTGTCTTCTTCAGTAATCGGCAAACGACAGGCATAACAGGCATCGTACTGACTTTTCTGTAAATCATGATTTACCGCAACACGGTTATCAAATACAAAGCAGTCACCTTCCCATAAAGACTCTTCTGCCGGCACATCTTCCAGATATTGCAGAATACCGCCTTCCAGGTGATAAACCTCATCAAATCCCTGCTCTTTCAGGTAAGCCGTGGACTTTTCACAGCGGATACCGCCAGTACAGAACATGGCCACCTTCTTATGCTTTTCCGGGTCCATGTTATCTTTCACATAGTCAGGAAATTCACGGAAGGTCTTTGTTTTTGGATCGACGGCATGTTTGAAAGTACCGATTTCAATCTCGTAATCGTTGCGGGTATCAATGACCAGCACGTCAGGATCACTGATAAGGTCGTTCCAGTCTTTGGGTTTAACGTATGTACCCACCGTATGGCGGGGATCAATACCTTCCACACCCATTGTCACAATCTCTTTTTTCAGTTTTACCTTGGTGCGGTAGAACGGCTGCTCTTCATGCAGGGATTCTTTGTAAGAGATAGGGTTGATTCGCGGGTCGCTGTTCAGATAAGCGAGTAAGTTATCAATCCCTTCCCGGGGACCGGAAACTGTGCCATTGATGCCTTCGCTGGCAAGCAATAATGTGCCTTTGATACCCTGCTCTTCCATCTTTTCGAGGAGCGGCTGGCGCATGGCTTCATAGTTTTCAAGCGCAACGAATTTGTACATCGCGCAAACGATATATTGAGTCATTTTATATTTACCTTTGCTGATTGGAGCGTAAGACCAGTGCAAATTGCGGCGCGAAATATACCAGAACGTGTGCGATTTTCCAAATCAGCTCTGGATGTAACGAAAATAAGCGCTTCTTCAGGCAATAAGCAATGAGGAAGAACCGCTTATCACCTCATCCAGCATAGTTTCGTCTACAGGTTCCGGCGCGCGGGAAATATGCTGCAACCGCATACGGGTTGCCAGACTGCAATTTTCCTTAACTTCGGGAGGAATGAGCGTGGCATTGTCATGGGCACTTAACGGATCAGGATGCATAGACTGCCATAATGAAAAGGCCGCCGCTGAGCCGGAATTCGCCATCTTTGCCGTGGTATTGAGCGCCAGATAGTCTGCATCAGAGGGTTTAAGCGGTGGCCGTTTGTAGTGATTCAGACGGTCGGGAAAATAAGGATCGCCGGTAACCTCGTCTGCCTCTGCAGGTAACAGTGAAAAGTGCTCAGCACCGGGCTGACAATGCATGGCAAGGAACAGGGAGAACTGCGCGCCTTTACCTGCCGCGCGGGCAAGCTCCCCGTTCCATTCACGATCAGGGATCAGTGCCGGTAGCCGGCCAGAGTCAAAGGGTAAATCAGGGGTACTCATACTGTGCTTATCGGCATTGACCGGGATAACTAAAGACAGATCCGTACAAATTTACATACTTGAACTTTAGGCGTAATGGTCCGATCATTATACTAAAGTCTGATTTCAGGGTAACAGGTAGATGAATTACGCAGATAAACGTGTACTGATTATAGAAGATCAGCGCCCTTTTCTGCTGGTTTTGCGGGGTCTGCTGCATTCTATGGGTGCAACCGAAGTTGTCACGAAATCCTCCGCAGAGCAGGCGTTATCCCTGTGCCGGAAACGCAAGTTTGATATCATCATCAGCGACCTTCATCTGGGCTCTGACAAAAAGAACGGTTTTGAATTTATCGAAGAGCTGCGTAGTCAGAAACTGGCAAAACCCTCAGCCATTGTGATGTTGATCAGTGCTGACAGCACCCGTCCCTTCGTACTGGGCTCTATTGATCGCGGACCTGACGACTACCTGATAAAACCCTTTTCCCAAAACCAGCTGAAAACCCGTCTTGAACGGGCCTGGAAAAAACGCCAGGCCCTGCTGCCCGTTTATCATGCGCTTCATGAAGGCGATACTGCCCTTGCCCGAAAGCAGGCGGAAAAATTACTTGCTACTAACCGGCCTTACCGTGGTTCGGTTGCACAACTGCTCACCGGCATTTGCTGGCAACAGAAAGATTTCGCCGGTGCTCTGAACGTACTGAGCGATTTTGATACAGACAGACCTGTGCCCTGGTTGCAACTGGCACTGGCTAAAAACTGGTTGAAAATGAATGAGCGGGACAAGGCCCTTTCTATGGCACAAAGCGTTCTGCAACGTAACCGTTTCAGTGCCGAAGCTTATGACGTGGTGGCAGAATGCCAGTTACTCAATAACGACACTGAGCGGGCTGCAGAAACCATACGTCATGCCATCAAAATTTCCCCTTACTGCACAGAGCGTCATCACATTGCCTGTCATATCGCCCGTCAACACAAAGATTTTGTGCTGGCCAGTGAAAGTGCGCAGGCAATCTGGTTGTTGTCCCGTAAAACGGTGAAAGAGCATGCGGATATCTGGTGCAGCTACATTCGCAGCATTCTGGAAGTAGCGGAAAACGCTGAAGATAAGAAAACCCGTAACCGCTATCAGCAAGAAGCCCATCTTGCCGTGCAGCGGGGTAAATTTGACGATTACCTCAGCCGTCATAACGACGAATTCGATTTCGTGATCTATGAACAAATATTCACAGCCCGGCTTCACAGTATTGAAGGAAAGCTCATTGAAGCTAAGCGGGCGTTGAACAGTGGCCAGGAAGCGATACAGCACAAATACGAGTCTTATCCGCAAACCTATGCGCCGGACAGTTTGAAAGTGATGTATGCCATCGGCGAATATGATGAAGCAGACGCTCTGGTGAATGTAATTCGCTCAGGTAACCTGCACGATTCTGTAAAACAGATGCTGGATACCGACAAGCAAAAGGCTGCTGAAAAACAACAGCTTTACTCTATGCATAACAAAGAAGGCATTGAACATTATCAGCAGGGCGATTTTAAAGCGGCACGCACGTCTTTCACCAAAGCCCTGCAGTTTGCACCGGTGAATACCGGGGTTGCCCTCAACCTGCTGCAATGCGTGATTAAACTGCTGAACACCGATACTAAAGAGCAGCCGGCTTTATTAACAGACAGCAAGCGGTTGCTGAAACTGCTGGATGGTATGTTCATGAAGCCTCAGTTCCTGCAAAAGTTTGAGGAACTGAGAGCAGAATTATCAGGACTTACCGGAAAGGCTGCCTGATAACACTTTAACAGGCTTTTTCCTTCCCAGCGCGGCCATCATCGAGCCGGTGACCACCAGTAATGCTCCGCCATAAGCAACCGTGTCCAGTTCCGGCTGGTGAAAGGTATCAGGCATAATTTTCTCAGCTAACGTCATACTGATAAAAGTAAAGACCGGTTGTACTGCCAGCACGGCGGATACCTTAGACGCATACCAGACACGCATCGCCTCGGTGAAAGCCCCATAGGCAACCAGTGTATTCAGGCAGCAAAACACCAGTGCTGCCATTTGCAAACCGTCCATGGACACCAGCTCTGTCGGGGTACTCAGCGGGATTAGTAACATGCCACCTGCGGCATACATGATGAGTGTGAGTTGTCTTGCTGATAAAGTGCGTAACAATGGTTTCTGCGCCAGTGCATAAATAGCCCATGCGACAGCTGAACCGGCGATGATGAACAGGCCGGCAATACTTTCTGTTTCTGAGGCGAATATCTGCGGCAACCGCTGATTGAAAAACAATCCCAGCCCGAGGATCAAAACGCCCGCGCCGGCAAACTGCACTTTGGTGAACGACTCTTTGTACAACAACACCCCGCCGGTCATCAGCACAAACGGTGCAATTTGCATGAGCACCTGGGCACTGGACGCACTGAGGTAATTTAATCCCATAACGTTAGTGACATAGTTTGTCACCAGCATCACCGTAGCGAGGGCCGCCAGCAACCAGCCATTGCGGGTCAACGATGCGGCAACAGGCAGGCTGCGACGTATTTTTAGAATAAAAAATACCACCAGCCCTGCCGTCAGGAAGCGGTAAAAAGTAATTGTCGGGCTGTCCATTACCTTAAGGCAAAGGGTTAACGCTACCGGCAGCACGCCCCACAAAAAAGCGGTCAGCAGTGAAAGTAAAAAACCGTAGACCGGTCTGAGTTGGGATTCCAAGCAGTTATTCGTCCAGCAAATCTTCGAGGCTGGCAATCATATCGTTGATCTCATCCTCCAGCTTGCTTTTTTGTTTCGCTGTCAGAGAACTTGCGACAGATGACGCCAGTCTGGCATGTTGCTGTCGATTGTTTCGCCAGACTTGAAGAAATGCTTCAGACCGGTACTGTTCAGGATTGAGCATCAGTGCAGTCAGTTGCTCAATAAAATCAGGATTACTCTTACGGCCGGCGAATAACACCCTCGCCCGCTGCTGCAAATCACGACGGTATGCCAGCCACAATTCCCGTGACGGCATGAAGCCGGGCGCCATATCCTGAATTAACTGTTTTTGTTCCTCTGTCAGCCGGCCGATCCTTTCTTCCATATCCTCTTCCAGGCTTTCTACACGGTCTTCCATGCGTTCCGTTTCTGACCACTCATTGGTTTCTTCTATCTTTTCCTCTGTTTCCTTGTTGTCCTTTTCCAGTGCAGCAAACAGTCTGATCACCTGCTCGTCTGACAGCTCGCCCGCCATTGATGCCAGAGGCGGAGTGATTTCCTCCCGCAAACGCTGCCAGTGCTCCGTGGCTTTGGTGTAATGAGACAACAGGCGCTGTTCTGTCAGCCGGTTCTCTGCCAAATCCTCTTTCACCAGTTTGAGATGATTGATGTAGGCGGGCAATTCTCTGCTGCGATGCCAGTCAATCCACTTGTCGAGCTGCTTATCGAACATGGCTTCCTGGCGATTATTCAGCTCGATGTAATCATCCATGTACCAGTAAACCAGCCAGTCCAGATTGTTGTATGCCAGTTTACTGCTGCATCCACCCAGCAATAAGACAAATATAACTGTTACCCATTTTTTCATGACTGTTCCTGCCTGAAACCATTGAACAATGATACGCTCACCTCTATGCTTCACGGTGATGTGCTATCACTATAAAGCCCTGAAAATCACAGTAAATACTATTTAATTTTTAGTAACAATTCTGTCTCTCTGTGGCTTATATGATTCGTATCAACACTTGCAGTTCAACCCGCTGGCATACTTTGCCGGCTCTGATTCAATAAGGACGGAACGTGAACAGTAAAGTAGCCATACTCACCTCGGGAGGAGATGCTCCCGGCATGAATGCCTGTATCCGTGCCATCGTGCTGGTTTGTGAACGGGCCGGCCATGACATCGTCGGTTATTTACATGGTTATAACGGTTTGCTGTCACAGGAATATATGACGCTGGACAGTCGCCAGGTACATAACCTCGCCCAGCGCGGGGGCACGATTTTACACAGTGCCCGCTGCAAGCCTTTCAAGACTGATGAATCCGGTAAGCTTGCTGCTGCCAATCTTACAGCGCTCGGTATAGATACCCTCTTTGTGATTGGGGGAGACGGCTCTTTTCGCGGCGCAGCCCATCTCGGAAAATTCTGGCAGGGTCAGATCATTGGTTTACCGGGTACCATTGATAACGACATTAACGGCACAGACGCCACTATCGGCTATTTCACCGCAATTGAAACCGCTGTCCAGTCCGTGGATAAAGTACGGGATACTGCTGATGCATTTGAGCGTGTTTTTCTGGTAGAAGTGATGGGCAGACATGCCGGTTTCCTCGGTCTGAACGGCGCAATTGCTTCAGCGTCAGACTATGTCATTTTGCCGGAACTGTTTGAAAGCGAAGAAAAGACATTAAAAGACATCCTGACTCAGCTCAATGAACGCCGGGAACAGCGCGGTAACGTGAGTTACATCATCGTGCTGGCGGAAAACCTCTGGCCCGGCGGGATTGCTGATTTAGCTTCACGACTGGAGAAATCGCTTACTGAAACAGAAGTGCGTCCTGTTATTCTCGGGCACGTGCAGCGGGGCGGCTCGCCGGTCTCTCAGGACAGGTTGCTGGCACTTAAACTGGGTGCCTATGCGGCAACTTTGACGGGCAGTGCTGTAACCGGCGTGATGATTGGAGAACAACATAGTAAACCGGTTCAGGTACCGCTGGAAGACACCTGGAAGCAACGTAAACCGCTGGATGACCTGTCAGTTGATACCATGACACTGCTTATGAACAACCGTTATGCGTAACCTGTTACCGGGCGGATAAATTAAAAAACGGAGCATAATGCTCCGTTTTTCTACATCTTCATCGCGGCTTTGACTTTATCGCGGTGACTGCGGCTGACTTTCAGCTCGGTGTCATTCTGCAGAATAAGGTGATATTCGCCACTGATATGACTCACCAACTTCTTGACGAAGCGGATATTGGCAATGGCAGAACGGTGAACTCTCACGAACCACTGAGGATTCAGTTCCTGTTCCAGTTCCTTCATGGTTTTACGCATGATATGCATACCATCCAGCGCATGAACACACATGTAGTCACCGGCAGCGTCAATCCACTGGATGTCCTGCACGGCAACACGGGTCACTTCAGAGCCGTCTTTAATGGCCAGTACTTCCGGATAAGGATTGGTGTCGATAGACTCGCCGCTGGCAAGTTTACGGAGAATTTCGTTGGTATCATCACCGGTAAGCTCAGCCACCAGATTTACCAGCTTGCGGGACTGCTCATCCTGATCGCGGGTAGTGAAATATTCTCTGACTTTCACCAGCGCATCTGACAATCTGGCATCGTCAGCCGGTTTCAGCAAATAATCAACTGCATGAATATCAAACGCTTTAATGGCATAGCTGTCATAAGCGGTGACAAATACAATCATGGGAATTGGCTGGTTCAGTTCACGGAGTTTGTGAATAACCTGAAACCCGTTCAGACCCGGCATCTGGATATCCAGAAAAACCAGATCAGGCCGGTTTTTAGAAATTACGCTTACCGCATCCAGACCATTCTGGCATTCCGCCACCACTTCTACATCAGCGTGACGTTCCAGACGTGTGCGTAACCCTTTCCTTGCCAACGGCTCGTCGTCTACCACGACAGTTTTTATTTTACGATCACTCATGCTTTACGTCTTATACTTCGTAAGGGATCCGCAGTCTCACACGTATGCCTGACGGCTGATTATGTTCAACCGAAAAAGCAAAATTACGCTGATATAAAGACTGCAGACGTTCCTTTATATTCACTAACCCCACACCGTTTTCACGATGCAGCTGACCATCCTTTATTTCCGCACCGGGCCCGTTATCAGCGACATCCATTAACAGGTCGTTACCAAAGGTACGTGCAGAAATAGAAATTTGACCGCCGTTCTCCATAGTGGATATGGCGTGTTTAATTGCATTTTCAATAAGCGGTTGCAAAATCATCCCCGGCACCAGGGCAGACTCACAATCAGGTTCAATATCCCATACTACATCTAATCTGTCATCAAATCGTACTTTTTCTATTTCAAGGTACAAACGCAGTACTTTGATTTCTTCACCCAAAGTAACCCGCTTAATGGGATCATTATCCAGAGAATAGCGTAAAAAGTCTGATAACCGTGACACCATGGCTTCTGCAATATCATTTTCTTTCAGCAGGATCAGCGTGGAAATGGCGTTCAGTGTATTAAACAGGAAGTGAGGGTTAAGCTGATAGCGCAACATTTTAATGTGCGCCTGATGCGCCATGGTACTGGCTTTTAATGCATTCTGCTTTTCTTTTTGCAGCATCTGGAAGTTCTTGATACCAAAATAGGTACCCGTCCAGCAGCCCACCATGATCAGAGAATTGATCGTATTGGTAAAGTACAGATACCAGGCATCAGGCCGGTAGCCGTGCTTATAGATTTCCCAGTAGTTGACGTTCTTTACTACTGCCCATACCAGCGCCACCACATAACAGGCGAGAATGACGGTAGTGATCATTTTCAAAGGAGACAGTTTTCTGGCCCAACGAAACACATACCGTAACGGAATGGTCAGTAACCAGCCGGCATAAGCATTGAGCAAAATGATAAAGACCCAGATAGGCCGGACATCATGAAGAAACGAACCAATATAATAAATTAACGCAAAACCCGCCCAGCCCACGCTGTGCAAGGTCCAGAATAAGCGTTCGTTACTTTCGAATAACTGTTGCCAACGACTCACTTTATTACCGTAAAATCAAATAGTAATTTCAATTATACGCATATTAAACGGGTTCATGGCAATCTTGGTCGTGCTTCCCCGGCACCTTGTCGCAGTGGATTTTACTTAATAACTTATATTTAAGCGCTTAAACCAGTGAGTCCACCACCAGGCCGGGCCAATGAGTAAAAAACGGATATCATCGAAAAACGACGGCTTCCGGCCTTCGATTTTGTGACCGGCAAACTGCAGGATCCACATGACTACAAACAAGATAAGACAAAATTCCCACACAGCCACAGGACTGCCATCAATCAGATTGATGACACCGAAACTGATAATTGTCAGTAGCGTCATAGCCGCGCCTACCGGACCGGACAGGCGGAAATAGTAGTACAGGACCGGCAGCACCAGCAGGTGGGCCCAGGTGAGATCGGTTTGCTGCAGAAAGCCGGGGAGCGGAATACTCCATATTAAACCCAGGGTAACGAGGTAAATAGACGGCACCGCAACGGCGTGGATTAACACATTCGTTTTATTCTGGTGGCTTTCCGAGTATTGCAATAACAACTTGTCAATTTGTCGCATATCAATAACGCTCCGTAAATGGATCCGCCGGCGGTAACGGAAAGCCTGAGCTTTTTCTGCTATAGAGCCAGAATATAGCGTTCAATTAAGGTTTCGACCGCCTTTTGCTCATTGGTAAACTGAATACCGTAATAATAGTATCCTTTTACTTCGGCAACGTTCCGCACGTTGCTGTCTATCCTAATGGTTTCACCATCCAATTTACAGCCCAATGTTATTTTTTTGTTAACTTCAAGCTTACTGTCATCTGAACCCGTTTTTATGGCCAGTTTGCAGCCTGTTTTCGATACATCAATGATCAGGCCCCGGACTCTTTCCTGCTCTTCCTGATCCAAATAGACACTGACAGGAATGCCCGGCTGGGAACGCCGGTCGCTGCGTAGCCCCATGGTTTGCAGCTTAGACGGAAACCCGGTGATAAGAATACTCACCGGTTTGCTGAAGCACTTTAAGATTGTAGTTTTGAAGGCAATAACCTGCCCCAGCCCACCTTCGATCACAAACCTTACGACCACTTCATTGCCGGCAACAAGATAATCACGGATGTTGGCCCATTTATGGGTATTTGGTACCTGGAAAATAAATGCGTTAGGAATATCCATACCCACATAGTGCGTTTTAAGGCGTTGCGGTGCAGTGGGTGTCTCTATCTGTAAATCGACAACGGTGCCGGGCGCCAGGCTTTTCAATGCAGTCATGTCATCTTTACTTAAAGAGGTGGTTTCGGCTTTACTCACAGCAGGCTGTACTCCTTTTCAGTCAGTGACATTATCATACTCCCTTTTCGCTGATGCTGACAAAAAGTCCGGTGTGATGCATGATAGCACTCTGCATGACTTTTCACGGATATTTACATGACTTCTTTGCGATACGATCTTTCCGTCCGCTCCCGCTCTCAACATCTTTTCGCAGTAACCCTCACAATTCCCGCCTGCGACACTGATATACTGACGTTGAGCTTACCGGCGTGGATCCCCGGCAGCTATATGGTGCGGGATTTCGCCAGACACATCATCACACTGACAGCGACAGACAACGCAGAAAATGTTTTACCTGTTATTAAAACAGATAAACAGACCTGGCAAATTAAAGCGGGTAAACAGCCAGTCACTGTTGAATACACCGTTTATGCCTTTGATCTCTCCGTACGTGCAGCTTACCTGAACGACGAATACGGCTTTATCAACGGCACCAGTGTCTTCTTGCAGGTCAACGACCTCCCCGCAGCGTCCTGTGAAGTGACGGTATCTTTACCTGAATCCTTAAGCCACTGGCATGTAGAAACCAGCATGCAGCCTGATGACACAAACGGTACGCATTTTATCTGCGAAGATTACGCGGAGCTCATTGATCACCCTGTATTCATGGGTGAGTGTGTGCTCGACAGTGTAACGGTTCAGGGCGTGGAATTTGTGTTCCTTTTTAGTGGCAAAACGCCGGTAAACACGAAAAGAATATGCGAAGACATGGTGCCGGTTTGTGAGCATCACCTTAATTTATTCGGTCAGCCCGCGCCCGTGGACCGCTATGTGTTCATGACGTTGCTGAGCGACAGTGGCTTTGGCGGCCTTGAGCACCGCAGTTCTACGGCCCTGCTCTACCCACGGTTTGACTTACCGCTGGAACGTGAAGGCGGCGGCAAAACTGATCAGTACGTCACCTTTCTGAGCCTCTGCTGTCATGAATTGTTTCACACCTGGCATGTTAAGCGCCTGCGTCCTTCCGTTTTCCTGAAACCGGATTTAAGTGCAGAAGTCTATACCCCCCAGCTTTGGATTTATGAGGGCTTTACCAGTTTTTATGACGATGTGACGCTGGCGAGAACGGGCCTCATCAGCCCTGAAAAATATCTGGAAATTGTTGGTCAGAACCTCACCCGTTTACAGGTGACAGCGGGACGTTTCAAACAGTCAGTGGCAGAGTCCAGCTTTGATGCATGGACCAAGTTCTACAAACAGGATGCATCAGCTCCCAACAATATTGTGAGTTACTATGTAAAGGGCGGCATCATTGCCTTTGGACTCGATTTGCTGTTACGCAGAAAGTCGCAGGGTAACGTGTCGCTGGACAGTTTAATGCAGGCACTGTGGCAGCAATTTGGTGCAGAGGAAACCGGCACCCCTGATGATGTGATTGAGACCGTTTGCCGTGAAACTTTCAATATTGATGTATCAGAGTATCTTCGGGCTGTTGTTTACGGCAAAGAAGACGTGCCCCTGAATCAGTGGCTGGCTGATATTGGCGTAACGCTGCATACAAGGCCGAAAAACTCAGCATCTGACCGTGGTGGTGTACCGCCCTTACCGGCTTACCAGAAACATCATTTAGGGGCTGCCATTAAAAATGCAGAAACCGGCGTAATGGTTCAGGTTGTATTTGAAGACGGTGCAGCTTGCCGGGCAGGACTACAGGTAAACGACAGGATCATTGCACTGGATGGCTACGTAGTGAATGACATTCTGCTGCAGCGTTTATTGAATCAAACCGGTGAATCTGCCTTGCCGCTGACAGTACTGCGTGATGGGCGTTTGCTGACGTTATCCCTGCCTGTGCTTGAAGAGCGGCAGGAAGCCTGTTACTTCACCATTGAAGATAAGGAAAAGCTGGCAGCATGGCTTGCTACAGCATAAATGATTCAGCCCCGTACAGGGGCTGATTGCTTTTACAGGGTTAAATAAAAATAAGTTATTAGTGGCGGGGCGGTACCAGTAACGCTGGATCCAGCCTGGTTTTACCCAGGTTAAGCCGCCAGTCAAGATGGGGACCTGTTGCTCTGCCGGTCGCACCGATGGTACCGATAGCGTCGCCCTGCGCGACCACATCCCCGGCTTTCACCTTCGAAGAATCAAGGTGCAGAAACGTAGAGAACACACCCATACCGTGATCGAGAATCACGGTATTGCCGCTGTAATACAAATCATCTGATAATGTCACCACACCCGCTGCGGGAGCAATAACAGGCGTACCGGTTGGTGCACCAACGTCAACGCCATAGTGCGGCGCTTTAGGAATACCGTTCAGCACCCGCTGGCTACCGTATACGCCGGTTACCGAGCCTTCTGCCGGCCAGATAAAACCGGTAAACACAGCATCCAGATCAGAGATATTTCCGCGGGCATTGGCTACCACAGTACTGTCTCTGCGGATCCGTTTAAGTGTTTCTTCCGGCGGCGAAACCATGGAAGATTTTAAACCGTCAATACGCTGTATGTTGTACTGCCGCTTTTCCAGTTCAATGTCTCTCGAACCTGTTTTGCCATCAGGCAGCGTCCAGGACAAAGTATGCTTAAGTGCTGATTCACGGGCGAAACCAAATACAAATTTGCCCTGCGCATTGAGCTTGAGTGCCTCGCCATTCAATGTAACCTGACTTCCGGGCGGCAACTGTCCACGAAACAGACTGCCCTGCGTAAATTTACCATTCAGAACCAGCGCACCGGCTTCAGAGGCTTCACTGGCAGCAAGGCTTTGTTGCAAGGAAAAAACAGACAGAGAAATCAGCGCAATGAGAGCCAGCGGGATCAGTCGCACACCAGTGCTCCTTTTCCTACGCCTTCGTAAGCCAGCACTTTCACAGAGCCACCGTTCTGACGGGCTTTTTCTTCATCAAAAATAAACTGGGCCAGGCATTCCACGGTGGAATCAGTGGTAATGACTTCACAATCAGATTCAGGCAACAAAATCTCAAAGTAGCCTTGCGACGATTCATAGGCAAAACAGCAGTACTCTCTGTCTGCCGGCACAGTGCCCGAGGCCTGACGGGCTGAAAAAGCCAGCCTGTCTTCTTCCGAGGCAATATATATATCTTCCCAGCGTGATGCCCAGTATTGCTGACTCTCAAGACTATTTTCACCGTTTACAAAAACGTCGATTTTAGAACGGTGACCATGGGCTATACGCTGGCAATTGCCATCGTGTTTTTTCAGGCCATGAGTGTAGTGATAGAAAGGCGTTGAGATCACTTCGGTACGCAGAATCAGCTCAAGGTTATCTACGTTTTCCGGCAGGTGAGTAGCAATCACTTCGCGAAGGTAGCTGCCGGTGGAGTCCTTAGTAACCGTTTCACCGTAGATGAAAGCGTAAGCCTCTGCCGGACAATATAACTGAATCACCCTGCCGTCGTTGCAGGTAAACCGAACATCCACATGTTCACTGTTGTCTTCATGCACAATCGTCACGTTGGCGTAGTCAGCAGGTACCAGCAATTTATGGTCGACATAATCATCAATCAGTCGCTTCAGGTTTTTTTTCACCTTACCGAAGTCCTGAATCATACTCTCATCGTTAAGACCGCCGGACAGGATCACATCCACGATCCAGCTTTCTCCCACCATTCCCCGCTCAGGGCACAGGTAAGAAAAATCCATGACGGTGAGGTCGTTGACAAATAATTGCATGTAAAACCTTGTTGCCGGAACTTAAACTGCCGGCATTATACGATAAATTAAACAAAGCAGGCAGGTTTCACCTGCCTGCTTACGAACGTTGGCCCGCATTTCGTTACTGTTACGGGTGAATAACGGCTATTGTACCTAATTTTTTGACTGTCTGGTCAACTGGTCTTTTAAATTTGGCGGAATACCTTTAATGGTCAGTGTGTCTGACACCGGGTCGTAGATGATTTTGTCACCCAGTAGTTTACGTTCAAAGCTAAGGGAAATACCGCCGCCCTGTCCGGTAAATTTAGCCAGCTGACGCAGCGCAGCAGGATCAGGTTGAATATTCTCTTCCAGCGGTGCCTCAAGCGTTTGCGTGAACGCCTCAAAACTGTGTTCGCTGTCACTGTCCGGCGATAACCGTCCGGATAACTCTTTGATCGACAGACTTTCACCACTGTCTATCTTTTCTTTGAAATAAGACTTCACTTCATCACGGTGCTGTTGCTGCTCTTCACGGTCAAGATTCTCACTGGCCAGATAAGCATCTACCGAAGAAATCAGTTGTTTGTTCTGCTGCTTAATGTCCACCAGCTCTTCGCAACCAATAAAATCCATGAAGAAATCAGACACCTTGCGGCCCATGAGTCCTTTAATAAAGCTTACGTAGCGTTTTTGCTCCGGCTGGATCTCAAGTTGAGTAAGGTCAATGCGTACTGCCAGTTGCATCTTCGCCAAATCAAGGTGCTCGCGGGCATTCAGCTCCAGTGCCTGATTGATTTCCACGTGGGAACGGGTATTCAGTAACGTGATCATCAGATACTGTGTTGCCAGAAACTCATACTGACAGAAAATCAGAAAGCCTGTTTGCACTGTACCGGTATCGGTCAGGGCTTTAATCAGCTTGTCACCGGAAGTCAGCGTAAAGGCATGGAAGATATCTTCCAGGTTGTCCACGCGCTCTTTTTGCGCGTGCATGAATTCTGCCAGTGACGTTTTAAAAGGAATGGTATCTTCACCGCCTGCAGCTTCTTCAGTGAAATGGCCCACACCTTTTCCGGGCTTGCTGTTAAAGCTGTGATTGATCTGATGAGCCAGTGATTCGATTTCCGGCGTCACCGCAAGACACTTGTCCCGTGGAATGATGGACAGCTTGTCTTCGCCGCTGACGACTAACCGGTGAACAACAAAATGATGAATCAGTGCACTCATAGACTATCTGGGATCCTGTTTAGTTGAGAATTTACAGTGGAATTCGCGGGATTTACGAATGAATGATTGTTATCACTCAGACAACGATTATAATCATTTAAAATTAAATTCCATTCTTTTTTAGTAAAGAAAACAGTAAAAGAGGCGTCACAATGCCCCAGCAAAGCCGTTATTCCGATTCGGATTTTGAAGCGCTAATGAATAAAGTCATCCTCACACTCGAGGAAAATGAGGCCAGTCGTGATTTACAGCTCATGGTATTGGGTAATGTCATCACGCACATTCTTAATACACAGGTTCCCGCTGCTAACCGCAAAGCCATGGCGGAACAATTCGCTTCGGTATTACAGAAAAGTGTTAACTAACAGGGCTGAATAATGATTTTAGCGGAGTCACCTCGCCGTCAGCGGGTCACACGCCTGGTAAACTGGGGCCACTGGTTCGCGCTGGCTAACATAGCCATCGCCATGATCATCGCCTCAGTATTTATATTTTCCTCTCCTTCACCGGATACGGCCTTAGGTGCCTTGTATCTGGTATTTAACTGGTTCGGTCATATTGGTTTTATGACCTTCTCCGGTTTTGTCATATTCATTCTGCCGTTGTGCTACCTGGCGACAAACCCGAGAATTATCAAGTTTGCCGCATCCGCCATCGCGGCTACCGGGCTGGCATTGATGGCGTTTGACGCCCTGCTGTTCAACCGCACCGGCTTTCATTTAAGCTTCAGTTCTGCCGATCTACTGCGCAACGAAGCACAAAATCAAATCAGTCAGTTTGGTTTACAACAGTGGATGTACTTATTACTGCTCTTTGTGGTCTGGCTCGGTTTTCAGCTTGTGCTGGCCAATGCGTTATGGAAACGTGTGGAGCGTTTACAGCATCACAAAATCGGTACGCCGGTAACCGGCTTTTTCCTTACCTGTTTTGTCGCCAGCCATGCGATTCACGTGTGGGCTGATGCAGAGTTATATCAGCCTATCGTGAAGCAGGACAATATGTTTCCGTTGTCCTATCCGGCTACGGCAAAAACCACCATGTCCCGCTATGGCCTGCTGGATCTGGAACGCTATAAGGAACGCAAACAGCTGCAGTTTGATCCGCAAATCCATCAGGTGACCTACCCCACGGAACCGGTTTACTGCAATATTGAAGCTGACCGTACCCTGGCCCTGGTCGTGCAAACAGACGATACACCGTTGCCGGATATGCCACAGTTTGATCTCAGAGAAATGAACAACTATTTCTCTACAGCCTCGTCACTGGATGGCTTGATCCTGACTACCCTGTTCGGGGTGCCGGAAATTTACCGCGATACACTGGAACAGAAAAGACCGGTTCTGCTGGCCTTACCCGTGGGTCTGGGCATGCCTGTGTCTATTCACGTCGACGAAGCACTGCCTGCCAGTATGCTTGACGGTTACCGACAGCCTGTCAGTAATAATCATGCCGGATTGCACATTGCCTTCCTGTCGGGTGACAAAATTGCAGATATGCTGAGCGACGATGTGTTTGCGCAAAGTGATGTGATCATTGCCACCGGCTTCTCTGAAGATGGCGGTACCCGCCGTGGAAAACTGCTTACGACGCTGGATGTGAAAGGCAGTATTGCCAGCACCGAAGATTTAGCGCCTACAGTATTGAATGCATTAGGCTGCGCAGCGCCGGTCCAGTTCTACTCCACCGGACAAAATTTGTTGCAACCACAACGTAACTGGCTGGTGAGTACTTCCGGTGAAAAAGTGGTGGTGCTGCATAATCAGCAAATGATTGAAGTGCTGAGTAACGGCAGCTTTGAAATATCAGATATTGACAGCCGTGAGCGAAGCAACGACCCGTTGAATGTGGATTTGCTCAGCCGTGCCATCAAGCACCTGACCCATTTTTCAAGGTAAAAACCGTTACCGGATTTATTTCACCTTTCCTGAATAATGGGAATTGGGAATTCAGAAACGCTGCCTTCTCCGGCAGCGTTTTTATTTCGCCAGCTATTTTTGTTTTACCTGCCACAAGGAAACATAAAAATCCGCTTCAACCTCTGTCAGTGACCGGCACAACGAAGCCTGAGTACTTTCATCCAGACGCCAGGCAAACGGTGTCATCTGAAGCAGCGCCTTCCGTTGCGAATCATTTTCAAGAGTGGTCTGCCAGTGAACCCGCTGCCGGCTCAGCAGAGTAAAGCCTGGTCTCTCATCTGCTGGCATTTCGTGTTCACGGGGGGTTTTATAAGCGGCTTTTTTCAATGCCATTAAATGCGCCGGGCCAGGGGAAACGTGAAGTAATAAACCCTGAGGTTTGAGAACGCGGGCAAACCCGTCGTCACTGCCAGGGGCAAAAACCTGAAGCATCAGGTCGATTTGGCTGTCCTGAACCGGTAAATCAAAACTGCTGGCCACAACAAACTGTGCATCCCTGTGCTGTCTGGCTGCTAAATCCACTGCGCTTTTGGAAATGTCACTGCCACTGGCCACCACAGACTTTCCGGCCGCTTCCAGCGCAGATCTAATCACATGTAAATACGTGCCTTCACCGCACCCTGCATCATAAAGTACAACGGCTCCTGACGCAGACATCACATCGCTTTTTATTATCACGTCAGCCATCTTGTCCATCAACGGCTGATAAATGCGGTATTGATGGAAGGTCTTTCTGGCGCCGAGCATGGCTTTATTGTCGCCGGGATCCTTGCTGCTTTTTTTATGTACAGGCAAGAGGTTAACGTATCCCCGTCTGGACACATCAAAACTATGATTGTTGTTACAGCGCCATGTGTCACCGCACACCAGCGGAGACTGACAAAGAGGGCATTGCCACATAATTTGAACCTGTTCTGCCTGTGAAAACGCAGGGAATGTAACAGAATGAGGAGGAACTGCAAGGTTCAAAAAGACTAAGCCGCCTGCCCGTTAATGTTACCTGTGAAATAACATTAACGGGACAAGACGGCTTTTCTTAAGGAAGGTAGTACTTTGATCAGATAGTATCTTTACTGAAAAGCGTGAATATACTGGAGAAATCCAGCTCACTGTTCCCTTGACGCTGATGCATCCGGTAAAGCTGTTGTGCCGCTGACCCCATGGGCAGCGAACTGCCTGTTTTAGCGCCGGTATCCATCGCCAGGCCAAGATCTTTATTCATCAGTTTGACCATAAAGCCTCCCTGATAAGCATGAGATGACGGCACAGACTCCATCACCCCGGGACACGGATTGTATTTCTGCAGGGTCCAGTTGCAACCGGAGCTCTGTAACATAATGGCAGACATGACTTTTGGATCCAGCCCGTTATCGATGGCAAGTTGCAGTGCTTCTGAAGTGCCGGCCATCAGTACAGCCAGCAACATATTATTGCAAATTTTGGCAACCTGACCGGCACCGGTATCCCCTGCATGAAACAGGTTTTGCCCCATGACATTCAGCAGAGGCGATGCCTGCTCCACCACTTCTGCTTTGCCTCCCGCAATGAAAGTCAGGGTACCGGCTGTGGCGCCGGCAACGCCGCCGGAAACCGGCGCATCGATAAAGCGGTGACCCGCTTGCTCCGCTGCATGGCCGGTTTCTCTGGCAGTGTCTGCATCAATGGTACTGCTGTCGATAAGCAAACAGGATGTGTTCAGTGAAGCCAGTATGCCTGCTTCACCGCAATATAAGCTGCGTACATGAGCCGCAGCCGGCAACATGGTAATCACCGCTTCAGCTTGCGACACGGCATCAGACACACTTGCCGCTTTACGGGCTCCTTTGTCACACAGCGCATCCATGGCACTTTCTACCAAATCAAAAACCGTCACGTTATATCCGGCTTTAATCAGGTTCGCCGCCATGGGCGAGCCCATATTGCCGAGACCTATAAAAGTAATGTTTTTCATATTGATTCTCCCAGTCCGGCCAGCGGGTGACCTGACTGCCAGGGGGATGAGAAGAACGGATCAATGTCCGAATCAGGGATCCCGGCCACGGAGTTAAACCGCCAGCCCGGCTTGCCGTCTTTATCTATCAGCAACGCCCGGATCCCTTCCTGCAATTCACCGTATTGTGCACAATGGCAGGCCATATTCAGTTCCATCCTGAAGCTGTCTGCCAGAGACTGTGTTTTACCTTTCTGAAACTGGCGGTAAAACAGCGCAGCCGTGAGTGATGAGCCGGATGCCAGCGCCTGTTGAGCTTTTAACATCCATTTGTCACCACCTGCATCGATAGCTGTAATGGCAGCAACAACTTCCTGAACTGACGGAAATGAGCAGGCTGCATTGATACGTTCAAGCCATGGCGCAATCCGGTCATCGGGCTGACTGTTTTCAGGTGACGCATCTGCTGTACCGGCATTCAGGCTCTTTGCCAGCATACCGGCAACGTCCTCACGGCTGCCTGATTTCCACTCAGTGCTTTTCCATCGTGTAATGAGATCAGCCAGATCACTGCGGGCACGCAGATGATCGGCCAGACCATACTTTACCGCTTCAGCACCATTTACCTGCGCTGCGGTCAGGCCGAGGAACAGGCCGAGTTGTCCGGTTAAGCGGGGAAGAAAGTAGCTGCCTCCCACATCAGGAAATAAGCCAATCGTCACTTCGGGCATGGCAAGGCGGCTTTTATCCGTTACCACCCGGTGAGAAGCCCCCTGTAACAAGCCCATACCGCCACCCATCACAATACCATCTCCCCACACCACAACAGGTTTGGGGTATGTATGCAGGGTGTAATCGAGTTCGTATTCCACGGTAAAGAAATCACGGATAAACGGCGGGATCGTGCCGGGCGCGGATTTCATCGCATGATACATGGAAACAATATCGCCACCGGCACAAAAGGCCTTCTCACCGGCACCGTCAATAATGATAAACAGTACATCTTCCTGCTGCGCCCATACATTCAGCTGGTTCTGCATGGCTGATGCCATATCAAGATCCAGCGCATTCAGCGACGCCGGCTTATTTAATGTAATGTGCCCTGCTATCCGGCCACAACCGGTGCGGTGTTCATTAATAATAATGCGTTGTTCTGCAGACATGACCTGTCCTTTAAAAGTGCTGATGACGCCAGTTACTGTGTCAGAGAATGTCATTCATTTCACCCATCAGACGGCGGCCAATGATCACACGCATGATTTCATTGGTGCCTTCCAGGATCTGATGCACTCTCACATCTCTTACGTGCCGCTCCAGCGGATATTCTTTAATATAGCCATATCCGCCGTGTACCTGCAGCGCTTCGTTACACACCATAAACCCGGTGTCTGTGGCAAAACGTTTGGCCATGGCGCAATAAGTGGTTTTGTCTTTGTCGTTACAGTCAAGCTTCCAGGCCGCCAGCCTCACCAGTTGCCTGGCTGCCACCAGCTCTGTGGCCATATCGGCCATTTTGAACTGAATAGCCTGAAACGCCCCCACCGGCTTACCGAACTGCTCACGCTCCTGAATATAGGTTGCCGCGGTTTCCAGTGCCTGCTGCGCCGTGCCCACAGAACAGGTCGCAATGTTTACCCGGCCGCCATCCAGCCCCTGCATCGCCAGACGAAACCCTTCACCTTCTGCGCCCAGTAAACTGCTTTCATCCACCATCACATTATCGAATGTGATCATGCGGGTGGGCTGTGCATTCCAGCCCATTTTTTCTTCGGCTTTGCCGTATACCACTCCTTCAGCGTTCGCCGGAACCACGAAGGCCGATATACCCGACGGACCCGGTCCGCCTGTGCGGGCCATGACCACCAGCACATCTGTTGCGCCCGCGCCGGAAATAAATACCTTTGCGCCGTTCAGGCGATACCCGTCAGGGGTGCGTTCCGCTTTGGTTTTAAGTGAAGCCGCATCAGAACCGGCGCCCGGTTCGGTAAGGCAATACGACGCCAGTTTTTCTCCGCTCACCAGTGAGTCGCACCAGCGGCTTTTTATCTCCTCTGTGCCATAGGATGCAATCATCCATGTCGCCATATTGTGGATTGTCAGCATGGCCGTAGTGGTGGTGCATCCCATGGCCAGTTGCTCAAAAATCAACGACGAATCCAGCCTGGATAAGCCCAGACCGCCAGCGTCTTCGGGGGTGTATAACCCGCAGAAGCCGAGTTCGCCGGCCTTTTTAATGGCCTCAACCGGAAAGTGATGCTCTCTGTCCCACTGTGCGGCAAACGGTGCAAATTCCTGCCTGGCAAACTGACGTGCAGTGTCCGTGAATGCCAGTTGCTCTTCATTTAATGAAAAATCCATCGTCGTCTCCTCTAATCCATCGAAATAGTCAGGTTCGGACCACCCGGAATATCCTCATCCAGCCAGCGACTGGTTACCGTTTTGGTTTCGGTATAAAAGCGGATTGCCTGTTTACCGTAAGCATGTAAATCGCCGTAAAACGAATTTTTCCAGCCGGTAAACGAAAAGAATGGCAGCGGCACAGGGATCGGCACATTAATTCCCACCTGGCCTACAGTGACTTCACGCTGGTACTTTCTGGCCGCTGCTCCGCTGTTAGTGAATATGCTGGTACCGTTGCCGTAAGGATTATTGTTTACCAGCTTCAGTGCATCTTCCAGAGACTCTGCCCGCATGCAGGACAAGACGGGGCCGAAAATCTCTTCTTTATAGATAGTCATGTCCGGCGTTACCCGGTCAAACACCACCGGGCCTACCCAGTTACCCTTTTCACATCCCGGGACAGTAAAGTCAGATCCGTCAGCCAGACATTCTGCGCCCTCTTCTTTACCGGCTTTTATCAGCGATAACACGCGTTGTTTTGCAGCTGCAGAAATCAGCGGACCAAAACCGGCTTCGGGGTCATTCCACAGGCCCGGTTTAATTTCACTGATACGTTTTGCCAGCTCCGGGATCCACTTTTCAGACTCACCCACAAACACCGCAGCAGAAATTGCCATACAACGCTGCCCGGCTGCCCCGACCGATGCACCCACCAGGTTATTCAGAACATGTTCTTTGTTAGCATCGGGCATGATCACCGTATGGTTCTTCGCGCCTGCGAAGCACTGGGCACGTTTGAGGTTGGCGGTGGCAGTTTTGTAAATGTACTGACCAACGGGAACAGACCCCACAAATGACACGGCCTTAATGTCTTCATGATGAAGCAGAACATCAACCTGCTCTTTACCGCCGTGCACCACGTTCAGCACGCCTGCCGGCGCTCCGGCTTGCATAAACAACTCTGCCAGGCGGTTAGGCGTCAGCGGATCCTGCTCAGAGGGCTTCAGTACAAAGGTATTGCCGCAGGCAATGGCCAGCGGAAACATCCACAGCGGGATCATGGCCGGAAAATTAAACGGAGTGATGCCGGCGCATACACCCAGTGGCTGAATAAAGCTGGCGGTATCTATGTTACGGGCAACGTTTTCCACCGTTTCGCCCATCATTAAGGACGGCACATTCATCGCCTGTTCAACCACTTCAATACCGCGCCACACATCACCTTTGGCATCGTCGAAGGTCTTGCCGGTCTCGCTGGCAAGCAATGTCGCCAGTTCGTCATGGTGCGCTTTCAGTAACGCCTGGTAACGCATCATCACGCGGGCCCGTTCGGTCACCGGCACATCACGCCAGCTTTCAAAAGCCTTTGCAGCACTGGCAACGGCTGCATCCATGTCGGTTTGTGATGCACTGCAAATTTGTGCAATGGGTTCATTGGTGGCGGGGTTGGTAACGACAATCCTGTCTTCTGACTGTCCGTTAACCCATTCCCCGTTTATCAGCATCGGCACCTGTTGCATAGGGTTCTCTTGTTAGTGAATACCCTGTTACCTTAAACAATCACACAGGTTTACGTAAACGTTAACGTAAAACAAATAAAACTATTTTGTAAATATATTGTGACATCGAGAGTGTTCGGGACGACAAACCAGACTACCGGTATACCGGCAAATATGCCTGCTCCCGGGACTTTTATCTTTTCGTATAGATGACGAACCGTCAAAGCGCTGATATATTTATTAAATTCCGGTATGACAAAGTTCGTACTTTCATTACATTACTGGTGCCCTTCATGCCTTACCGTCTGGCGATTATCGAAGACAATGCCACTGCGCGTTCAGCAATAAGAAGCCACCTTTTGCCTGTGGGCGAATTCGAAATCAGCAGTTTCAGTAACGGCGCAGAGCTCAAGTCAGCCCTGCGCCGGCAACACTTTGAAATTATTCTGATGGACTTTCACCTCGGGCAAGGTAAAAACGGTGTGGAATGGGTACATCAGCTCCGGCAAAGCCAGTTTATCCGGCCCAGTACCGGCATCGTGTTTATTACAGCAGACCGGCTGCCACAAACGGTGGGCCAGATCATCGATGCACAGCCGGATTTACTGATCATCAAGCCCTACAATATTGCCACCCTTTCACGTGGTCTCAGTCACTACCTCAGTTACCGGAATTATGTCAAACAGGCACTTAATGCACTGGACAATAACGATCCCGCCGGCGCGCTGCAAATTGTGGCAAAACTGAATAATCAGAAAACACCGGCAAAGCTCAAAAACGATGTGCTGAAACTTCATGCCAGGATCCTGTTTCAGAATGGTCAGTTACTGGCGGCTAAAGCGCTGTACGAGTCTGTGCTGGCGCGCTCAGAACGTGTGCTCTGGGCCCAGTGGGGAAAAATAAAATGCGAGTACCTGGCGGGTAACTGGGCAGACTGTAAAGAAGAATTGTCCGATCTGATGACCAATTCACTGGCACGGGATAAGGCATTTGAGTGGCTCGCCTGTCTGTGTTTTGAACAGGAGGCCTGGTCTCAGGCAGAGTTCTATCTAAACCACATCAAAACCAGTGACTTAAGTGTGCCGGCAACACGATTGAAGTCGTTAACTTATCAAAAGCAGGACAAAGTACTGGAAGGGATCGAACTGCTGCAGAAGAAACGTGATTACAACCGCAGTACCCGGGACAGGTTTAACGAATTTACCTTTGAACTGGCTGAATTTTATCTTTCTATCGCGGAAGAGCAGCCAAAATCTAACCGGGACGAAAGCCTGACTCAGGCCCGCCGGCTGGTAGGGATTGCAGGACGTAATCAGAACGACCAGCAACAACTTCAGAAGAAAGACTATCTTCTTGCCTTCGCTGCAGTGCTTGAAAATGACCCGGAAAAAGCGCAGCAATACCTGACCCACGAACACATGGACATGTTTGTACGCACTGATCCCGCCACCCTCATCGTGGCCGCCAAAATCAATAATGCGCTAGGCAATACAGAGAAGGCCAAAGACTTACTGGCTATGGCACATGAGAGAAATCATCTGGACGATGATTTATCTGCGCAGACATTAAACGAAAGCGTACTGACCCGGGCTGAAAAAAGTATGGGGCTGGCCAGTGAAAGAGCGCTGGAGCTGAATGAAACGGGCATGCGGATGTTTATTGGTAAAGATTATGTCCGTGCAATGTATTACTTCTATCAGGCCTTTCAGATGATGCCTTCAACGCAGGCATTCGGACTCAACCTGCTGCAATGTATGCTGGAATCCCGTCACCACAGTTACCGTAATTACACCGTCGCCACATTACTGGACAAAATTGATACCGGTGCGCTGAATAATGCCAACAGACAACGCTTGCTCAGGTTGAGAAAAGTTGCCGAAGCTGACGCAGCTTACTTTCTGACAGCGACACCGGTAACACCGGCAGACGACACACAAGCCTCTGCCGGCTAGCCGTTATTTAGCGGCTAAACGGGTCAGCAGGCTGGAAGTATCCCAGCGACCACCACCGGATTTTTGTACATCAGCGTAATATTGATCGACCAGCGCAGTCAGTGCCAGCGTAGAACCGTTCCTGCGCGCCTCATCCAGTGCAATGGCGAGATCTTTACGCATCCAGTCTACGGCGAAACCATAGTCATATTTGCCATCCAGCATGGTCGCTGCACGATTTTCCATTTGCCATGACTGTGCTGCACCTTTTGAAATAACGTCAACCACGGCTGCACAATCGAGCCCTGCCTGCTGACCAAAGTGCAGCGCCTCAGCCAGCCCCTGAACAATGCCGGCAATACAAATCTGATTCATCATTTTGGCCAGCTGTCCGCTACCAGCCTTTCCCAGTAACTGGCTGTGTCTTGCGTAGTTATCCATGACAGGCTTTACCACATCAAACACAGCTTCATCGCCGCCGGTCATAATAGTAAGCTGGCCGTTTTCAGCGCCGGCCTGACCACCGGATACCGGGGCATCAAGAAAACCCAGTTGTTTCGCTTTGCAGGTTTCCCACAAGGTGCGCGCCACATCTGCTGACGCCGTTGTATGGTCTACCAGAATGGCACCGGCATCCATCGCCTCTGTTGCCTGACCGGCCACGTCCATAACGTCATTGTCATTACCGACGCACATAAATACGATTTCAGCACCACGAACTGCAGCCGCTACAGCAGGCTCAAAAGACCCGCCATACTCTTTCACCCAGGCCTCTGCCTTAGCAGTAGTGCGGTTGTAAACTGTTACGTCAAATCCTGCTTTTTGCAGATGCCCTGCCATGGGGTAGCCCATGACACCAAGTCCAAGAAACGTTAATTTTTTCACCGGTTACCTATTCTCCGTGTGGCTGCAAAAGTGATAACAAGCCGGTTAAAGAAACCGACTGTACCGAAACCGGCTGAATAATAACAAATTTCATGCTAAAAGTAGCTTTTGACCGCGTTTCACTTGCCGTAAAGGATTAACTCTATGTCTTCAATTTATGATTATACCGTCACATTAAACACCGGCGAAACGCTGGCGCTCAGTAAATTGAAAGGGTTTGTCATTGTCTTTGTTAACACGGCAAGCCGGTGCGGATTTACGCCTCAGTATGAAGGTCTCGAAAAGCTCTTTCTCAGGTATGAACCTCACGATTTAATGATTATCGGTTTTCCCTGTAATCAGTTCGGTAGCCAGGAACCCGGCAGTGATGACGATATTAAACAGTTTTGCGAACTCAACTACGGTGTATCCTTTCCCATCTCGGCGAAGATAGACGTGAACGGACCGGACGAAGATCCTTTGTTTACTTATCTGAAAAATGAAGCCAGGGGTGTGCTTGGCTCAAAGGCAATTAAATGGAATTTTACCAAGTTTGTTGTTGATCGTGACGGTAAGGTTCGTGGACGCTATGCGCCGGTAACCAAACCCGACGAACTGCAAAAAATTATTGACCCGATCATACGGGAATAGATGGAGCATAATATTCATGACCATACAAATGGGTATATTCAGTTGCCAGCCCTACGATGAAGCATCAATCAGCAAACAGGCCGGCGGGGATGTCCATCTGCACTGTTTCCCTGCCCGTCTGAATGAGAACACCGTGCCGCTGTGCGACGGTCTCGACGCTGTTTGCGTATTTGTGAATGACACGGTAAATGCCGTTGTATTGGAGAAATTAAAAGCGTCAGGCGTGAGTCATATTGCTCTGCGCTGTGCGGGATATAACAATGTGGATTTGGAGGCGGCAAAACGTTTAGGGCTCGCGGTGTCGCACGTGCCGGCTTACGCGCCTGAAGCGGTTGCTGAACATTCAGTAGCGCTGATGCTGACATTAAACCGGCGCATGCACAAAGCGTACAACCGGGTCAAAGAAGGTAATTTTGACTTAAACGGGTTGCTGGGCTTCAACATGGCCGGAAAAACCACAGGCATTATCGGCACCGGTCATATAGGCCGTGCTACTGCACGAATCTTATTGGGTTTCGGCTGTGAAGTATTGTGCTACGACCCCGCTCCTGACCGTCAGTTACAGGATGCCGGGGCACGATTTGTCTCCCTGGATGAACTCTTGTCCCGCGCTCATATCATCAGTTTGCATTGTCCTCTGAACCAGCACAGTTATCATATGATCAATGAAGAAAGCATCAGTAAAATGCGTGATGGTGTGATGCTGATCAACACCTCAAGGGGTGGTCTGGCCGATACGCAGGCGTTAATTAACGGGTTAAAATCGCATAAGATTGGTTATCTGGGACTTGATGTCTATGAAATGGAATCTGAGCTGTTCTTCAAAGATCATTCCTGCGAAATCATCCAGGACGATGTATTTGAGCGTTTATCCACGTTTCATAACGTTCTGATCACCGGCCATCAGGGCTTTTTTACTCAGGAAGCACTGGGACAGATTGCACAAACCACGCTGAGCAATGTGGCAGACTGTGCAAACGGCACCATGGATACCACAACCTTTCTGGTTAAGCCGGCTTGCTGATCATCAAATGCATGTACTTGCCGAGCCGGCAAAACGGCTCGGTATTCATATATTGTCTTTCCAGTGCAACAAGCTCTTCAAACTGACTGTCGCTGAGATGTCTCTCTCTCATGTAGTCATGAAAACAGCGGATGCCGCTTAACGACTTTACTTCCATGCCGGCTTCTTCAACACAGCGGATTACGTCTGCAGGGACAAGCGGATTCTGCGGATTCAGTCTGACCTGATTTTTGACTTTCATGCCTTTGGCAATGTAATCAAAATTTCCATATACAGCATTACCAAATAACGCCGCATCGCGGTTAAAAAAGGTCAGACTCAGCAGCGCCCCCGGGCGCATGTTAAGACAGATTTCCGAAAGGGTTTCTAGCGGACTGGCTAGCCATTCAAGAACAGCGTGACAGATAACAACATCATAGTGCTGAAGATCGGTTTCAGACTGAATAGTGCCTTTTCTGAACGTCACATTTTCCACACTGGCCAGATATTCCTGAGCCAGCACAAGTACATCTGCAGACGCATCCACCAACGTGACATCATGACCCATCTGTGCAACTTCACGGGTCATGATGCCCGTCCCGCCGCCCAGATCAATTACCTTGCTGACCGGCATCTTCTCGAGGAGAGGTTTAAGGATATCAAGTAACAAAAGATGCCGCAGACGGCCCTTGGTCGTGCCGTAAATGTTACTCGCAAATTTATCTGCGATACCATCAAAATACTGGTCGGTGGATTTCATAAGTCGTTTCTTTGCGCCGGGGATCAGGCAGGGTTGTCAATATCGATGAAATCAACAGTGATGTCGAAAGAGGAAGACAACCACTCTCCCACCGCTTTAATACCGTAGCGCTCTGTAGCATGATGACCGGCAGCAAAAAAGTGAATGCCGAGTTCACGGGCAACATGTATGGTCTGTTCAGAGACCTCACCGGTAATAAACGCATCTGCGCCCATTGCAACCGCCTTTTCGATGTATCCCTGACCACCGCCCGTACACCATGCGAAGGTTTCCAGCCGGTCACCGGCGTCTCCTTCATGCAGTACAGATCTGCCGAGTTTATTTTCAAGACGGCCTTTAAATTCTGAAGCCAGAACAGGTTCGCTGCTTTCACCGGTATAAATGATCCCCTCAGGCTTCACGCCTTTCGCAGGAGCCAGATTGCTGAGTTCCATTACACTGCCAAGTTGTGCGTTATTGCCGTAACTGGCGTGAATATCTACCGGCAGATGATAGGCGATAAGATTGATGTTGTTGGCGAGCAATGTACGGATACGCTTTCCCTTCATGCCGGTGATTACGGGGTCTTCCCCTTTCCAGAAATAACCGTGATGCACAAGAATAGCGTCTGCTTCCCGCCGGACAGCTTCATCAATCAGTGCCTGTGAGGCAGTTACACCGGTAATGACTTTACGGATCCGGTCAGAACCCTCTACCTGCAAGCCGTTAGGACAATAGTCCTGAACATCCTGAGGACGTAATAACGTGTCCAGCGCACAGACCAGCTCATGTCTGCTGATTGCCATATCATTCTCCTGAAATAAGCGGTGTAACTCAGGCCTGACGGCCGGCGATACCTTGTGAAACGAAGGGAACAAGATGAAGGATCACGGCTTTAATATCCACTTTCTGGTTAAAATCTGCTTCCGCGATTTCTGTCAGTGCCCGGCTGGATGCCATGGAAAAAACAAAGCTGCCGATGGCGAAATGCAAACGCCAGAATAGTTCATCATCTTCTACGTGGGGTAAACAGGCATGTAAGGCCATCATCAGTTTAGCTACCGTACTGCCGTAGTCATGCATGATGAAACGGCGAAGATGTCCCTGAGTTTCGTTGTAGCCCCTGCCCAGAAGCTGGACAAACAGTGCAGTACCTTCAGGGCGGATGTCCGACAAGGTCATCATGGGTGGAACCAGGGAAAGCAAAAGACTTTCCACACCGTCCGCACCGGTCTCTGTGCCGGTGCTGTTAAGAACATCATCAATTTGTGGCATCAATACATCAAAGTAGCGCTTCAGCACTGCCTGAATCAGATTTTTTTTACTGCCAAAATGATAATTTACCGACGCCAGATTCACATCTGCGCGGGCGGTAATTGCACGCATGGAAGTTTGTGCATAACCCTGTTCTGCAAACAGGGTTTCAGCTGCATCCAGAATACGTTTTTTAGTGTCTTTCGCCATGTGAAATCAGCAGATCAGAACCAGTGGCGGGATTTGGACAACAGGCGCATCACAGTGCTTTCCGCCGCAGCAGATACCGAGATCCCTAATTTCTCTGCCATGCTTTTCTTTGTCGCATATTTCACTGCAAAGATTTCACGGGCCGGATGGTGAGAAAGAATATAGTCATCAGACGTCATGATGTCATCCACCAGTCCCATCTCTTTCGCTTCACTGCCCAGCCATACTTCACCGGTAGCCACTTTTTCAATATCCAGTGTTTCACGCTGAGACTTCACCCAGTCTTTAAACTGAACATGGATGTTTTCCAGATCTTTTCTGAATTTCTCACGGCCTTCTTCAGTGTTTTCGCCAAACACCGTTAACGTACGTTTGTAATCACCGGCAGTGTGCTGCTCGAATTCAATATCATGTTTTTTGAGCAGTTTGTTCACATTAGGGATTTGCGCCAGCACGCCAATTGATCCGATATAAGCGAACCGGGCTGAGAGTAACGTATCTGCCACACAGGCCATCATGTAGCCACCGCTGGCCGCTACTTTATCGACTGCTACCGTCAGCTTAATGCCTTTCTCTTTAATACGCTGCAATTGTGACGCTGCCAGACCATAGCCATGAACAACGCCACCGCCACTTTCCAGCCTGACCAGCACTTCATCATGCTTTTGTGCCACACACAGTACAGCAGTCACTTCCTCACGAAGACGCTCAACTTCGTGGGCATCCATGGAACCGGTAAAATCGATAACAAAAAGACGTGAAGCCTCTTCTCCCTCTTTTTTATCTTTCTCAGATTTACTCTGCTTACTTTCTTTTTTCTGTTCTTTCGCCAGCTTTTTCATAGCGGCTTTATCCAGCAGAACAGAACGGGCGTAATGTTTAATATCGTTCAGTTGCTCTGTCAGAGACACGATTTCAAGGTGCCCTTTTCCGGGCTTCTGCCGGCTGGCACTGGCGACGATAGCAATAAGTACTACCACTATGGCTACTACCAGCGTCACGGCTTTAGCCAGAAATAATCCGTATTCGTACAAAAACTCCAACATGTTCTCCTGATTATTATTCTGTGCGGCAAGTATCGTCATGCCAGACCAGGACATATGATTAAAAAATGCCCTTTAAACAGCGGCATAGTGTAGCAGCGTTTACGCACGCTGACGACAGCTGGATTCATCTGGCCCGTGCGATACGGAAATTAATGCATTTGTGCTGATTAAACCGTTTAAAAATATCGATATGCTATATCTGTAACGGCCCGAATTTAGCATTATTTACCGTCTTCAGATCAGCTTCATTTCGTTCTGATACTGGTTAATCTGTCTTTATGAGCAAAGAACCCTGGAGCTAAGAAAAAAATAGAAAATATTACATGAAAACGCATAGATCCTTTTTCCAGGTTTGCGCCGTCGGGGCCATTGCAGCGATTTCAGGGTTATTGCCAATACCATTGGCACTTAAAGGAATTATCGTCTGCGCATCTCTCATAGCCTTGTTCTTAATCAAACCAGTTAACTAAGATAAAACTATATAAAAAGACCCCCTGAGAAAACTTCTTCCGCAGGGGGTCTTTGCTGACAGCCGACGATTACGTCGCTGTGAAGTTAGTTTTGCACCACTGAAGTATCGGTAACGGGCAGTACTGTTGCACCCGTAGACATGTAACCCGCCACTTCTTTTTGCATTTCAGTGGTAGCCGCAGCACTGGCTTCCGGGCTCAGGCTGGATGCATGAGCACCTTCTGTGAACAGTACAATACCGCTTACCGGATCGCCGGTGGCAGTGCTGCTGACCTGCTCCAGTCCGGCTAAGGCTGAAAATGGCAGCTGACCAGCCAGTGGCAGCGCTGTAGATACCGGAATCACCTGATCCGGTAAATTATCCGCACCGTCACCCACCACAGTCATCATATGTACCGGCGTGTTTGACGCCAGTGTAGCGGCATAGTTGTTTGCATCACCTGCATCCAGAACCGTCTGCGCGGCGAACGCGAATTGATTCAGTACAGACTGCACTTCCGCCATCTGTGCATCAGTGAGGTTCGCAAGGAACACTTCCACCGCGGCAACAAGCTGCGCCTGAGTGACATCAGTTGTTTCGTACAATTGCACTAACAACGCCTGAAACTCTTCGGAAGACTGAGATAACAACAGCCCCTGGATCAGAGGACCAAAGGTTGGCGACTCAATCAGGAACTGAGCCAGACCGCCTCCCGGAGACTCCAGAGATGCTGCCTGCACGCTATACATGCCGTCCAGCGCTGCCAGTTCGTCACCCATTGTGCTGTTAGTTACTGCGGCAAATTCAGCCCCGGTAATCGCACCTAAAGACACGCCCATGAAGTAAACACGGCTTAAGTCAAACGATGCTGCGCCGCCGGTTGTCTGATCGTTCACTGCGTTCAGACCAAGACGTAATCCCAGCATATCAGAAACACTCTGACGGACGTTATCCCGTGCAGTTGGCAGTGATTGCAGATTCATGTAATGAGTCGCGCTGACCGTAGTCGCATTGATGTCGTCGGTACCGTCACCATTCACGTCAAAACCACGACTACCATGAAGCGGGTGGTCAATGGCGACGGTGGCTATTCCCGCTAGTGACAGCGCCCCGGTAATCGCCAGCATATCTTCTTTTTTACTGGTGATACCGTGCATCAAAATAGCCACAGGCCAGCCGGCTTCAGGCTGAGCGATGGGGAAACCTAACGCTCCGGCTACGGTAGCATTGGGCACGGTTACCTGCACATCCAGTGAAGGAACGGCCTGAGTTTGCGGTACAGGGTTGAATTTTGTGATATTGCGGGCTGAGTCCAGCATCGCTTCACCGATGCGTAAATCAGCAAGGCCTAGCTGATCACACAATGTAAAGTTCGGACCGGGCGTAGCCGAAGCAAATACCTCATCAGGTGCACCCGCCAGTACAATACCGCTGTCACAGGCCGCTTCCCAGAAACCGGTAGTCGGTGCCAGCGGGTTTTCGGCCGAAGGTACAGGCAGATAATACGGCAATGACACAGAACCTTCATAATGAGACGCAGCGCAGAACGGGCCTGCCTGAGCAAGAATGCCGGTAGAGACACCCACGGCGAAATCATTTAATCCGCCCCAGGTAGCGGACAGCTGACCTGACACAGTACCCAGCAATCCGGCGCAGGTTTGTAACGGTGCGAAACCTCCGGCATCCAGTGTGGCTTCAATAGTTGGAATGAATGCTGCGGCGGACTCCGGTAAGGCATTGATGCCCAGTTGAACCGCACCGGCAAGGGTTGCATCATCGACCAGATCCAAAGCTTCCATCGCATTGGTGGCACCTTCGGGGTCGTTTACAGTAATAACCGGCAGCGCGGTAGCCGCTGTAGGGTCACCTGCGGCAAAACGGGCAGCAAATTCAGCCACCATCACTTTTTTCAATGATTGCAGGGCGATGTCTGTGCTCTGGGTTGTGAAAGCAGAGACATAGGAAATGTCTTCACGGTCATAGCCCATTTCAATCAGGGGATCGACCAGCGAGTTGACCAGCGTTTGCAACTGCAACTGAGCGTCGGAAGAAAGCGGTAATGTATTGATGTCCTGACGAGCCAGTTCCCATGATGTGGAACCCATTACGCCGTTCCCCTCACTGTCTTTCAAATCTGTTGTCATCACCAGCATATAGCCGTGTGCCGGTTTCAATGGCTTCAGGGGAACAACGGAAATAGTATCGCCGTCCACCAGCGAAAGCACAAAATCAGTGCCGTACTGTAACTGGTTACCGACTTTACAACCGGAGGACGGTATTGCGGCCCCCGCACAATCAGGATCACTCTGGTCAAGCCCCAGCGTTGCTTCGTACAGCATGACACCAGCAGATAATGTTGACTCATCCAGTGTTACCCCTGACGGTGTTGTCACGTCGATAACAAAAGGATGTTGGGTTGACCAGCCGTCCAGCACGTTGAGTGCGTTTTGCGGATCAGTAAAATCTGTCGGGTCATCTACCGGAATGTTCAGTGTATAGTCGAAGAAGCCGTCATCACCCGGCAGCATGAGCAGATCGTTAGGTATGTTAAGCACGCCGTTAGACGGATCAAAAACGACACGAGAGAAAGGCTTCTGAACGGGCGTTCCGGACTCAATGTCCTCCAGCGTTTCGTTGGAGCCACCGCAACCCGTTAAACCCAGTGCCAGAGCAACACTGGTACTGATAAAGAGTTTTCTCATTTTTTCTCCCTAATAAAAGGCTTTGTTGTTATTGTCTGTTTTACAGTCAAGGCAATGTAAATGCTTGTTTCAATCCACCTGATGACAAGTGGAAACACACATTTCAAACAAGTATGACCAGTTGGTTGTAGCTTAATATTATGGTCATTACCCGAATTTTGCAAAGGTTTGTTAACTTTTCGTAAATTAATTTTACGCCACTAAAATCTGTTGAGAATTATAGGGCTAGATATTTACAACCACCGGGAGCTGAGTATCATCAAGCCTCACTTTGCCCATAGTTAACAGATCAAGGTTAGACCCTATGCCGAATCTCTACCAGGCACCTGCCGGACTTCTCGAAGAAAAAACCATACTCATCACCGGTGCCGGCGCCGGAATTGGTGCAGAAGCTGCCACGACGTTTGCAGCTTACGGGGCTACCTGTATTTTATTAGGTAAAACCGTCTCAAAGCTGGAACAGGTCTACGACCGTATAGTAGAAAAAGGCGGACCACAGCCCGCCATTGTCCCTCTTGATTTGAAGGGTGCAACACTGAAAAACTATCAGGACATGGCGCAAACCATTACTGACCAGTTCGGAAAACTTGATGGTGTACTGCACAATGCATCAATGCTTGGCCACTTAAGTGCCTTCGGCGATATTCCTGAGCAGGAATGGATGGATGTTATGCAGGTTAACGTAAACAGTGCTGCGCTGATGACGCAGGCGCTGATCCCCGTACTGCGTAAAGCGCCTTCTGCTTCGGTTATTTTTACCAGCTCAGGCGTCGGGAAAAAAGGCCGTGCGTTCTGGGGCACCTATGCCGTCTCTAAATTTGCCACCGAAGGTATGATGCAGGTGCTGGCATCCGAATTTGAAAACCGTGGCCTGCGATTTAATTGCATTAACCCGGGCGCTACCCGCACCGCCATGCGCGCCAGTGCTTACCCCGCAGAAAATCCTGACACATTAAAAACACCGGCTGATTTGATGCCGGCATATCTGTATCTGATGGGTGATGACAGTCTGAATGTGAATGGCCAGTCAATTGACTGTCAGCCGAAGTAAGGTTTATTGCCTGTAAATATAAAACGGGGAGCGTTAGGCTCCCCGTTTTCCATGCGCCATCCATCGTTTAACGTTGACCACAGGTTTGCTGCAATTTAAGCATGGCAGCTGCGAATTCCTCACCCAGATGCACATATCCTTCACTTTGATAGTGCCAACCGTCATCCAGATGCGTTTCTTTTTCCAGAGTTGTCACATACGCCGCACACACATCATTTTCCACAAAAGCCTTCTGTCCCTGCTGAACAATTTTATGATAATTCATCCTCATGCCGTCTGCTTCATCCATACCCGAATCGGTAATTTTTCCAATCACGACAGGTAAATCATCATCCCGTAAGGCCGCTCTTATCAGTGCCATCAGCTCTTTTAAATTAGCCTGATACGCCGCTGCAATCTCTTTCGTTTCTGCCGCATCAGACTCACCCTGCATCCACACAATACCAGCCGGCACCAGGTTATCAACTTCACCGTCAAGATCGATATCAACAGGAGAAAATGCATTGCGGATAGTCGTGAGGAAGTGGTCGAACTGGTTAACGCCGGTGTTCTTCTTATAGAAAGGATACCAGCTGCCGTGGCCAATCCCTTCAGCAATCGCCGAACCTCCTTTGGCGTACTTTATAATGGCAAAGGGCTGGTTATTGTTCAGTGAATAGAGTTGATGACCAAATGAAACTTCCGGACCGAACTTGTCACTGTACAGGCTCACGCGGCCATTAGATTTAAAACCCTTACCCGTACCGGGCTGCAGCGGTGCCCAGACACCTTTACCGCCTGAAAGGTCATCATCTGAAACCGCATTGCCGGCAAACATATAAATATTGTCAGCAGGTTTACTGTAGAGAGGTTCAAGATCTTTACTGACGCCGTATCCCTGCATATTGGATTGTCCGCCGAGAAAGTACACCGGAAAGGTTGCCGGCATAGCTGAGAAAGACAAAAGTGAAGTGAGTGCCAGAATTCCCCGTTTCATGATGTTCCCTGTTATGAACTGTTTTTTACAGATTACGCAACACTATGGTCAGCATCAATGAGAAATATGCATAAAAAAAACCGCAGATAAACTGCGGTTTTATATAAGAAACTTTATCAGGACTAATCAGCAATCTTAGCCCAGGAATCCCGAAGTCCTACTGTGCGGTTAAACACACTGAGGGTATCAGATGAATCTTTATCCAGACAGAAGTAACCGGTGCGCTCAAACTGCCAGCCTCCGGCTACCGGATTTTCCGTTAATCCCGGTTCAACGAAACCGGATTTCACTTCAAGAGAAGCAGGATTAATGGCATCTGTAAAATTCTCTTCCGCTGCCGGATTCGGTACGTTAAACAGACGGTCGTACAAGCGGAATTCGGCTTTGACACCGGCATTGGCATCAACCCAGTGGATCACACCTTTAACCTTGCGGCCATCAGCAGGATCTTTACCCAGGGTTTCATCGTCATAAGTGCAGAAAATGGTAGTGATATTACCATCCGCATCTTTTTCGACCCGTTCAGCTTTTACCACATAAGCATTACGTAAACGCACTTCTTTGCCGAGTACCAGACGCTTAAACTTTTTATTCGCTTCTTCACGGAAGTCTTCCGCTTCAATCCACGCTTCGCGGCTGAAAGGAATTGTGCGGCTGCCCATAGATTCATCATTCGGATGATTAGGTGCCTGCAATGATTCAGACTCACCTTCAGGGTAATTTTCAATAACCAGTTTAACCGGGTCAAGAACGGCCATTGCACGGGGAGCGTTGACGTTCAGATCATCGCGGATACAGGCTTCCAGCATGCCCATTTCCACCATGTTATCCATTTTGGTTACACCGATACGCTTACAAAATTCACGCACAGACGCAGGCGTATAGCCTCTGCGGCGCAAACCGGCTATGGTAGGCATTCTGGGATCATCCCAGCCGCTCACGTGATTTTCTTCTACCAGTTGAATAAGACGACGTTTACTCAACACCGTGTATTCCAGATTCAGCCGGGAGAATTCATACTGACGGGGTGTGCATTCGATTGAAATATTCTCAATCACCCAGTCATAGAGTCTGCGGTTATCCTGGAATTCCAGTGTACACAGAGAGTGGGTGATCCCCTCGATGGCGTCTGAGATACAGTGGGTGAAATCGTACATGGGATAAACGCACCATTTCTCACCGGTCTGGTGATGGTGTGCGAATTTCACCCGGTAAATCACCGGATCCCGCATACACATGAACGGGGATGTCATGTCAATTTTTGCACGCAGTGAACACTGGCCTTCCGCATACTCACCGGCAGTCATTTTCTCAAATTCTGCACGGTTGGTCGCAGGATCGGTATCACGGTAAGGACTGTTTTTACCGGGTTCTGTCAGTGTCCCGCGCAGTTCACGCATGGTTTCCTGGCTGGAGAAATCCACATAAGCCAGACCTTTATCAATAAGCTCCATCGCATAACCATGCAGCAAATCGAAGTAATCCGATGAATAACGGGCATCACCATTCCACTGGAAACCCAACCAGTTTACGTCTTCCTTGATGGAATTGACGTAAGCGATATCTTCTTTGGCAGGGTTGGTGTCATCAAAGCGCAGATTACACGTACCGTTGTAATCACTGGCTACACCAAAATTCAGACAAATAGACTTCGCATGTCCAATGTGTAAAAAACCGTTCGGTTCCGGTGGGAAACGTGTTTTTATAGAATCATGAAGACCTGCAGCAAGATCTTTTTCAATAATCTGCCGGATAAAATTGGTCGGATGATGTTCCGTTTCCGCCATTCGCCCTTTCCCCTTAAATGAAAATCTGTTCTGACATAATAATCGCCGAGTATAACCGGTTGCCCGGCCGGTCACTATGATTAATTGAAATCGCCCTGCCCGAACGGCTAAATTTACAACGAAAACCGCTGTCCGGGCAATTAACTCAGACACTTATCAGCGTTAAGTATGGTAACATAACCACTTTAAACCCTTTCAGTAACAGGCATGAAAGAAAAAGCCACGTCTTTTGATATTGCTCACCTGGCCGGCGTATCCCAGTCCACGGTCTCAAGGGCGCTCAGTAACAGCCCGCTTGTAAATAAAGAAACCCGCGAGCGGGTGCAGCGTATTGCCAAAGAACTGAACTACAAAGTAGACAAAAACGCTAGCAACCTGCGTAAACAGAAAAGCAATACAATTGCTTTACTGCTGTTTGAAGATCCTACGTCTGACGACTCAATGATAAACCCGTTTTTCCTGAACATGCTGGGAAGCATAACAAGGGCGAGTTCTGCCGCCGGTTACGATTTGCTGGTGTCTTTTCAGAATCTGGACGATGACTGGCACGCTGAGTTTGAAGACTCGAAAAAAGCTGACGGTATCATTCTGCTCGGTTACGGAGATTACACCGCCTGGCGGGACAAACTGGCCCAGCTGGAAAATCAGGGCACCCATTTTGTGCGCTGGGGGGCTAAAGATGCAGATCATCCCGGTATCAGCATCGGCTGTGATAACTTTCAGGGCGGATATGATCTCACCACCCACCTGGTGAAAAATGGACACCGCCGGTTTGCGTTTATCGGTGATGCAGGCGGACATGCGCCGGAATTCCTGGCCCGCTATAAGGGTTACACACAGGCATTAAAAGACGCCGGCATTGATGCCGGTGACTTTATCCGTATTGATGCAAACTCTACTGAAGAAGCCGGTGCGCAGGCTATCCGTAAAATTCTTCATTCTGAACAAAAGCCTGACGCCGTGGTGTGTGCATCAGATCTGATTGCTACCGGTGTGTTACAGGCGCTGAAAGAAACGCCATACAGGGTACCGCAGGACATCGCCGTCACCGGCTACGACAACATCAGTATCTCCGCTTTTACTACGCCGGCCCTGACCACCGTGCAACAGGATACCCGGCTAGCCGGCGAATTGCTGGTTACCAGCCTGCTTAAGGCGATTAATAAACAAATCGTCAGTGATTTTCTGATGTCTGCAGAGCTCATCATCCGCGAGTCCTGTGGCGGAAAAAAATACTGAAAATCTAAAAGAAAAGGGGGTTGCCTTTGCAACCCCCTGTGTCATCACTGATTCGCTATCTGCTCATACAGATGCTGAATAAAATTGTCATCACTGAGCGGACCATCCCGCAACCAGACCTGTACACTGTGGGCTCTGACTTCGCTGGTTAAAACGCGGTTGTTCACTTCCTTTTCACTGCCACTTAGTTGTTCACTCCAGCGTCCGTTTTGCATGTACTCTGCTATCTCAAAAGAAACTGGTGTATCACCTTTATTCAACAGTACAAGGGCTGTCTGTTTTGCGCTGTCATCCTGTACAACACGGTAGAAGGCGGCCTTTTCACCATTCAGTTCGAGCATGGTTTGTAAGCCACGCTGTAATGCCGGTGTGGCTTTACGAACATGAGCAATAGCAGACAGAGACTGATAGATACGGTGCTGCGGCGCCTTATCCACATTGTCTTGTCCGTAATAGTTACGGTTTCCGCTGTGCTCTGCTGTGCCGCGCATAAAGCCGGTCTCTGAGCCCTGATAAACCACCGGTATACCCCGTGAAGTAAACAGCCAGTTATGGGCATCAATAAAGCCGTCATCCGAAGCATTCATCCGCGGCATATCGTGATTATCGTAAAAAGTCGTCAGATCATAGGGATTATGATAAGGCCCGTGGGTTAGATGCAGTGCGCCGCTTAACGTTTCGAATCCTGCATTTTCAGTCCCGAACACACTGACCATGGCTTTTTGCATAGGGAAATCCAACACGCTGATATTGCCGTTTTTAGGCAACGTATGCTGGGCAATGAAGTTCGCATCATACTGAAAACTCTCCCCGAACATAAAGAAACCGGGATGTTCTGCACGTATACGGTCAGACATCGTACGCCAGAAATGATGAGGCACATGCCGGATAGTATCAATCCGGAATGCATCAGCGCCCTGCTCTATCCAGTAAAGATAAGAATTAATCAGGTAATCCTGGACGTCCGGATTTGACTCATCGAGATTAGACAGCTCTACCAGATCCGGGTAGTCGTGGAAAAATGCCTGCAAAGGCTGAGTGGTATCCAGTTCAGATGGCAGCGTATTAATATGATTGGCCACCAGCTTTCCCTGTGCATCATAAATTTCACCAAATCCCGGTTGATCCTGCGGCATTGAAAAACTGGGAGAGCCGTGATTGGCGACAATATCAAACACGGTTTTGAGGCCGGCATCATGCATGGCAGTGGTATAGTCTTTGACCGACAAGCTGGCACTGATCAGATGTTCATCGGGCTGATAGAAATTGGTGGCCCAATAGCCGTGGTAACCGGTTTTACCCCCATCTTTAAACTGGCCACCGAACGTAATAGGTTCACTGCCGGTAAATGCCTGATCCGGGTTATCGACTACAGGTGTTAACCACACAGCGGTAAAACCCATATCTTTGATGAAATCAATATTGTTGACCACACCCTGCAAGTCACCGCCCATGTAGCCTACGTTAGCTGTTGCACCGTCAGGACCATTAAGAGGCAAATTCCAGCTGGGGTGATCACCGCCCTGAGTTTCATAATTGTTTTGTTTATCACCGTCGACAAAACGGTCAGTCATAATGAAGTAAACGGCTTCAGCACTGAACGGCTCTGCAGTACCCCTTATAAAGGGTGTGTTTGTACTTTCCGGCATCCCATCTGACAGGGAAGAATCTGGCGTATTTTCACACCCGCTGAGGGTTAATACGCTGGCAATCGCATACATTGTGTGGCTTATTCTCATTGTAATTCTCCTGCCGTATTCTGTGAGGCGACGGCATGGATTTCTTTTTCTTTAACAAAAAATACCGCCACTGCTGCGCAAAGCATGGAAACACCGGCCACCACAATGATATTGATGGCGGTGTTTTCAAATACCCTGCTCAGTATCCAGCCTGCTGTGAGTCCTGCAACGATCTGCGGAATGGCTACTGTGAAGTTAAATATGCCCATATACACACCGGTTTTATCTGCAGGAAGTGCGCCGGCCAGCATGGCATAAGGCATAGCCAGAATAGCAGCCCAGGCAATTCCTACTCCGATCATGGGAAACACCAGGTTGACTGCGCCCTGTGGTACCGTGACGTCTGTAATAAGTAAATTCACGTGTACCGGACTGATGTCTCCGGATATCAGGAAACTGATATAACCCAGTCCCCCTAAAACCAGTGAAGAGGCATAAACGGTTTTGCGGCCAAATGTATCTGCAAGGCGGGCAAGAAACACGGAAAATACGGCGGCAAACACACTGTATGCGGCAAAAAGAATACCTACCCAGTCACCGGCCGCACCTTTCGCAGCAATGACATCAGCAGGCACAGTACCCGCAGCAGCAATAAATGCTGGATCAAACCACTGTTTATCCACTCCCCAGATATGCTGGGTGATAGCCGGCATGGTGTAAACCCACATGATGTACAACGCAAACCAGGAGAAAAACTGCACCACTGCAAGTTGTTTCATCGTGGCGGGCATGGTGGCCACAAGTTTGAAGAATCCGGTTTTCTCCGTTTTGTCTTCAGAATCTGTCTGCAATCCTTTATAGCGGGCGTAATCTGACGGCGCGTATTCTTTAGTGCGAAACACCGTCCAGAGTACTGAGCCAAGCAATACGGTAGCGCCAATATAGAATGCCCAAATCACCGACGGAGCCACCTGTCCGGGCGACGCGGTATTATTAAGACCCGCCACATTAGTCAGAAGGAATGGAAGAATTGAGCCGATAACTGCGCCAATGTTGATCAGTAATGACTGCACCGAGTAACCCAGGTTGCGCTGGCTGGCTGGCACCATATCCGATACCAGAGAACGGAATGGCTGAAAGCAAACATTGAAGGAGGCGTCCATCAATGCCAGCATCAATGCACCGAATAACATAGGCGCCATGATGGTGACAAATAAGGGAGCATTCGGCATCAGGATCATACCCAGGCCGGCGGCAAAGGCACCGGCGAGAATGTATGGACGGCGTCGGCCAAGGCGATTCCATGTGCGGTCAGACGCACTGCCGACCACGGGCTGTATGATCAACCCCATCACTGGCGCCACCAGCCAGAACAATGCCAGCGAATGAAGGTCTGCACCGAGATCAGATAAAATGCGGCTGACGTTGGCATTTTGCAGAGCGAAACCAAACTGTACGCCGAGAAAGCCAAAACTGACATTCCAGACTTGCCAGAACGGTAATACAGGCTGTTTGTTATTCATATTCTGTCCGTTATTATTATTGATTCAGGATCCACACCGTTGCGCTGTGCTCAGGCACTGACAAGGAGTTTCCGGCTGCCATTATTTCATCGTCACCGGCCTGCTGTAACGTTTTTACACCAGCAATGCGCTCACTGAAACGCTGTAAGTTTACGTCCTTTTTATCGTTTTTGTTAATTACCACCATAATTTGCGTATCCGTTTTCCTGTTATGCCGGAAATAAACGTAAGTGCCGTCTTCCGGTACGTACTGCGTGAGCTGTCCTTCGAAAAGTAACGGATACTGCTTTCTGATGTGTAAAAGCTGACGGATAAATTGCTGTGCTTCCACAGAGCGGGCATTGTCGCTTTCATAAGAAAATGCCGGTGACTCATCTCCCGGCCAGCCGCCCGGGAAATCACTGCGAATAATGCCATGATCTTCGGTGCCCGCATTATCCATCAGAATTTCAGTGCCGTAGAATACCTGCGGAATACCCCGCGTTGTCAGCACCACTGTCATGGCCATTTTCCACAGCGCCATATCCTGATCCAGTTGTGTGTAGATCCGGCTCATATCATGGTTATCTGCAAATACCACCAGGTTACCGGCATCACCGTAGATAAAATCCCCGGCGAGTAACTCGTACAATTTTTTCAGCCCGCTTCCCCACGATTCTTCTTCTTTCAGGGCAGAGACAAGGGTGTGTTGAAGAGGAAAATCCATCACTGACGGTAGCGAAGATTCATAACCGTCCTGTCTGAGGGTGCCGGACTGCCAGTAAGAGGTAATTACCGGATTCACCGACCATTCTTCCCCGACAATATTCAGCGACGGATATTCCTTCATCAGCCTGGCTGTCCAGGCAGACAGGAAGTCCTTATCGGAATAGGAATAAGTGTCCACGCGAATACCGCTTAAACCGGCATACTCCACCCACCAGACAGCATTTTGAATCAGATATTTAGCGAGATAGGGATTATGCTGATTTAAGTCCGGCATTGACGGAACGAACCAGCCGTCACTGAATGCCAGTCTGTCGGCTTTTGCACCGTGAGGATCATGCAGAGTTTCACGGATATGCGTGGTGGCAGAAAAATTGCCGTCGTGGTGGATCCAATCTTTATCAGGGGGCGAGGTTGTCCAGGGGTGTCCGCTGCCGATATGATTCAACACCATATCCATGATCACACCGATCCCCTGCTCTGCTGCACGCTCGCTCAGCGTCTTATAAAGGTCATTTGAACCGTATCGCGGGTCAATCTGATAGTAGTCAGTGATGGCATAGCCATGATAAGAATAACTGTCCATGGCATTTTCCAGCAATGGCATACTCCATATCTGCGTAAACCCCATGTCTGACAGATAGTCCAGGTGATCAATAATCCCCTGAATATCTCCACCGTGCCTGCCTCCGGCTTCTTCACGGTTTAGTTTATCTGTGTAGTTTTCAAGAGAATCATTGGATTCGTCGCCGTTAGCGAACCGGTCTGGAGTGAGCAGATAGATCGTGTCTTTTCCGGAATAGCCCTGTCGTTGTGCTGAACCCTTTTTACGCTCATGCAACACATATGAGAAAGACACCCGTCCGCCGTTTTCTTTGGTGATTTCAAACGGAATGACGCCCGGTTTTACGTTGTCTGACAACGTGAGATCGACAAAAATATAATCTGCATTTGAAGGCCGGTGGACACTATCAACGTGAACGCCCGGGTAACGGGTTTTTACATTTGCTTTGCCCAGATCTTTATCCCGGATCATCAGTTGTAAACGGGAGTCGGCCATGTTCACCCACCAGTCCGGTGGTGACACTGATACACCGTAAGCAGGTATACAGAGTAAGTTTGCTGCCAGTACGGCTCCGCACACCGTTGCTGCTTTTTTCATTGTAATACTTCCGGCTTTTTAACAAGCGCTGTTAATGTTTCGTTAAACTTTTTGGGATAGTAACCGGATGCCCGGACTGCGCCAATGTTCTGCATACGTATTCAGCGCATTTCACTAAAAGCGTCTATGCTTTTGAAAGCGCGGTGAACTTCTAGAATATCAGAACGCTGCATTGTCGTTGCAGGCGGCGACATGGTTGAGATTTCAGCATCCGGCGCGTCGCTGAATCAATTAAGCGGGTTTTACATTCCGGACCGGATTACAGAAATTTGTTAATCCTCACCAATCTTAATTGATTAAGTAATTTTGTGTTTTTCACTTGATGTTCTGTAAAAACCAAACTATTGTTAATTTAATGTTGCATAAGCGCACATTCATGTTAATGAGAAAGGGCACACAAAAATGACCAAAAAACAGTTATTTAAACCTGCACTACTGACCCTGGCAGTCAGCTCTGCACTTTTCCCCGGTGTCATCCTGGCACAACAAACAGATAATGAAGAAGCTAAGGATTTTGAGGTTATCGCGGTAAAAGGTATTCGCGGGTCTCTGATGCGGGCGCAGGCCATTAAAATGGACAACTCGTCTATTGTGGAAGCTATTTCTGCTGAAGACATTGGTAAGCTGCCTGATTCATCCATTGCAGAATCGCTGGCAAGATTACCCGGTATGGCCGGTGAACGTGTAGGTGGCCGTACATCAGGTATTTCAGTCCGTGGTTTCAAAGAAGACTTTGTCGGTACATCATTAAACGGCCGTGAGCTTATCGGCATCGGTGACAACCGTGGTGTTGAATATGATTTGTATCCTTCAGAAATTATGACCGGTGCCACGATTTATAAAACCACCGATGCATCCCTTCTGGTCCAGGGTATAGGTGGTACAGTTGACCTACAAACAGTCAGACCGCTGGCTGCACAGGAAACACTCACCTTCACCGGTGTGTATGAAATGGGTGGCAATGACTCTGATAACCCTGAATTCGACAATACGGGCAAACGCTATGCCTTGTCTTTTGTAGAAAAATTCGCCGATGACACGGTCGGTATTGCTGTCGCGCTGGCCACCACAGAGTCTCCCCGTAACGAGAGAAAATACGGAGTGTGGGGTTACGGTGATAACAACGGTGCTTCCCTGCCCTTCGGGCTTGACAGTCAGGCAATCAGCCGCGTGCTGGAACGTGATACCGTTTCTGCAATCTTCCAGTGGCGCCCCACAGACAATCTGGACATTGTGGTAGACGTACTTAGCATCGATTACTCTGATTCCGGTGTGATCCGCGGTTTCATCGAACCATTCGAATTGGATGCCAGCTCTTTAAATGGCAGTGGTGCAAATTCTACCGGTACCCAGACAAACGCGAATCCGGTTTTGCGTACTGACCCTGCACAGAAAGACGGTGAACTGACGACGGTGGGCCTGAACATTGATTATCAACTGAATGATGAATGGTCGGTGAAACTGGATGTTGCTGACAGCAGCTCCAGTAAGCGTGACCTGCGCGGTGAATCTTACGCCGGTCTTGCCCGTAGCGGAGCTGAAATTGCTGCCGGCGATCAGCGTACCCGTGATTTTGTGATGGGACCTGACGGGATTTACTTTACCGGCTCAACCGGCCTGGATGCATTCTCTGATCCTAACCTGTTACAACTTACCGGCCCGCAGCAATGGGGTGGCGGTATGGCGGCGCTTGCCGATCAGTTCGATACTGACGTCCTTCGTGCAGACGGCACACCATATACCTTCATCAACGCGCAGGATGGCTTCCTGAACTATGCAGATTTTGAAGAAGAGCTGACAACAGTTCGTCTTGAAACAGAAGGTTATGTTGACTGGGGCATTGTGAACCAGATTAATGTGGGTGTTGCATACAGCGACCGTTATAAGTCAAAAGATAACAAAGGCTTCTTTGCTACTGCTTCAAGCTATCCGAATTCAGAATCAATTCCGTCTTCATACCTGTACAACGGTCTGGCAGATCTGACCTGGGCTGGCATGGGCTATGTAGTAGCGTACGACGGTTTTGCGCCATATAACGACGGCGAGTATGAATTAAATGATGCCGGTCTGCTCGAGCCGGACCGTTTAGGCGACACCTACAAAGTGTATGAAGAAGTCACCACACTGTTTGCCAAATTTGATTTTGAAACAGAAATCGGTGATTTCCCTGTCACCGGTAATTTCGGTGCGCAGTACGTTCAGACCGATCAGCGCTCGACCGGCTATATCGGTGTCGTTGGCGCAAACTTCAAAGTGTGTGACGGCGATGATAACGGCGTGATCGACGCAGATTGTGAGCAGGATATTTCTGACGATTACAATCACTTCCTGCCCAGCCTGAACGTTTCTGTTGAAGTGGGCGAGAATCAGTTTGTTCGCTTTGCGGCCAATAAAACCATCAGCCGTGCCCGTATCGATCAAATGAAAGCATCGGGCTTTGTGAAATTCGACCAGAACATTAACCTGATTGCTATTCCAAATACTCAGGCGGCAGTAGACGAGTACGGCACACCATGGTCCAAGTTCCAGGGTAACCCCCGTCTTCGTCCTCTGGAAGCAAATAACTATGACCTGTCTTTCGAGAACTACTTTGAAGATGAAGGTTATGTGTCTGTGGCGTTATTCTATAAAGACCTGGTCAACTGGACGCGTGACGGTAACCTGACTATAGATTTCACCAACGACCCCACCAATGATGGCGCAGATTACTTCATTCCCGGATTCCATGACAGAACCGTGGGTGCCGACGGGCTGGTAGGTCCGGACGGCACGGTCTATGCGCCCGGCACTTACATCACTCCACCGGATACAGGTACATTTTCATTCTTCGAAGATGGTCTGACCGGCAGCGTAAAAGGTGCTGAGGTTACCGCTCAGATACCCCTGCGTATGGTGAGTGACGTACTGGACGGTTTTGGTATCGCCGCTTCTTATACTTACATTGATGCGACTCTGGAAGATGACTCACCGGTGCCCGGTCAGTCAGAAAGAGTTACGTCTTTGACTGCCTATTACGAAATGAATGGCTTTGAAGTGCGTGTTGCTGCGACAGACCGGGGTGAATTCTTCACCTATCAGCGCGGCGGTTCAAACAAAATTGAAGGTGCGACACGGGATGCGGTTACCCAGGTGGATGCGCAAATCAGCTATGACTTCGAGGGCAGTGGTATTGAATACCTTGAAGGATTGCGTATATCTTTGCAGGGTACGAACCTGACCGATGAAAAAGAAGAGACCCGCGATTCGAATGGTTTCGTCACCCTGAGACGGGAGTTCGGACCTTCTTATATGCTGAACTTCAACTACTCCTTCTATTAATCAATCCGGGCGGCATCTTTACTGCCGCCCTTCTTTTTAAATATTTTCGTAGCAGCTTTTACTACAAAAACGGTTACGAAAGTGTTTATAGTAAATTTAATATCAATAGCATCAACGGATTACTGAATGACCTCAGGTGTGCGCAAATTAGTCATTGCCGGCGGAGGCACCGCCGGCTGGATGGCAGCCGCTCTGTTTAAGAAAGTCCTCGCAGACAACATCGAAGTAGAGCTGATTGAATCAGAAGATATTGGCATCATCGGTGTCGGTGAAGCAACCATTCCCCCTATTCAAACCTTTAATCAATATCTTGGTCTGGATGAAAAAGCGTTTCTTAAAGAAACGCACGCCAGCATAAAGCTGGCTATCCGCTTTGAAAACTGGAAGCAGGAAGGCAGCAGCTATTACCACACATTCGGGGCACCGGGCGCCACGCTGGGCTTTGTCGGCTTCCAACACTACTGGTTACGGGCGGCACAAAACGGGCTGACACAGTCATTGTGGGATTTCGATCTGAATTACCTGGCTTGTCTGGAAGGGAAATTTAATAAAATTCAGACTGATAATCCGGTGTATCAATTGCCTTATGCTTATCATTTCGATGCCACCCTGTATGGTCAGTTCTTAAGACGCATGGCAGAAAACGCCGGCGTAAAACGCACAGCAGGCACGATTGAACATGTGAAGCAGAATGCAACCACGGGCTTTGTGGAAGCACTGCAGTTAAAAAATGGTGAGCAGATTGCCGGCGATTTATTTCTGGATTGCACCGGCATGCGCGGCCTGCTTTTACAAAAGACGCTGGGTACAGAATACGAGGACTGGTCTCACTGGTTATGTGCTGACAGAGCATGGGCAGTGCCGTCACAAAGGCATGAGCATACCGCTCCGTTCACCCGCAGCATCGCCCGTTCAACGGGCTGGCAATGGCGTATCCCCCTCACCCATCGTAACGGTAATGGACTGGTGTACAGTTCAAAATATATGGACGATGACAAAGCCAGGGAGTTGCTGATGACAAACCTGGATACGCCGGCACTGGATGAACCCCGGAAAATCAGTTTCCGCACTGGCCGGACCGTAAAGCAATGGTCAAAAAATGTGATCGGGATCGGTTTGTCCAGCGGGTTCCTTGAACCTCTGGAATCGACCAGCATTCATCTTATCCAAAGCGGTCTGGTGAGGTTACTGAAGATGTTTCCGCACAGGGAAATTAATCCGTCGATGGAAACCATGTATAACGCGGAATCGAAGGAAGAATTTGAAACCATCCGCGACTTTATCATTTTGCATTATGTGGTAAATGAACGTGATGACTCTGAATTCTGGCGGGATATGCAAACCATGTCCATTCCTGCGAGACTGGAGCAGAAAATCAACGCGTTTAAAGATACAGCCACTATTTTTAACGAACAGAACGATATCTTCCGTGATGCTTCCTGGCTTCAGGTCATGGCAGGCCAGGGAATCATGCCACGGGATCATCATCCTGCAGCCAATACACAAACCGTCCCCCAATTACTCGATGTCATGGGAAAAGTATTACAGGCAAAACAGCAGCCTCTTACACAGATGCTTCCCCATGATGAATTTCTCAAACGGTTTACTCAATAATGTCAGCGCCTCATCGTATTGTTATCGCCGGTGGCGGCACCGCCGGCTGGATTGCTGCCTGCCTCATGGCGCACCACTGGCGTGATAAGCCGGTGAGCATTACGCTGGTGGAATCAGCTGATATTGCCACCGTGGGCGTAGGAGAAGGTTCAACCCCTACATTGAAACGCTTCTTCAGCGATCTGAACATTGCGGAAAGTGACTGGATGCCAGCCTGCAACGCCACTTATAAGGTGAATATCCGGTTTAAAGGCTGGAGTCCCCAAAACGGGCCTGCCAGTTACAGTCACCCGTTCATTTCTCAACCGGATGCATTCACCGAGCGCCCCTTTCATGTGAATTGCCACAACCGCCGGCTGGGTCTGGACGTGAACGTTACCCCGGAAAACTTTCTGCTGAACGGGTGGCTGGCCGGAGCAGGGAAAGCCCCGGTGACGCCACCCTCGTTCCCTTTTCGTATCGAATATGGTTACCATTTTGATTCTGCCTTACTGGGCCGGTATCTGAAACGCCATGCCGTCAGCCTGGGTGTAAATCACATTGAAGGGAAAATTGACGATGTCATTACCAGTCTTTCGGGCCATATTACGTCGCTGACATTACACTCCGGCGAGATAGTTGAAGGTGACTTTTTCATCGACTGTACGGGCTTCCGTTCTTTGTTGTTACAACAGACACTGGATATCCGCTTTAATTCATTCAGTGAAAACCTGTTTAACGACAGGGCTGCGGTACTGGCCACAACGGCGCAGGCACAACTGCCTGTGGAAACAACGTCCACGGCGCTCAGCAATGGCTGGGCGTGGTCTATCCCTTTGAGTAGCCGTACCGGAAACGGTTATGTCTTTTCTTCAGCTCATCTCTCAGACGATAAAGCAGAGGCTGAACTTCGCCGTCATCTTTCCGTGCAGGACAATGAAGGTGATGTGCGTTTCCTGTCTATGCGTGTTGGTCAGGTTGAAAAGCACTGGCACAAGAATTGTCTGGCGCTGGGGCTGGCGCAGGGTTTTATTGAACCGCTTGAAGCCACAGCGCTGCATCTGGTGCAACTGTCCGTCGAATTTTTCATGGAAGATTATGAACAGGGTAACTTCAGTCCCGCTTTACAGGACAAGTTTAATAAAGACGTCACTGAAAGGTTTTCCAGAGTGAGGGATTACATCGTCGCCCATTACAAACTCAATACCCGTGACGATTCGGCATACTGGCGGGATAACCGTAATAATTTGGCTTTATCTGAATCCCTGTTGCAACTTCTGGATGTCTGGTACCGGAAAGGCGATTTTCCGGCAGAAATTCAACGGCAGAACATTCAGTCTCACTTTGGCATTACATCATGGCATTGCCTGCTCGCCGGATACGGCATTTTTCCCCCGCTGGCTAAACAGCAGCCCGGACAGGGTGATCTCTACAAAGACAATGATACTGAGGCATTCTTTAAAGGCTGTCTGTTAAATTTCCCCGATCACACTGCGTATCTTAAAGAGGTTGCACGTAGATCCCCGGCAGCTAAAAGCTCACTATACTAAAGACTGTTGAAAGGCGGAGACACATTACAACTGAACTTGTGCCCGGAGGTGGTGCAGCACTCCAGTTTGTTCCTTTGTGGTCATTCTTCCCGGCTTGCGCTGGGATGGCATGAAAACATGGCGGCTGATAAGGCAGTCCGCCAAGTACCGGCCAGAAAAAGGTTACGCATAACCCTTTACATGGTCAATATAACCGATTGATTCGGTGATAATTTAAAGGATATGCTTCGTTTGCCGTCTTTAACTTCAGATTTCACTCTGGCCCCGGTCAACTTATCCTCTAACTCCCTCAAGTCAGAAAATTCTGCGGGTAATTCAGACAAATCCAGTTCTGCCAGCACCTCTTTTTCACTGTAAAAATTACTGACACTTATCAAAATGTCATCATTGTTCCAGCGCACGAAAGCAAATACCTTTGCATCAGAAAGCTGGCCGTTTACCTTTAACGACTGATGTAAAGACTGGTAGTTACCGGATATCACTGCCGGGGTTGAAACGGCGATATTCAGTACGGTTTTATAATAATCACGCAGTGCCTGCTCTGCTTTGGTTGATTGTCCACCATCAAATTTGCCGTTGTTCATCCAACGCTGGTGAGCCGGCACCCCGATGTAATCGAAAATAGACGTTCTGGACGGCTGGCCGAATCCCGCGACTTCACTACCGTCTTCGCCATTTTCCTGACCAAAGTAAATCAAAACCGGAGACTCACTGATAAGCGCAGACACAACCAGAGCAGGTTTGCCTGACTCAGCATTTCCGGCAAACTCAGGACTGGCTATTCGTTGTTCATCATGGTTTTCAAGAAAATGAAGAAGATGCTGACGGATATCTCCGTATTGTTCCTGAATATCAGTCAGTTTTGCGACATCGCCATTATCCTGCATAACATCTTTAAGTGAGTCATAAAAATCCACCTTGTCATACAGGTAATCCATTTTACCCAACTGCAAATAGTCACGGTAAAGCGCTGGCTGATAGACTTCAGCAAGCAATACCGCATCCGCAGAAGTGTGCTTAATGTGACTGTTTAAATATGACCAGAACGCCACCGGCACCATTTCAGCCATATCATAGCGAAACCCGTCTACGCCCTTATCCAGCCAGTACTGTGTGATATCTTTAAACTTTACCCACGAATCCGGTACAACTTTATCAGACCAGTACTGATAGTGAGCCTGAGCCGGCGCAAAACGCAGCTCTTCCGGTACATCAGGGAATTCATGGTCACCCGACGGCGTAACACCGTAGTTAATTTTAACGGTTTCATACCAGTCATTGACATCAGGTTTAGCATAACGGGAACCATTACCTGTCCAGCGGGCCGGTGATTCATCAAAATGACCGTCTGCTAGAGGATGTGCTGCACCACCTAACGGTTTTGTTGCCGGGGTGAAATCCGGGACCTCAAAAGGTTCTCCCGGGATATAGTAAAAATTATTATTTTTACTGTAGGTGACCGATGTGTCGTCACGGGCGCCAAAGCTGCTCTGTGGTCTCACTACTGAATAGTACTGTCTGGCAACATGGTTAGGCACAATGTCAATCATGACCTTGAGGCCGGCTGCGTGAGTACGGGAGATCAGTGCTTCAAACTCCTCAAGCCGGCTCGCCGGATCATCTGCAAGATCCGGGTCCACATTGTAATAATCCCGCACTGCGTAAGGCGAACCGGCTCGTCCTTTAACTACATCCGGATCGTCCCCTGCAATGCCGTAAGCAGAATAATCCGTTACTGAAGCGTGATGGGGAACACCGGTATACCAGATCCAGTTTGCGCCAAGCGCACTGATTTCATCCAGGGCCTTTTCTGAAAAATCACTGAATTTACCTGACCCGTTTTCTTCGATGGTTCCCCAGGGTTTGTTGGTCGTATTGGTATTACCAAACAATCGGGTGAATACCTGATAGATTACCAGCTTTTCAGCGGTATCCGATTTTGTATCGTTGGTCTTTGACGGGGTTGCTGTCATCGGGCCCCCAGGTTCTGTGTGACAGGCAACAACAAATAAACTGGAAAAAATAACACATACCAGTATGGCGGGAAGCCGGATGGAAAGTAAAGTGGCTGACACGACAAGCAAACTCCATGCATAAAAAAACCGAGCATAACGACCCGGTCTTTTTCAGCAATAAACATACGTATTCATAATCAAGCAGCGCGTGTTTTTTGACCTTTTCCTGTCAATGTGGAAGGTACTGGTTTGTGGATCGAACCAAAGTTCGGTACATCTTCCAGCTCTTTCATAATTTTTCTGTAGAAACGATGCAGCGACGGTGAGATTTGATGGAAAAACTCTTCAGGAGACAAGCGGTAGGCTGCACGCTTACCATGATATTCAATAACCTGACCAAGCTGATTGAACTCAATGCCAAGCATACGCAGACTTCTGGCCAGTTTCGGCTCCATCATAACGTATACATTTTCTACATCCCTCAGCACACAAATTGTTGCAGCAAAGAAATACAGTGCCAGTGTGAGATAAGGGAAATTTCGATCGGGTTTGGTTCTTTTGAAACCTTTGTCGAGTGACTTACCCGTCACCGGAGAAAGATTTGTATCGGTTTCGCGACGGCGAAAGCGTTTTGGAATGGCCAGGCGGGAAATTTCACACACCGAGTGGCGCGGCAAGCGGCTCGGACTGTTCTCATCCATCCGGATGGCATCTGCACAATTTTGCTCTATTGGCAGTACCTGTCCGCTGTGCTGAGGCATAACCACGCGGATAGTACCGGCGCAATCTCCGGTGGCCTTGTGCTGTATATAACAACTGATCGCATATTCATCGAATTCGTCAAACTCCATTTTGGTTTGACGCACTTCCTCAAACCCCATTTCCTCGCAGTACACCTGATGGCGTGTACGAAAACAGGCTCTCTGATCTTTTTCTTCATTTGCCACAACAAGGGTAAAGTGCTCAAAGAAGTGATTGGCGGCTGCATCTATGGCTTTGTTCATCTGGCGCCTGACAAGAGGCTTTACCATATGTTTGACACCAGGTACTTGATGCACTTTTTTAAAAGCGTTTAACAAGCGACGTTTCACTCTGACTCCCAACGATTCGAAAGAGGATTTTTTATTCTATTAATGAGTCTTACTTGGTGCTTCCGTGACTAACCAAACAAACCACACCCGTGAGGTGTGAGAGTCACCCTGTGAGATCAGTTGAATAACGGATTATAATTATTAATGCCACAACTCAAATGCATACTAACAGCGTCAACTTTTATAGGTTTTTGTATTTTTTGTATAAACCCATTGCGTACTTTCTTAAACAAGTTTCAGACCACTTTATCAGGATCATCGAAAATAGTTATGAACCCGCAATACTATCAAAGAGTATTAATAATATTTTTAAGTAAGACTTAAACCTCAGTTTTTTTATGCAAAATGAAAACTAATTTCATAACTGTATGATTTAATTTGTTATTAATTGTAACCGGCAAATCTAAACCTATGAAAAACCTGCCGAAATTTCGTTCAGCCCAGGCAAATTCATAAGCGTAAATTAATTTAATTGAGGGTGAGATAATTTTAGATCCCGTGTCACAACATCCGGATCTAAGCGTGAGATCGTAAAAAACTCTGACACTTTCAAAGATATGGTTACCAGGGTGTTGCCATATGGAAACACCATTTTACAAGACCTCAGGATTTCTCAGTCCGTAACTGATTATTACGGTCCCGCGAAGCTCTTATAAGCTCGTCACCATGCTGATACTGGCTTTTTGCAAGCCGGTCATAAAGCACGACATTCGCTGTCGCAGCCAGATTCATACAACCTGTCGTTGGCACATAAACAACATCATCGGCCCGTGCAACCAGACTGGCAGGCACGGAACCGTCCTCGGGCCCGAATATATAAAATGCGTTAGCCGGATGCTGATATTCAGGTAGCGGAATTGCTCCTTCAACCAGTTCAATTACAACAACTTTTGTGCCTTCGGGGATGACCTGTTGCAAATCAGAAACAGCCTCAACGGGTATTTGTTTATGTATGTCTTTGGTGTCCGCATAGAACTCTCTGGCCCGGGTATACCGTTCACCGGTGTAATACACAGCGCTGGCATTAAAACAACCCGCGCCACGGAGCACTGAGGCCACATTCACCGGACTTTTCGGGTTAACCAGACCGATATATGAAAGTTTTGACGATGACATTAAGTACCCCGCTGGAAAAACCGCGGCAGTATCGCAAAAAGCAATCCGCTTAACCAGCAGGCAAAGAAAAATATTTACTGTTATGCTGCGAGCCTTTTACGGGAGGATAACAGCCGTCTGGCCATCCTTCTTCCCTGCGCATAGCCAAGTAATAGTTTACGCTTATCCATCGTGAGTCGTTTTACACAAAATCCGGCATCCGGTGCGATTACGGTGATTTTACAATCGGCAGGAGGATTATTCAGAAAGGCCAGCGTTTCATTATACATGCGCGCCCTTTGAAGCATGGTTTCGAGCAAAGCAGGCTGATGACCGTACAGCTTAGTCAGTAGCCAGGCGTTTTTCACTTCAGGCTTGGAAAATCCCGCAGGCTGTGACAGCACCACGGTAATGTCTCTGGCTCCCATCCCGTAGGCATGTTTAACCGGTATTGAATCCCCTACTCCGCCGTCTACATAAGGTACGCCATTGATCACCGGCTGTTCCCTGAATGCTGTAGGTATTGCACAAGAAGCTACCATCAAATCGTCAACAGTATCCGGTGTGGCCAGATGATATTCACATTTGCCGGTTTGTGTATTTGTGACACCTACGTAGAGAGGAATTGCACTTTGTTCACCCGGTACAGGTATACCTAAAACCGTTTTCGCGTGATGCCATAACCAGTGGACATCTGTCATGTGCCCCCCCTTTATAAAACGAAGGGGACTGAAAAATTCGGCTTTCGTTGCAAACTCAGTGATGATTGTCTTACTCAGACCCTGTGCACCGGACACATAGGTAGAAAGATTTGTTGCACCTGCAGAAACACCGATGGCGAAATCAAATCCGTAGTGTTTTTCTTCCATGAATTTGTCGAGCACACCCGCGGCAAAGATCCCCCGCATTGCCCCGCCTTCAACTACCAGTGCTGATTTAATCCCGCTCATTTTAGTCTTCCTGTCTTTCACTCTCTATCTGGTAAGACCAGCATATATTGTACCAATCGTGCAGCTGATCCATGACTAATGAAATGAATAACTAAAACAGAAGCTTAACAGGAAAACTGCAGATTAAAACGCTGGCAGGATGTGCACCAGTATGTGATGTCTCCCCGACAACAGGGAAATATTATCCGGGCAGGGTAAATTTTGCAGACGGGAAAAATCGATGGCTGTAATTAAAAAAACCGTCTGCACTGACGTACAGACGGCTTATTCACCGGTTATCGGCTAAAAAGCGATCAGAAGGTGTAGTTGAAACCTAACAGGTAGTTAGCGCCATAAGCCTGATACAGCAGGACCTGACGGCTGTCAGTTCCCGATGTCTGAATATCGTCTTCGTCGGTCAGGTTTTGAGCCTGTAAAGTGACACGCAGGCCTTCCAGTGATTCAATACCAGACTCACTGAAGTCATAGCCAATCTGTGCGTCGATGAAAGTACCACCCTGGTTGGTGGTATCAGACAAGGCCAGACTCAGACCACGGGCTTCTGTAAGATAATCAGAACGTTTGGTACCGGCTACCCGCACTTCGAAACCGCTGTTTTCATAGAAAACAGTCAGGCTGTAGTTTTCATCGGATAATCCCGGGATCCGTGTTTCACCACCCTCACCGGCGGCGTCAGCATGACCGTCCATGAATGTGACACTGGCAAACACACCAAATCCGGACAGTGCATCAGCAATAAGATCGCCCGGCAGACTCATCTGGATCTCATAACCGCGGACCAGACCTTCAAAGCCGTCCTGAGGCTTGGTTTTATAACCTTCGAACAACACCGGAGCTAATGCGGCTTCATCCTGGGTATGGTGAATTTCCGGAATGTAGTCCTGAGTAAAGTCAGACAATAATCCGTTCTCGCGATGCCAGTTCTTAATGTCTTTAAAGAAATAAGACAAGGCTACGTAACCAGTATCAGCAAAATAATTCTCGTAGGACAAGTCGAACTGATTTGCTTCGTAAGGACGCAACTCAGGGTTTCCGGAGCTGCCACCCCATGGACCGTTCTCAACATTATTGGAAAGAATATTGGTGTTGTTATAAGAGAAAGTCACCTGAGTATTCGGACGCATATCATCCATACGCGGACGGGTCAGTACTTTACTTAATCCCATTCTCAGAAACTGGCCTTCGGCAAATTCTGCGCTGAGGTTCAGAGTCGGCAATACATCTGTGTAATCGGTTCCGCCCGTAACAGGCACAGCTTCCACCAGACCATCCTGATTAACAGAAGTACTGAAGCCCTGAGAACTTTGATCGGCACGCACAACCTGAACACCCACATTACCGCGGATGTAGATATCGTCTACAGAGGTATCAATATCCAGTTTACCGTACAATGTGGTGAGTTTTTCATTCACGGTGTATGTATCACCCAGACGACCGGCATCAACCAGTTTTGCGTCTGTAGCAATATAATATCCGCTGTCATACAAGCCAATAGAATCGTACGCCAGCACACCATTGATGCCTATGAAATCAAGGGAGACAACACCAAGTACTTCAGGAATAGCTGCGTCACCAGGATAAGACGGAGCAGTCAGATAAGCGCCGTTATTTACCTTAGATTTTTCACGGTCAGAATACACCATGCCGACTTCCAGACCGGAGAAAATTCCCCATTCCACAAAACCTTCCGTAGAAAGACGGAAGGAATCCAGGCTCTCTTCAAATACAGGCTGGTTAACAAAGCCATCCTGGGCGTCACCACCAACAATGGGAGCACCCCATGTTTGCGGTCCTGCCAGTGTGATCAGGCTGGCGTCGGTTAAATCAACCGGCGCAATTTCAGGATGATCTGAATACATCACGCCGGTGGATGTCATTTCCCACGAACGTGCTGTCATGGGACGTCCGTCAGTACCGGTACGGCCCACACCGGAGTAACTTTCTACGTCAGTAATAGTTTTATCGACGCTGCCGGTTGAAATATCTGCTTTGATACTCCAGTCATTATTGAGCATGTACTCAACATTCAAACCAAAGGTTTTCAGCTCAGCTTCCTGCCGGCGTACGTCATTGCGTACCACACTGTAGAAGCCATCGTAATAGCCCGAAGTGACCAGGCCATCTTCAACGCCGGTAATCGTGTAGTCACCGGTTCCCCACTCTGCACCACCTTCTTCAACACCGCGACGGGCATCATCTTCGAGGAAATCGATATACAGGGCGTCGAACTGAATATTTAATTGATCCTGCGGGGCCCATTGGATAACTGCAGCGACAGAATCACGGTTCATCATGGCAGATCGGGCAAAGGAGTCATGACCGCCCAGAACCAGTGTTCCTTCCGGCACATCAACACCGCTGGCCGCTTTATCCGGATTCGCATCAGCATAACCCCAGCCACGGAACTGTTGTTCCTGACGTGGTGACTCCATGGTCGCAACCGTAAGCGCCACACCTAACGTATTATCAAGAAATTGATCAACGAAGTTAAAGGACAAACGGTGTCCCTGATTATCAAAATCAGGGTTCGCAGCATCTTCTTTGTTCTTTTCTAATGTACCGTTGAGGGTAACAGTACTTTCTGCAGATAGCGGCTTAACGGTTTGCAAATCAATAGAACCGCCAATGTTTTGCGTAGTCATGCCGGCTTCAGGTGTTTTATACACCAGAATGTTAGAAATGATTTCGGTAGGATAAAGGTCGAATTCAACACCACGGTTGTCACCCATACCTAACAGTTCACGACCGTTAAGAGATGTACCTACATAGTTCTCGTTAAAACCCCGGACTGAAATACCGCTGGTACGTCCGTTACGACGTTCACCCGCAAGACCGGGCAAACGGGACAATGATTCTGCAATACTGGTGTCAGGCAGTTTACCGATATCTTCTGCTGACAACGCTTCAACGATAGAGGTGCTGTCCATCTTGATAGCCTGAGCACGCTGAAGGCTTCCGCGGATCCCTGAAACCTGGATAACTTCTACATTATCTTCCGCCTGTGTGTCGTCAGATTGTGCGAATACGGGTACAGAGGTAAGGGATAATCCGGTGGCGATCATCGCCATTTGAATTAAATTTGGTTTAAATTGTGTCATCAATCTTTCCCTAAGGTTATGCGGGCAATCTGTAATCGCGGCGGTAACATACCGCCAGAATGGGCTGCCGGTACGCTGGTTGGGGCCCGCCGCGAAACAGTTCCTGAGAACGCCATTAGTTATTTTTATTACCGTTAAATGACAATTCTCTGTGTCGCGTGCATCCTATCGGGTAGATAAAAATTGCTCAATCATCTGCATACGTATTCATAAAACAATTAAAACAATAACTTAACATTGTAGTAATGCCGTTGGAGAGGCAACCGGATGACCGGCTGTCTCTTTAAACCTTTTAAATGCATGGACTGTATCGATTAAGTTTATTGACGCGAATGTGATATCTGAGAGGACTTGTTTTAACAGATGTAAAAACGGTATGCCTGTAAGAGGAACAGCCGGCAAAATCGATTTACCGGCCATTTATTCTATTGGGATTTAGCAAGCTGATTTAGTTTATCTATCAATTGAGTTTCGGCTTCAATTTCCTGCATCTGACTGTATGCCGCATCTGCCCGCTTAATACCTTCTTCAGCACGTTGACTTGCACCGGAAGAAGACTCCGATAAGGCCGCTAATTCGCTGCTTAAACTTACCGATCCAGACTCAATTTCCTGAAGCAATCCGTTAATACTGTCGATAGCAGAGGATATCCCGTCTATAGACGCAGAGACTTCGTTGATCGTATCGCCGGTTTCTTTGAGACTCGACTGGGTACGCTGACTAAGCGCTCTGACTTCGTCAGCCACAACGGCAAAACCACGCCCTGCTTCACCTGCACGTGCAGCCTCAATCGCAGCATTTAACGCCAGCAAGTTAGTTTGTTCAGCAATACCGCTGATAGACTGAATAATGTTTACAATCTTCTCTGCACTTTCACGAAGCCTGTCCATACCACCAGATAATTCAGTTCGTTCATGCTCCTGACGGGCAATTTGTTGCATGAAGAAATCAAATTGTTTTCCAAGATCTAACTGACGGTTAGCTGAATCACTGGCCTGAGATGCAACAAACTTTAACTGTCCGGTTGATTCTTTGAGTAAGGGATGAAATTTCTCAGTCTGCTCAATTAACTTGCTCTGCAACATATTGATATTGCTCATACTGATAAGTTTTGCCTGCATGTGATAATTTGAAAATGCGGCCAGGTGAAACGGGAAATTGGTAACATATTCATCAAAATAGGACTGTTGCTCATCATGTTTGAAGAAACCGATGGCGGTTACAGTCTGATTCTGGTGTAAGCCCAGATATTCACCAAATGTGGAAAAACCTGACACAACCACCTGATCAAAAGTACCAATCCCGCTTAAATTATCCGGATTGTTTAACCGCCTTAAAATACAGTCATTGGCAATCAGCGCCACAGGTTTTCCGTTTTTTCCTCTCAGAAAATTATCAAAGTCCCGCTGCAAAGATTGTTTAAAATCTGTGGCCTTAACCAGTTGTAAGTATTCGCCAAACCCCATGTCGCTGAAGAAACGGATGCTGCCATCATCGTTGATTGAAGCTACTGAGCGAATATAAATACTCTTGTCGATATCAATACCGAATGAGTGACTGGTCAGTTTGCTGTCCAGTTCTCCGGCAGTACATTTAAAATGCCGTGCTAATGCATCAACTGGTGTGCGCAGCGACATATCTTTATCAAGTACTGAATGCAGGGTTCGGGTTAGCGGGTCAAATTTAGCTACAGTAAAACCCGTACCCGTGGTTACAAAGTTATGGCTTTTCATGATCCCGTAACGGTAGTTTCGGGATAACTTACAGAATGCGAGTAAAACCTGATTTGATTTTATTTCTCCGTTAAGGGCAATGTCAGCCTGTTTAAAATCAAGCTTTCCCCCTGCACTGCCACCTATGAAGAAGCAGGGGAACCGTTTCACTTTGTACAATGCCTGAGTGAAAAAATCCTCACTGGCTGTTATGCCGTCAAAATAGGTCAAGGCAAAGGTGTCCCTGCTACCTATATCAAAAGGTACATTTACTTTGGCTAACTCTGAAGCGATGCGTTTAACCCGCTCAGCAGGAGGCATTACCGGCTTACCCTTTTTAATATCATCACTGTATAGAGGCACGCCGTGAATACTGATTTGGCTAATCAGCGCAGAAGAAAAACTATGTATAACAATGTTGTCCCATCGCTCCGGAGCCGGATGATAAAGTGTCGTGCCACCACCTAACTCACCTGAAGTCATGATTGTGATGACATGTTTACAGAAGTTGGCAGATTGGGTTATCTGTCTGCTTACAGATGCAAAATCAAGGTGAGGAGAGACAAAAGCAATGATCAGCGCCGTGCCTTCATCGAATACCAGCTCTCTGAGAAATGATTCAGAAATTTGATTACTTTGCAGACTTTTAGAACGTGTCACTACTGACGATGTAACCTGAGTAGTAGTGGTTTTCTTTTTTCCAAAAAACATAGGCATCCTTCAATTCATCATGAACAGGCTGGATATAGCAATAACTATAGTTCACGATACAGGATCAGAAAGAGTAACCATTGATTTATATTAAAAAAGCCCGCTATCAGCGGGCTTTATAATCATCAAAAAGCGGGGCTTACCAGCCGGTCTGCTCACGCAGTGCTTTACCGATGTCAGCCAGTGAGCGAACAGTCTTAACGCCTGCTGCTTCAAGGGCTGCGAATTTGTCGTCTGCAGTACCTTTACCACCTGCGATAATTGCACCGGCGTGGCCCATGCGCTTACCCGGAGGAGCAGTAACACCTGCGATGTAAGAAACAACCGGCTTAGTTACGTTTTCTTTGATAAACGCAGCCGCTTCTTCTTCAGCAGTACCACCGATTTCACCGATCATAACAATCGCTTCAGTCTGTGGATCATCCTGGAACATTTTCAAAATGTCGATGAAGTTAGAACCCGGGATTGGGTCACCACCGATACCAACACAGGTAGACTGGCCGAAACCTTCGTCAGTAGTTTGTTTAACCGCTTCGTACGTCAGCGTACCAGAGCGGGAAACAATACCTACTTTACCAGGCTTGTGGATGTGACCAGGCATGATACCAATCTTACACTCACCCGGAGTGATAACACCCGGACAGTTAGGACCGATCATGCGAACGCCTTTCGCATTTACGTATTCTTTAACGTAAAGCATGTCCAGCGTAGGAATACCTTCAGTGATACAAACGATCAGCTCGATGCCAGCATCAGCCGCTTCAACGATTGAATCTTTACAGAAAGGAGCCGGTACGTAGATAACAGATGCAGTCGCACCCGTCGCTTCTACTGCGTCACGTACAGTGTTGAATACTGGCAGACCTAAGTGCTCAGTACCGCCTTTGCCCGGCGTTACACCGCCAACCATTTGCGTACCGTAAGCAATAGCCTGTTCAGAGTGGAAAGTACCCTGACCACCAGTGAAACCCTGACAGATTACTTTGGTGTCTTTATTAATTAAAACTGACATTATTTGCCCTCCGCTGCAGCAACAACTTTTTCTGCTGCATCAGTCAGCGATTCAGCAGCGATGATATCCAGACCTGAGTTAGCAAGAACTTCACGGCCAAGATCAGCATTTGTACCTTCAAGACGTACAACAACCGGTACTTCAACGCCTACTTCTTTTACTGCGCCGATGATACCTTCAGCGATCATGTCACAACGCACGATACCACCGAAGATGTTTACCAGTACTGCTTTAACATTGCTGTCAGACAGAATGATTTTGAATGCTTCAGCTACACGCTCTTTAGTCGCGCCGCCACCAACATCCAGGAAGTTTGCAGGCTTACCGCCATGCAGGTTTACGATGTCCATGGTACCCATGGCCAGACCTGCACCGTTAACCATACAGCCAACGTTACCGTCAAGTGCAACGTAGTTCAGCTCGAAAGAGGCAGCATGTGCTTCACGGGCATCTTCCTGTGAAGGATCGTGCATTTCTTTCACTTTCTTCTGACGATACAGTGCGTTACCGTCTACACCCAATTTGGCGTCAAGGCAGTGCAGGTTACCGTCAGTCTTGATTACCAGCGGGTTGATTTCGATCAGCGCCAGGTCAAGGTCTTCGAACATTTTCGCCAGACCCAGGAAGATTTGCGTAAATTGTTTTACCTGTACGCCTTCCAGACCCAGTTTGAATGCCATTTCACGTGCCTGATAAGGCTGAGGACCAACGATTGGGTCGATTTCAGCTTTCAGGATTTTTTCAGGCGTTTCTTCTGCAACGGTCTCGATTTCAACACCGCCTTCAGTAGATGCCATGAAAACAACGCGACGTGTACCACGGTCAACAACCGCACCTAAGTACAATTCGTTTGCGATATCAGTGCAAGATTCAACTAAGATTTTGCTTACTGGCTGACCTTTCTCATCAGTTTGGAAAGTTACCAGGTTCTTGCCAAGCCACTTCTCTGCAAATGCGCGAATGTCTTCTTTATCTTTTACAAGTTTAACGCCGCCCGCTTTACCGCGACCACCGGCATGTACCTGACATTTCACAACCCACTCGTCACCGCCGATGCGGTCGGCCGCTTCTACAGCACCTTCTGGTGTGTCTGATGCGTATCCTTCAGAAACAGGTAAACCGTATTCTTTGAATAGCTGCTTACCTTGGTATTCATGCAAATTCATGGTGTTTCTATCCGATTTTTAGTAAGACAAAAGTCGCTTATGCGACTTGATTAGTATGACCGGCCTCATTCTTCGAAACCAGCGCTGTGACAGGCAGCAACGGGTTGCTGCCTGCACACAATGACTACCTGAAAACTTATACGTCCAGTAACAGACGTGTTGGATCTTCAAGCATTTCCTTCACAGTAACCAGGAAGCCAACTGACTCTTTGCCATCGATAATACGGTGGTCATAAGACAGGGCCAGGTACATCATAGGAAGAATTTCTACTTTGCCATTCACTGCCATTGGACGTTCCTGGATCTTGTGCATACCCAGAATCGCGCTTTGTGGCGGGTTAATGATTGGCGTAGACAACAGAGAACCGAACACACCACCGTTAGTAATGGTGAAGTTACCGCCCTGCAGATCAGCCATTGACAGTTTACCGTCACGACCTTTCAGAGCCAGATCTTTGATGCCTTTTTCAATACCTGCCATGCCCAGATTGTCAGTGTCTTTCAGCACTGGCGTTACCAGACCACGCGGGGTAGAAACCGCGATAGAGATATCAAAATAGTTGTGGTAGCAAATGTCATCACCGTCAAGAGATGCATTTACTTCAGGGAAACGTTTCAACGCTTCAGTGACTGCTTTCACGTAGAAAGACATGAAACCAAGACGAATGCCGTGACGCTTCTCGAAGCTATCCTGATACTGCTTACGCAGATCCATGATTGGCTTCATATTCACTTCATTGAAGGTTGTCAGCATCGCAGTCGAGTTTTTCGCTTCCAGCAGACGGGTAGCGATTGTTTTACGAAGACGTGTCATAGGAACACGTTTTTCGCTGCGGTCACCAACAGGCAGGTTAGCTGCCGGTTCAGCCGCTGTAGCTGCAGCTTTAGGTGCTGCACTACCGCCTTTCAGATACTGTTCAACGTCTTCTTTGGTGATACGACCGTTTTTGCCGGTACCTTTTACTTTAGACGCATCAACGCCTTTTTCAGCAAGTAAACGACGTACAGACGGGCTTAACGCATCGCCATCATCGCTGTCGTCAGCTTCTTCAGCCGCTGCAGGAGCCGCTTTACCGGAAGCCGCACCTTCAACAAACTTAGCAATCACTTCTTCAGCCGTTACTGTAGCACCTTCTTCTGCCAGAATTTCTGCCAGAGAACCATCTGCCGGCGCAACCACTTCCAGAACCACTTTATCTGTTTCAATATCAACCAGGTTCTGGTCGCGACTTACTGCCTCACCCACAGCAACATGCCATGTAGCAATGGTTGCATCAGCAACTGACTCAGGCAGTACTGGTACTTTTACATCGCTGGTTTTGCCGGAAGCTGCCGGTGCTGCTTCTTTAGATTCAGCTTTAGCTTCAGAAGATTTGCTTTCTGATTTAGCCGGTGCTTCACCGCCTTCGCTCAGCTTCGCAATCACTTGCTCACCTAATACAGTCGCGCCTTCTTCGTTCAGGATTTCTCCGATAACACCGTCAGCAGGTGCTACTACTTCCAGAACCACTTTATCGGTCTCAATATCAACCAGGTTTTGATCGCGCTTAACTGCATCACCGGCTTTAACATGCCAAGTTGCAATGGTCGCATCGGCAACTGATTCAGGCAGAACCGGAACTTTTATCTCAATTGTCATCACTGTTCCTTTATTTAATCGTGAGTGCGTCTTCAACCAGGGCTTTCTGTTGCTGGTTGTGAACGGATAGATAGCCTACGGCAGGAGAAGCCGATGCTTCACGTCCCGCATATGATAATTTTGCACCATCAGGGATGGCTTGCCAGAAGTGATGCTGGCTGCTGTACCAGGCGCCCTGATTTTGAGGCTCTTCCTGACACCATACCCAATCTTTAACATGGCTGTATTCGGCAACAATTTTTGCTGCTTCTTCCTGAGGGAACGGATACAACTGTTCGAGACGGATGATAGCCACATCGGTCTGTTCATTCTTACGACGCTGGTCAAGCAGATCGTAGTACACTTTACCTGAACACATCACCACGCGTTTCACGCCAGCCGGATCGATATCATCAATCTCACCGATAACGTTCTTGAACACGCCTTCAGACAATTCTTCTAAAGAAGAGATAGCCAGCGGGTGACGCAGTAATGACTTAGGTGACATGACAATCAGAGGCTTACGCATTGGACGTACAACCTGACGACGAATCATATTGAACACCTGAGCCGGCGTAGAAGGGATACATACCTGCCAGTTGTGGTCAGCACATAATTGCAGGAAACGTTCGAGACGTGCAGAACTGTGTTCCGGGCCCTGCCCTTCGTAACCGTGTGGAAGTAACACAGTCAGACCACACAGACGGCCCCACTTCGCTTCACCTGAACTTAAGAACTGGTCAAAGACAACCTGAGCGCCGTTAGCAAAGTCACCGAACTGCGCTTCCCAGATAGTCAACGTACCGGGCTCCGCGGTAGCAAAGCCGTATTCGAACGCCATAACAGCTTCTTCTGATAATACAGAATCGAAGATTTCGATTTCACCCTGACCTTCACGGATATTCTGTAAAGGCATAAAGGTTGAAGCGTCAGTTTGGTTGTGCAGTACGGCATGACGGTGGAAGAAGGTACCACGACCTGAGTCCTGACCGGTCATACGGATGCTGCTTCCATCGTCAACAATCGATGCGTACGCCAGGTTTTCAGCCATACCCCAGTCAAGAGGTTTCTCACCGGATGCCATGGCCTTACGGTCCTGATAGACCTTATTTACACGTGAATGCAGTTTGAAGTCTTCCGGATAACTACTGATGCTTTCAGCAAGAGACTTCAGTTTTTCGATAGACAAACTGCCATCGTAAGGTGCATCCCAATCGTGACCAATATACGGAGTCCAGTCTACAGAATGCTCTGTCATCGGACGCCATTCTTCTACCACACAGGCACCATGATCTAATGCTGCACGGTATTCTTCAATGAAACGTTCAGCATCACGACTTTCAATTGTACCCTCAGCAATTAATTGGTCAGCATAGATCTGACGGGGAACAGGATGCTTTTTAATTTTTTGATACATCAATGGCTGAGTCGCGTTCGGCTCATCAGACTCATTGTGACCATGACGACGGTAACAAACCAGATCGATAACCACGTCTTTTTTGAATTTATTACGATACTCAAGGGCCAGTTTAGTCACAAACATCACCGCTTCAGGATCGTCAGAATTCACGTGGAAAATAGGCGCCTGAACCATCTTCGCAATGTCAGTACAATACTGAGTCGAACGGGTATCTTCAGTCTTGGACGTTGTGAAACCAACCTGGTTGTTGATTACGATACGCACTGTACCGCCAACGGCGAAACCACGTGTCTGAGACATGTTAAAGGTTTCCTGCACAACACCCTGACCGGCAATCGCAGAGTCACCGTGAATGGTAATTGGCAGCACTTTATTGAAATCGTCATTGCGGCGGTCAATACGTGCACGTACAGAGCCCATCACTACCGGGTTAACAATTTCAAGGTGAGACGGGTTAAACGCCAGCGCCAGGTGAACATTACCGCCGGGCGTTGCGAAGTCTGAAGAGAAACCTGCGTGATACTTAACGTCACCGGAACCCAACGTGTTGTCATGTTTTCCGGAGAACTCGTCGAACAATACAGACGGGTTTTTACCCAGCACATTAATAAGTACGTTCAGACGGCCACGGTGAGCCATACCGATTACCACTTCTTTAGTGCCAACGGTTCCGGCTTCAGTAATAAGGCCTTTAAGCATAGGAACCAGTGCATCACCACCTTCCAGTGAGAAGCGCTTGGCACCCGGGAATTTTGCACCCAGGTATTTTTCCATACCATCAGCAGCTGTCAGCCCTTTAAGGATAGCAAGCTTCTCTTCTTTAGAGATTTGCGGGCTGGCTTCTACAGATTCAATGCGTTGTTGTAACCAGCGCTTCTGCTCAGTATCGGTAATGTGCATGTATTCTGCACCGATAGATTCGCAGTAAGTGCGGTTAAGAGATTTAAACAGGTCACGTAGCGACATGCTGTCCTGACCGATAGCATACGAACCGACATTAAAGTTAACGTCGAGGTCTGCATCTGTCAGAGAGTGATGAGAGAGATCCAAATCGCGGGCTTTAGTTTGTTTCCAAAGTCCAAGCGGGTCGAGATTTGCATTCTGGTGACCACGAAAACGATACGCGTTAATCAGCTGAAGAACTTTAACCTGACGGTCATCTGAAGGAGCGGAGCCTTCCTGACTGGCAGATGAAGACATCCTGGCTGTTGGTCCAAGGGCAGCGAGCTGCCTGAATTGATTACGAATTGACGTATGGTTGCTTTCCAGTTCTACGCCGTCAACTTTCGGTAGGGTATCGAACACTTGACGCCATGTATCTGAAACGCTTTGTGGATTGTCGATGTACATTTCGTACAGCTCTTCCACATAGGCAGCATTGGCGCCCGCCATATGCGAGGAATCCCACCACGCTTTCATCACGCTTTCTTGCATTATTGTGCCTTGCTACGTTTAGGAAATATTCTTTAACACGGTGTTATATTATGACGGTTATTTTCATAAGAACCAATAGTTATGATCATATTGTGAATAAAAACCAACCGTTTATGCCGTATATATAAAAAAATAGCCATCCTCGATGGATGGCCATTTAGCTAATTACAATCTGAAACTAAAAAAGTGACAGAAATTTGTACTAAACAGCCCGTTGTAAAAGCATCGACTTAATCTGACCGATAGCTTTTGTCGGGTTCAATCCTTTCGGACATACACTGACACAGTTCATGATACCGTGGCAGCGGAAGACGCTGAATGCATCATCCAGGTCGTTGAGTCGCTCTTCGGTAGCGGTGTCACGGCTATCGATTAAGAAACGATAAGCATGAAGCAGACCAGCAGGGCCGATGAACTTGTCAGGGTTCCACCAGAACGACGGACAAGACGTTGAACAACAAGCACATAGAATACACTCGTACAGGCCATCCAGTTTTGCGCGGTCTTCAGGCGACTGCAGATGTTCACGTGCAGGCGGCTGCTTACTGTCGTTAATCAGGAACGGTTTAATTTTCTCGTACTGGTTGTAGAACTGCGTCATGTCAACAACCAGGTCACGCACTACCGGCAAACCTGGCAGTGGGCGGATAACAATTTTACCTTTACCCAGAGCAGATAATGGTGTGATACATGCCAGGCCATTCTTGCCATTCATGTTCATACCATCTGAACCACATACACCTTCACGGCATGAGCGACGGAAAGACAGCGTTGGATCCTGTTCTTTAAGAAGCAGCAGTGCATCAAGCACCATCATATCCTGGCCTTCTTCCACTTCCATTTTGTAGTCTTGCATCTTAGGTGCGTCGTCTACGTCAGGGTTGTAGCGATAAACTGAAAAATGTAATTGCATGGTACTTGCCTCTCTTAATATGAACGCACTTTAGGCGGGAATGCTTCCCGTAACTTTGGCGCCATATTGACGTCACGTTTCAACATAGACTCGGTTTGCGGGCGATAGATGCTGTGGCATAACCAGTTCTCATCGTCACGGTCCGGGAAGTCGAAACGGCTGTGTGCACCACGACTTTCCGTACGGAAGTTCGCAGCCACTGCAGTGCTGTATGCTGTCTCCATGAGGTTATCAAGCTCAAGACACTCAATACGCTGGGTATTAAAGTCTGAACTCTTATCATCAAGACGGGCGTGTTGCAGGCGTTCTCTGATTTCTTTAAGTTGTTGTAAACCTTCAGCCATTGCATCACCTTCACGGAATACCGAGAAGTTAAGTTGCATACATTGCTGCAGGTCCTTTTTAATTTGAACCGGATCTTCACCCTTGCCTTTTTCAGAGGACTCCCATCGATTGAAGCGGGCCATAGCCGCATCAAGGTCAGATTGAGAAGCATCGCGGGCAGGCGCGATTTCAGACAATTTTTCACCCAGGTGCAGACCGGTCGCACGACCGAACACCACGAGATCAAGCAGTGAGTTACCACCGAGGCGGTTTGCACCGTGTACAGATACACAAGCAATCTCACCACAGGCGAATAAACCATTTACTACGGAGTCGTTACCGTTTTCATCAACAGTCAGACACTGACCATGAACGTTGGTTGGAATACCACCCATCATATAGTGACAAGTCGGGATTACCGGAATAGGTTCTTTAACCGGGTCAACGTGAGCAAATGTACGTGACAGCTCAAGGATACCAGGCAGACGTGACTCAAGTACGTCTTTACCCAGGTGGTCCAGCTTCAATTTAATGTGAGTACCCCAGGGGCCTTCGCAACCACGACCTTCACGGATTTCCGTCATCATTGAACGGGCAACAACGTCACGACCGGCAAGGTCCTTCGCGTTAGGAGCATAACGTTCCATGAAACGTTCGCCGTCTTTATTAAGCAGGTAACCACCTTCACCACGACAACCTTCGGTTACCAGCGTACCGGCACCGGCAATACCTGTCGGGTGGAACTGCCACATTTCCATATCCTGTACGGAAACACCGGCACGCAGTGCCATACCAACACCGTCACCGGTATTGATGTGAGCATTAGTAGTAGAAGCGTAAATACGACCAGCACCACCGGTAGCCAGTACAACAGCACGTGACTTAAAGTAAACCACTTCACCGGTTTCAATGTCGATAGCAGTACAACCTACTACATCGCCGTCCTGGTTCTTAACCAGATCCAGTGCGTACCACTCAGAAAATACTTTCGTTTTGTTTTTCACGTTCTGTTGATACAGAAGGTGAAGCAGCGCGTGACCAGTACGGTCGGCAGCAGCCGCTGTACGTGCGCCCTGCTCGCCACCGAAGTTTTTCGACTGACCACCGAAAGGACGCTGATAAATTTTACCATTCTCGAAACGTGAGAAAGGCAGACCCATGTTTTCCATTTCAATAATGGCTTCAGGACCGGTTTTACACATATATTCAATGGCGTCCTGGTCACCGATATAATCGGAACCTTTTACCGTGTCATACATGTGCCATTCCCAGTTATCTTCATGGGAGTTACCCAGCGCTACGGTGATACCACCCTGCGCAGATACGGTGTGAGAACGGGTAGGAAAAACCTTAGATAATAAGGCGCAGGATTTACCTGACTGAGAAATTTGCAATGCGGCACGCATACCCGCACCGCCTGCGCCGATTACAACGGCGTCAAATTCATGTACTGGTAGATTCATATCAGATACTCCACAAAACAAACAGGCCAACAAGAACGTATACAAACGCAATCAGGTTCAATACGAACTGGATAACAGCACGCAGGCCGGGCGCTTTAACGTAATCGGTAAGAACTTGCCACAGACCAACACGAACGTGAAACATAACAGCAACCAGTGTTGCAAATGTGAAGACCTTCATGCCTAAGCCAGTAAACAGACCACGCCAGATTTCATAGCTGAGTTCATCGGTGGTGATGAAGAACCACACCATGAAAAATGAAAATGCGGTGATGATTGCGGCGGTTGTGCGCAGTGTAACGTAATCTTGTACACCGTCGCGCTTAATGCTTGCCTGGTTAGTTACCATAGTGCGACTCCCAAAACGACAGTAAGAACAACCCACAGTGCGATGATTGCACGGGCGCTGTTATTACCTGACTCTAATTCTTCCCAGTGACCCATATCCATAATAACGTGACGGATACCGCCAAGAATGTGATACGTAAGTGCGGAAGCTGTACCGATAGCAATCAGTTTTCCAATTACTCCGTCCATGATTGTTTGCACGTTAGCAAAGCCGTCTGGTGATGAAACAGAAACTGCCCATGCCCAGATAACAAATAAAAGTGCGAAAAACATGGCTACGCCGGTGACGCGGTGGAGAATTGAAGAAACAGCAGAGGGAGGAAATTTAATTGTCTTGAGGTCTAAATTTACTGGTCTTTGCTTTTTCACAATTTATGCCTGTTTAATCCGTAGGGATATGAATTACCCGCTGTTTTTATGTCCTGACAGAGTAATTCGGTTGTTTACCTGTTAATAGTCTCGTCCAATGAGTTGTTAACAATTTGTGAAGTATTTATTGCTTTATTAACAAGGCAGTAGTGCCTCGTTTCAAGCACGCCTGAGTATATCCAGCGCATTGTACAATTACAATTTTTTGTACCCTATTAGGACTTTAGTCGTATAACTTCTGAACACCGGATGGCGGGGTGTATGATGAGAGCGTTACTTTTGCTTATCGAAGCAAGCGCAAGTGCAGCAGGCAATCTACACTCAACACCTATGGCGTCGCGTATTAATATAACACACCTGAAATTCTATGCATTTAGATGAAACAGATGTAATCCATGGAAATTTCACATGATTGTTAATCTGTCATGAAGAAACCATTTCTTTTCACTTCAATTACAACTTATTTTTTAGTGCGTAAATAAAATAAACATAAGTTGTAATACAGTTTCGATATAACTTTTAATAACTTGGAATATTTATTATACAATTTTGCAATTAAATTGACTTTTAGCTGCATAATAAAGTAAAACTACGCCACTTTTTCCAACTAACTCGTTTAGTTTTTAAGCGAGAACGTTGCCAAAGAACCATTCTGAGGAGAGCATTTATGGCAGATCAGAAGGCCATTCTGAAAGCCGGTGATAAAGAGATCGAACTACCGATTTTGTCCGGCACCGAGGGTCAAGATGTAATTGATGTACGTTCACTGGGTGCACACGGATATTTCACGTTTGACCCCGGTTTCATGGCGACAGGCTCTTGCGAGTCTGCAATTACGTATATCGATGGCGCGGCTGGTGTATTATTGCACCGTGGTTACCCTATCGAAGAGCTGGCACGTGATGCGTCCTACCTCGAAGTGTGCTACATGCTGTTAAACGGCGAAGCACCAACTAAAGAAGAATATGATGATTTCCGTGCGACAATTACCCGTCACACAATGGTTCATGAACAAATCAACATGTTCTTCCACGGTTTCCGCAATGATGCCCACCCGATGGCCATGCTTTGCGGCACTGTAGGTGCGATGTCTTCTTTCTACCACAGTGACCTGGACGTTTCTAACCCTGAAGAGCGTATGCGCAGTGCACACCGCTTAATCGCGAAAATGCCTACGCTGGTAGCTATGTGTTACAAGTACAACATCGGTCAGCCGTTTGTTTACCCGCGTAACGACTTAAGCTACGCTGCAAACTTCCTGAATATGATGTTCTCAGTCCCTGCTGAAGAATACAAAATCAGTCCTGCCGTTGAACTGGCTATGGACCGTATCTTCACGCTTCACGCTGACCACGAACAAAACGCTTCTACGTCTACTGTCCGTCTGGCAGGTTCTTCAGGTGCTAACCCTTATGCGTGTATCGCTGCCGGTGTTGCATCTCTGTGGGGCCCTGCGCACGGTGGTGCAAACGAAGCATGTCTGACAATGCTGGAAGAAATCGGCAGCGTGGACCGTATTCCTGAGTTTATCGCACGCGCGAAAGATAAGAGCGATCCTTTCCGTCTGATGGGCTTCGGTCACCGTGTTTACAAAAACCACGACCCGCGCGCCACAGTAATGCGTGAAAGCTGTCACGAAGTACTGAAAGAGCTGAATGTACAGGATCCATTACTCGATGTAGCAATGGAACTGGAAAAAATCGCCCTTAACGACCCGTACTTCGCTGAGAAGAAACTGTTCCCGAACGTTGACTTCTACTCAGGTATTATCTTAAAAGCGATTGGTATTCCTACCAACATGTTCACGTGTATCTTTGCTCTGTCCCGTACAGTTGGCTGGATTTCACACTGGCATGAAATGATGAGCGATCCGAAGCAAAAAATCGGTCGTCCACGTCAGATGTATACCGGTTACAACCAACGTAAATTCTCACCGCTGGAAAAGTAATTTTTTCCCGATGAGTTAAAATAGCGCCTTATGGCGCTATTTTTGTTTTAAGGAGTGAATATGCCCTATCAGGTTGTGCTATTAGGGGTTGCCGGACTGATCCCTTTTTTATTTTTGCCTCTTGCAGTGGTCCTTAACCTGCTGCCGTTGCATGAAAGTGCCCGTTATTTCACCCAGTATTCTGCCGTCCTGCTTTCATTTTTTGGTGGTATTTACTGGTGGGATGCCCTGAATAAAAAAGCGTATGGTCCGCAACTTGTGATTGCCATGCTGCCCACGATTACTGGCTGGTTATGTCTTGTATTTGCAGGCAACCTGTCTACGCTGGGTGTGCTGTCGGTGGCTTATCTGGCAGTATTATTTTATGACAAGCAGGTACTCGCATTAGATAAATCAGCGATTGTCAGCTATATCACCTTGCGGATGGCTTTAACAACAGTGGTTGTGTTGTCACATGCCTGGTTGATTTTCCTGTTCTGAATCATGTTATACAAACGAAAAAGCCTCGTTAAAACGAGGCTTTAGACATTTAAGGAATGACTATTATTCAGATCGAATAAGCGTAATTAATTCTTGTGTTTTTTCTTCCATCAACGGAATGTTACCGCGGGACTCAACGTTCAGGCGGATTACCGGCTCCGTATTCGATTTACGCAAATTAAAGCGCCACTCAGCAAATTCATAACCGATGCCGTCAGTATCGTCGATAACTTCAGCGTCTGCTTCATATTTTGCTTTAACCCGCGCCAGCGCGGCATCAGCATCTTTCAGCACGCTGTTAATTTCCCCTGAGGACGGAAATGCTTCAATCCGTGCTGCCACCATATCAGCCAGCGATGTTTGCTTTGTGCAGAGCAGCTCTGCCACCAGCAACCAGGGGATCATACCTGAATCGCAATAAGCAAAGTCGCGAAAATAGTGATGAGCACTCATTTCGCCGCCATACACAGCGTCTTCTTTACGCATACGCTCTTTGATGAACGCATGACCGGTTTTGGATTTAACCGGCGTCCCACCGGATGTTTTCACAATGTCTTCGGTGTTCCAAAATACGCGGGGATCGTAGATAATTTTGGCATTATCTTCCTTGTCGATGAACGCCTGAGCAAGCAAACCTACAATGTAATAGCCTTCAATAAACTCCCCTTTCGCATCAAACAGGAAACAGCGGTCAAAATCACCGTCCCAGGCGATGCCGAAATCAGCGTTATGGGCAATAACCGCTTTTGCAGTATCCGCACGGTTTTCAGGCAGCAGCGGATTGGGGATCCCGTTAGGGAATGTACCGTCAGGCTGATGGTGAACTTTGATGAACTCCACCGGCACGCCAGTTTCAGAAAATACCGCTTCAATGGCATCCAGCGCCTTACCGGCTGCACCATTACCCGCATTCGCGACAATTTTCAGAGGCGTCAGGTTAGCAGTATCAATATACGAGACAACGTGGCGTGCATAATCTGTGAGGCAGTCTTTTTCTTCGTAGGCTCCGGAAGCCTTAAGCTTCGCAATATCAATATGACTGTGGCCGTTGAAGAACGCTTCAGCATCAATGCTGGCATCATTGCAATAAAATGCCAGACGGCTTGCAACCGCTTCGTCACCGTATGTCTCAGCAAGCGCTTTAATCGCATTTAACCCGGTATCACCACTGATAGGAACAGAGCCGGCTTTAACCAGCTTCATACCGTTGTAGTTAATCGGGTTGTGGCTGGCAGTTACTTCAATACCACCGTCAACACCCAGGTGCTTAGTGGCAAAATATATCTCTTCAGTGCCGGTATCACCTAAGTCATAAACCTTTGCACCGCCATCAATCAGGCCTGCTGACAAAGCCAGTTTTAATGGTGTAGAAGTAAGGCGCACATCACCACCGACAACCACAGTTTTCGCTTTCAGTTCTTCAGCAAAAGCGCGGCCTATACGATAAGCCACTTCCTCGGAGAGCTGCTTGTTCAGCTCTCCGCGGATGTCATAGGCTTTAAAACAGGTAATTGGCTGACTCACGCTTTACCATCCTTTTTTTCTGTTCTGCCATATCGGTCAGAGAAACGGATGATATCGTCTTCACCCAGGTAACCACCGGATTGCACTTCAATCAGCTCCAGCGGGATCTTGCCCGGGTTTTCCAGCGCATGAACTTCACCGATTGGAATATAGGTCGACTCATTCTCTGTCACCAGCTGCGTTTTTTCTCCGATGGTAACATTGGCTGTGCCGCTTACTACAATCCAGTGCTCAGCTCTGTGATGGTGCATTTGTACTGATAATTTTTCACCCGGCTTAACCGTAATACGCTTCACCTGGAAACGTGCACCGTTATCAATGGAATCATAGCTGCCCCAGGGTCTGAATACTTCCCGGTGGAATTCGAATTCAGGGCGTTTTTCTGCTTTCAGACGGTTTACCACATTTTTGATGTTTTGCACTTTATCTTTATGCGCAACCATGATGGCGTCTTTTGTTTCAACAACAACAACATCATCCAGTCCGATAACAGAAATCAAACGCTGCTCGGCATTAATATAACTGTTGTTAACGCCTTCAAGAATGGCATCTCCGACAATAACATTGCCACGGGTGTCTTTCTCAGCGGTTTCCCACAAGGATGACCAGCTGCCAACATCAGACCAGCCAGCGTCGAGTGGTACCATTGCCGCACTGTCGGTTTTTTCCATCACCGCATAATCGATCGAATCGTCCGGGCAGGATGCAAATACATCTGCGTCAACACGGATAAAGTCCAGATCAGCAGACTCAGTATCAATGGCATCACGGCAAACTGACAGAATGTCAGGATTGAATTTTTCTAACTCTTCCAGATAACGGCTTGCTTTAAACATGAACATGCCGCTGTTCCAGAAATACTTACCGGAAGACACATAACTTTCCGCAGTAGCAAGATCCGGCTTTTCTACAAATTCATCAACCACAAATCCGTTATCAATTCCGTCTCCGGCTTTGATATAACCGTAACCGGTATGCGGCTGGTCCGGCACAATCCCGAAGGTTACCAGCTTACCTGTGCGTGCCAGGATCTCTGCCTTTTCTATGGCGAGATGGAAAGCCGGCGTATCTTTAATCAGATGGTCTGCTGCCAGCACCAGTAAAATAGGATCTTCACCATTTTTGGTTGCATGCAACGCAGCCAGCGCAATCGCAGGGGCAGTGTTACGCCCTACCGGCTCAAGCAAAATTCCGTCATGAGCAATGTTCTGTATGCGTAACTGTTCTGCAACCAGAAAACGATGGGCGTCATTACAAATAAAAATGGGGCTTTCAGAATCGGTTCCTTTCAGACGGGTAACCGTTTCCTGCAACATAGTTTGTTCTGACGTGAGCGCGAGAAATTGCTTTGGAAGTGCTGCGCGGGATTTGGGCCATAATCGACTCCCTGTCCCACCGGCTAAGATAACTGGTTTCATTGACTTTCCTGTTTTATAAGTACGGCTAATTCTTTTTCCTGCCTCACTGAATACTAAGCGAGTGGCTGCTTTGGTTCAATTGTTTGTCAGTGGAAAGTCGTCAAAACCATGCAATTTTAACAATTTCGACACAAAGCAGCTTAAAAATGCCTGTTTAACCAGCAAAACGCCCGTTCTGATAGTCTTTAATGGCCTGATGAATTTCAGCTTCGGTGTTCATCACAAATGGTCCGTACTGCACCACAGGTTCCTGAATAGGCGTACCGCTGACAATAATGCACTTTGTGCCGGCCTGCATTGTCATCGTTAATGCTGTCCCCTTACTGAGTACAGCCAACTTTCCATGACTTACCGGTTGTTCAGCAATTTGCAGGCCACCTTCGTAGCAGTAAACAAATGTATTATGTTCATCTGCCAGCGGCAACGTCACTTCCTCTTCAGCAGCGCTTTGTACGTCAATAAACAGCGGATCGACAGAATGACTTTTAACCGGACCACTGACGCCATTAAATTCACCAGCCAGTATTTTCACCCTGACCTGTTGCCCTATTGCAACATCCGGCACGGCATCAGGATGGATATCTTCATATCCCGGCGCTGACATTTTTTCTTTTGCCGGTAAATTCACCCACAACTGAAAGCCTTGCAACAACCCCGATTCCTGTTCCGGCATTTCTTCATGAATGAGTCCCCTGCCCGCATTCATCCACTGGATGCCACCAGCCTCAATGACGCCTTCATTGCCTACGGAATCCCGGTGACGCATTTTACCTGCCAGCATATAAGTCACCGTTTGAAATCCCCTGTGGGGATGAGGAGGAAAACCGGCGATGTATTCACCCGGATTATCAGAACCGAAAAAATCCAGCATCAGAAAGGGATCAAGACGGGGAAGCGACGGCTGTCCTATTATGCGGGTCAGCGACACGCCCGCACCATCCTGCGTGGGTTTTCCCTGATGAAGTGACAATACAGTTTTAGTGCTCATTATTTGTTCTCTCTGGTATGGGGCACATCCAGTTGCTGTGCCGGACCCGCCGGCACTACCTGTGTCGGATTAATCATGGTATGACTGTAGTAGTAATGGCGTTTGATATGAGCAAAATCCACTGTGTCAGCCACACCGGGAAATTGATACAGCTCCCGCATATAATTGTATAGATTGGGATAATCCGTGACCCGTTTATGATTGCATTTAAAATGACCGTGATAGACAGGATCAAAGCGGATAAGCGTGGTAAACAAACGCCAGTCTGCTTCAGTAAGTTTGTCACCGCACAAATATCGTTGATGACTCAATCTGGATTCAACAGAGTTCATGGCGTTAACCAGGGCTTCAAATGCCTCTTCGTAAGCATTCTGGGTAGTAGCAAAACCACATTTATACACACCGTTGTTGATGTTGTGATAAACCAGTTCATTGATATTATCGATGTCTTCCCGTAACGCCGGAGGATAATAGTCCGTCGTATCACCGGTTATGTCATTGAATGCCGTATTGAACATTCTGATAATATCCGCCGATTCGTTACTGACAATAGATGCGGTTTTCTTATCCCAGAGCACAGGTACCGTAACCCGCGTTGTTACGCCCCACTCAGCTTTGGTGTATAGCTGATGCATGAAGTCAAAATCATAAAGATCATCGCCACTGCTACCTGCGGATTTATCAAAGGTCCAGCCATTATCCAGCATATCCGGCGATACAACGGAAACACTGATGTGCGGTTCCAGTCCTTTAATTTTCCGGAAAATCAGGGTTCTGTGTGCCCACGGACAGGCAAGCGACACATAAAGGTGATATCGCCCGCTTTCAGGAGTAAATTTCGCGTTATCTGAATTCTCAACATGATGACGGAACACAGACTGTTCCCGTTTGAATTTCCCGCCGTTGCCATCAGTATCGTACCATTTGTCCTGCCATTTACCGTCAACCAGTAGTCCCATGGAAAGCTCCTGTTAAATTGGATTGTTGAAATTTAACCACACCTTTCGTTTAACGTATTTTGACAATTCAAGGATTGATTATCCGGATAATTAGAATAATCCCCGTCAAATCCGCACTGCGCACTGCATTAAAAAGAAATTCCCTGTAAAATACTGCCTGTCGCCTGAATTACCTTCAGCGACGCAGGTTTTATATTAAATCAGCAGGAACTATGAGCGAAAAACAACGATTTGGCGGAATAAGCCGGCTGTACGGCGTTGATGGCACTGAAAAACTGGCAGCAGCCCACGTTTGTGTAACAGGTGTAGGGGGCGTTGGCGCGTGGAGTGCTGAAGCGCTGGCACGAAGCGGTGTGGGTACGATTACCCTGATTGACCTTGATGATGTGTGTACGACCAACATCAACCGTCAGATCCATGCGCTGGACAACACGGTAGGTCAGGCTAAAGTCGACGTGCTGGCTGAACGTATTAAGTTAATTAATCCGGCCTGCAGGGTAATTACGGTAGAAGACTTTGTGACACCTGAGAATGTCCGTGAAGTGTTGCATACAGATATGGACAGTGTGATTGAAGCCACCGACAGTGTGAAGGCCAAAGCGGCTATCATTGCCTGGTGCAAGCGTAACAAGTGCCATGTTGTGACCGTTGGCGGTGCCGGCGGTCAAATTGATCCCACGCAGATAACACGGGGCGACCTCGCCAGAACTATTCAGGATCCGCTGGCGGCAAAGGTTCGCAGTGAATTAAGACGCTTTTATAACTTCACGAAAAATCCGAAACGCCGGTTTGGCGTGGAGTGCATCTATTCGACGGAACAGTTACGCTACCCCCAACCGGACGGTTCAGTGTGTCACAGTAAATCTGCACTTGAAGGCGGTACGCGACTCGATTGCGCCGGCGGTTTTGGTGCAGTGGTAACGGTAACCGCAACATTTGGCATGTTTGCAGCGGCCAGTGTGATTAATAAAATCACGGCGAAATAGACACATCGGGCTACAACGCGCACAATAAAAGAAAAAGGAGAACACGATGCAACAAGCTGAACTCGAAAAATTAATGGAAGAATGCTCTGCCGACGCTGTCCGGGCGGCTCATGATGAATTCGCTATTGAACTGGATTACAGCCCTGAAAGCACAAAGAGCGTTGACGACATACTGCTATCTTTTCTGGACAAGTACCACGACAAAGCGCTGGAAGACTCCGCCGTCTTTACCATTTGTAACGTCTACGGTGCGTATCTTGGTGAGACATATAGAAAGATTGCTGGCGGCGACTGGCGATATGACGATTCAAATCCCGAAGCGCCCTTTGTTGTACTGGACGCCGGAGAGTACTCTTACGCGTTTGCCGGTATTTGTTATGAGCGCCTGGTAAACGACAGCAATGTCAGTGTGGCGATGTATTTTGACCAGGCTTTGTCACGCCAGCGTCAGTAATTTTTTTATCTTCTGTGCCGCCACTGTCTCCGGTGGCCGGATCACGCCAGTCACTGACCATCAACCGTATATGCCGGCTGCGCATGACAGTGACGAATACCAGAACATTGACCAGAATAAAACAAGCCGGCGTCCAGTGGAAATCCCACTGGTCGTGCAGCACGGTCTGCATTTGTGCTGCGATACTGACGATATTTCCCGTCCAGATAAGCGGCATGATCCCCAGTCGCCAGCCGGTCAATTCCTTATTCCACAACCGCTCCCGGTTACCCATCAGCAAAATGACTGTTAAAAAAGGCCAGGTGGCAAGCAAGCGCCAGCCAAGTACTGTTTTATCAGGATAAAGTACGGAAAGTAATTCTGATGTCTGGCCAAACGTGACCAGAGAAAAGACTAATGCAATCCAGTCACTGCAAAGTATTAACAGCATCCAGTAAAGCCAGAGTGGCGGTTTGACGCGACCGGCTTCATCATAGCAATGTAACGGCAATAACATGAGGAGTGAACGCTTTTTCCTCCGGGTAACACCCGGACACACAGGATTATTCAGGTGCGGCAGTCTAACAGGTGAATGAAAAAAGAGGAAATCGCTGCCGGAACGAAGGCTAATCTTATTACTCTGCAATAAGCCTGATATAATGTGCCGATAATGTGTTAACAGTAGAAGTCCATGTCCGTAGAGAAATACACCCCGAACGCGACCACCACACTCAGTACTCCGGTCAAAGTACTTGAGTCACAGCGTAGCGACAGCCCGGCATCCACCGTGGAAAATCCCATTGCGAAAATTGGTTTTGTCAGTTTAGGCTGCCCGAAAAACCTCGTGGATTCCGAAAGGATCCTCACCCAGCTTCGCACCGAAGGGTACGATGTTGTCCCTACTTACAACGATGCCGATCTCGTCATCGTCAACACCTGCGGTTTTATCGATTCTGCTGTGCAGGAATCATTAGATACGATTGGTGAAGCACTGACAGAAAACGGGAAAGTGATTGTGACCGGTTGTCTTGGGATCAAAGAAGATGAAATCCGCGAGGTGCATCCGAATGTGCTGGCGATCACCGGCCCCCATGCTTATGAAAGCGTGGTAGAACAGGTTCACAGTCATCTTCCTAAGCCGGTTCACAATCCGTTCGAGCACCTTGTACCGGATCATGGCATTAAACTGACTCCGAGACATTACGCCTATCTCAAAATCTCCGAGGGCTGTAACCACCGCTGTACATTCTGCATTATTCCATCTATGCGGGGAGATCTGGTCAGCCGTCCGGTGGGTGAAATACTTGATGAAGCGAAACGACTGAAATCAGCAGGTGTCAGCGAATTACTGGTCATTTCCCAGGACACCAGTGCATACGGTGTAGACGTAAAACACCGCACCGGGTTCTGGAATGGAATGCCGGTGAAGGCACATATGCAGCAGTTGTGTGAAAAACTCGGTGAACTGGATATGTGGGTGCGTCTGCACTACGTTTATCCCTACCCTCATGTGGATGATCTTATTCCGCTAATGAATGAAGGTCGTATTCTGCCGTATCTTGATATCCCTTTTCAGCATGCCAGCAAACGTATCCTGCGTCTGATGAAGCGTCCGGGCAGTGCAGAACGCACCATCGAGCGGGTCAAAGCCTGGCGTGAAGCTTGTCCTGAGCTCATTATCCGCTCCACCTTTATTGTTGGTTTCCCGGGAGAAACGGAAGAAGAATTTGAAGAATTGCTGACTTTCCTTCGCGAAGCACAGCTGGACCGCGTTGGCTGCTTTGCTTACAGTCCGGTTGAAGGAGCAAAGGCCAATGATTTGCCTGACCCGGTGCCGGAAGACGTTAAGCAGGACCGGCTTGCACGCTTTATGGCAGTACAAAGCGAAATCAGTGCACAACGCCTGAAGTCACGTATCGGTAAAGAATATTTGGTGGTCATTGACAGTGTTGACGCCGAAGGTGCCGTTGGCCGTACCTATGCGGACGCCCCGGAAGTCGACGGCGTCGTTCACCTCAATGGTGTGCACGATGTGAAACCGGGTGAACGTGTTTGGGCAGAAATCATTCATGCTGATGAGCACGATGTCTGGGGCGTTTTGAGCCCTGACGATGACGAAGAGATGGAAACGGCCTGATCCACAAGCCGTCAGTTTCAGTCAGTGGCAACCGTAAACTGACTGACGATATGGCGGGTGTCTTTCGCACCTGCCTCACCTGCCCCGCCAATTAACCAGATGGCATCCTCAAAGCTCACCACACCCAGCCCGTGTCGCGGCACTGGCATGACCGTAGCTTCAGACCAGCGCTTACGATTAATTTCGTATCGCCAGACCTTGTGGAATACACCACCTCCGGCATCGTCAAAATGTTCGCCGCCAAAAACATAAATACTGCCGTGAAGCACCGCGCAACCAATCCCGGCTTCTGCTTCCGGCATAGGTTTTCCGGTTATCCAGATATCTTTTGCTGCATCAAATACTTCATGCACAGCAGTGTTACCGTTGTCCACTGTGCGGCCACCAATCACATGCCACTTATCGTCATACACCACACTGCATGCACTGTTGCGCGGGGTTGGAATTGGCGTTGCTGACTGCCACACCGACGTTTCCGGATCAAACACGCCGTGCCAGTCTGAGTCCATATGATGCTGCCAGTGATAGTTATCTTTCGTCGTGGTCCGTCCGCCGGCGAGGTGCACTTTACCGTTTATGACGGCAGAAATGCTTTCAGACAATTTAACCGGCATGGGATTACGCTTTATCCAGCTGCCGTCACTTTCATTAAATTCCCAAACCGCAGAGGAATTAATCCACTGCCCGTTTTCATTTTCTGTGAAACCACCGAAGGACCATAATTTTTCACCCGCAGACACAAGCATAGCGTGATGCACAGCAACAGGAAAAGGCGGCAGTGTTTGCCAGTTTTTACTGCCCTGCTGAAAACGAAAAACCTGGTCTGATACCGTGAAATTCGGGGTTCCGGATGTCAGGCCACCAGCCACATAAATACTCTCTTTGTGTACTGCCGGGTAAATTTCCTGCACCGGTGCAGGTAATGAAGGGCCGTGTTGCCAGTGATAATTACTGGCTGCGACGGCATTGCCTGCACAAAAAAGGAGTGCAACTGCTGCGATGCGGCGAATCACCAAGGCAGTGACTCCCCGTTTGCATGAACAAAGCTACCGGTATTCTCCATTGAAAGACTATCAAGTTGCTTCAGCAAACCGGCTGCGGCTGTATCTGCATCAACATCACCGGCATTATTCACCATTTCCGTCTGCACAAAGCCCGGGTGTAGTAATGCCACTGCAATGCCTCTGGTACGCAAATCGTTGGCCATAGAGACACCGGCAGCGTTCAATGCAGCTTTTGACATCCGGTAGCCGTAATATCCACCTGATGTGTTATCCGCCATAGAACCCATCCGGCTGGTCACAAGACCGATTTTGCTCCCTTCACCCATGGCCGGGAGCAGGATTTGCGATACCAGCAAAGGCCCCAGAGCATTAACTATGAACTGATAATCAATAGTATGCGGTTCCTGTTCGTCCAGCGTTTCCCTGGCCAGTACGCCGGCATTATTGATGAGAAGGTCAATGTGAATATCGAGCAGAGGTGCAAGTGCCGCCGGTAACGCATCCGGGTTAGAGACATCCACGCCGGTCAACACCGTTGCTCCGGAAGCATTCAGCGCGTCAGAACTGTTACGGCAGGCAACATAAACGTTATCGCCTCTGGCAAGACACGCTTTGGTCAGCGCCAGCCCGATCCCGCGGTTACCACCGGTAATTACCACATTCATAAATCATTCTCCGTCATTCAGCAGTGCCAGAAGTCGTGTCAGATCATGCGGTGTATCAATGCCCACAGGCGGTGGTTCGGATGCCACGTCAACATGGATTTTATCGCCGTACCACAATGCCCGTAACTGCTCCAGTGACTCTGTATGTTCCAGCGCACTGGGTGTGTAACTGACATACTGATTCACATAACCTGCACGGTAAGCATATAAACCAATATGGCGAAGATAAAGGGAGGGATCAGTTCTGCCCGGATCGGTCATCATGCTGCTACGCTCAAAGGGGATTGCCGAACGGGAAAAATAGAGCGCTTCACCTTTGACGTTTCGTACAACTTTCACCATGTTCGGGTTAAGCACATCATCTGCGCTGTGCATTTCAGTGCCCAGTGTGGTCATGGCCACATCAGAGCGCTGTGACAGGTTTTCCACAACCTGACGGATGTTGGCAGCAGGTACGAAAGGCTCATCGCCCTGCACGTTTACGATAAGCGTATCATCAGCAAGGTTCTCTTTCTGAATGACTTCTGCAAGACGCTCAGTGCCGGATTCATGTTTGTCCGACGTCATCACCACCCGTGCGAAGCCCTCCGCTACAGCCGCTATACGGCTATCGTCGGTAGCGACAATCACAGCCGATGCGCCCGCTTCTGCCGCTCTCTCGGTCACATGCTGAATCATTGGCTTTCCATTGATATCAGCAAGAGGTTTACCCGGAAACCGGGAAGAGCCGTATCTGGCAGGAATGATAACGGTAAAGTCCATCAGCGGGCCGCATCCATGTCGTCTACTGATAATTTTGTGGCGTTCACTTCCATTAACACGGGAATACCGTCTTTCACCGGATAACTAAGGCGGTCAAAACGACACAACAAGGCCTGCTTATCCTGTGACAGGATCAATTTACCTTTGCATACAGGGCATGCAAGTACATCCAATAATTTAATGTCAAAGCTCATTGTTTATCCTTCTTCCGGCTTCAAACCGGGTATCCAGTAAGTCATAAAATTCTTCAGGTAATACAGCATCCACCGGCAAATACCAACAATCTTCATGGGCAAATGCCCTTGCCTTCACAGCATCTTTCTCAGTCATGACCACCGTGCCCGTGGGAATATCTGCGGCGGAGAAATGATGATGATCGGGAAGCGGTTGTGTTGATGATAACGTTATTCCGTACATCTCTAACTGACGGAAGAAACGATCGGGATGACCAATCCCCGCCAGGGCATGAATACCGGATTTTGCGCAAAAATCCTGAATCCCCGTCTTGCATCCGGGCTCCAGGACATTACAAAAGTAACGCCCCTCAAGAGTCAGATTAAATGCAAGCGGTAAAGTGATTTGCTGTGGCAAAGCCGTTAAATCAGCGTTGCCATTCAATATTATTCCGTCCACAGACGCCAGTCGCCAGGGTTTCTCCCGCAGCGGGCCCATGGGCAGCAAATGACCATTTCCGGTGCCCCGGCTGTCCATGACTACCAGCTCAAGATCACGTTCCAACGCATAATGTTGCAGCCCGTCATCGCAGATAATGACATCACAGTGTAATTCTTCCGCCAGCATTTTAGCCCCGCGAGCACGCACCGGGTCTATAACAACCGGCACGCCGGTACGTCCTGCAATTAACGCAGGCTCATCACCGCAAACAGCAGCATCGTCACCGGGCATAACACGATACGGATGATGCTGCATCGTGCCGCCATAACCACGGCTGAGTACACCGGGTTTCAATCCTTTTCTTTTAAAATGTTCTGTGATGGCAAGCACCACCGGCGTTTTGCCATTTCCGCCAACCGAAATGTTGCCCACAACAATAACAAACGCTCCGGGATGAGAACGCTTTTTTAAACCGGTCTTAAACAACCATCGCCGGCAGGCACTCACAAAGGCAAATAACAAAGACAGTGGCCACAACAGCCATACCCGCTTTGATTTCTGGTACCACAGCTTGTTGATATCCATGCTCAGTGAGTTTCACCAAACTGTAATGCATGCAACTGGGCATAATGGCCTTTTTTCTCCAGCAATTCGCTGTGACGTCCCTGCTCAAGGATACGCCCCTGATCGATGACGATGATCTGGTCTGCCTTTTCAATTGTTGACAGGCGGTGGGCCACCACCAGGGATGTACAGGACTTTTGCAGCTGTTCCAGTGCATCCTGAATCAGTTTTTCTGATTCCGTATCCAGCGCCGATGTAGCTTCATCTAAAATCAGTACCGGCGCTCTGGCGAGAATTGCACGGGCAATGGCAATACGCTGACGCTGACCACCCGAGAGCATCAGACCATTTTCACCGATGACAGTATCCAGGCCTTCGTCAAGCTGATCCACAAACTCGGTAACATGGGCCATCTTTGCCGCTTTTTCGATATCTTCCCGCGATACTTTATCCATTACGCCGTATGCAATGTTGTTGGCGATGGAATCATTGAACAAGGTGACATGCTGGGAAACAGTGGCAAACTGTTTGCGCAGCGAACGCAGCTCAATGTCATTAATATTCATACCGTCCAACTGCACTTCCCCCTGCTGAGGCAGGTAAAAGCGGGTGAGAAGGGAAGAAATGGTAGATTTACCGCTGCCGGACTTACCGACCAGCGCAATGGTTTCCCCCGGTCTGGCTGAAAAACTGATGTCGGTCAGGGCCGGACGTTCTTTGCCGGGATAGGTGAAAGTCACATGATTAAACGCGATGTTACCTTGCGCACGTTCCACTTTTTTAGTACCGGTATTCACTTCAATCTCTTCATCCAGTATTTCAAAAATACTGTTACAGGCAGCCATGCCGCGCTGGTATTCATTATTCACAGTGGTCAGTTGTTTAAGTGGCTTAAGCAACATCACCATGTAGAACACAACGCTGATAAACGTGCCTGCAGTCAGATTTGCCATAATACCCGGCAGACTTGCCATGAACAACACCACAGCCAGTGCGACGGAGGCAATGATCTGGATAGACGACACACTTAAAATTTGCGTCACCGCCAGCTTCATCGTTTGCTGACGGTTGTGGTTATTTTTCTGTGCAAAGCGGTTACGTTCGAAGTCCTGGCCCCCGAACATCAGGATAACTTTATGGCCTTTTACCGCCTGCTCAACCGACGCCGTCACACTTCCCATTGACTGTTGTATATTGCGGCTGACCTTCCTGAACCGTTTGCTGACCACTGCAACAATGATTGCCACCAGCGGGCCGATAATGAGAAAAATAAGAGACAACTGCCAGGACTGATACAGCATGACGACTAACAGACCAATAACCAGCGCCCCCTCACGAACGATGGTCAGCAGCGCCTTGCTGGCCGCACTAGCCACCTGTTCAGTGTCGTAGGTCACTTTACTGATGAGTGCCCCGACAGCCTGCTGATCATGAAATGACACCGGTAAATGCATGTACTTTTCGAACAACTGCTGGCGCATGGTCATTACAACCTGTGAGCCAATCCAGCTGAGGGTGTAGGTGCCCATAAAATTGAAAATACCGCGAAGGATAAACAGTGGTACGATGGCAATAGCCGCTATACGCAGAAAGTCGCTGTCACCGTTACCAAGGGAGTCATCTATCAGAGGTTTAAGATTGGATATTACATAGGTATCCAGCGCGGAATACCCAATCATACCGATTACGGCCACGAAAAAAGCGAGTTTATAGTTTCGCAGATACGTAAAAAAGCGGCGTTGGTTACTGGCCGCCGGGTCGGAATTTTGCATTTATTTTCATCACTTATTCGAATAACCGGCCCATTGTAACTGGAATCGGCTAAATTCCCAATGCGCGGTGTTAATGCCGGCCTTTGTTATGGTCATTAACGCCTGCATTTTCAACGCTGAGGCAGAGATACCTGTGTCCGTAAGTCATACCAGCGGCGGCTGATATCTCTGTTGTAGCGTTTCACGCCGATCCCCTCATCAGCCAGGGTAAATTGTATGTAGCCGTTCAGGGCAGTCCGCAGAATAACTGAACCGGCTTCCCGGTAACGGGATTCAACGACGTCTTCAGGTAATTTCCAGCGATGATAAAAGCCGGACGTAAATACGGTGAACGAAGGTGATACTGCTTTTATGAAAGCCATTGATGATGAAGTGCTGCTGCCATGATGGGGTGCCAGTAGTATATCGGCGTTAAGGGCTGCATTGTTATACAAAAGTGCGTATTCGGCACTGCGGTTTATATCACCCGGGAGCAACACTGAATAGCCATTTCCGGATACCAGTAAAACACAGGATAACCGGTTGCTGTCTTCCATATTGCCTTTTTCCGGCCACATGGCACGAAAGTGTAATCCTTGCCACCGCCATCGTTTTCCGCTCTGACAGCCATTTGTATTTGATAACAAACTCCGGTTGAGCTCCAGCGGATGATCAGCCCTGCGATCTAACCACGCAGTAACACCGCCGGCATGGTCGTCATCGCCGTGAGAAACAATCAGTTGATCAACGTGATGAATACCGGCCGCCTTCAGTGCCGGCAGTACCGTACTTGTCAGTGCGTTGCCTGTTTCCCATGAGGGACCGGTATCAATGATGACTGCACGGTTTCCCCTGGAAACTGCCAGTGCCGTGCCCTGGCCCACATCAAATACGTGCAGTTGCCAGGCATCTGTACTGAACGGGAACCAGAAACTGATCGCCGGCACCGCCAGCATCATGGCACTGCGCTTCCGGTAGCGAAACACCGGCAATGCCAACAGCAGCATTGACAGGAGCAGACAGAATGCAGCCTGACCGCTAACGCCTGTATTATCAAAGGCCGCCATATACGGGGAAATCACGCTGAGTTGCTGCGTCATCCATAGCAGGATGGTATCAGCCAAATCCAGCAACGTGTTTGTGAGACCGTCGTTATAGTTCAGTACCAGCCCTGCCAGACCGGCGGGCATCAGCAGTGTGATCACAGGTATTGCGATGAGATTAACGCCTGCCGTCAGCAAAGACACTAAACCGAAAAATATCAGCGTAAACGGCATTAAAAATAGGGAAATCAGACACTGGGCGCGAATAACAAACATGATGCGGTGAAAGTATGAATACGATGCAGGTTTCCACCGCCAGCCAATGAATATTAAAACACACACCGCACCGGCACTCAGATAAAAGCTGTTACTGAATACACTGAAAGGAGAAACCAGAATACACAGAAACACCATCACCAGCAGCCGGTGCCGCCAGCTCCAGCAGACTTTAAAAGTAAGCAGCAATGTGAACAATAAAATAAGCAGCCACGCGCGGGTTACCGGTACCTGCCAGTTGGCCAGCGCCGCATAGAGGGCTGTCATGAGGAGTGTTGCTACAGCAACTGTAAGCCGTATATTCATACCGTTGTGCCCGGCATTGATAAGACGGGCAAAACAACTGATCACAGCACTGCTCAGCAACGCAGACCATAAAGCCACCATACCTGCATGCAGACCCGAAATTGAAAACAGGTGGCCTGTTCCGGTTTTTTGCAGCAACTGCCAGTCTTTGTCTGTCAGCAAAGAACGGTCACCAGTCATTAAAGCCACCAGCCAGCGGGAGTAACCCGCTTTCTGCAAACGCTGACTTGCGCGGTAATGCAGACTGTCAGCCGGAGAAACAAGAGAACCGTTTCCGAACGCTTTGACTGAACCCGTGGCTATCATTTTCATGCTGACCATTTTTGCCCGGCTGTCGCCGCCCGGGTTCATTAACGGCGAAGCCGGCTTCAGATTAACCGTTAACTTCACCTGTTGATGAATAGCCAGCTCCCCCATATTTTGCGACAAGTGAACACCGATGACCGGACGGAAGAAATAATGCCTGTCACCCAGTGTCGAAAGAGCAACATGCAACCACTGACCATTGTCATTTCTCTGCGTAAACGTTATCTGCCCCGTAACTATGACATCTTGTTGAATTTTGCCGGCAGGGAGTTGCCAAGCCAGGTAGCAATGCCCTACACTTGCCATCCAAATCAATCCGGACATTATCCCGCTGAGTAAATACGGCAGTACACTAAACTGTTTTTTACTGCGCACGTACCAGTTTGTAACACCACATAAACGACATCCTGCTTTCAGGGCGGTGCGGATGTGCATTTTGACATTGTGTGTGTGGATAATGGAGACGATACAGGCAAGAAGTACAATCCAGATTTTTCCCGGCAACACCGGCCAGAACCTCGCAGACAGCGAAGTCAGGCAGAATGCCAGCAGCCATAGCGCAGCGTGTTGATGCATGGATTGGTTACTTCGGATGAAATGAAATACGGTTTATGCCAAAAAAATTTATACGACGTTTTTTACCAGACCATCAAACGATAAAGCACAATCGTGCGCTACGGATCTTCGGCACAGTTTTGCATGAGCCGAACCTGTGGCATCTGAACCGTCGTTCAGCAGCTAACGCGTTTGGTATTGGTTTGTTTTTCGCTTTCTGGCCTGTTCCGTTTCAAATGTGGTTGTCTGCCGCCACTGCTATTCCCTTCCGTGCAAACCTCCCCCTCTCTGTAGCAACCGTGTGGATCACGAACCCGTTTACCATGCCGCCAATTTTTTACGGTGCTTACAAGGTAGGTACAACGGTACTGGGTACAGAGCCCACACACTTTGAATTGCAGTTCAGCTGGAAATGGATAATTGAAAGTATCAGCACCATCGGCCCGGCCTTCCTCGTCGGCTGCGGGATCTGTTCAGTCATATTTGGTTTGCTGGGGTATTTCGGACTCAACTGGATATGGCGTTTTTCTGTGAGAAAATCATGGAATGCACGTAAAGAAGCCCGCAAACAACGGGCTTCAAAAGCATAAACCGGAATTAACAGTCTTCACTGATCTGTCGGCAAAATATTTTAGCAAATCAGGTCCGCACAAAAGCTTGCCGGTATCACAACACCGGCAAACTGATGGCAGATTTTAATTTATTCGCCGGAAAGATTATGTTCGCGAAGAAAACTGAGCAGCTTTTCTTCATCCCACACATCAACGCCTAAATCCTGCGCTTTGGTCAGTTTTGAGCCGGCTTTTTCTCCGGCTACGAGGAAGTGTGTTTTCGCTGACACCGAACCGGCAACTTTCGCCCCCAGTTGCTGTAGCAATGCTTTTGCCTCATTGCGTCCCATGGCCGTCATGGTACCGGTCAGTACGCAGGTCTGGCCCTCCAGAGGCAAGTCCCCTGCATCTGCAACCTGAATAGCCGGCCAGTTCACACCTGCAGCGACAAGATCATCAATAATGGCACGGTTATGATCTTCGTGCACAAAGTGATAAATGTGTGTAGCCACCACTTCACCCACATCCGGCACTTCTTTGAGGGCTTCAATGTCTGCGGCAAACAACGCATCCAGATCTTTAAAATGTGTGGCCAGATTCGACGCTGTCGCTTCTCCTACTTCCCTGATCCCCAGAGCATAAAGAAATCTGGGCAAGGTGGTGGTTTTAGCCTTCTCCAGTGAAGTCAGTAAATTCGAAGCCGACTTTTCTGCCATCCGTTCAAGACTGACCAAATCGCCTAACGACAAATGAAAGAATTCAGCAGGACTTTTCACCAGTCCGGCATCCACCAGTTGATCAACCAGCTTATCGCCCAGGCCGTCAATATCGAAAGCTTTGCGTGAAGCAAAATGTTTAAGTGCCTGTTTGCGTTGTGCAGCACATACCAGTCCTCCGGTACATCTTGCTACGGCTTCGCCCTCAGCTTTCTCCACATGAGAATCACACACGGGGCAATTGGCAGGGAATATAATATCCGTAGCATCCTCAGGCCGCTTTGCCTCAACCACAGAAACAACCTGTGGTATCACATCACCGGCTCTGCGGATAACCACAACATCACCCACTTTGACACCCAGACGCTGTATCTCATCCTGATTATGGAGCGTGGCGTTAGATACTGTAACACCGCCCACAAACACAGGTTCCAGGCGAGCCACCGGTGTAATAGCGCCGGTCCGGCCAACCTGAAACTCCACATCCAGTAAGCGTGTCATTTCTTCCTGTGCAGGAAACTTCTGTGCAATTGCCCAGCGGGGAGCGCGGGCCACAAAACCCAGTGTTTGCTGCAAGTCTATGCGGTCAACCTTGAATACCACCCCATCGATGTCGTACGGTAACTGCTCACGCTGCTCAAGAATACGCTGATAATAAGCCAGACAACCCTTCGCGCCTTCAGCCACATCGACCTCAGGGCACAACGGCAGTCCCCAGCTCCCCAGTGTTTTCAGCCGTGCGCTGTGGGTATCTTCCAGTCCGAAATCCTGTGGTGAAACGACACCCAGTGAATAGGCGTAAAACATCAGTGGCCGTTTTGCAGTAATACGGCTGTCCAGTTGCCTCAGACTGCCAGCAGCGGCATTACGGGGATTGGCAAAGACTTTATCGCCCTTTTCACGTTGCCGTTCATTAAGTGCATCAAAGCCGGCCTTTGGCATAAAGACTTCACCTCGCACTTCGATACGGGCGGGGAGATCTTTACCTTTAAGGCGGAGAGGCACATTACCGATGGTCTTGACGTTTTGCGTGATATTTTCCCCTGTCTGCCCGTCACCCCGTGTTGCAGCCTGCACAAGCACACCGTCTTCATACAGAATACTGACAGCCAGACCGTCCAGTTTAGGCTCACAACTGAACATCAGTGTTGAATGGTCTTTCAGGCGGTCACCAATACGTTTTTCAAAGGCGTTCAGTGAAGCTTCATCGAAGGCATTGTCCAGCGATAACATAGGAACTTCGTGGGTAACCTGCTCAAAGGCGGCAAGAGGCGCACCACCTACTTTCTGTGACGGCGAATCCGCTGTCAGCAGATCAGGATGGGCGGCTTCCAGCGATTTTAACTCCTGCATGAGCCGGTCGTATTCAGCATCAGGTACAGAAGGAGCATCTTCCACATAGTACTGGGTATTATAACGGGTGATAGTGTCGCGCAGTGTCTCTATACGACTGGCAACGGAGGCTTTATCTGTTGACATAAAGTGTCTCTTGCAAAGCGCTGCTACAGCAGGGTAACAGCGCTGATGGATCAGTGGCGGGTAATCATTCGCTTGCGTTCAAATTCGCGGATTTTTTCCATGTATTGCTGCAATCCCTGTTTGGTCAGTACACTGCGGCGACCGTCCAGAATTTGCGCATTGAATTCGTCAGCAATTTTCCGGGCTGCATTATGCATCATGTTAAATACCTGATGGGCATCAACCCCGTCGATGGGCAGGATCATGAATAATGACACACCCTGAGTGGTAAAATTCTCCAGGTTATCAATATCGAAAACCCCCGGCTTGAACATATTGGCCAGACTGAAGAGTACAGGTCCCTTACCATTTGAATTCACATGGCGGTGGAAAATATCCTGATCACCGAACTTAAACCCTAATGTGAGTAATAAAGGCAATAATGCGGCACCTGAAATGGGTGTGTCGTCCTGAGCCCGCACATTAACAACGAGCACCTCCTGCTCCACATCCTCTGAAGGAGCAGCGCCGGACTCTGCAGCCGGCTGGCTCTGACTGTCGTCAAAATCAATTCTCATCTGGTCATCACCGAAATTCGGTTCCTGACGACGACGCAGCAAGCCCCGTTTCTTAGCAACTTTCTTACTGTCATTATCGATGTCATGCTCTGAGCTTTGTTCGTCAGACGCATTGTCTTTAACTGCCGGCTCAGCTTGCTGGGCATCCAGCGTAAAATCATCAGCCTGCGGTTCATCTGCGACGGCTTTTTGTTCTTTACGGATAAGAAACTCAGGCGGATCCGGGATGGGATCGTCGTCTGCCTGCTCCGGCGCAACATGCCGGCTACCCTGCATATGAGGTTTAGGGTTGGTCACCACTGAACCATACAGCTTGGTTGCCTGCGCCTGCGGCTCCGGCTTCGAAACCGTCTTTTCGTCCGCATCTTCATTAACGGGACGGGAGACTGGCGGCTCAGATTCTTTATCGTCGCCGGTGTCTGCCACAGGTTTGGCAGAGGAAACCACTCTTACCGCTCCCAGGCCTAAATCATCATAACCTTTATGATCGTCGCCCTGCTCTGCAGACCAGTCGTCCTGTTCTTCTGAATTGTCATCCTGCCACTGGCCGGGTTCAATACGCTCTTTCTTTGTCGCATTGCTATTTTTTCTGATCTTCCAGATACCATGGGCGAGCACGCCAATAATAAAACAGGTACCCAGGATAAGGAGTGATAAACGTAGTTCATCCATTTAATTCGTTCGCCCTTTGTTATGCTTCGACGAAGGCCATGGCTTCATCAACATCTACGGCAACCATGCGGGAAACCCCTGGCTCTGCCATAGTGACACCTGTGAGGTGCGTTGCCATTTCCATTGCAATCTTATTGTGGGTGATATAGATAAATTGCACCGACTTTGACATTTCTGATACCAGTTTACAGAAACGCCCCACGTTGGCATCGTCCAGCGGCGCATCCACTTCGTCAAGTAAACAGAAGGGCGCCGGATTCAACCGGAAAATTGCAAACACCAATGATAAAGCGGTTAACGCTTTTTCTCCACCGCTTAAAAGGTGAATTGTACTATTTTTCTTACCGGGCGGCCGGGCCATAATTGTCACACCGGTCTCAAGCAGATCATCATCTGTCAGTGCCAGATAGGCAGAGCCGCCGCCAAATACCTTAGGAAAGAGTTGTTTCAGATCCTCATTTACCTGTTCAAAGGTTGCAGAGAAACGGGTTTTGGTTTCTTTGTCTATTTTACGGATAGCGCTTTGCAGCGTATCCAGCGCAGATACCAGGTCATCAAACTGCGTATCGAGATGCTGTTTCCGTTCCGCCTGCGTCTCATATTCTTCCACGGCCGCCAGATTCACCGCCCCCAGACGGGAAACCGCTGCGGTGGTTTTTTCCAGTTCCTGCTGCCAGCTCTTTTCATCAGCAGTGTCATCCAGTTCCGGTAAAATTTCTTTCAGAGACTGGCCGGTTTCCTGCAATAATTCGAGTACCGACATGGCCCTTACCCGGGCGCCTTCGATATCAATTTTTAACCCGTCAATAACAGTGTTCCGTTGCTGAATTTTTACAGCTACGCCATGATGCCCCTGCTGCGCTTCCCTCAGCAGGGCTTCCACATCGCTTAACGCATTCTGCTTTTCTATGCGCAACGCTTCCTGCACTTCCCGGTCTTCGAGTAATTGCGCAAGTTGTGCTTCATGCATCGCCATAGGCTGACTAAGGGACTGTTTTTCCTTTGTTAACGCGTCTTCACGTTGACGGTATTCAGCCAGCTGCGTTTGGTTACGCGTTACCTGTTCGCGATATAATTGCTGCTGATTTCGCTGCTGCTGTACAGACAGTTCAAGCTGATGTTTACGGGATTTCTGCTGCTCTGCAGACTGCCTCGCATCCTGCTGTTCGTGTTCGAACCTTTCCCGTTCTGACGACGCATTCTGCTCTTCTTCTTCCGCATCCATCAACTGCATTTCCAGCACTTCGAGCTGAGCCGTCAATGTATCAAGTTGCTCATCATCTCCGGCCAGAGTCTGCTGTTGACGGGTGAGTTCATCGCGGATTTTTTGCAGCCGTAAGGCTAACTGGGCAACTTCCTGCTTCAGCATGGCTACCTGGTGCGCAGCCTGTTGTTGTTGCTGAGCAGAGCGCACCTGTGCCTGCCTGGTGATTTCGAGATGATCTTCCGCCCGTGTTTTTTCTTCTGCGGCACTGTCTGCCTGAAACTGAAGTTCTGCAAGCTGTTCACTCAGGCTGTCAATTTCGCTCTGCAATTTCGCCATTTGCCCATGACGTTGCAGTGCGCCTGCACTGTCTTCCTGTACGGTCCCTCTTAACAACCAGTCTGCAGATAACCATTCTCCGGTTTCAGTAACTACCGATTCACCGGCAGCCAGAGCCGGCAATAACTTCCTTGCTGCCGCCAAATCGGCGACAAGGCGGATACGGTAAAACAATGACGGGATATAGCCGTCATTCAAACATGACGCCAGTGTACCCTCTGCAGGTGGTCTGTCTGTATGAAGTGGCAGGATCCTGTGCCCCTGGGGAAAATGTTCTGCTGAGGCGATGAGGGTTTCCACTGGATACTCTGCTGCCACCAGCGGGTCGTTTAACCACACAGTGACTTTTTCAATCAGCGCCTCAAACCCCGGCTTTACGCTGATACTTTTCCACAGTAATGCAACACCCTCAGGGAGTTCGCCTGCTTCAGCTTCCGCCAGTTCCTGCAACGCTTCAAGGGCTGCAAAACGTGAAGCCGCCTGGTCCAGTTCCCGCTGACAACCCGCCTGAGCAGCGGTTGCCGTCTGATATTGTTCTGATGCGACATTAAGCGCATCTTTACTGATAATCACTTCATCTTCAGCAATAGCGGATTTTTCTGCGGCCAGTTCCTGCTCAGCCTGCGCTTCTTCGAGACGCTGACTCAACGTGTCATCATCCAGTGCCGCCAGCTCATCATTCAATTCACCGATGCGCTGTGTCGTGCGCAGTTGCATACTGGTCACCGACTGGATCTGGCTGTGTAAACCCTGCACCTTTTGCTTAAGAGAATGATAGTGTTGTTCCTGTTCACGACGCTTGCGGTTGTAGTCCCTTAACGCAGATTCTGCAGATTCAGCCCGCTCTTCAGCCTGGAAGATCGTTTCTTCTAACATCAGCAGTTCAGGCTCAGACTGTTCAAGAGACATATCTGCCTTCTCAAGTGCCTGCTCAGCTTCCTGAAGCGACGCCGCTAACAGTTCACGGCGCTGATGAAGCTCTTCCAGTTCAGCTGAAATCTGATTGTCACGCTGCTGACTGTGAAGGGTGTTCTGTTCAATGCGGGTAATTTGCGTGGAAATGGTGAAAACAGCCTGCTGCACGTCATCCAGTGCCGCCTTAATGTCTTCCGACTGCGTGCGGTATTTCTCGATACCGGCCTCATCACCACGCTGCTGTGCAATCAGTGCATCCAGCTCATTTTGTTCTTTTGCCAGTTCACCTTCGATCTTTTCAATATGCTGCGTGTGTTTGAGCCAGCGGATGGCAGACAGCTCACCTTTCAATTTCCGTTCACTGGCCTTCAGGGCCTTATAGCGTTGAGCGGCAGCCGCCTGACGTTGCAACTTTTCCAGTTGCCGGCCAAGTTCACCCCGCACATCTTCCAGACGCTCAAGATTGTCCTGTGTGTGCCGGATGCGGTTTTCAGTCTCCCTGCGGCGCTCTTTGTATTTTGATATGCCGGCAGCTTCTTCAATAAATACCCGCAACTCCTGCGGCTTTGACTCAATCAAACGGGAAATCATGCCCTGTTCGATAATGGCATAACTGCGGGGGCCGAGACCGGTTCCCAGAAACAAATCGGTTACATCCCGCCGGCGGCAACGGGTGCCGTTAAGAAAATACAGAGACTGGGCATCGCGGGTTACCAGCCGTTTCACGGCCAGTTCATTATACTGAGCGAATTCACCACCAATTCGACCGCTGCTGTTATCGAAAACCAGTTCAACTGAACACTGACCGACAGGTTTTCGCGCTGAGGAGCCGTTGAATATGACATCCGTCATGGCGTCGCCACGGAGATTTTTTGCTGAACTTTCCCCCAGCACCCAGCGTACCGCATCAATCACGTTGGATTTACCGCAGCCGTTCGGCCCGACTATCGCTGTCATATCACCGGGAAAAGGAATGGTGGTAGGATCGACAAAGGACTTAAACCCGGCCAGCTTAATTTTTTTCAGGCGCACAAAAACCTCTCAGGGAAAAGGAGATTTAAGTTGCCATCAGCCAAGCTGAAGAATGCCTGAAATTGCAGCATAAATAACGGGTTACCGGTGATCAGCGCAAAGGAAAATTATTCTTATCCGCTGACTCTATCAAAACTCACACGCTGTAACAATTGGGTTTTCTCACCGCATGCGGATACAGGTATACTGCATGTGCATACTGGCCCGGCAATTTGAATCCGGTTCAGAACCCAATTTCAAGCGCAGCTTCAGGAGATGTAATGCAAAATAAAAGCGGACTCAGTTATTTTATGACCGGCTTTTCACTGATTAAAACAAAGGGCCTGAAACGGTTTGTATTCATCCCGCTGACGGTTAATTTGCTGCTTTTTTCCGTGGCATTTTACTTTCTGTTCGGCGAAATAGGAGAAGGCATTAGCTGGCTGATGAGCTTAATCCCGCAATGGCTGGACTGGCTTCGTGGTGTGATCAGCTTTTTCCTGTGGCCTCTTGCAGTCTTGTCAGTGCTGCTGATATTTGCATTGGTTTTCGGTACCCTGGCTAACTGGATAGCGGCTCCTTTTAACGGCATTCTGGCCGAAAAAGTTGAGCGTCACCTCACTGGTCAGTCAATCGGCGATGATGGTCTGCTGGACTTAATTAAAGATGTACCACGGATGCTGGGAAGAGAATTTGCCAAATTAATCTGGTACATCCCCAGAGCCATTGTGTTTTTAATCCTGTTTCTGCTTATCCCTGTCATCGGCCAGGTGTTATGGTTTATGTTCAATGCGTGGATGATGGCCATTCAGTATTGTGACTATCCCTACGACAACCATAAAGTACCGTTTAAGGTGATGCGGGCGCACCTGGGAAAACATAAGACACTGTGTTTCTCTTTCGGCGTGGGTGTGAGCTTATTTTCCCTTATCCCGCTGGTGAACTTTATCGTTATGCCGGTGGCTATTTGTGGTGCCACCGCCATGTGGGTTGAACGTTTGAAGCCCGATTTACAAAGCCGCTGAAAACAGTTTTAAAACGGTAACGGTTCCTCGTCGTCTTCTTCAGGAACCGTTTCTTCCGGGCCTCCCCTTCCTGCTCCCAGAAAGTCATTATATTTATCCAGCCATTTTCCGGCCTTGCGGGTTTGCCCTGCCTTTTGAAAAGACTGAAACAAATTCATGTATACCGGACGCTGCGCTTCAGGGCGGGTAAGTTGCTGGCGCCACAAAGCCATGTAAATTGGTGGAATATCCCCGCTGTCATGGTGTTCAAGAAAGGTAATATGCCCGGAAGGTTTATAGGCACGGATATCGGAACGGGCGCAGCTTTGTGCCGGCCAGATCCCGGCACCGGGCTGCAATGCCCGCCAGTTATCCAGTGTGGAGAGAGGTGAATAGGTAATTTTGCCGTCGAAAATCAGATTTGGTGCATCCCCACTGCCGCAGTACCGTTTGGCGGCATTTTTCCCCAGCGCATATTCATCAACAAATCCGGCAAAGTGCGCCAGCTCATGAACAAAAACCGCATAGGAGTCAATCAGGTCGAGAAACATGACACCGTTATTTACGTTGGCTTTACCCTGCTCTGCAATAATCACAGCATGGGTTAATCCCCGCTTTTCCACCGCATTGGCAAGAGGCCTTACATCACAGCCGAGGCGTCCCTGTCCTTTCCAGTCGCCACCACAGTTCAGACTGTCATCCGTGAGCCACACCGGCGCATCCAGGCAAATTGCCAGTGACTGCAGGCGCTTGTCTTTGCGGAATTCTGTTACGATTTCATCGGCTTTTACGATGGTCGATAACGAAGTAGCAAACAGACCTACTTTCTGGCTGCAACTTTCATCCGTTCTGGCTTTAGCCGGCACTGAGGCTGCGCTGTAAGGCGAATAGGTTGACAGAATACGTCTGACCTTCCCCGCCATTTCATGACCGCTGTCAGCTGCCTGAGCAATCCATTTACCGGCAGCCTTACGTTTACCGTCTGCCCACAGCAATCTGCCATACTGAAAGGCACTTTGCGGATAATCATTAGCGGTTACACGAAGCCACGGTCTCGCTTCTTCCGGTTGGGCATGCAGTAAGTACCAGTCAGCAAGTGCTGCCTGACCCGGCAAATAACCTTGTCCGGCGGCCCGTTTAAGCCAGGTTTCCCGTTTTACCGGGTCATCCGTCGTCATGGCGAAGGCCAGCTGAGCTTCGGGCACATTGCCGATAGCAGCCAGACTCATCAACCGGTCACTTTTCGCATCATCGCCGACCAGTTGATACAGTGCCCAGGCCGCATCGGCGTTATCCAGAGCAACCAGCTTATTAAGCCAGAACGCTGAACCCTGCATAGTGGCCCAGGCCACAAGGCGGTCTTCTGCTACACCGCTGCCGTTTGAGGCTGCCAGCCATAACAGTGGAGCAGGGTTCGATGCGGACTCTGCATTGTGAAGGAGTTGACGGGTATCACGACCTGAGTCAGACCCTACCAGCAATATAGCCAGCAGTGCTACGATAAATCCACGCATACAGGATTCGGGTTATTCAGTATCGTCAGCGGGATGGCGCAAACGGTTCAGCTCAATTCTGGCATAACGGTGCTCCACATAATCATACACATTGGTACTGAGAGCCAGCTTGAAATAATTTGAAGCGATCCCCTTGTTTCCCAGCGCGCTATGGTATTTACCGAGATAGAAATAAGCCTCACAAAGACGATCTGTCAACTCTTTCTGGCTGGAGATGCCTTCGATAAGCGAATTGAGTAACGCCGTTTCACTGGATGTGCCTAAAAACAAATCAACCAGTTTCACCGCCCAGTGTCCGGGATTAAGCCCCGGCCGCACGGCGACCAGCCAGGCCCTGGCATCAACCGGATCGATATCGTGTTTGGCAAAGAATGTCCACAACACTCTGAAAGGGTCTGTTTCGTCTTTAGTCTGAAAAGTAGTGAGATCGTCGATGGCCAAATCAGCGCGACCGCCGTAGTACAGTGCAATACCACGGTTTAAAAATGCGAAGTCATATTCCGGATCGATATCAAGGGTCGAATCAAATGCTTCGTATGCCTGAATAAAATCCAGCTGCTGCACAAAATGAATACCGATTGAATTATACGCTTCCGCCATGTCCGGCTTCAGTTGCAAAGCCTGCGTGTAATCATACTGCGCCAGACCTGCCAGGCCGACACTGTCGTACAACATACCGCGCTGATAAAGTAACTCAGCACGATCCCCGTCGGGAATAGTCGCATTCGCCAGTACCTGATTGTACCGCGCAATTGCCATTTGAGAGCGAGGATTGACCGGCGCTGGTTCTGCGAGTAACAGGTTCCCCATTTCTCCTTTGGGTTGCGCTTGTTGTGAACTGGCACAGCCGGACAAAGAGACCGCCAGATAAGAAAAAAAGATGAGACTAATGACTTTACGCATGTTAAAAATGGATTCACTCGCTATGAAAATGACGTGGCGCGGGCAAACTGTCTTCCTGACAGTCATCCGATGGCTGACACCATCGCCGATTTGATAAAAAAAGTAAAGCCTGAGCCACCAGAGAGATGTAATGGAAAATAAAAGAATAACACAACTGAAAGAAACAGCCCAGGCAGCAAAGCAACATGCCCATGCCCCCTACTCCGGTTTTCAAGTAGGTGCCGCCGTGCTCACCACCGGTGACAGTATCTTTGCCGGCTGCAATGTAGAGAACGCGGCTTATCCGCTTGGTCAGTGTGCAGAAGCCACAGCCATCGGAGCAATGATTGCAGGAGGCGCCCGACAAATTAAGGCCATTGTAATAGCCAGTCCCAATGACAGCTTCTGCTTCCCTTGCGGCGGATGCAGGCAAAAAATAGCTGAGTTTGCAGGTGATGACACACCGGTGATTCTGGTGACTGACGACGGTAAAACAGAAACCTATACTGTTGGCGATTTACTGCCCCATGCTTTTCGTTTCAGTAATTTACAGGCTGATAAAGAACACGCATAAAAAACGGCCTGCCGGCCGTTTTCTATTTTTTCTTCGCTTCCATGGCTGCGAGCTGCTCAGCGGTAGCCGGCAGCTGGTGTTTTTCCTTCCACTCGCTGTAAGGCATACCGTAAACCGCTTCCCTGGCCGCTTCGTAGTCTACGTCAACACCTTCATCTGCCGCTGCCTTGCTGTACCATTTAGCCAGACAGTTACGACAGAAATCCGCAAGAATCATCAGGTCGATATTCTGCACCTGTTTATTATCATCCAGATGTTTCAGTAACCGGCGGAAGGTTGCTGCTTCAATTCTGGTCTGTTCATCGCTGGTCATATTCCACTCCTGATCATTATCCGTGTGCACCGGCGAGCCGGCAACGGACAGGTAAAAAACAAAAAGGGCGCCAGAAGCGCCCTTTTTAACAAGGTGAAAATAAAAGCTTATTCGCCTTTATCTTCTTTTGCTTCTGCAGGAGCCGGCTTTTCAAGCAGCTCTTTGATGCTCAGACGTACACGGTTCTGACGGTCAATTTCCATGACTTTCACGTCAACCATTTCGCCTTCTTTCAGGTAGTCGGTCACTTTGTTCACACGCTCGTGAGCGATTTGTGAAATGTGAACCAGACCTTCCTTACCAGGCAGTACTTCTACGAATGCACCGAAGTCTACGATACGGGTGATCTTACCGTTGTAGGTTTTGCCTACTTCGATTTCAGCCGTTACGCCTTCAATCATGCCGATCGCGATATCTGCTTTAGCACGCTCTGTGGCGAAGATCTTGATAGTACCGTCATCTTCGATTTCGATGTTGGTATCAGACGCTTCAGTGATAGAACGAATCATCGCACCACCTTTACCGATTACGTCACGGATCTTGTCCTGATCAATCTTCATGGTGTAGATGCGCGGAGCAAATTCGCTCAGCTCTTCACGGTGACCGGTGATCGCCTTATCCATTACGCTCAGAATGTGTAAACGGGCTTCTTTTGCCTGTTTAAGTGCAATCTGCATAATTTCTTTGGTGATACCTTCGATCTTGATATCCATCTGCAGCGCAGTGATACCGTCGTTAGTACCGGCTACTTTAAAGTCCATGTCACCCAGGTGATCTTCGTCACCCAAAATGTCAGACAGAACTACGAAGTTTTCGTCGCTCTTAACCAGACCCATTGCGATACCCGCAACAGACGCTTTAATTGGTACACCGGCATCCATCAGGGCCAGAGACGTACCACATACAGACGCCATTGAAGATGACCCGTTAGATTCAGTGATTTCAGAAACCACACGTACTACATACGGGAATTCTTCTTCAGAAGGCATAACCGCCTGAATGCCGCGCTTCGCCAGACGACCGTGGCCGATTTCACGACGCTTAGGCGAACCGATCATGCCGGTCTCACCTACACAGTATGGAGGGAAGTTGTAGTGCAGCATGAACTTGCTGTCACGCTTGCCCTGCAATTCGTCAATCATCTGTGCGTCACGTTCTGTACCTAAAGTGGCAACAACCAGTGCCTGCGTTTCACCACGGGTGAATACAGCAGAACCGTGAGTACGTGGAAGCACGCCAGTTGCAACGTCAAGGGCACGAACCATAGCTGGATCACGACCGTCAATACGTGGCTCACCGGCCAGGATGCGTGAACGTACTACGTCACTTTCCAGATCGTGCAGCAGGTCAGACGCTTCTTTCGCGTCCTGTTCAGGATTCGCTTCAAGAATTTGAGCCAGCGCTTCTTCAGTAACCTTAGTTACCGCATCTTTACGCTCAAGCTTGTCAGATATCTGGTAAGCCGCAGTCATGCCGCTTTCAGCCAGTTCGTTTACTTTCGCTTTCAGTTCGGTGTTTTCAGCTTTAGGCGCCCAGTCCCATGCCGGAGTATTTACTTCAGCAGCAAAAGACTTAACAGCTTCAACAACCGCTTGCGACTGTTCGTGACCGAACATTACCGCACCCAGCATGACGTCTTCAGACAGTACGCTGGCTTCAGATTCAACCATCAGAACAGCACTTTCAGTACCGGCAACCACCAGGTCAAGCTGGCTTTCAGGCTGCTCAGAGAAACGTGTATTCAGGATGTACTCACCATCTTTGTAACCAACACGGGCTGCACCAACAGGACCGTTGAAAGGAATACCGGAGATAGCCAGTGCCGCAGACGTACCAATCAGTGAAATGATGTCAGTCGGGATTTCAGGGTTCGCAGAAAGTACGGTAACAACAACCTGTACTTCATTGAAAAAACCTTCCGGGAACAGTGGACGGATTGGACGGTCAATCAGACGGGCTGTCAGTGTTTCGCCTTCTGAAGGACGGCCTTCACGTTTGAAAAAGCCACCCGGGATTTTACCGGCAGCGTAAGCTTTTTCCTGATAGTTAACCGTTAACGGGAAGAAATCCTGATCGGCTTTCGCTTCTTTTTTACCAACTACAGTTACCATCACAGAGGTATCGTCCATGCTGGCGATGACGGCTGCAGTTGCCTGACGCGCGATAACGCCAGTTTCCAGAGTTACAGTATGCTGACCATACTGAAAAGAATGAGTAATAGGAGTCACTATTTGTCCTTTATTTTCTTTAATATATATATTCGCTTTTGAACGCGGCGCATAGTATAGCCGCGATAATTACCTAATGCCATTATCAAATGCCTGAAAGCCGCTGACTGCCGGATTTATCTCCTTAAACTGCAAAGATTTTTTGATTTGCTGTTTGCAGGCGAATTAAACAACAAAAAAACTTGGCAATTGATTACTTTTTCATCATATTGAAATATAAAGCAGTATGCTATAAGAGTCACACATGAGGAGATGTCCCTGATGCTGGTATTAAGACTCAACAAAGCGGGTATGCCACAGGAATGGGTTTTGCCTGAAGAGGCTGCAAGGCTTTATTGTCAGGACAAAGTGTTGTTCGAACTTGGTGCGACCGCCTGTACCCTGCACGGTGGCTGGAATAATGCCGGAATCCGGAGCGAACTGACGTTATCCAGCATTATTGCCTGCGACGGAAAAGTGACTGATGTAAGCGGAAAGATTGCGTTATGTAACCGTTATCTTTTCCGCCGGGATGATCATTTATGCCTGTATTGCGGTCAGCGCTTCAGCCCCGGCCAGCTCACCCGCGACCATATCATTCCACGATCCCGTGGTGGTCAGGATAAATGGACGAATGTCGCCACAGCCTGCGGGCGCTGTAATCACGCCAAGGGAGCCCGTACACCGGAAGAAGCTAACATGCCGTTACTTGCCGTTCCTTTCAGGCCAAATCTTTATGAACGTTTCTACCTGATGAACCGGCGTATTCTGGCTGACCAGATGGCTTTTCTGAGCAGTCACTTTTCACGACAGCGTAACTGGCAGGAAGGCGTATAGCGCTATTCCTCTGCTACCGTTTTGCCGGACGGGCGATTGGCTGTGGCAATTTCACTGTGCCACAGCGCCATCCAGTCTTCTGATATTTTTTGCTGCAACGTATGGGCTTCATCAATGGGGCAGAACAAAGACACGGTGATGCGCAATTTAGCAAACTGATTGGTTTCAATTGCGATATCCGGATCGATATCAATAAACTCCGCTTCCATATGGCGTTCGATTAAACTTTTATAACGTCCGGCGACTTCACGGAAATGTTCGCAATGCTTCAGCGTCCGGGTTTTAAAAGCAGGCAGAATTGCATAGGGATTCGTCTCCGGCTCCATGACCAGAGTAAAACTGTGCAGGGTGTAGCGTCGCAGGAAGTTAAGATTTCTGATTGGCTGGGTAACCAGCTGGCTGTTCGGAATATACAAATGCTTACCGGTGTAGGTATGGGATTCGGGATCGACTTCCAGCAGCGCGGTTTTAGCCCAGTCCATTTCCACCACTTCACCACGAATATTATTCATCTCAATCCAGTCACCCACGCGAAACGGCCGGGCGCCGAGGTAATAAATAAATCCCATAAAACACTGAATGAATTCACGGGTAGCAAAAACAATGGCCACCATAAAAGCAGCAATGGAGATTGCGAGGTTCTGGATTTCGGTGGACCATACCATGATCAACAGCACCAGTAAGGTTGCGTTACCCAACTGTTCAATGATGTTGATGGAATGACGTCTGTCTTCGCCGGTTTTTTTACTGCGTTTTTTAAGCAAACGTAAAATGGCACGTTTAGTCAGCAAAAAAACAATGATCAGGACTGCAGACGCCGGCAGTTTGTGGGACTGGGAAAAATCGGCAACCTGTTGCCACCAGGCTTGAAAATCAACGCTGATGTCTATCATAAAACCTACGTAAGAACCGGATTAACATAAAAAAACACCGGGCTGTTGCCCGGTGCTTTGGATTATCGCAATTCAGTACTATAAGTACAATGCGGACCAGTGAAAAGTTACGATCTCACCTGCCCTGTTCCGTTAACGAGGAATTTCTCAGCGGTGAGCGATTCCAGACCCATCGGGCCATAGGCATGCAATTTAGTGGTTGCGATACCAATTTCTGCTCCCAGCCCGAGCTGACTGCCGTCAGAAAAACGTGACGAAGCGTTTACCATCACAACTGAGGCGTCGACAGCACGCTGGAAGTAGTTCGCTGCATCAGCGTTTTCGGTACAAATAACTTCGGTGTGGTTACTGCCGAAATCAGCAATATGCTGAATAGCGGCATCGAAGTCTTCAACCACACGTACGGCGATTTCCAGTCCAAGGTACTCTTCACCAAAAGCATCATCAGCAATAACATCTGCATTATTGAAGTACTGCGCACCTTTGTCATTTACATGCACTTTCACATTGTGCTCTTCAAAGGCTTTCGCTACCTGAGGTAAAAAGTCACCGGCAACAGCCTCATGCACCACCAGACCTTCCAGTGCATTACACACACCGGTACGCTGTGTTTTACCGTTCAGCAGCAGCGCCATAGCTTTATCCAGGTCAGCATCTTTATCTACGTATAAGTGACAAACACCTTTGAAGTGCTGGATTACCGGCACTTTAGAGTTGTCCGTTACGTAGTTGATGAGCCCTTCACCACCACGCGGGATAATGACATCAATGTAATCACGCTGCTCCATCAACTCCTGCATTAACGCACGGTCCGGATCAGGAACCACACTAATCAACTCTTTCGGTAACCCGTGCTTTTCAAGTACATCCTGCAATAACCCGGCAATTGCCAGACTGGTATCCAGTGCTTCTTTACCGCCACGCAGGATAACGCCGTTACCGGATTTAAAACACAGTGCACCAGCGTCAGCCGTTACATTAGGTCGTGCTTCATAAATCATGCACACTACGCCTAACGGGATACGCATTTTCTTAATTTCAATGCCATTCGGACGGGTACCGATAACACGTTCCTGCCCGACAGGATCGTCCAGCGAAATAATCACTTCAATGCCTTCCGCCATGGCTTCAATGCGTTCATCATTCAGTGTCAGACGGTCAATCATAGCTGCATCCAGACCATTCTCTCTGGCCCGTGCAACTTCTTCAGTGTTGACCTGTTTAATTGACGCTGTATTAGCACGGAGAGCCGCTGCCATGTCTTTAAGCACGGCATTCTTCGTGCTTTCATCCAGTACCGCTAATTTCTGTGCGGCTTGTTTGGCATTTTTTGCTAATGTCGTAATTAAACTCATTCTTTCTCCAGATTTGCTAAATTCTTTTTCGAAATGATGGGGCCGGTTTTTTCTTCAAACTCCGACGCAAACTCATCATTTTCCTGATTGGCGATAAAGTTAAGCAGGCAACTGCTGTAATTCGAGCGTGCCTTCACCAGTTTGGTCCCGTCATCTTTTCTGACGATGATGGTGTCTCCCACCGAGAACTCACCTTTAACGTCCACAATTTCTTTGCTGGTCAGCGATTCTGCATCTTCAGACAGGATCGGCGCAAATTCACTTTCTACGATCACCTCACCCTGCGCGCGGGTTGTGTGTCTCATCCAGTGCTCGTTTTCTGCCATCGGCTTCTCATGAGCAATGAAGTGAGTACCCGGATTTTTTCCGTCCAGCAGCATATTAAACGAAAGCTCGGTAAAACCATTAATAATGAAAGTATCTATACCATGCGATACCGCTTTCTCTGCTGCTTCAATTTTCGTGCGCATGCCGCCAGTACCCACACCGCCTTCAACAGCCCCACCAGCCATGTCATAAATTTGCTGATCGATATGCTCAACTTCCGACAGTAAAGATGCATCATCATTGGTATGCGGATTTTTATCATAAAGACCATCCACATCAGAACAAATAATTAATGCATCCGCATCAGCAGCTGCTGCTACCATCGCAGATAAGTTATCATTATCGCCAACTTTCAACTTGTCTGTTGTTACCGTATCGTTTTCATTTACGATAGGAAGAATGTTGTGATCAAGCAGACTGAAAATCGTGTCCCGGATGCTCACGTAACGCTCACGGTCACGTAAATCAGCATGTGTCAGCAACATCTGTGCCGAAGGAAAGTCAAATAACCGGTCCCAGGTAGCCATCATTTCTGTCTGACCCGCTGCGGCCATCGCCTTCTTCACAGTAATATCGGTACGTTCTCCATCAGGGAACTGATGTGCACCTGCGGCTACTGAGCCTGAAGATACCAGCACAACCTGTGTTCCCATCGCACGGCATTTCACAATGAACTGTGCAATACTGAGCAGATAGTGACTGCTGCAGCCTTTGCGGTTCGGTGAAATTAAAGCACTACCGACTTTAATGACAATGCGATTCCAATTTTTACGTATCATAATATAAATTTACCTTAAGATTGTTGATTCGCCAGTTCCCGGTTCGCTTCGCTGAACATCGCCGATACTTCAGACGACGGGGCCTTGCCCATAGCGGAGAACAACCACAGTGTTACTGTGCTTACAGCAAACCCGGGGATAATTTCGTAAATAACACTACTCAGTGTTTTCCCGTCTTCCAGGACAGGAACATAAATCCAGAACAATACCGTTGCCGCACCACTGATAATACCAGCCAGCGCTGCGTTATGTGTCAGGTCGCGTTTATACAAACAAAACAATACCAATGGTCCGAAGGCTGCACCAAAGCCTGCCCACGCATTGCTCACCAGAGACAAAATTGTATTCGACGAGTCCAGTGCCAGTAGCAACGCTGCTATCGCAACCCCTGCTACACCAAAACGTCCAATTTTCACGGTGTCTGATTCACTCACCTGTTTCTTACTGACCACACGATAAATGTCTTCAGTCAGTGAACTCGCCGATACCAGCAACTGCGATGAAATCGTACTCATGATCGCAGCGAGAATTGCTGCCATCAAAAAACCGCTGATTAACGGATGGAACAATAATTGAGAAAACACAATAAATATTGTTTCCGGATCGTCAATCGCAAGGCCAAACTGATTAGCATAAGCAATACCGACAAACCCCGTTCCCAGTGCACCTGTGATTGTTACCAGCATCCACGACATACCAATATTCCGGGCAGTAGAAATTGCCTTTACTGACCGGATTGCCATGAACCGTACAATAATGTGCGGCTGGCCAAAATATCCCAGCCCCCACGCCAGACTGGACACCAGTCCAATCAAAGTGACGCCTTCCCAGGATGCGACCAGGCCAGGTATCGACTCATGAGCTGCATTATTCATTTGTGCAATACTGTCAAACTCTGTGAATGCAACAACCGGTACGAGTACCAGAGCGACAAACATAATGCATCCCTGAACGAAATCGGTCATGCTGACGGCTAAAAAACCACCAAGTAGAGTATAGGATACAACCACGCCCAGCGTGATTAATAATCCCCACTGGTACTGTACGTCGAAAGCACTCTCAAACAGCTTGCCCCCGGCCACCAGACCAGCAGACGTATAAAGCGTGAAAAACATCACGATGATGGCAGCAGAAACAATTCGTACTCTTGCGTCGGATTTACCGAACCGTTTCGCGAAAAATTCGGGCACAGTCAGTGAGTCATCTGCTACTTCTGTGTAAACCCTCAGTTTGGGTGCCACCAACAGGTAATTAGCCAGTGCACCGGCAACCAGACCGATAGCAATGTAAAGCGCATCAAATCCCGATAAATACATCGCTCCCGGTAATCCCATTAACATCCAGCCGCTCATGTCTGAGGCGCCTGCTGATAACGCTGTAACCTGAGGGCTGACCTGCCGGCCGCCGAGAATATATCCTGAGATATCGCTGGTAGATTGCCTGTACGCAAATAAACCAATTCCCAGCATTGCCAGAAAATACAGGGCTAAAGAGATGTAGCCTTCAAATTGCATAACCGGTATTCAGCTCCTTACTTTAAACAGATAAAGAAAAAGGCGCCGCATGCGCCGTTTTGTTTACCTGACCAATTAATTTGAGTTCTAACTATAGCAAAAAAACGCAATTACCTTCAAGTCTAATTATTTGAAACACTGACTTTACGGCTTCTTGCTGCCAATTTCTTCATTACCGGATTCAGCAACACTCCAACAATAAAAGAAAATGCAAATCATTGTTTTAGAACATATAAGCAACAGAAAAATAAATTAGCTTAGCTATCAGACACAGCAATTCATGCCAGTTATACGCTAAAAATTGTTTTTCAGATTAAAACTACCCTGTTCAGCAAGTTGACAGTTTTATGACACAATAATTTGAGCAAGACGCTGTTCAATCGCCGAAGTGAGCTTGTTGCCTGGTTTATTCTTTTCCAATATCCCTTCGATCTCCATCAGAGTCTGCTGACGATTTTCTTCCTCTTCACACAGAGAAATTAGTTTCGGGTGAATGTAATATTGCCGGCACACTGAGGGCGTATTGCCGAGCATGGAAGCAATGTGCTTAACAAAAGTCGTATCCCAGCGCCGGCGCTGGTTTTGCAGATACAAATTCTCCACATCCGGCAGTGACAAAAGACCGAAACGGGATGCCCCCCAGGTTCTGAAATCTTTGCAGGAAAAATCATCGCCAAGACGGGAGTGAATAAAGGCATTCACGTCACCACTGTCAACGTCCTGCCAGCGGCCATCATCACCGGTGTAACGAAAAATTGCGTAACCCTGCGCCTGCGCACTGTCACACACCAGGCTGGCTAATTTCGGATCTGAGATATCTACATGACGCTCCTTTCCGTGCTTTCCGGTAAAACTCAGCGACACCGCTTTACCCTCTTTCTCAAGATGCTGCCTGCGTAATGTGGTTAATCCGAAGGTACTGTTTTGCTCAGAATAGACCTTATTACCTGCCCTCAAACCCGTGTGGTCTAACATCAGGCAAACAAGGGCCAGACACTTTTCGCGGGACCATCCTTTAGTGTCTACAGCACGCCAGCAGAATTGCCGGAATTCCGGTAAAGCGTCTGCAAAGTCGCTGAGTTTCGAAAATTTTTCCTGCTGACGTTGTTTATGCCAGTTGTCGTGATAAATATATTGTTTGCGACCCTTTGCATCGATACCGGTTGCCTGCAGAGATGCGGAAGCGTCACCCGCAATGTGTACATCACGCCAGTTGGGAGGAATCACCATTTTACGGATGCGATTAAGCTTGCGCTTATCCTGCAGTTGCCTGCCACTCTCGTAGCAATAACTGAAGCCCTTACCTCTGCGCTGACGCACAATATTTAATTCACTTTTTTCCATGTTACAGTCCGGTCTAATTAAAGATGGATGCTCTGCTGCGCCCTTTAACAACCCTAAGCAAATAAAAAGCCAGACCCCTTCGTGATGCTTGCAGGCAACTCATGTCGCTGGCGTACGTTTTTTTGTCGCCGGAATCACTGGTTGATGAGTCTGAATAATTTTCAGTAGTTACGAAAATTATTCAGACGAAACCATGAAAATCTTATATTCACCTCTCTAGCACTTAAGTAACTACAATAAAAACAAGAACCTGCAAAAAGGAATAAAGTTTGAATATATCTGTATGACCATGAGTATTTGAATATATTAATCAGGTCCGGTGTTAAGAAATAGTTTAAGCGTGACACGTGTTGTCTTAATCCCGCTCTGAAAGGAACGTAAAGGTAAGAAATATGAGTAACAAAGCTACATTGACTGACATTCATGCGATTGTACATGCTGAACACATTCAGGTAGCTGCTGTCTATGATTCACAGCAGGATGCGCTTAATTCGATAGAGTCTGTTATCGCTGAAACCGCAGTTGAAAAAGATCAGATTACTTTGATAAACCCTATGGACCCTCATTTCAGTGAGAAACTGGAAAGAGCCAGTAGTAAAATAGGCAAAACATTATGGTCGTCTCACCTGAAGCTGGGCTTTGCCGGGCTTGTTGCCGGCTTAATCGTCGCGGCTCTGCTCGTCCAGTTCGGACCGGCACTCACTAAAAACAATCCCTTATTCACGTACATCGCGCTAATCAGTCCGGGACTGTTTATCGGGCTGTTCATCGCAGGACTGACAGGATTACGTCCTGACCGGCACGAAATTATAGAAACTGTCAGATCGGCCATAAAGCGCAAGAAGTACGCACTTGTTGTGAACCTGAAAAAGGGTCAACAAGTTAACAACATAAAAACGTTGCTGGGTTCGCGGGGACACAAGGTCACTGAAGCAATTCAGTAGTACGGATGACTGGACTGACGAATGTCTGGTCTGATTACCCTGTCGTCCCGGCTGCAATCAGCTCCCAGCAGCGGTTTTGCCTTCCCGGCCGTTGAGAAAGGCATCTGCGTAGAGACAAAGCGGAACCGTAACGGCCCATAGTGCACTGAGTATGCCGAGGGTTAATACCGTATCAGCCGGAAATACAACGGCACCTGCCTGTGCACCGGCGTAATAGCTCAGCGGACCTGACACGGCGCCCAACACTGCAGCAAGAGCATATCTGCCCTGTAAGTAATCGAGGCTGACACGCAACATTAAACCAAAGGCAATCCACAACGAAATAAGCCATATAGGTATCAGCCAACCTTCATAGTCACTGAATGCAAAAAATCCTGACCAGAGCAACGCGCCATCAATGACACAGCCATAAATGGCAATCCCTGCAGCCATTATCAGGTCCGTTTTTTTACGGGGAGACAGGATGAAAAACGCGGCAATAAGTAGCCCGATAATGGCGACATGCTCCGAGGTGTAAAGAATAGCCAGAAACCAGATAGTCTGAAACCAGACAAAGTACAACACTTTTCTTATCGCAGAGGCCGGCATAGGTTTCCTTCAGGTAATCAGGTTAAAGATAAAATGAAAGTGACAACAGCGAATATATTTCTCCTGTTGCTAACAGGATTTTTAACCGTTTTAGTATTTCATTACGTAATGACAGCAGCATAGTTCAATACAGGAAAGGAGACACTTTGTGAAAATGGTGAAGTATTATCTGGCCGGCGCGATATTAGCATTTGCACTGGGTTTTCTTATTCCCTGGTGGCCTGCAGTTGTTGTTTTTTGGTGGAGCGGATTTTCACTGGCAGCCGTTTCACTGGCGTACATCGTAAACTACCCTGCTCTTTTTCGTAAACGTGAAGACGGCTCTATCCCCTTCTACATCAGGTGGATATTCATCCCTTTTTTGCTCGGTACGGGAGCCTATAATGCATGGGCTAGAAAATACGACAAAGTACCTCCTATCCAAAGAATTGAGCCTCAGTTGTATCTTGCCTGCAGATTGTCAGGTAGTGATGTCGCGGCGCTGAAAGAAGAAGGCGTGGATGCCATTCTTGATGTCACGGCTGAATTTGATGGCCTTGACTGGTCTGCGTACCAGTATGACTGTGCTTATCTGAATATCCCTGTTCTTGATCATACCAGTCCGACACCGGAACAACTTACCACTGCCATAAACTGGATCCAGCAGCAAACGTCAGCAGGAAAAAAAGTCGTTGTACATTGTGCACTGGGACGGGGACGTTCAGTACTGACAGTTGCAGCCTGGTTACTGGCAAAAGATCAGACGCTCTCAGTGATGGATGCCATGAATCAAATCCAGTCTGTCAGACAAACGGCCAGGTTAAACAAAAAGCAACTGGCGGCACTTAAGAGTGTTAAATCCGGTGGCCGCCTCAAATTGACACGTACATTGTGCCTCATTGCCAATCCGGTCGCCGGTGGCGGTAAATGGGAGCAGGAAAAAGAACATATTCTTTCAGAACTAAACCCTCATTTCAGGGTAACGGTAAGTGAAACCACCCCGGAATGCTCAGCAACGGAGCTTGCTGAGAAGGCGCTCAATCAGGGTACGGATATCATTGTCGCCTGTGGCGGTGACGGAACAGTCACAGAAGTTGCCAGTGTATGCATAGACAACCGTGCGGTGCTGGGTGTTATTCCTCTTGGCACGGCAAATGCCCTCAGTCAGGTATTCCATGGTTACATCAGCAAACTCATGCCCATTCAGACGGCCTGTGATGTCATTATCGACGGACACACACGGGCCGTTGATACTGCAATGTGCAACGGAGAACTGATGTTACTGGTTGCAGCCGTAGGCTTTGAACAGGAAATGATTGCGTCTGCTGACCGTGAAGAGAAGAACGAAGGCGGACAGATGGCTTACTTGCGCGGTTTATGGCAGGCAATATCTGCAAACACCGACATGAAACTGGAGGTCAGTTTTGACAATAATGAAACTGAGACCATTACTACTCCGAGCTTCGTTATAGCGAATGCTGCACCGGTGACCACAGCACTGGCTCAGGGCGGCGACGAACCGGACGTAACCGACGGAAAACTGGACATTACCTGGCTGACCTCACAGGAGGACAGTGAAACACAGTTTCTATCGCTGGCCGAACTTATCTTCACGACTAAAACCAGTAAGCAAAATTCAGGGCGAATAAAACACAGACAGGTAAAAAGTATCACCGTAACCCTTCCTGAGCAGGCAAGTTATGCCATCGACGGAGAAATACGTGAAGCAGATAAGCTGGAAGTACAAGCGATACCCGGCAACCTCACCGTACTGACTGCCCGCGATTAGTTCAAACAGGAAAAGGGAACGCCTGACTATGATAAAACCTGTCACCAGCTTTGCCAGAGCAAGATGGGAAGGAATACGTGCCAGTTACTGGTTTATACCAGTATGCATGATGTTTACTGCATTTTTGCTGGGTTACACTCTGATTTACTATACGCCGGAGGTAGTGTCTGAAGCGGTATTCAAAAACCTTATCCCTCCGGTACCTGCCGAAGAAGCCAGTGATCTTATCTCTGCAATTGCAACGTCTATCATTACTGCCACGAGCATAGCGTTCTCAATGACACTGGTCGCTCTGACCATGGCATCTTCTCAGTTCGGGCCCAGACTGCTGCAGACATTTATGGACGACCGCGGTACCCAGTGCGTACTGGGGATCCTCACCTCCACCTTTATCTTTTGCTTAAGCGCACTCCACCGCATCAGTGTCAGTGACACCGATTTGGTTATATCTTCAGTACTCTCGCTGATTGTCCTTGCCATCGGTATTGCTGACACTCTGGTATTAATTTATTACATTCACCATATCGCCAGATTTATTCAGGTGGATGAAATCATTAACCGCTGTTACCGCGAGTGCACTGACAATCTGAAAAATTTATTTGCACTGACCGACGAGGAGAAGGGCCACCATCGCCTTGCACCGGCCCTGATCAACGATAGTCCTGTCACTACGCATCTCTCGCTGGACAAAGCCGGGTATATCCAAACCATAGACTATCTCAGCTTGTTGTCCGGTGACGGTATTGACGGCGTGAAAGTGTATGTTCGTGCCGGTGATTATGTGGTACCCGGAGAAACAATTATCACTGTGCACAGCAGTGAAAAGCTTAGCAACGACAGCCTAGATTTTTATCTTTCGTGTTTTGTGCCGGGTAAGCGCAGAACATCATTGCAGGACCCGGAATTTTCATTAACGCAACTCGTGGAAGTGGCACTCAGAGCTCTGTCACCCGGCATCAATGATCCGATAACAGCAATGACCTGTGCAGACCGTCTCACAGCCGTTTGCTTACTGATGTCCGAATGTGAATTTCCCTGTGACACGGTGATGAACAGTCATGTCGACGTGTGGATGCAACGAAGGACTTACACCTTTGAGTCTGTTCTTAACACTGCATTTGACCAGATAAGGCAGGCGGGCTCATCTCACGTGGATGTAATGTTGCATCTCCTTGGCTGTCTCAAAACATTGAAAGAAAAGTTGCCGGAAGAATACAAAGGGACAATTCAAAAGCAGGTTGAGGCTGTCAATGACCTTACAGCCCCACATCTGCATTGCGAAAAAGACAGGAAAGATGTTGCGGCTGCCGTGAATGCAGCCGCAACAGTCTGAACTTAACGGGTTGCGATGATATACACTGCGTGAACGATTCCAGGGATGTAACCCAGTAACGTCAGCAGAATATTAATCCAGAACTGCACCCCGATGCCAACCTGTAAAAATACACCCAGCGGAGGCAGTAAAATTGACAGTAATATGCGAAGAATATCCATAGTTTTCCCTTTCTGTTGACTAATAAATACAGTTACAAGGGATGAAGCCAGAATGATGCCAGAATGTTAAGGGCAAATATGAAAAGCCGCACTGTCCGCTGAGTGTTACCTCCGGCTAACCGCAAAGAAGGACAAATATTACAGACATAAAAAAAGCCCCGGCGTTTAAGCCGGGGCTTTCAGTTTGGTGCGGAAAGCGGGACTTGAACCCGCACGACCGAAGTCACCACCCCCTCAAGATGGCGTGTCTACCAATTCCACCACTTCCGCAAAACTTTTAGTTAGGAATATCACCTTCTGCTGAATCTGTTGCCGGTACGTCAGAAACCGGAACATCAGATGCATCTGCAGCAGGAACATCATCAGCAGCAGGTAATTCCTGTTGCTCTACAGGAACTTCAAGATCCTGCCAGCCGTCTTCGGCTTTTTCTGTGTTCGCTGTGATGTTACCTAAGAATAAACTCAATACAAAAAATAAGGTAGCCAGTACAGACGTGGTTTTGGTCATAAAATTACCAGAACCCGAAGAACCGAATACGGTATTAGAACCACCGCTACCAAACGAAGCGCCCATGTTTGCACCTTTACCCTGCTGGATAAGTACAAAACCAATAAGCATCAACGCTACAATCAAATAAGCGACTAAAAGCACTTCGTATAACATAATTACCTCGTCAATTTGCCGCCTGGCAGATTGCGTTAAAATCTGACGCTTTAAGACTTGCTCCGCCAATTAAGCCGCCATCAATATCAGGCTGGCCGAACAATTCTTTTGCGTTATCCGGCTTCACACTGCCGCCGTATAATATCTGCATTGAAGCAGCAAGTGAACCGTCATATGAAGCAATGAACTCACGAATGAATTTATGAACATCCTGAGCTTCCTGCGGCGACGCTGTAACACCCGTACCGATTGCCCAGATTGGCTCATAAGCTATAACGGCATTTTTCAGTGAAGAGACCGGAATCAAATCGAATACGGCTTTCAACTGTGCTTCAACAAACTCGTTAACTTGTCCGGCTTCTCTTACTGAAAGAGGTTCGCCACAACAAACTACCGGTGTAATTCCTGCTTCAATCAGCTTCAGGGCTTTTTCAGCAACCAGTTGACTGGATTCACCATGGTCATCACGACGCTCTGAATGCCCGACAATACAATATTTGCAGTCAAACTCTTTCAGCATTGTGACGGATAAATCGCCGGTATGTGCACCATTATCACATGCACTCACATCCTGAGCACCGGTGGCGATACCTTTACCTGAGAAAGCTGGAATAAGAATTGATGGCGGACAAATCACAACATCAATATTTTCTGCTGCAGTCCTGTCAAAGGACGCTGCAAATTCTTCTACCAATGAACGACTTCCGTTCATCTTCCAGTTTCCGGCAACCAGAAGCTTACGACTCACTGTATCCACAATTTATCCCTGCCCTGACCTGAAGCGGGCGTGATATTAACGATATCCGCCCTATTATACAAGCCTAAAAATGATAATATTTATGACGAATCAATCAATTGGCCACTTTGCGTACAGCATCGGCGATAAACTCAGCCCATTTCAGAGACTGCATTTCATCGTCGGATTCTACCATCACCCGGATCAACGGTTCTGTACCGCTTTTACGTAGCAATACCCGCCCTGTTTTACCCAGTGAACTTTCAGCTTCTTTCACTGCATCTGTAACAGCAGACATGGCCAACGGATTATCAGAGGACTCATCATAACGGACATTAATCAGTTTTTGCGGAAATTTATCAAACCCGCCGCTTAAATCGTGCAAATCCATGCCCGAACGTAACATGGCAGTGATGACCTGAAGACCGGCGACAATACCGTCTCCGGTAGATGCCACATTTAAGTTCAGCACGTGACCACTATTTTCACCACCGATAGCCCAGCCTTTCTGCTGCAGTAACTCCATTACGTAACGGTCACCTACAGCACTGCGGGCGAACGGAATGGATAATTTGCCCAAAGCCACTTCCAGACCCAGATTACTCATGAGTGTACCCACTACACCACCGGATAAACGACCGGATTTAAGCGCATCGCGGGCGATAATATATAAAATCTGATCACCATCCAGCACGTTACCCAAGTGATCAACCAGCATAATACGGTCGCCGTCACCGTCCAGAGCAAACCCCATGTCAGCGCCTGTCTCAAGTACTTTTTCCACGATGGCGTTCATTGAAGTGGCACCGACTTTGTCGTTAATGTTCAGGCCATCCGGCTTAGTACCGATTTCGATAACTTCTGCGCCAAGTTCTGACAACACATTCGGTGCTATGTGATACGTCGCCCCGTGGGCACAGTCGACAACAATCTTCATGCCTTTTAACGACAGATCTGACGGGAACGTGCCTTTACAGAACTCAATGTAACGTCCGGCGGCATCATTGATACGGGTAGCCTTACCTAACTTATTAGAAGCAACGCATGTCATTGGCTTATCAAGCATGGACTCAATGGCAATTTCGATATCGTCATCCAGTTTGAAACCATCGGATGAGAAGAACTTAATGCCATTATCATAATAAGGATTATGAGACGCAGAAATCACAATACCTGCTTCTGAACGGAATGTTTTCGTGAGATAAGCAATCGCCGGTGTGGGCATCGGCCCTAACAAACCGATATTAATACCGGCTGCAGATAACCCTGCTTCCAGCGCAGACTCAAGCATATAACCTGAAATCCGCGTATCTTTTCCTATCAGTACTTTATTTGTACCATGGCCTGCCAGCACTTTACCGGCTGCCCAGCCCAACTTGGTGACAAACTCGGGATTAATAGCGCTTTCACCTACTTTCCCTCTGATGCCGTCTGTACCAAAATACTTGCGCTGACCCATTTCAGGCTCCTTGAATATTGTCTTTTATTTGTTGAATCTTATTCACGATTTTCATCGCATCCATTGTTTCTGCCACATCGTGAACACGGATCACTTTTGCGCCCATTTGCGCCGCAATAGTGGCAAGGGCAATGCTGCCCGCCAGCCGCTCTGATACAGGTTTATCCAGCAGCTGGCCAATCATAGATTTTCTCGACATACCAACCAGTAGCGGATAACCGAGATGTTGCACCCTTCCCATTTCAACCAGCAGTTGATAATTGTGGTCAAGGCTCTTACCAAAACCAAAGCCCGGGTCCAGAAGAATGCTGCTGTCATCAATGCCGGCATGCTTACAGGCATCTATACGTGACAATAAAAAATTTATCACTTCGTCTGCCACATCATCATACTCAGGGCTGGCCTGCATGGTTCGCGGCTGACCTTTCATATGCATCAGACACACAGGTACCTTTGCTTCTGCTGCGGCCTCCAGTGCCCCAGGTTCCCGCAAGGCGCGGACATCATTGATTAAACCCGCTCCGGCCTTCACGCTTTCCCGCATTACAGCGGCCTTACTGGTGTCCACAGAGAGTACTACGCCTTCCAGACCGGCCAGTTTCTCTACCACCGGCACCACGCGGTCTAACTCTTCCTGTTCAGACACGTCCGGCGCCCCCGGACGTGTCGATTCACCGCCTATGTCGATAAATGTCGCGCCGGCCTCTACCATCCGCATGGCATGGTCAACGGCTTTAACTACCGTATTGTGGGCTCCGCCGTCTGAGAAGGAATCCGGTGTGACATTGAGTATACCCATAACGCGGGCCTGATTGAGGTCGATTTCGGTATGTTTGAAATGCATAACGTATATCTGTCTTTATGAATATGAAGAGGAAAGCTGGCTTTATTAAGCACAAACAAAAAGCGCCAGTTGAAACTGGCGCCTGGAGATTTTAGCCCGGAAGGTCGCCGGGTTTACCTACCGGTGGCTTATCCAAGCCATCGTCGGTAATTTCGCCCTCACGGGCCGGCTTGCCGCCGGGAGGATTGTCTCCACCTTTCGGCGCACGATCGTCCCAGTCCGCAGGCGGACGCACATCACGGCGTGCCATCAGATCATCAATTTGCTTCGCATCAATGGTCTCGTACTTCATCAGAGCATCTTTCATCGAATGCAGAATATCAATATTCTCTTCAAGAATTTTATAAGCACGGTCATAGTTCGCATCGATAAACGATTTGATCTCTGCATCGATGGCGCGGGCAGTGTCGTCAGACATGTGCGAGGCTTTAGACATGGATTTGCCCAGGAACACTTCGCCTTCGTCTTCTGCGTACAACATCGGACCCATTTTACTGGACAAGCCCCATTGCGTGACCATCTTACGGGCAATCTCAGTAGCACGTTCAATGTCATTAGACGCGCCGGTGGTCACCATATCGTCGCCGTAAATGATTTGTTCAGCAATACGGCCACCAAACAGACTTGAAATCATACTTTCAAGATGTTGCTTGGAATGGCTCACACGATCCTGTTCCGGCAGATACATGGTAACACCCAGTGCACGGCCACGGGGAATGATCGACACCTTGTAAACCGGATCATGTTCAGGAACAAGACGGCCAACGATTGCGTGACCGGCCTCGTGGTAAGCTGTCATGGCTTTCTCGTTTTCCGACATCACCATAGACTTACGCTCAGCACCCATCATGATCTTGTCTTTGGCTTTATCGAACTCTTCCATCGACACAAGGCGCTTGTTGGCTCGGGCGGCGAACAGAGCAGCTTCGTTAACCAGGTTCGCAAGGTCAGCACCGGAGAAGCCGGGCGTACCACGGGCAATTACAGAGGCTTCCACGTTGTCACCAACCGGTACTTTGCGCATGTGGACTTTCAGGATTTGCTCACGGCCACGGATATCAGGCAGACCTACAATAACCTGACGGTCGAAACGGCCGGGACGTAACAGTGCCGGGTCAAGGACATCTGGACGGTTAGTCGCTGCGATAACGATAATACCTTCGTGACCTTCAAAACCATCCATTTCTACCAGCATCTGGTTAAGTGTCTGTTCACGTTCATCGTGACCACCGCCAAGACCAGCACCACGCTGACGACCTACTGCATCGATCTCATCGATAAAGATAATGCAAGGCGCAGCCTTTTTGGCTTGCTCGAACATGTCACGGACACGGGATGCACCCACACCCACAAACATTTCAACAAAATCGGAACCTGAAATAGTAAAGAACGGTACTTTTGCTTCACCGGCAATGGCTTTAGCCAGCAATGTTTTACCTGTACCCGGCGGACCCACCATCAGAACGCCTTTAGGAATCTTACCGCCAAGCTTCTGGAATTTTGAAGGATCGCGCAGGAAGTCTACCAGTTCTACTACGTCCTCTTTCGCTTCGTCACAACCGGCAACGTCGGAGAAAGTGGTTTTAATTTGATCTTCACCCAGCAAACGGGCTTTGCTTTTGCCGAAAGACATGGCTCCGCGGCCACCGCCACCCTGCATTTGACGCATGAAGAAAATCCAGACTGCAATTAACAGCAGCATGGGGAACCATGAAATGAAGATAGACGTCAGGATAGACGGCTTCTCAGGCGGCTCACCTAATACACGTACATCCTTCTTCACCAAATCTGAAATGAGCTGATCATCAAAATAGGGAATATAGGTAACGAATGTTTCGCCGTTACGTTTCGTGCCGCGGATTTCGCGGGACTCACTGTCAATGCGAACTTCGCGGACATTGCCCTGATTCGCTTCTTTCAGGAATGTTGTGTAATCCGTTTGTGCACGTGTCGATTCACCAGGTGAAAAGCTCTGGAACACCGACATCAACACAACGGCGATAACCAACCATAAGATTAAATTTTTTGCCATATCGCTCAAGCTACTAACCTCTAAAAATACCGGAACATCCGGGATTGATGACAATTTACTGCCAACATGTTCATTTACCGCTCACTATGGTGAAACCGGCGTCCGGAACATGCTCCGCTCCCATTGTTTCCGTACGAAATGCGATCCTTACTTCGTCAAATTACAGCCTACTACAAATTATAGACCGTAGCCACCAATACACGTTCCCGTTACCACGTAAATTAACGCCTTGTAACGTTTTACGTGTAAGTGTGCAGTTCTGTTCAGTATTGCTTATATAATTGGTGGCATTATGCGACTTTTTTGTCATTCACACGTAATGTCGTTAGGATTGTAACGAAGATGGCGTTAGAATATGGCATTTCAAGGCATTAACTTAAAATAAATGGTTTTACGTTCAGTCAGTGACAACGTTGGCCCGGCGTTTAGGTTAAACAAATTTATCAATAGTAAAGAAAAACGACGAAATGAAACTTTCCAATAAACAGAAACAATTCCTTAAGGGCCTGGCCCACTCTTTGAAACCCGTTGTGCAATTAGGTGCTAACGGCCTCACAGAGGGTGTTGTATCTGAAATTGACAGCGCACTGGCACACCACGAACTGATTAAAGTGAAGGTGCCTACCGATGATCGTGAAGAAAAAACACTGATCATGGATGCTATTGTGCGGGAAACCGAATCTGTAAAAGTACAGTCCATCGGACACACACTGATTATCTTCCGCCCTTCCGAAGAGCGTAAAATTCAGTTGCCAAAACAATAAAGTCTTTTTACATCTTCTTTTATGTAATCACTTTGTTAACAAACTCTGCCACGTTACACTTACGTTAACGTAAACCTGATAACGGGCAGAGAATGATGTCAGAACAAACCACACTTCCGCTTTCCTCCATCACAGCCGTCATTACCGGTGGCAGTTCAGGACTGGGTTTTGCTACCGCGCAGCATCTGTTGCAGCGTGGCGCGACCGTTGCTCTTTTTGATATAGACCGTGAAAAAGGGGAAAAGGCTGTCCGTGAGGCAGGTGGAAATGCACATTTCTACCCCGTCGATGTTTGCAGTGAAGACGAGGTTTCTGACGCATTGCAAGCTTTCCGGGAGAAAGCCGGACGTATTAACCTTTGTGTTTCCTGCGCTGGAATCGCACCGGCTGCAAGAACGCTTGATAAAACAGGCAATGCTGCCTCTTTTGATCAGTTCCGTAAAGTAACCGATATCAATCTTAACGGTACCTTCAACGTGAGCCGGCTTGCTGCTCAGACCATGGCCGCACAGCAAGCAGATGAAAACGGTGAACGGGGTGTCATCATTAATACTGCATCCATTGCCGGCTACGAGGGGCAGACCGGACAGACCGCCTACGCGGCCAGTAAGGCGGGCATTATCGGTATGACACTGCCCATGGCCAGGGACCTGGCCGCTGTGGGGATCCGTGTTAATGCAATTGCGCCCGGCGTAATGGGCACTCCCATGTTACTGGCCATGCCGGAGCACGTTCAGGCAGCATTGAGCGCCAATGTGCCCTTCCCTAAACGGCTTGGTCTGCCAGAGGAATTTGCAGCACTGGTGGCGCATATTGCACTTAACACCTATATAAACGGTGAGACCATCCGTCTTGATGGCGCACTCCGTATGCCGCCTAAATAAATGATTTACTCTGTGGCGCGGGCACGTTGTTGTAACGCATAAACAGCAAAGCTGCCCAGCCAGTGTGTACCTTCATAATTTTCATCAACGATGGCGGGCAATGAATGGGCCACGTGCGTGTCTGCCAGCGCCCGCAGATGACCAAATTCATCGGGATATTCTGCTGCAAGGCCATACATCACCCAGGCACGGCTGAAATTAAGCCCGTCCAGATGCACCAGTTTACCGTCAGTGCGGTCACTTACCCGTGCCACTTCAATGTGAAAGTCAGCATTGTCTAACGCCGGCAGAAAACCTTTCGCCCAGTGCATAAAGGACTTTTTATCCATCACTTTTCGCATCAGATCCAGTTCTTCAAAACAAGGGGAAAGAAAATCGAAGCCGTTTGGCTCCCATGAGAGCGGACACTGTTTATCGCCGCCAAACCAGTGCACAGCCCGCTCTGTAATAAGCGTCTGTAATGCTTTGTCATCAGCAATCCGTGCATAATCCAGTGCCATCGACATTCCGAAAGCCGTATTCGGATGCTCGCCGGTGCGGACCGGATACACCAGTTTTGGTAAGAACTGATGATATTTGCCAACAATCAGTTCCGTCAGGGGAGACAGGTTCTGACTCAATTCAGCAGCCAGGGGGTCATCCCACAGCTTCAGTTCTGCGGCCAGAGCCAGTAACCAGGCCCAGCCATAAGTGCGCTCAAAACTGGCATTTTGTGGTTTTTCAAAATATGCCACTTCCTGAAGAATTTTATCTGCGGTCAGGTTTTCCTTAAGCTTTGCTTTAATTTCTGTCGCTTTGGCAAGATCAGGAAAATGGCGGAGCAGATTTACCAGCATCCAGTGACCGTGTACGCTGGAGTGCCAGTCAAAACACCCGTAAAAGGCGGGGTGCAGTGCAGCCGGTCCCTGCAAGTCCTGTGGACCGGATAATGTTTGATTTAACTTGTTCGGGTACTCTGTTGTTACACAATGCAGCGGCATCTCTGACAACCGCTCAGCTTCCTGCAGAGATAACTCCGGAGTTTCAGGTGCACTGAATGCGCCGGTGCTGAAGAGCGTCAGGGCAACTAAAGCTGTTAGTTTTCTACCCGTTACCATTCCGGTAATTACACTCCCCGCAAATAAACTCCCCTTAGATAAACTCCCCGTAGATAACTTTTTCATCTTTCCTGCCACCTTCTGACGTTTTTTATTATATGTTTATTCATCGTCGCCTCCGTTAACAATGAGTGCAATGTTATAAAGGCGGTTCACGGCATGATAGTTCACCGAATTTTTCGGATAACGCCCGCGGGACGTCATATTGCCGGCTTCTTTTTCCATCAACAGTGAAATGGCATCATCCACGGTTTCAGCAGTGTAAATATGGAAAAGCCCTTTTTTTACTGCATCAATAACTGCTTTATCCAGTACCAGGTTAATGGCATTGGATTTAGGAATAATCACCCCCTGACTACCGGTAAGCCCGCGGTGCTGACATAAATCGAAAAAGCCTTCAATTTTTTCGTTCACGCCGCCTACTGCCTGTACCTCACCGTACTGGTTAATCGAGCCGGTTACCGCCAGAGACTGAGTAGCCGGAATTTCCGTCAATGCAGATATCAGTGCAATAAGTTCTGCCAGCGAAGCACTGTCACCATCAATGTGTCCGTAGGATTGTTCCAGCGCTATATTGGCTGACAGGGTTAACGGGAAATGCTGGGCATATTTGTTTCCAAGATAACCGGTTAACAGCATAACCCCTTTAGAGTGAATGGGTTGCCCCAGCTCAACTTCCCGTTCAATGTCCACCACGCCGTTTGCACCGGCATACACCGTAGAGGTAATGCGGGCCGGCGTACCGAATGCTGTCCCCCCGACTTCCAGTACGGTCAGGCCATTAACGGTACCTACTGACTTACCTTCGGTAGCGATTAGGACATGACCTTCTTTAATGTCGTTTAGCAGTGCATGACTCACCCGGCCGGTGCGGCGTTTTTTCGCACTGAGAGCAATTTCAATGTGCTCCAGTTCAAGATGCGTGCTTTGCTGCTGAGCCGCAAAATACCGGGCCTCATTGATAAGCTCTATGACTTCGGCAAAATGGGCTGAGAATTTTTGCTGATGTTCTGCCATACGCAGGGAATATTCCACCAGCCGCTGCATGGCTTTAGAGGAAATCCCGCTCAGGCCGCATTCACTGAGGTGATGACGCACCTTACCCGTAAAATCAAAAGTAGACTGACGGGTTACCGGTATTTCATAATCAAAATCCACCAGCACTCTGAACAGTTCGTCAAATTCATCATCATAATCCTGCAGGGTATAATAGAGATCACGTGAGCCCAGCAGTATCACTTTCACATCAAGGTCTACCGGTTGCGGGTTCAATGTGATGGCGTTCACCATACCCACATCCTGCTGGGGAAGATCCATTTTCAATGAACCGGATTTTATCGCCAGTTTCAGTGCATCCCACACGAAGGGCTGCTCTATGACCTGATCAACATCCAGTAACAGATAGCCACCGTTAGCACGGTGCAAAGCCCCTGCTCTTATCATTCTGTAATTGGTATACACACTGCCATGCAGGTTGGTGTACTCAATTTTACCAAACAGGTTCTGATAGGTAGGGTTCGGCTCATACACCACCGGCGCGCCGTCCTGTAACTGATGACCCACCAGCACATTAGGCAAATAAAGTTCTTCCAGATAAAGCCGTCTGTCGAGTTCGTCGGGCTTATCCTCTTTTGACTCCTCTGCCAGCAGTGACACGATGGTGTCTACCAGATGGGAACGCATGCGCCGCAGCGTTTTCAATACGCCGAGATGGCCGGCATATTTATGTTCCAGTACTTTGAGTAAGGGTCTGATCCCCTGCTCTGCGGTTTTCTTATTCAGTTGCCTGATACGCTCAGAACTTTCACGTTTCCATACCGGCAACCCGAGTAAACTTTCACTGAGACGGTTTTCAAGTTCAGCAATCAAGTCATAAAAATACTGACGCTTGTCATCATCGAGTACGGCAAATTCTTCATCGGTAACGGGTTTACCGCTTACTATCGGGGCGAAGGTAATGGCGTTAGATTCGTCATAAAGGGCTACATCATGAGCCTGCGCGTAGCGTTCCACTGCATCAATGGCTTCATCATAACGGCGCTCAAATTCTCTGGAAATGGCTGATTTCTGACGCTGATAACCCGGGTTGTCAAAAGCTGCCGGAAATGTATCAAGCAAATCATCAATCAGACCGTTTATATCTTTAACCAGATCTTTGCCTTCACCCGGCGCCATGCGCAGAACAAAGGGTTCACGTTCTTCATCAAAGTTATTCAGATAGACCCAGTCTTCCGGTGAAGGCAATGATGCCACCTGACGCTCAATGTAATCCTTCACCAGCGAGAACCGTCCGGTGGCCGGCTCCCCCATCACATAGAGGTTATATCCGCGGTTGCGTACGCCAAGGCCGAATGACAGTGCTTCGCGGGCACGCTCCTGGCCAATAAAGGTTGCATTAACGGCTTCTTCGTCTTTTAAAGCCTGGTTTATCTGCCGCCGGTTCAGCGACGGTGTCAGTGCTGCGGGAGATAAAGCATATTTAGCGCGCAGAACGGAAAGGTCGGTCATAATTGCCTGTTTACCTTATATCATCAAACTGCTCCGTTAGCCGGCAGGTTTGATTTTGTGGAGATAAGATCAAGTGAAACGCGAAAAATTCCCACTGTCAAACCATAAAAAGGCTGTATCAGCCATTTTTCTCCACTTGTTTTGACAAATTGTATCAAAAAGCACCACATTACGGTTTAATGGGCATTATTAACCGTATTGCCAGCAAAATTTTAAGGATAATAAGCTTCTATGACTAAAACCACTGCTGCTTTCGCCCTCCTGAGTTTAATTTTATCCTTTAACACCTCCGCTAAAGTGGAAAGTAGTGGTAACGGAGGCTTTATTGTTCTTAATACCGTTTCGGTGAACGTAGCGGCTGACACTGTCTGGCAAGCGCTGGTAAACGACGTCGACCAGTGGTGGCCAAAAGATCACTCATGGTGGACGGGTACCTTCAGTATTGATGCCCGTGCCGGCGGTTGTTTTTGCGAACGGGCCGGTGACCGGAGTGCTGAACACATGCGGATAAGTTTTGTTGACCCTGCAAAGCAGCTGGTAATGACCGGCGGACTGGGGCCGTTGCAAGCTATGGGCGTGACCGGCGCTCTGAACTGGCAACTGGAACAAACCGGCGCAGATACAACAATCTCGCTTCGGTATCACGTTCAGGGATACAGCGAAAGCGGATACAAAGACCTCGCGCCTGTTGTCGACCATGTCCAGGGATTACAACTTAAAGCGCTGGCAGATTTTTTAACCACTGCCAAAACTGACTAAAATCCCGTCAGATAAGGATAAAAGTAGCCCCCGCCTATTGTGAGTGCACTGCGCGCCGGGGTATTCTATGCGGCTAATCACGAAGTAATTAATACCAACGCGGAAGCCTTATTCACGATGGCCGAAAATCAGTACAACCCGAAACAAATCGAGCAGGATGTCCAGCAGTACTGGGAATCCAATCAGTCTTTCAAAGCAGAAGAAGACGCGTCTAAAGAAAAATTCTACTGCCTTTCAATGTTCCCTTACCCCAGCGGCCGTCTCCATATGGGACACGTACGTAACTACACCATCGGTGACGTAATCAGCCGTTTCCAGCGCATGCAGGGTAAAAATGTTCTGCAGCCAATGGGTTGGGACGCATTCGGGTTACCTGCTGAGAACGCAGCCATCAATAACAATACGGCTCCGGCAAACTGGACCTATTCAAACATTGAATATATGAAAGGCCAGTTGAAGTCGCTGGGTTTCGGTTATGACTGGGATCGCGAAGTCGCTACCTGTAAACCTGACTATTATCGCTGGGAGCAGTGGTTTTTCACCCGCCTGTACGAAAAAGGGCTGGTATATAAGAAAAACGCCACCGTTAACTGGGATCCGGTGGACCAGACAGTACTGGCCAACGAACAGGTTATCGACGGTCGTGGCTGGCGTTCAGGTGCTCTGGTAGAACAAAAAGAAATCCCTCAGTGGTTTATTAAAATTACAGACTACGCTGAAGAATTATTATCTGACCTGGATCAGCTGGAAGACTGGCCTGATCAGGTTCGCGCCATGCAGGCAAACTGGATTGGCCGTTCAGAAGGTGTAGATATTACCTTTAAACTGAAAACACCTGCCGGTGAAGTGGAAACCCTGACCGTTTACACCACACGCCCTGATACATTCTTTGGTGTTACATACCTGGGCGTTGCTGCCCAGCATCCTGTGGCAGAATTTGCTGCCAGACATAACCCTGCTCTTGCAACCTTTATCGAAGAATGTAAGAACACGAAAGTGGCTGAAGCAGAACTGGCCACCATGGAAAAGAAAGGGTGTGATACCGGATTAACAGCGATTCACCCGCTCTCCGGCGAGGAAGTACCGGTTTGGGCTGCTAATTTCGTATTGATGGGCTATGGCTCCGGTGCAGTGATGGCCGTTCCCGGCCATGACCAGCGTGACTGGGAATTTGCTACCAAATACAATCTGCCGGTTAAACAGGTCATTACACCTGCAGATGGTAACAGTGAAACCTGTGACTTAACTGCGTCTGCGTACACTGAAAAAGGCACCTTAATTAATTCCGGTGAGTTTGATGGCTTAACCTTCGAGGCCGCCTTCAATGCAATAGCAGAAAAATTATCTGCCGCAGGTGTGGGTACTAAGAAAGTTAATTACCGTCTTCGTGACTGGGGCGTAAGCCGTCAGCGTTACTGGGGCGCTCCTATTCCAATGCTGAATCTGGAAAACGGCGAGTCTGTGCCGGTTCCCGCCAGTGAATTACCGGTGGTGTTACCGGAAGACGTAGAAATGAATGGTGTAACTTCGCCAATCAAAGCTGATCCTGAATGGGCAAAAACGACCTTTAACGGTGAACCGGCCCTGCGTGAGACCGACACCTTCGATACCTTTATGGAATCATCCTGGTATTATGCCCGTTACAGCTGCGCACAAAATGGCGATGCCATGCTTGATCCAACTCAGGCGAATTACTGGCTGCCGGTAGATCAGTACATCGGCGGTATTGAACACGCCATTCTTCACCTGCTCTACTCCCGCTTCTTCCACAAACTGCTGCGTGATGAAGGTCTGGTAGAGTCAGATGAGCCGTTTAAGCGCCTGTTATGTCAGGGTATGGTGCTGGCAGATTCCTATTTCAGTGAAGATGAAAACGGTAAGAAAACCTGGTATTCGCCGCTGGCTGTTTCCACCGAGAAAGATGATAAAGGCCGAATCACGAAAGCCTGGCTGACCAGCGACGGTACGCCGGTAGAACACGGCGGCATGACTAAAATGTCAAAGTCGAAAAATAATGGTATCGATCCTCAGGCGGTTATCGATCAGTACGGTGCAGATACTGTACGCCTGTTTACAATGTTCGCCGCGCCACCTGAGCAAACCCTTGAATGGGTTGATTCCGGCGTGGAAGGGGCAAACCGCTTCCTGAAACGTATCTGGAAACTGGTCAGTGAGCACATTGAAATTTCCGGCACACCGGGCAAGGTTGATGCAAAAGCACTGAATAAAGATCAGCAAGCGTTACGTCGTGAAGTGCATAAGACAATTGCCAAGGTCAGTGATGACCTGGGTCGTCGTCAGACCTTCAACACTGCCGTAGCTGCGGTAATGGAATTATTGAATCATTTGCAAAAGGCACCTCAGGAGTCTGAAACTGACCACGCTATTATGCGTGAAGCAGTCGAAGGCGTGCTGCGTTTGCTAAACCCCATCACGCCGCATATCTGTCATCACCTGTGGCAGGCACTTGGCCATGATACACCTGTAGAATATGCCGGCTGGCCGGTAGCTGATCCTGCTGCCCTGGTAGAAGATGAGAAGCTGATTGTAGTGCAAGTTAACGGTAAAGTGCGCGCTAAAATGACCGTGGCAGCAGATGCGGCAAAAGAAGCCGTCGAAGCAAATGCCCTTGCCCAGGCCAATGTTCAACAGTTTATCGAAGGTAAAACGGTGCGCAAAATCATCGTAGTACCCGGTAAGCTGGTTAACATTGTAGCTAACTGATGAAGACGTTCTTCCGGCTGTTAACAGCAGGCGCAGCCGCACTGGTGCTTACCGGTTGCGGCTTTCATCTGCGCGGTAATGAAGCGTTGCCGCCATCAGTTAATTACGTTGCGGTAACGTCTGCGCAGGCCCATGCGCCACTGGCCAGAGCGTTGAAGAAAAAACTGGCAGTGTACGACCTTCACGGCGGTACACTGGCAGACAGCCCGTCTCCGGACATGTCGGTTCTGATCAACATTCAGCCGGAGCAACTGGAACGGCGTTTATTGTCCGTGTTTTCTACCGGTCAGGTAGCTGAATACGAGCTGATTTACGGTGTCCGTTATACAGTGACCTTCCCTGACAAGGCTCCCCTACCCGCGTATTTTGAAGTATTGCGGGATTACCAGGATGATCCTGAACAGGTGCTGGCAAAATCGCGGGAGCTGGAACTGGTTCTCAACGAAATGCGGGATGAAGCGGCTGACAAAATTATCCGTCGTATAGCCAGCCAGTCTTCTCAGGCAGTGGCGGAATAAACAACTGCCATGCAAATCTATCCAAACCGTTTTGAAGCGGAACTAGATAAAGGCCTCAAGCCTTGTTATTTGCTGTTTGGTGATGAGCCACAGCAAAAATTTTCCATGATCGAAGCGGTGCGGGAAAAAGCCAGAGCTCAGGGCTTCACTGAGCGGACAGTATTTGTTGCCGACAGTGGTTTTAACTGGAGTCAGTTAATTGAGGCCACTCAATCTTTGTCCTTATTTGCTTCGCAACAGATTATTGAACTGGAACTACCTACCGGAAAACCCGGTACTGAGGGTAGTCAGACCCTACAATCAGTAGCAGCGAATCTGGGTAACGACATTCTGTTACTGATCCACGGTCCCCGTATTGGCAAAGATGTACAAAAAGCCAAATGGTTCAAGGTTCTTGACGATACCGGCATTCATTCCTTTTGCTATGCACTGGAAGGTAATAATCTTCACACATGGATCCAGCAGACTATGCAAAAAGCCGGACTTAACGGCGATGCAGCCTGTGTCCGCATGATTGCAGATATGTGTGAGGGCAATATGCTGGCCGCTCATCAGGAAATCCAGAAGTTATCGCTGGTTTATGCCGGACAGGCCATTACACCTGAACAGGTAGAAGCGGCCATTGTCGATCAATCCAGATTCAATGTATTTCAGCTGGTAGATGTCATGCTGAACGGAGACCGGCAGCGCTGTATCCGCATGTTGTACCGTCTGGAAAGTGAGGGCATTGAACCTAATATCCTGATCTGGGCATTTATTCGTGAATGGCAGACCTTAAGCCAGTTACACGAAGTCAGATCGTCCGGACAACCTGTCCAGTGGATGAAGTTCGGGATCTGGAAAAATCGTCAGGGCTGTTATCAGTCGGCACTGAACCGGCTGAGCGCTGCCCACCTTGACCATATCAGAGAGGCGCTGGAACAGGCCGACTTTGCTTTTAAACAAAATACGGTGGAAAGGCCTTATATCAAGCTTGCACACCTTTGTATGTTGTTCATGGGCATAGAGCTTAACGGATTAACTTTGATGCCGGACCTGCACTGACACCGGTGTGGGAATTGCGGTAAAATTCGCTATAGTTAAAATGTTATACGTTAATTTTTTGTGTATTTGAGGAGAACTTTTGGACAGTAACCAGTTCAAACAATTCGTGTTAGATAAAATCGACGACATGAAAGCCCGTGATGTCATTCAACTGGACGTAAAAGGTAAGTCGACAATTACTGACCTGATGATTATCTGCTCGGGTAATTCCAAGCGACACGTGGTGTCTATCGCGGATAATCTGCATGTAGAAATGAAACAGGCCGGACATCCGCCTCTGAGCATTGAAGGCAAAGAGACCGGTGAATGGGTTCTTGTTGATCTCGGTGACATCATCGTGCACGTCATGCAGGATGAAGCGAGAGATTTCTACCAGCTTGAAAAGCTCTGGGGCTGAACATCAGCCATCAGTATGCCACGGCGTTGACTGTCAGCGGCGTTCCGGCAAGACTTATCACTTCAAATCGCTCAACCGGGAAGTTGTAAAACGGTGAAAATTCAAATCGTTGCGGTAGGAACTAAAATGCCTGACTGGGTTGCCAGAGGTGTTGATGAGTTTGTGCGCCGTTTTCCCGCTGACATGCCTGTCAGCTTTACTGAAATTGCCGCGGGAAAGCGCGGTAAAAATGCAGATATCCCGCGCATCCTTCAAAAGGAAGGAGAAGCAACGCTGGCGGCAATTCCGAAGGGAAACCGCATCGTCACACTGGAAGTCACCGGTAAGCCATGGGATACCCCCCAACTTGCCAGACAACTCGATGCCTGGAAGATGGACGGGCGTGACGTAAGTTTACTCATCGGAGGCCCGGAAGGACTCGCTCCTGAGTGTATTGCCGCATCGGAACAACGCTGGTCACTTTCTAATCTGACATTACCCCACCCTCTGGTGCGCATCATTGTGGCGGAAAGCTTGTATCGCGCCTGGTCTGTTACCCAGAACCATCCGTATCACCGGGAATAGTCATGGCCCGTAAACGTCAGGCGATTCGTGACCATACAGCGGAAGCGAACCTGTTTGCCCGCCGCGCCGCTGTTTCACTGCTTATTGTGTTTGCCATGCTCGGTATCGTGGTGAGTAACCTCTACGTACTGCAAGTGGAACAGCACGATGCTTATCAGACCCGCTCCAACGGTAACCGCATAAAGGTTCTGCCCATTGCGCCCAACCGGGGATTGATTTACGACCGCAACGGTATTTTGCTGGCTGAAAACCGGCCGGTATTCAGCCTGGAAGTCATTCCTGAAGAAGTCGACAGTCTGGACGACACCCTTGACAGCCTGTCTGCACTCATGGGGATCACGCAGGAAGAAAGGGACAATTTTCTCAAAATATACCGCGGGCAACGACGGTTTAAGCCCATTGCTCTGCGTACCCAGCTAAATGAAGAAGAAGTGGCATTGTTTTCTGCCCAGCAACACCGTTTTCCGGGTGTTTCTGTGGAAGCCCGTCTTTCGCGCTACTATCCCTACGGTGAAACGCTTACTCACGTACTTGGTTACGTAGCAAAAATTAATAAGAAAGATTTACAGAAATTGCAGGAAGCCGGTCAGGAAGATAACTACGCAGCTACCTACGACATCGGTAAACTGGGTATCGAAAAATACCATGAAGAAGAATTACACGGCCAGGTCGGTTATCAGCAGGTAGAAGTTAACAGTCAGGGACGGATAATCCGTACGTTGAGTGTTGATCCGCCGGTGCCAGGTAAAGACATTGTGCTGAATATTGATCTTGCCCTGCAACTGGCTGCAAAAAAAGCGCTGGATGGTAAGCGGGGTACGGTGGTCGTTTCGGCGCCTGATACCGGTGGTGTACTGGCCATGTATTCCAGCCCGAGTTACGACCCTAACCTGTTTGTCCACGGGATCAGCAGCAAAAACTACAGTGCCTTACTGAATTCCCCTGACCGGCCTCTGATTAACCGCGCTACGCAGGGACAATATCCACCGGCTTCCACTATCAAGCCTCTGCTTGGTCTGGTGGGCCTTGAGGACGGTGTCATTACACCAAAGACCACTATCAATGACACCGGACGTTACAAGCTCCCCAACGTCAGCCATGTGTGGCGTGACTGGAAAAAATGGGGGCACGGGAAAGTGAATGTTGAACGGGCCATTATGATGTCCTGCGATACTTTCTACTATGACCTTGCCTACAAGCTCGGTATCGATCGAATCAGTGATGCGATGTCTGAATTCGGTTTCG